>CAJOEJ010000047.1 GCA_905233375.1 Paludibacteraceae bacterium | reverse complement strand
AATTCGCGAACTTTGGCAAGACCCTCAAGCCATCAAACAAATCACCCGCGAATGGAAAGATGCCATGCACTACGGCCCGAATAACAAGCAGTACAGTGACCCGAAAGGCTGGAAATATGCCTACTTGCAACTCCAGTGGAAAAACGAGCATCCCTTTGAACCGTGGTATGAGAACTACCTCCAAACCATCGAAGCCAAAGTCGCCGAGAAAACCGCCTCTGAAGAGACTTCCGAATACATGCTCAAACGCCAAATTGCCACCCTCACCGCCGAACTCAACGCCCTCAAAGCCAGATTAAAGTAGGTAAACTAAAAAAAAAACAGTACCTTTGCAGTCAAATAGAGATGTAGCATGTTTTTCCAAATTATTCAACCTACAGAGGTCTTGCGGCCATATATTTCCCGCTATGTGTTTGTCAAAGCGGAAGGTTCAACGGATACGATGGCTCCGCCCAGTGATGACCCGCGTTTTGTCAACGGAAAACATGTGCAGCAACTGCTCCCCAACTACGGCAGTCTTATTTTCCAACGCAATGTGACCACTGACATTAATGGTACCCTCGGCGCAAACCAGACTACTATCGGTATCACTACACTCAGTGGTTGGTACGAAGGAATGCTCTTAGATTTTGAACCCGGAGGCATGCACGCTCTTCTCCATATGGATTTGCAGCAACTTTCCGGCCAAGTGCTTACCGCTCAATCGTACGGGGATGAAGGTTTGCTGCAACTGGATCACATCTTCAAATCCACGCTGGAGGCAGAGCAAATTGCGCCGCTGATAGACGCTTTCTTTCTTGGTCATCTACCGCATAAGGAAGACCTTAATTATACGCGTATGCGTAAGGTGATTACCGCCTGTGATGAAGCGAAAGGTAATATCTCCGCCGCCGAAATGGCCTCTGTTGCCTGTTTGGGCGAACGCCAGTTTTTGCGTGTATTCCGCACCTATGTCGGCATACCTCCCAAGCAATTCATTCGTTTACGACGTTTCCATAGAACCATACAGACGATGCAGCAGACTGCTGCAAAGGGCAAACCGATAGACTTGATGACCATCGCCCTGCAGCACGGCTATTATGATCTGAGTCATATGGCACTTGAGTTTCAACAGATGGGCTGTGTCTCGCCAAGCCATTTCCGGATGTTAGGCATCCCTCTGACGACTGATTTCTCGATCTTTTTTGCATAAAAACGCCTCAAAAAGGTACAATGTCCGTTTTTTCATATACTGTTTGCCCCAAAAGCAGTACCTTTGCACCAGATTTTAAAAACATCCTTACGGTATCTGCCGAAACGGTCAAAGGTACGGTCACGGACACCCGCAAGCAACCCATTCCGTTTGCTACCGTCTCTGTTCTCTCCACGGACTCAACACTCCTCACGGGCGCCATCACGGACGAGGACGGACATTATTCTATAGAGGTTCCTGCGCGTGCGTATATCATTCAGGCATCCTTTGTAGGTTATCACACCGCTTTTGGAGGACCGGATTTTGTATTGCATGAAGAAACGGAGCGGCTGGCGGAAGTAGAAGTGAAAGCCAAGAAACCGCTTATCGAGCGCCAAATGGACAAACTAGTGGTCAATGTGAGTGCTTCGCCTTTGGCTGCCGGCTCCAACGGCAACGATATCCTTCGCCGTGCCCCGGGTGTACGTATCGACAAAGACGGAAACATTACCGTTAACGGCAAGTCCGTAGAGATCTGGATTGACGGCAAACCCTCATACCTCAGCGGACAACAACTCAAAGCTATGCTCGATGGTACGGATGGCAATACGATAGAGAAAATAGAGATTATCTCCAATCCTTCTGCCAAATATGACGCGTCCGGGCAAGGCGGTATCATCAATATTAAGACTAAACGCAATATGATGAAGGGTTTGAATGGTATGCTTTCTGTCGGGTACGGAGGTATGTATTTCGGCGATGTGAAACGGTGGTTGAATCAGGAGATGGCTTCGCTGATGATTAATTACCGTGGCGAGAAGACCTATACCTTCGGCCAGTTGACACAAGTCTTCGCGCAGAATGATATTGACCTTGAGACCTATCGTAAGACACCGACGATGGAGAACTATTCCTATTCGGGCTACGACTTGAATTTTCAGTACTATATGCTGAAGGTGGGAAATGATTGGTATATCGATTCGGTGAATACGTTTGGATTTATCCTTCAAGTGCCGTACATGCGTGTGAATCAGAAAATTATCGATGGTCGTAACTATGCCTACACGGTGGAAGGAACAGATACAGTGAGTAAAAGTACGACTCATACCGGTGCGCAGATACAGTCTCCCCAGCACACGGCGAACCTTAACTACACGCATACTTTCAACGAAGCGCTGGAGCGCGAATTGACTGTCAATGTGGACTATAACCGCTATAATAACAAGACGAACAATACCCAGTTGACGGAGTACGATGAAGTTCTTCCGTACTCGCTGGGCCTTACTATCAACAGCCAACAGATAATTGATATATACAGCGCGAAACTGGATTTCCAGACCAAGTTTTGGCAGACAGGTATGATCGAGTGCGGCGTGAAGTACGGTCTATCTTCCACCAACAACCACATGACGACGGACTCTGTTCGTAACGAGATTCCGCTCAGTCATTCGCCTCAAGATTTCCGCTATGACGAGCACGTCGCAGCAGCGTATATCTCTGTCGGCAAGCAGTTCGGAGAACACTGGTC
>CAJOEJ010000046.1 GCA_905233375.1 Paludibacteraceae bacterium | reverse complement strand
GCACCTTTCGAGAAAAAACCGCAACCCGGTTCCTCTGTACTCCGTCGCAAGCAGTACTCCAAACTCGACACATTCATCCAAGCCCTCCTTCGCCAAAAACAGCAATAAACAACTAAAAATCCCACAAACCCTTGCACATGTGGGATTTTTTTTGTACTTTTGTGCTCGAAATAACAAAGTCACATTTATGAACGTAGAAGAGATACAGGATTTCTGCCTTTCGTTGGGCGCAGATGTAGAAGAGAAACTGCCTTTCGTCAAATTCAAAAACGGCGAAGGAGTGCTGGTTTTCTATGTCTGCGGACATATGTTCTGTTTCTTCGATCTGAATGATTTTCAGATTATCTCGCTCAAGTGCCAGCCTGAACGGATCGACGAAATAATCGTGCCCTCGCGGCTAAGAACTGAAGGCTGAGTATGACTGCGTCGGAAACCCCTATAATGAGTCGCCCAAACACTGGATAGGTCTTGACCCGCATTCTTCGCCGGACGCGCTCACAAAAGACCTCATCCGTAACTCATACGAAATCGTTAAAGCCAAATATACAAAGAAGAAATGAGGCAGGAGATAGGTAAATAAATAACTTGATTATGATTCTTTATTTTTCAGCAACAGGAAACAGCCTCGCCGTTGCACGGCTGTTGGCAGAACGGCTGAACGAACGACTGATGCTGCTGACCGAAGCCGTACTGAAGGACTTGACCGCCGAGAAACGTATCGGTCTGGTCTTTCCGTCCTATGACTTCAACCTGCCACCGGCTTTGCCCGATATGATTTCGCGATTGAAGATCAGTCCGCAGTCTTATGTCTTCACGGTCGTCACGTGTGGCAGCGCGGCAGGAAACTGCATCTGGACGCTGCGTCGTCTTCTTCTTATGAAAGGTATCGAACTGGCATACAGCCATAAGGTCAGTATGCCCGATAACAGCGCGCTGGCTTTTGGGCGCAATCCCAATAAACAGCTGGGTAAGTTCGATCGTGTGCCGGCTCGTATGGAGCTGATCATCCGCGAACTGCAAGCGGAAAGCCACACCTTGCACTATAGTTGGTTTGGACTCCTCTCATGGCTCCTTGGTCGTCCGGCTGTGACGAGAGGCATGATCCATTTCTTGGGTCCGAAAGTGATTGCCGATAAGTGTACCGGCTGTGGTACTTGCGTGCGTGTCTGTCCGATGGAGAACATCCGCCTGACGGACAACAAAGCCTTCACCGGCAACCATTGTACCGTGTGCCTCGCGTGCGTTCATGCTTGTGCGCAACAAGCCATCAGCACGAACGGTCAACAGGCTCGCAAGGATCGTCAATACCGCCATCCTCAAATCAAACTGAAAGACCTGTTGCTCAGATAGATAACCAATAAACAAACGTATATATGACAAAGCATTTTATACCGGCACTTGCTTGTGTCGCGATGATCATGGCTGGATGCACTATGCAGCGTCAGCAAGAACAAGTATCCATGGAACTTTGAAACTTTCTATGTAACTGTCTCATTTATAGGGTTTTATCTTTAAAATTCCAAAGTTCCAAAGTTTCATGCTACTTTTCGATACTCGCCATGATTTTCTTTTCGTACCATTCCTTTTTCTATCCATTGATTGTTCCAACGAATAGCGCTACTTCGTGATACGCCTTGCGATCAAATACCACTTTCCGCTGGTCCAATCCTTTCACTTCCGGCATGGTCTCTTGCTCGTCGCCTTTAATCATCCGGTATGCCATCGCCATGTGCATCAGCATCTTACTGCCTATCACCTCCGCCGTTTCATAATCCTCATTTTTACAAAAGATGGCTTCGTCCGTTTTGCCGGATAGTATCCGGCTTTCTTCTTCCATTTCAGGCGAATGGCATTCGCCGCTCTCCATTCTCATCGCCGTCAATACCATGGCGATCCGCTCAATCTGTACCGCCATTCGTATTACCGTCGAGTGAAAGTTCTCTCCGAGCATGTCGATGAGCGTACGGTATTCGGTTTCTAACTTCTCTCCCAGGCGCTCTTTCTGCGCATCGGTCAGACTCCATTCGCGTTCGGGCGCATTCATTAGATTTTCGCACGTACGCAAGAGTTGGTGTCCTACCTGTCTCGCTATCGCGCTATTCTCGCTCTTGGCGGTCACATAACTCTTCTCAAACGGATGACTTCCGCGCTCAACCAGCGTCAGCAATCGTGAGAAATAACCATTTTCCACGCTCGGCACAAGGGCTTTGTACTGACTGAACGTACCGGTTAACAGCATACTGAGCCTCGGACAAGCGATCTCCGATGCGCCCTTCACGCGATTACGACTAATAGCCTCGTGCTCTGCCGCTTTGCGAAGAGCAGTATTATAATTCGCCGCCGCGTTGCGCCAGATATCGGTGATCACACTACCTTCGGACTCGTGCATATAACCGATACCGCCTTGCTCTTCCAGCGCCTTGTACCATGCCGCAAGCGTACTGTCTCCGGCAATAAGCATGGGGTACTGCTCATCCACTACGCGCATCATCTCCAGCGCTTGGTTGGCGATACCCTTGCCTGATGCCGAAGACGCCAAGATGAAACATTGCAGGTTCGCATAGTACTTCTTGCCCGTCGGACCATACCGGAAATAGAGATTAGGAACGCACGCGCTCGCGGCCGCCAAAGTCGCCATCAGCAGCATGTCCTTCTCCTCTTCGGTCTTCGCCAGACTCAGCATGTTTTGAATACTCTCAGGCAGATTTTGCATGTCGAGATGTTCCACAATGCGGAGGTCCACCTGTTCCTCCTGATTTAGGTTTTGAAATTCTTTCATAACGTTAAATTGTTACAAGGTTAATAAATTGGGGTCCCCAGAGTAAAATAATCGTCCGAACGTAGTGAGGTAAGAACCAAGATTATTTTGCTATGGGGGAAGCGTAGCACAGATTGTAGGCGTCATCGAGCGATGGAATCGCGAGTCACGCGGAAATCTAATGCAAGCGTCTCTA
>CAJOEJ010000045.1 GCA_905233375.1 Paludibacteraceae bacterium | reverse complement strand
AACGCGAAGAAGGCAAGACCGGACGCCAAATCGCCATCTCATAACGATGATGAGCATCTCAAACTATTCAGTAAAAAGTGCTCTTCTCGGGCACTTTTTACTTTTTTTATTTGCTTATTTCAAATACAAATAAATGTTGTAACTTTGCAGTCGAATTGACATTTAAATCAATATTTATATGAAAACGAGTACTAAAATTTGGATGTGTCTTGCGGGTGTAACACTCGTAGCACTCGGCGTAATGTGTATCCTCTGCCCGGGAACCACATTGTTAAGCCTGGTTTGGGTATTTGGTTTGATGTTCTTCCTCGGCGGTTGCACAGAGATGGCGGCATGGTCGGCTACACGCGGGTTTATCCCCATGAGCGGACTGATGTTCCTCTCGGCTTTGTTGCAAATTATTCTCGGCGCGATCATGGTTTTCCATCCGGCTCCATTGATGGTGGCGCTGCCGTTCATCTTCGCTTTCTGGCTCATGTTTGAAGGCATCAATCTCGCTATTAGTTCGTTTGACTTCAAGCGTGTCGGTTTCCGCCGCTGGTGGATTGTCTGCTGTTTCGGCGTATTGGCTGCATGTTTCGGCGTGTCCTGTCTCGTGAACCCGAATGTGAGCGCAGAGACGATTGCTTGGATTGTCGGTCTGGGTATCATCCTTGACGGTATTGGCAACTGGGTTAAAGTGGCAGTGGTTAACAAAGTGGAGAAACGCTTTGTCAAACTGCATGACCGTCTTCGTGAAGTAACGGATATTGACTGGGAAGAGGTACAATGAACCAATACACCCATCGTTATTCGCTTACAGCAGTTGCTGGGCACGCTATATGTCGTGCCTGCATCTTGCTGCTTTTGACGTCATCAGACAGAACCGCATCTGGGTCATTACGGAGTTCAACGCGTGGTTTGAAGAACAGACAGCTCTCTGGTCGGACGATGTCGATGTGACTGTTTGGAACAGCGAAGTGGGCGCGCTGCGGCTTTATGCCGAGTTCCGCGTGCGTCGGTCGGATGGCGTTGAAGTGGCGCATGGTTACGGCTGTTGGACCTTATTGGACACCGAAGCACATCGTCTTGCGCCCATGACACCTTTCCAACCGCATATACCCGTCCTGCCGGAGATGACCTCCGAGACCCATAAGAAACGCCGTTTTCCGACGGATGGTACACCGCTCCAGCAGATTGAACACCGTGTCAATCCCATTAACCTTGATTTCAACGGTCACGTCAACAATCGCACGTACCTCTCTATTGCCATGCAGTCGGCGGATGAGGCTTTCATGGATGCACATGCCATCCGGTGTCTGACCATTCATTGGCTGAAGGAGACCTTCTTGGGGGATACGCTCATCTGCCGTCTGAACTTATTGCCTAACGAGACAGACGAAACCGTCTATCACTACCTCCACACGATTGCCCGTAACGATGCCGAGACGGCCGCGCAGGTCTATTCCGAATGGATCCCGCGTAAGGAACAGATAGACGTCTCAGTTCATGCCCCGAGAAAATAATCAGGACGCATGACCACGCATGTACTCCCCCGGAGTCATGCCGGTTTTGTTTTTGAACATACGCGTGAAATGATGCGGGTAATCGAAGCCGAGCATGTATGCCGTTTCGCTGATGCTTCGGCCGCTCATGAGGATATTCTTCGCAACCCGGACGATGTACGACTGGATATATTCCTTGGCGGAAGAACCTGTCGCTTGCTTCACCAAGTCGCCGAAATAACCCGCTGAATACGCCATCTCTGATGCGCAATACGCTACTGTCGGCAAGCCCATTTCGGCTTGCCGGCCTTCGTAATAATACTTGTCCAGCAAAGCATGAAACCGTTTCAGCACATCCGGTTCCGAAGCGGTAATCCGTGCATTCTGCCGCCAATAAGCCCGCTGGCAGTAATCCAAGATCAACCGCAGATAGCCGACGATAATATTCCGTAGCGCCGAACTATCCTTATGGGCTTTCAGTTCTTCGCGTAAAGCGCTTATAAGCATTTCGATGGCATCCCATTCCTTCGGCTCCAAAGGTAGTGAATCCGTAAAGAAATATGAGAAGAAATTATACTCTGTGATATGCGCTTCCAGATCTGTCTTACTCATCAACTCCGGCGACCATAACACAGCCCATCCGTTCAGAAAGAGCGGATTACCGTCATCTTCCTTGCCGCCTATCTGTCCGGGCGCAACGGCAATAACCGACCATTCGCTCACTTGCACAGGTCGCACGCCGTAAGACAAGTTCTGCGGAAACTCCCGCTGGATAAACAACCCATACACCCCATAACTGTTCATACTCGTCCGCACTCCCTTCTCCAGTTCATCGAAATGAACCACACTAATCAGCGGATGCAAGACCTCCGCTTCCAAATGTCGTGCATACACATTCGGCTCGCGTATATTCAGGATCTTTTTCATAACGGCTGTAATTTGGCTGCAAAGGTACAAATTTTATTCGGAATATGCAAAAATGGCAGCCAAAAAATCATCTTTTTCTGCGTTTTCTGCGTTTTTGGTAGTTATTCGGCAAATTTATGTTATTCTATATCCGCAAAAAGCAGTAATTTTGCACTCGAATTAAAAAACAAAGTATTAACTATTCAAAAACGTACAATTATGGCACAGAAAATTTTAGTAGAGACCTGGGGTGATTTTAGTAAAATCGAGAACCTCAATGAGTTGATGCCCGTAGAGATGCAGATGGCTTATGACCTGCGCGACAAAGGAATCATGGAGCATCTGATGGT
>CAJOEJ010000044.1 GCA_905233375.1 Paludibacteraceae bacterium | reverse complement strand
GCCCCACCAGATCGGTCCACCGATGAAGATGATGTCATACTGGTCGAGGTTCTCCAGTTTGCCTTCAAACGCTGGACGCTCGTTGTTGCGGGCTTCCTCTTGTGCCAATTCGGTCAACGGCGTATAAGCCATTCCGTCGTACTTGTGCGTCACGATCTCAAACTGGTCGGCTCCGGTCAGTTCGCTGATGTAGTCCGCCACGATTTTGGTGTTACCCACTTTGATGTTTCCTACCGAGTAGTTCTCTCCGGCATGGGAGAAGAACACTACCAAACATTTGTTATTCGTCATTTGTGCTTTGTTGTTTTGGGAAACAAGGTGAATAAAATCTTTCGCATAGCAGTTGATTTGATTTACGGTGCAAAATTACTGCTTTTTATTTAAACAAACAAACATAAATTTGCCAAATATATACCAATTTTGCAGAAATTGCATAAAAATATCATTTTTTGGCTGCCATTTTTGCATATCTCGAATAAAAATTGTATCTTTGCAGCCAAATTACAGCCGATATGAAAAAGGTATTGAATATACGTGAGCCGAATGTGTATGCGCGGCATCTGGAGGCGGAAGTAATCCACCCGCAGATTTGTGTGGTTCATTTCGATGAACTGGAAAAGGGGGTCAGGACGAGTTTGAATAACTACAGCGTGTATGGGTTGTTTATCCAACGGGAGTTTCCGCAGGACTTGTCGTACGGCGTGCGGCCTGTGCTGACGGCAATCCGCTTTTCCTGAACGGATGGGCTGTGTTGTGGTCGCCGGAGTTGATGAGTAAGACAGATCTGGAAGCGCATATCAACGAGTATAATTTTTTCTCGTATTTCTTTACCGATTCGCTGCCTTTAGAGCCGAAAGAATGGGACGCGATAGAGATGCTGGTGAACAGTTTGAGAGAAGAACTGAAAGCCTATAAAGACAGCTCGGCATTGAGGAATATAGTGGTGGGGTATCTGCGGCTCATCTTGGATTACTGCCAGCGGGCTTATTGGCGGCAGAATGCGCGGATTACGGCGAACGAGCCGGATGTGCTGAAACGGTTTCACGCCTTGTTGGACAAGTATTATTACGAAGGCCGGCAAGCCGAGAAAGGCTTGCCGACGGTAGCGTATTGCGCTTCGGAGATGGCGTATTCAGCGGGTTATTTCGGTGATTTGGTGAAGCAAGCCACAGGCGCTTCCGCTAAGGAATATATTCAGTCATATATCATCCGAATCGCAAAGAATATTCTTATGAGCGGCCGTAGTATCAGCGAAACTGCATACATGCTCGGCTTCGATTACCCGCATCATTTCACCCGCATGTTCAAGAACAAAACCGGCATCACCCCCGGCGAGTACATGCGTGGTCATGCGTCCTGATTATTTTCTCGGTGCATGAACCGAGACGTCTATCTGTTCCTTACGCGGGATCCATTCGGAATAGACCTGCGCGGCGGTCTCGGCATCGTTGCGAGCGATTGTGTGGAGATAGTGATAAGCGGTTTCATCGGTCTCGTTGGGCAATAAGTTCAGACGGCAGGTGAGCGTGTCCCCCAAGAACGTCTCCTTGAGCCAATGAATAGCCAAACAACGGATCGCGTGCGCGTCCATAAACGCTTCGTCCGCCGACTGCATGGCTATACTAAGGTATGTGCGGTTGTTGACGTGACCGTTGAAATCGAGATTGATCGGGTTGACGCGATGCTCAATCTGTTGGAGCGGTGTGCCGTCCGTCGGAAAACGGCGTTTCTTATGGGTCTCAGAGGTCATCTCCGGCAGGACAGGTATCTGCGGTTGGAAAGGTGTCATGGGCGCGAGACGATGCGCCTCGGTATCCAATAACGTCCAACAGCCGTAGCCATGCGCCACTTCTATTCCATCTAACCGACGTACACGGAACTCGGCATAGAGCCGACCAGAGGGCTGTCTGCTCTTCAAACCACGCGTTGAACTCAGTAATAACCCAGATACGGTTCTGCTTGACAACATCAAAAGCCGCCAAATGCAGGCACGCCATATAGCGTGCCCAGCAATCCTGATAATAGAGCAGGACAGCGTTCGGCGTCATCCGGTAGCGCGTGTCCATATCCGCCGCCGTGAGCGAATAACGGTGGGTATATTGATTTAGTTCTTTCTGTGCTTCCATTTTATGCTCCTTATTGTGTTAACTCTGCGATTTTATCTTTGATTGGGTTCTTGCCGGTGATTCTAATAGCTCATAACAGTTCCTATCGGAGCGTCCAATAGGTGGATGTTGTATTTGAATGCTATCTTCTTTGCTATGCTGTCCGGCTCGTACCACGGGTGCATAGCTAAGGAATACTTGTCATGGTGAACGGTAAAAACCTGCTTGGCCTGCAAATCCAGGATGACTTTTTCGAGGTCCTCCGGAGTAGTATGGATATATTTCCAGTTAGCGTTGTACTGCCCGTTTTCCAGAAAAGCAAGATCAATAGAACCAAAACGCTCGTGTATCTCCCTAAAGCGTTTGTCATAACCTCCATCGCCTCCGATATAAACCTTGCGTTCGCCGGCTTCAATCATAAACGAAGCCCAAAGCGTCTGATTCCGCTTGCCTAACAACCGGTTGCTAAAATGCCGACTTGGTAAGCAGGTAATTGTTATCGTGTCCCGAATGGCTGTCTGTCTGCAGAGACTCTCCGCCCAGTCCATCTCTGCAATCTGCTCGTTTGAATAGCCCCAGTAACGCAGGTAATCAGCAATACCGAGCGGACAAACTACATATTTGACTTTTGTACGAATATCTCGCAATGTAGCATAATCCATGTGATCCCAATGCTCGTGAGTGACGATGAGCACATCTATTTCCGGCAAATCGTTCGGACGATAGATGTCGGTCCCCGGGAAGGCTTTCAGCATCATGGAGGATGGCCATTCCGGTTGAAGGATGGGATCCACAAGAAAGTGCAAACCGTTCAAACAGAACAGATACGATGAATGTCCAAACCACACCAGCCAATCCTCATCTGTAGGAAGCACCCTCAGATCCGTTTTGACAGCCTCTATAGGCGTACTCGGGATGCGAATTGTGTCCTTGTCGGACAGGAAACGCTTGAGCATTTTGAAAGTTCTATGCTTAGCGGCTTCTCCGTGTATATCACCCGTGAACTGAAGCGTCGGTTCTTGGTTTTGAAACATCCCGTCGTAGTAGTTCGGCGACGCTTGTATGCGCTCTAACGAATGATGCCGCCAAAGTCCGAAGGCCGGGTGCGACAATATAACCAGTCCTGTGCCGGCAACCAAGAGGATAATTCCTAATATGATGATTAACATTTTTTCCACCATTTCTTACTTGCTTCAATTATCATTCGTTTGCGATGGTCTATCGTAGCAACAGGTCTTTCAGTTTGACTTGCTGATTGCGGTATTGGCGTTCTTTGCGAACATCTTGACCGTTTGTACGGAATGCCTGCTGCGCACAGGCATGAACGCACGCGAGGCACACGGTACAATGATCTCCGGTGATGGCTTTGTTATCCGTCAGGCGGATGTTCTCCATCGGGCAAACACGTACACAAGTACCACAACCGATACACTTGTCCGCAATCACTTTCGGACCCAGACAATGAATCATTCCTCTCTCTATTGCCGGGCGACCAAGGAGCCATGAAAGGAGACCAAACCAACTGTAATGCAGCACGTGACTTTCTTCCTCCAACTCGCGGATGATTTGCTCCATGCGAGCCGGCACGCGTTCGAACTTACCCAACTGTTTGTTGGGGTTACGCCCGAAAGCCAGCGCACTGTTATCGGGCACACTCACCTTATGGCTATATGCCAGTTCGATACCTTTTTCGCGTAATATGCGACGCAATACCCATACGCAGTTGCCCGCTGCGCTTCCGCATGTGACGACCGTAAAGACATAAGATGTGGGAGAAATCTTCAATCGTGATATCATTTCGGGCATAGCGGGTGGCAG
>CAJOEJ010000043.1 GCA_905233375.1 Paludibacteraceae bacterium | reverse complement strand
CCCACTTGGCGATGTTTTTGTTTCTCTATCTCTCGCTTCGCGAAAAAGAAAGCCCCCATTTATTTTTTAGCCCCCAAAAAGCAAAAAATGATGACAAAGTAACTTTTTTAGAGCGAATTTCCGAAAAATATTTGGTTACTTTCGGAAATTTTTGTAATTTTGCAGCGTATTTGACAAAATGTCCCAATGATCCAATAAATGGTAAATGGTAAATGACTAAATTGTAAATGTCTATATGCGTAAAATAAATAAGGAGGTGGATCCTCAATACTTGAACTGTCCGATTCGGAACGTGATTGACAACATGGCACGCTGCGTTTTAATGAATTACACCGTGATATGTCCGATTGTTCCCAGAAGATGCTCTCGCAGACGCTCAAACGGCTTGAACAAATAGGGCTTATCAGCCGTCAGGTTTATCCCGAAGTGCCGCCTCGCGTAGAGTACAGCCTCACCGCCCGCGGTCAGTCCCTCATGCCGCACGTCTCCGCCCTCATCGGCTGGGCGCTTGAGAATTTCGATATCGCCCCAAATAAACCGATATTATTTAAAACTGAATGCTTTAAATCATAAAAGAGAATCATGACCCGCAAAGAAACAATCATAGCAGCTATATTGCTGATAGTCTTTGGTACAAGCATGCATTTTGTGCATCACGTGCCGTTCTTCAACCATTTTATGGGCTATTTCTTTCCCGTAGCAGAGAGTGTGATGGCCCACATGAAAATGGTTTTTTACCCAATGCTGTTGCTGAGTTTGTATCTTACTATTAGTCGCCGGACTGGCTGTGATGCCGCTTATTGTCCTGGCATTCTTTTCTTATTGGGTGTTTGTGCGGCATGAATTGATGATGCTGGATATCGTCATTTATATCGCCTGTATGATTGGAGCCATCCACCTTGCCAAACGCTGGCGGACATCTCCGTTCGTGCAGAATCACTGGAGACTATGGATTGTGCTCATATTGTGCAGCATATTGACCATAGGTGTGTTGACCTACCATTCTCCAAACTGGATTATTTTTGCTGACTTAGGGTAAAAGAAATGAGAATGACAATAGACCAATTTCGTGAACGGATGGCAACCGGCGAACCGATAACAGGCGGCTCGGAGTTGCATATGCAGTTTCAAGAACTGCGACGGTTGTTGAGTGAGTTATGGGCGATAGACGTGCCGGAGTCGTTCGGTATGTTTCCGCCGTTCTATACCGATTGCGGCAAGAACACGCATGTCGGCGAACGGGTGTTCATCAATATGGGCTGTAAGTTCCAAGACCAAGGTGGTATCTTCATCGACGACGATGCCCTCATCGGTCATAACGCCACGCTCTGTACGCTCAATCATCTTCCTGACCCGGCGCAACGGGCAGGCATGATAGCCAAACCGATACACATTGGCAAAAAAGTGTGGCTTGGTGCGAACGTTACCGTCCTGCAAGGCGTGACCATCGGTGACAATGCCATTGTTGCCGCCGGAGCGGTAGTCACCAAAGATGTCCCTGCCAATGCCATCGTCGGCGGTGTTCCGGCGAAAGTGATAAAGATGATTGACTGATGAAAATTGAGGAAGCAATAATCGACGCGAAGTGGAGAAACTGCTTAAGGCAACGCATTAACAGTAAATATATGGAATATATCAGATTATCAAACGGAGTGGAGATGCCATTGTTGGGCTACGGCGTGTTTCAGGTGAATCCTGACGAGTGTGAACGATGCGTGACGGATGCGCTGAGCGTGGGCTACAGGCTCATCGATACGGCGCAGGCCTACCAGCAGGACGTTGGCTTCATCAATTTCGGCGACCCACAGTTTGTGAAGTATCTGATTGAAAATTACGGGTAAGGTTATGAAGAAGATCTTAGGAATAGCAATAATAGTACTGAGAATGTGGTCGTACACAATGACTGCTACCGTTCCTGCGTATGTCAATCCCATACTTCCGTACGACTATTCTGATCCCGACGTGATACGCATCGGCGAAACGTACCTTATGACCTCATCCTCATTCAACAATGTCCCCGGATTGCAGATTCTTGCATCCCAGGACCTTGTGCATTGGCAGATTGTGGATGCCGCCATACGTGACAGCTTACCCGGATATAAACCTGGCGATAAGGTGCTCGGAAATTTCGTGTGGGCACCGTCGATACGGGAACATAACGGACTCCTTTATATCTTCTATGGAGATCCGGATCGCGGTATCTATTGTATCCGAGGACATCTGCACGCTTGGGAAGAACCTGTTCTTGTCATGCCGGGAAAAGGATTGATTGACCCGTGTCCGCTATGGGATGAGGATGGTCGTGTGTGGCTGGTTCATGCCTTGGCAGGGAGTCGAGCCGGATTGAAGAGTGTGCTGCTGATGGCGGAACTGAATGAAGACGCACTAAGCGTCAAAACCCCAAGTCGTATCATCTTTGACGGTCACGCAGAACACCCTACTTGCGAAGGACCGAAGCTGTACAAACGGAACGGCTATTACTATATCATGCACCCTGCCGGAGGAGTTTCTACCGGCTGGCAAGTGGTACAACGAAGTAAGCATATTTACGGTCCATATGAGTGTAAGATAACACTATCGCAAGGTCAGACTGTTATTAATGGGCCTCATCAAGGAGGCTGGGTGGAGACACCGGAAGGCGAGAGTTGGTTTCTGCATTTTCAAGATATGGGCGTAGCCGGTCGTATCGTGCATCTGCAGCCTGTGCGGTGGGTAGAGGATTGGCCTGTGATGGGAAAAGACGCTGAACCTGTCTCGTCCATCGGTAGCCTCAAAAAGGGCGAACAGACTTATTCAAATTTCTTCCGACGCGATGAGTTTGATAGTACGGCGTTGGCACTCGACTGGCAATGGGCAGGAGGATACATAGATCCCAAATGGTACTACTGTGATGCGGCTAATAGTCTGCTGCGGTTGTATAGCGCCGAAGCGAATGAAGAACTGATGCCGAATATGATCCTGCAAAAGATTCCTTCCATAGCGTTCTCTGCTACGGCACGGGTACGGTTCAAACCTTGTCCTGACAAGAAAATGGCAGGCGCAGAACGAGCAGGAATGATTGTTGTCGGACGCAAGACATTCACGCTTCAACCGCCCGTTTCGGATGAGTGGACGTACTTGCGCCTAACGATGAACGAACATCAACAAGGACAGTTCTATACCTCTTCGGATGGTCAACATTGGGCCAAATCCGGTGACGTCTTCCAAGCGGAAAAAGGATATTGGACAGGCGCACAGATAGGTCTCTTCTGCACGCGAAGCAAAACAATTAACGATGTCGGTTGGCTCGATGTCGATTGGTTCGAAATAAAAATAAAGTAAATAATGAGAAAACTAATCATCCTTGCATTGGCAGCAATCGGATTTGCTGCATGCACAAAACCCAATGGAAAGATGACAAATGATTTAATCGTTCATATTGCGGAGATAGAGGTGAACGAGGGGTATTGGGAGGAATATCTATCGGCGGCGCATAATGTGGGAACTAAGTCCGTGGAGAGTGAGCCGGGTGTGATTTGTATCTTCCCGATGCAGGTTAAGGATGCGCCGAACACCATTCGCATTTTGGAGATTTACCGCAATGAGGAGGCTTATCAGGCACATCTGCAG
>CAJOEJ010000042.1 GCA_905233375.1 Paludibacteraceae bacterium | reverse complement strand
ACCACAAGTAACCACTATCATACAACTGCTTCGAGAGCGATTGTTTTTTAGCCATATGATTCCTTTGAACGGACATCTTTGCAACTTTCGGCTGCAAAGTTACGAAAAATAATTGATATATACAAAAAAATCTGCACTTTTGATGCAGATTTCAATGATTTTTTACAGTTTCGCTACCAACTCAACGATCTTTTGTTTCGTAGCGTCTGTCTTTTGCTCGTCGATTTTGGCGGTTACAACACCCGTGTTCTCGGCATGCCAGTAGTTGCAGATGTCACGGAACTCAGCCGTTGCGCCATCATAGACCCCCGGCGAATAAGACGAACAAAGCAACACCATCTTCTTCACTTTAGCCGGCGCATTGACGCAGTACATGCGCTGAATAGGCGCCTGAATCTGCGCGCAGAGCGTGAAATAATAGATCGGAGCAGCCAAAACCAACGCTTCCGCTTCTGCCATCAACGGATAGAGTTCCTGCATGTCGTCTTTCTGGATGCACGCGCCGTTGCCCTTGCCGTGGCAATACTCGCACGCCAGACAGCCTGCGATATGTTTGTGCGCCACATTCACGAGCGTCACGTTATGACCTGCAGCCTCGGCTGCGTTCTTGTATTCGTCCGCCATCCAAGCGGTGTTACCCTTCGCTCTCGGCGAAGCCTGAAGAATCAATACGTTCATAATGTATTCTGTTCAATGTTAATATTTCTTGAAAATCAGGGGCATAGCTTCCGATGCAAGTGGCTCCATAGCCACTAATTGAAGCGACTTGACCATGTGCAGCGTGCCTTGTTTGTATTCGAGGAAATGCGGCGTCTGCAAATGTGCCTGATAAGCCTCCTCATTGCGGTAAATCTCCAAAATGCGAATCGTGTTCGGCGATTCTTTGACCTGCATCGGGAAGATACAGATTACGCCCGGCTCACTCTCCACGGACTTCGTCCCCACATTATGTGCCGCCGCGAGATATTCCTCCAAATATCCCTCATTCACCTCTATCTCTGCGATACGGGTAATCAACTCATTCGTCATCTTCTTATCGCTTTTATTGCACGCCGCCAACATAACTGCCGCAAAGGCAAAGATTAAAAACTTTCTCATCTTACAAACTTGCCACCAAAATCTCTTTGATGTCTTTCTCGGTCAGAGCCGCGTAAGCATTCTCAAGTCCCTCATTCACAGCGATATGATGTGCCATTTCGTCCAACCGGCTGTCGTCGATTCCCACTTCGCGCAGGTGCATCGGAATGCCGATCGACTCAAAGAAAGCGTACGTTGCTTCGATAGCTTTGTTCGCAATCGTCCATTCGTCCAGCGAAGCGTCAATACCGAAGACGTTGATGCCGTATTTCACAAACCGCGGCAAGGTACGCTCATTCAGAATATGCTTCATCCACCTTGGAGTGATAATCGCCAAACCCTCGCCGTGCGTAATGTCGTAATACGCGCTCAAAGCGTGCTCAATTCCATGGCAAGGCCATCCGCTCTCGCTATTACCGAGCGCCAAAATACCGTTGCAACCATATGTACAAGCCAACATCATCTCCGCGCGCGCCTTGTAATCCTCAGGGTTCTCAATACACTTACGTCCGTTCGCCATAAGGCTACGCAACATCGACTCGCAGAAACCATCATTCAGCAGAGTCGCGTCCTCCACGAAATACTGCTCCATAGTGTGGTTCATCGCGTCCGCAATACCCGCCGCAGTCTGTTTCCGGCTGACCGAGAACGTATATGTCGGATCCAAGAACGAAACGGCAGGGAACAAGTGTCTATCCATATAACCAATCTTGTCATTCGTCTCCGTGCGCGAGATCACACCGCCGCAATCGTACTCGCTTCCTGTAGCCGCTAAGGTGATAATATCCACAATCGGCAGAGCTGCCTGTGCTTTCACTTTGTACGAAATCAAATCCCACGGATCGCCCTCATAACAAGCACCTGCTGCAATCGCCTTCGAGCAATCCAGCACACTTCCGCCGCCGACCGAAAGGATCACATCTACCTTATGCTCTTTGCACAACCGTACACCTTCCAATACCGAAGGATCATATTTCGGATTCGGCTGAATCCCGCTCAGTTCCACTATCTCAAAATCCTTGAGTGCCTCGCGCACATAATCATAAAGGCTGAGACCTGAATACTGATTACTAATGGCTGAGTTCTGATTTCTGAAAGCCGGTATTTTCTTTATACTTCCTCCTCCGTAAGTCAGGAGTATTTTCTTGCCGAAACCGCTCATCACTTTCTGCAGTTGTTCTACTACGCCTTCACCAAAAATAAGGCGTGTCGGGGTCTGATAATCAAAATTTTGCATATCGTTTTTAGTTTTAGCTTGTTTGAAAATTTATTTGTTATTCACCAGAAACACGCCGTAGCCCAGCAACGGCATCTCCACTCCGTTTGATAATCTGATATATTCCATATATTTACTGTTAATGTGTTGCCTTAAGCAGTTTCTCCGCTTCGCGTCGATTATTGCCTTAAGCAGTTTCTCCGCTTCGCGTCGATTATTGCCTTAAGCAGTTTCTCCGCTTCGCG
>CAJOEJ010000041.1 GCA_905233375.1 Paludibacteraceae bacterium | reverse complement strand
GAGGTCCTCTTTGGTATAAATAGGCTTGACGTCGATGAGTTCGGGCGTCTGCCAGTCGGCGTTGTTCGGGCCAACAACCTTGCTGGCCGAAACTTGCTTAATGTTGATATCTTTAAAATTCGGCTTCATAGCGATTATTTTTTAAGAAGTTGTTGGTTAAACGATTTGAGGGTTTCGAGGACGTTGCAACGGACATGGATGAAGTTTTGGATTCCGAGCTTCTGGAGATCCTCCATGCATGCCGGAGCACCGGCAACGATGAAGAGTTCTTTCTTGCCCTGCAGTTTCTTCCAAGCCTTCGGCGCGAGGTCGGCGTACTCGTCGTCAGACGAACAAAGGACGATGATATCCGCTTTCGCCTTGCGGGCAGCCTTGATTCCTTCGGCGATGGTAGCAAAACCGTTGTTGTCGATGACCTTGTATCCTGCGCACGCGAGGAAGTTACAGCTGAACTGCGCACGCGCGATACGCATTGCGAGGTTACCGATGGTCAGCATGAAGGCAACCGGCTGTTTCTTAGCTGCTTCGGTCTCGAGACGGAGTGCCTCGAATTCCTCGGCAGCACGTGCGATAGGCAGGGTCATAACCTCCTCCTTCTCCCCCACAGGGGGGAGTGAACAGTTACAGCCGCACTTACCCTCTCCCTTGAGGGGAGAGCCGGAGAGGGGTTTCCGTATCTTCTTCCCTGCTTTTTCTGTGAAATTCGGGAACTGGTTGGAGCCAAGAAGCACCTCTTTGCGTTTAGCGACGTCAGCGAGACGGGCTTTGAGGTTAGATGCCATGTGCTCTTGTACCTTGCCTTCGGCAACGAGCTGGTACATACCGCCGCGCTCCTGGATGTCAAGGAACTGCTTCCATGCCTCTGCGGCAATCGAAGCGGTCAGGTTCTCGAGGTAGTACGAACCCGCTGCGGGGTCAACGACCTTATCGAAATGTGCCTCTTCCTTGAGCAGCAGCTGCTGGTTGCGGGCGATACGCTCGGAGAAATCCGTCGGCTCTTCGTACGTCACGTCAAACGGCGTAACGGTGATCTCATCCACACCTGCCAGAGCCGCACTCATGGTCTCGGTCTGCGAACGAAGGAGGTTCACATACGCATCGAAGACGGTCATGTTGAAACGGCTCGTCTCGGCGCTGACGTTCATCTTAGCGGCGTTGCGGAGAGCGGTGGTGAAGATCGGGTCTTTGTAAGCCTCCACGATCTTTGCCCACAGCAGACGACCCGCACGGAACTTGGCAATCTCCATGAAATAGTTACCGCCGATACCCATATTGAAACGGATAGCGTTAGCGGCGCGGTAGTTCGGGATGCCTGCCTCGGTCATCATCGTCATGTACTCGGCACCCCAAGCGAGGGCATAAGCCAACTCCTGTGCCGCATAAGCGCCGGAGTTATTGAGGATGACGGAATTGACACCTACTACGCGGTAACCCGGCAGCGACTTGGCTGCTTTGACGGTCTCCGCAATCTTCTGAGATACCTGCTCGCGGGTCAGGGCTTTGCCCTTGAGCAGCATGTTCTTGATCGGGTCCACGTTGATAGAACCGATGAGTCCCTTGGTGTCATAACCCATACGGCCGTAATAACGCACGAGGATGTTCGCCAGCTTCGGTGCTGCGCAAGCGCAGATGGAGAAGTTGATAGCTATCGCCGGAGCGTAGATACCGTTGAGGAGCGTTTTGATGAAATGGTACGTCAGTTTCTCTTTGTCGAGACAGAAACCTAACGACGTGATACCTTTGTTGAGCACCTCCAGCGCTTTCGCATTCGCCTTGCGAGCGTTCTTGCACGCGCAGATGTTCTGGCGGATTGCCCATTCGTTGTTTGTACGCGTACCGCGGACGTAAGGGAACTGACCGGGCGCAGAGACGGTGGTCTTCAGGCCTTTGAGGTCCTCGCGGCGGTAGAAAGGCTGGACGCTAAAACCTTCCGGCGTGCGCCACACCAATTTCTTATCGAAATCGGCACCTTTGAGGTCGGCAATGATTTTGTCCTTCCATACTTGCGTGGAGACCGGCGCAAAATCCGCTAACATGTTTACTTTGTTGTCTGCCATGATAATAATTGTTATTTTTGTTGTTGATTTGATTTTTCTTTTTCGTGATCTCGTGATCTCGTCATGACGTGATCTCGAGGATTTTTTTCGTGACGACGTGATCTCGTGGTCTCGTGATCTCGATCTATTCGAATTTCCTCGTCCCGTTACAATCGGGATAACCGCTGCAGCTCCAGAACGGTTTGCCGGAGTTGACTCCTTTCTTCGCCATCCGTTTGAGCATCGGTTTGCCGCATTTGGGACATACTGGCGCGTCCTCGGTTAGGCTTTCTTCCGTCCGCTGTTTGAGCCGTTCTGCGGTCAGTGCCTCGGTAAAACCGCCTTGCTCCTTGAAGGATTGCAGGCTGGCTTCAATCTGCTTTTTGAGCATAAGGATGAGTCGGTCGCAAAGCACTAACATACAACGCGCTACGGTCAACGAATCCTCGGACGTAAGCCAGGGGTCAAACTTGTGTTTCTGCGCAAGTATATGCAGGCTGCTTTGATAGAGCACATCGTCATTGTACGGTATTTTATCGAGTTGGATAGCTTGTATCTGCTGCAATTCCGGCGCGTGGATAGACCACGGTGTCTGCTCGTGTTGCAGGATCCAGTTGGTGTAATCGTTGGCAAGTTCGGCGAGGCTGGCGCGTGCCACGTCGGTCAGTTTCATCTCTGTCTCGCGGCTCGTGTAATGGCGCGAGGCACCTTCGGCTATGTTGGCGGTGCCGGAACGGGCAGCTTGCGTCATCTGGTCAAACTGGCGTCCGCACGGGTCGTTCTTCAGATTCAGGAATCGCTTGCAGAAGTCCTGCGTCGCAAGCTGAATGATGTTCGCAAACACCCACGTGTCAAGCCAATAATAGGACAGCGTGCCGATTTTCATGATAATAT
>CAJOEJ010000040.1 GCA_905233375.1 Paludibacteraceae bacterium | reverse complement strand
GGATATCCTGCAATACCTGCCGGGGTTGGATGTGCGGACACGGGGAGCTAACGGTGCACAGGCCGACATCAGTATGCGCGGTGGGACGTTCGACCAAGTCCTTGTGCTGCTTAACGGCGTGAGTATGAGCGATTTCCACACCGGGCACTATGCGCTAAACGTGCCGATTACGCCTGCGATGATTGAGCGCATCGAAGTGTTGCAAGGCACCTCGGCACATCTGCACGGAGCCTTCTCCGGAGCAATTAACATAGTGACGAAAACTCTTTCCAACAGCGAACCGCAAACAACCTCAAACAGAGGTACAACCTCTCAAACTATTTTACGTCTGGACGGAGGCATGAACGGGTTGTTTCATCCGCAGGTGGCAGCGTCCGTGGCACACAAAGAGGTGCAATTCAATATAGCAGCGGATTATTCGCGGGCAGAAGGCTATCTCTCGCCGCGACCGACCGAGAAAGAAGCTCTTGCCTGCCGCAACTCCGATTTTCAATTGGTGAACCTCTATTTCCAGACACGATGGAGAGAACTCGATGTGCAGGCCGGTGCGCAATGGAAAGATGCAGGGTTGGGAATGGGTTATGGTTTTGGGTCGCAAGACCAGTTTGACGCCACGCGTACCGCTTTTGCGTCCGCCAAGTACGCACATAGCTGGGGGGCATGGCGCTTAGACGCTCAAGCGGCTTATCGCGCTAACTACGACCGCTACGAATGGCATCGCGGGCAACGGTTATACGGCAATTTCCACTTCGCGCAGACCGCTTCCGCCGCGCTGGCTGCCCATTATGCTTCGCGTGTGGGAACCACATCCTTCGGAATCAGTATCCGTAATGAAAACATGCACTCTACGAACCTTGGTGACACCATCAATCCAAACGGACAAGTACCGAATGTAGAAGGTTTTCCGCTATCCCAAGTTCGCGTATTGGATCTGGTCAAAGGAGGTAATCGTTTCCATACGAACTACTATGCCGAACAAAGCTTCTATTATGCAGGTTTAGCCGCTTCCATCGGCATCAACGGCACATACAACTCCCAATTCGGACACCATCTGGGTGGAGGAGCAAACATCGGCTATGACTTCAAAAAAGGCGGAACCGTTTATCTGAATGCCAACCGCTCGCTGCGCATGCCCACGTTCACCGATCTCTATTACAACGCCGGAAACCAACTGGGTAACCGCAACCTCAATCCCGAAAAAGCATGGCTCCTCTCAGTCGGCTACAAAGGAGAATGGAAATTAGGAAATGTCAAATCTCAAATCTCAAATGACAAATCGGACAAAGGCATGCTCACTTTGTCCGCCGATTGGTACTACCGATGGGGAAGAGACATCATCGACTGGGTGTATGTGCCGGAAGATACGAAACGACCGTATCACGCACAGAATCAGCAACGTGTGGATGCTACGGGTATAGAACTTTCTATCGCATACCGGCTTAACGAATGGCTGCGTTGTGTGGCGGTCGATTACGCATACACCTATCTGAACTTGGACCTCAAAGAGACGGGTTCACGCTATCTCGATTACCTGAGTCATAAACTGTCTATCCGTCTGGAGCATGGTATCTACAAAGGTTTTGGCGCTTCCTGGACGGTGCGCTTTCAGAAACGAGAAGGTCAGTTCAACAATGCCGAAGGGGCTGTGCAGAACTATCAGCCCGTATGGTTATTGGATGGTTCTATCTATTGGCAGAACCGCTACCTGCGTGTCGCTGCCGAGTGTACAAATATCACCCATACGCGCTATTACGACTACGGCGGAATCCTCCAACCCGGCGCTTGGGCAAAAGTGAGCATTCAGGCGAAACTATAACCTCCCTTTAAGCCTTCTTTTACAATCAACTTGTAATAATTATCGTTTTGTGTCTTAGCGTTCAAAGAGGCGCAAAAGTGACATTTTCTTTCTGCCTGCTTCGCCGGAATATGGATGTTCGCGGAGCGGGAGGTTGAAATGCGTACTGCCTTTGAGGACTGTCTGCGGGTGTGTGAACTCGCGGAAACCCCATTCTCCGTGGTAAGCGCCCATGCCGGAGTGGCCTGTTCCGTTGAACGGCACCCCTTTGACCATCATATGGATGCATACCTCGTTGATGCAACCGCCGCCGAATTGCTGTGTTTGCATGACGCGGTTTGCCCAGCGCATATTGCTCGTGAACAAATACATTGCCAGCGGGTGTTCGCGGTCGGCGATAACATCCATCAAATCATCCACTTCCGCGTCCTTGAACGGTACGATGGGCAACAGCGGACAGAAGAGTTCATGCTGCACGATATGTTCGTTAATGTCCACAGGGTAGATCATCGTCGGGGCGTACTTGCGCGTCGCCGGGTCTCCGTTGCCGCCGAATACAATACGCTCGCGGTATTCGTCCGCTAACTTGGCGCACTTGTCGTACGCCGCGTCGGTAATCAGTTTCGGATATTCGGGGTTTGTCTCTGCGTGCTCGCCTATTTGGGCGATAAAGGCTTTCTTCAGCTCTTTCATAAACGCCTCAGCGACCTCTTCTGCCACCGCTATCTGGTTGATATTGATACATATCTGTCCGGCGTTTGTCAGTTTGAAGAACGCAATCTTGCGGGCAGCATCTTTGAGGTCTGCATCAGCTCTGACGACACACCAGTTGCCCGTCTCGCCTCCTAACTCCAGCGCGACAGGCGTGAGGTTCTTCGCTGCCTCTGCCAGCACGTGCTTACCCACAGCCGGCGAACCGGTGTAGAAAATCTTGTCGAAGCGCTGTGCCAGACAGATGTCCGCCACGTCGTGACCGCCGTCGATGAGCGTTATGTACTCTGGCGGGAACACTTCCGCGAAGAAGCGTTTGAGGACCGCCGTGCAGGCAGCGGACTTGGAACTGGACTTGATGACCACCGTGTTACCGCCACACATCGCTGCGGCCACCACGCCGATGGTGAGTAGAATTGGGAAGTTAAACGGACTAATAACCAACGAGACGCCATACGGCATCTTATAGACCTTGGTCACAAGACTCGGGAAGCACATCAGTCCGCTGAAATGCCATTCCGGGCGTGACCAACGGCGCAAACCGCTGATCATCTCGTTGATCTCCACAATAATCGGTCCGACATCGCAGAGGTATGCTTCCACTTCGCTGCGCCCTAAATCCTCCGCCAGAGCTGCCGTGAACTCATCCGCATG
>CAJOEJ010000039.1 GCA_905233375.1 Paludibacteraceae bacterium | reverse complement strand
GTAGTTCAGGAGTTCAAAGTCCAAGTCTTCGCTCTGACGATGTTGCAAGAGCAAAGAAATCCCTGTTCCTCCACAGAGGTACAAGTCTTTGATGCAATTTAAATGGGAGACCTGTTCGAACACGTCCGCTGTATTTTCACGAAGTCCGTTATGCCACATATTTGGAGGTATATTTCTTGGGTGATTTAATATGGAAAAAGAGCGCCGCTAAAAGCAAGTTAAGCGTTCCGTAGTAATCGGGGTAAGGCAACATGCGTCGCTGCCAAACAGACTTGATTTGCCGATATGGGAAAGCCTCAAAAAGCATAGGCATGTCTTCAAACTCAAGATGTGCCAAACCATTCAAAATCAGTTCTACCACAAGTAACCACTATCATACAACTGCTTCGAGAGCGATTGTTTTTTAGCCATATGATTCCTTTGAACGGACATCTTTGCAACTTTCGGCTGCAAAGGTACTACTTTTTTTTGACATATACAAAAAAATCTGCACTTTTGATGCAGATTTTAATGATTTAGCTTACAGTTTCGCTACCAACTCAACGATCTTTTGCTTTGTGGCATCGGTTTTCTGCTCGTTGATTTTGGCGGTTACAACACCCATGTTCTCGGCATGCCAGTAGTTGCAGATGTCGCGGAACTCAGCCGTCGCGCCATCATACACACCCGGCGAATAAGACGAACAAAGCAACGCCATCTTCTTCACTTTAGCCGGCGCGTTGACGCAGTACATTCGCTGAATAGGCGCCTGAATCTGCGCGCAAAGCGTGAAATAATAGATCGGAGCAGCCAAAACCAGCGCTTCCGCCTCGGCCATCAGCGGATAGAGTTCCTGCATGTCATCTTTCTGGATGCACGCGCCGTTGCCCTTGCCGTGGCAGTACTCGCACGCCAGACAGCCTGCTATATGTTTGTGCGCCACATTCACGAGCGTCACGTTATGCCCTGCCGCCTCTGCTGCGTTCTTGTACTCCTCCGCCATCCAAGCGGTGTTACCCTTCGCTCTCGGCGAAGCCTGAAGAATCAATATGTTCATAATGTATTATGAGTTATGTTTGATGTGTTATGTTAATACTTTTTGAAAATCAGCGGCATAGCCTCCGGTGCAAGCGGTTCCATAGCCACCAATTGCAGCGACTTGACCATGTGCAGCGTGCCTTGTTTGTATTCCAGAAAATGCGGAGTCTGCAAATGTGCCCGATAAGCCTCATCATTGCGGTAAATCTCCAAAATGCGAATTGTGTTCGGCGAGTCCTTGACCTGCATCGGGAAGATACAAATCACGCCCGGCTCGATCTCCACAGACTTCGTACCCACATTATGTGCCGCCGCGAGATATTCCTCCAGATATCCCTCATTCACCTCAATCTCCGCAATACGGGTAATCAACTCATTCGTCATCTTCTTATCACTTTTATTGCACGCCACCAACATAACCGCCGCAAAGGCAAAGAATAAAATCTTTCTCATCTTACAAACTTGCCACCAAGATCTCTTTGATGTCTTTCTCGGTCAGAGCCGCATAAGCGTTCTCAAGTCCCTCATTCACAGCGATGTGATGTGCCATCTCGTCGAGGCGGCTGTCGTCAATACCCACTTCGCGCAGGTGCATCGGAATGCCGATCGACTCAAAGAACGCATATGTCGCCTCAATCGCCTTGTTCGCAATCGCCCATTCGTCCAGCGAAGCGTCAATACCGAACACATTCACGCCGTATTTGACGAACCGCGGCAAAGTGTGCTCATTCAGAATATGCTTCATCCAACGCGGCGTGATAATCGCCAAACCCTCGCCGTGCGTGATATCGTAATAAGCACTCAAGGCGTGCTCAATACCGTGACAAGGCCATCCGCTCTCGCTGTTACCGAGTGCCAGAATACCGTTGCAGCCATACGTACAAGCCAGCATCATCTCGGCGCGCGCCTTGTAATCTTCGGGGTTCTCAATACACTTGCGTCCGTTCGCCATGAGGCTGCGCAACATCGACTCGCAGAAGCCGTCATTCAGCAGCGTCGCGTCCTCCACGAAATACTGCTCCATGGTGTGGTTCATCGCGTCCGCAATACCCGCCGCAGTCTGTTTCCGGCTGACCGAGAACGTATAAGTCGGATCCAAGAACGAAACGGCAGGGAACAAGTGCCGATCCATATAACCGATCTTGTCATTCGTCTCCGTGCGGGAAATAACTCCGCCGCAGTCGTACTCACTTCCCGTAGCCGCCAGCGTGATAATATCCACTATCGGCAGAGCAGCCTGCGCTTTCACTTTGTACGAAATGAGATCCCACGGCTCGCCGTCATAACAAGCCCCCGCAGCAATCGCCTTCGAGCAATCCAGCACACTTCCGCCGCCGACCGAAAGGATCACATCCACCTTATGCTCTTTGCACAGCCGCACACCTTCCAATACCGAAGGATCATATTTCGGATTCGGCTGAATGCCCGGCAGTTCAACTACCTCAAAATCCTTGAGCGTCTCCCGCACATAATCATAAAGGCTGAGACCTGAATACTGATTACTGATGGCTGAATTCTGATTTCTGAAAGCCGGTATTTTCTTAATACTGCCTCCGCCGTAAGTCAGGAGGATTTTCTTGCCGAAACCGCTCATCACTTTCTGCAGGTTCTCTACTACGCCCTCACCAAAAATAAGGCGTGTCGGTGTCTGATAATCAAAGTTTTGCATATCGTTATACGTTTTATTCCGTGTAAACTTTATTTCTTGTCTTCCTGATCAATAGAAACCAATTGGTACTCGCGGGAACCGAGACCTATTTTGGCTGCCTGCTCGAGAATATGAATTCCGTGACGAGAATTGATGCGTTCGATAAGCGCTGCTGCATCATCTCCTTCCTTCGAAGGGTAATGGAAAACGAGATCAACACAGGCCTGATCGAGCGCCACAGGGTCGAGTGATGCGAGAATACCGATATCATTCATCTCCGGATCGGCAGGATGGCTGTCGCAATCGCAATCAACAGATAGATTATTGGCTACGTTGATATACAGAATACGCTCGCCATGGCCGAAATAATCATGCACGGCCTGTGCTGCAGCGGCCATGGACTCCAGGAATCCTTCCTGATTACTCGTATGTTTCCAACACTCATTCACGTCGTCCGTCACGCCGGCAGAATGGATATATGCCTTTCCTGCAGCCGAAGCGACTCCGATAGATTGATTCTTGAGCACACCTCCGAAACCGCCCATCGCGTGACCTTTAAAATGGGCAAGATTAATCATGAAATCATAGTTCGCAAGGTGCTTGCCTACGATGTCATATTTGATCCATGTGCTGTCTTGCACCGGGATGGTCATATTGCCCTCTTCGTCCATGAGATCAACCGGCGCGATGTCCAAAAAGCCATGATCCTTAATGGTTTGCCAGTGCGCCTCAAACGTGTTGCGTTTGCCGGGATAGGCAGTATTGCACTCCACGATCGTGCCGTTCACTTTTTTCACTAATTGCTCGATGAGAGCAGGCTTGAGGTAGTTATGCCCACCCGCTTCACCGGTAGAGATTTTCACCGCCACACGGCCTTCTGCCGAACGCCCCAAGGCCTCGTAAATACGCACCAGCGATTCCGGCGAAATGTCGCGGGTCATATAGACTACCGGTTTGTCCTCGGAATGTTGTGTTTGGTCCTCGGCGGGTTTGCATGAACATCCCGCTAATAGTGCCGCACAGGCGCAAAATAAGAGAATCTTTTTCTTAGCCACGAAGGCACGATTAAGATGAATCTTTTTCATAATGTTTACAGATTTAATGTTGATTTACAATTATTCGGTAATGTGGATGATATGCTTGTCTGAACGTCTCGCTATGCCTTACTGGGCTCTGAACCGATGCAGCATATCGCAGTTCCGTTTGTAGCGTCGAGTCAGCCCACGCCGGTTGAACCTCCAATGCGATTGTCTCAACCTTTGCCCATTCCTCTGCCCAATTGTCGGAGAACGCGTTATTCGTACCTGCAGCTTCCATAAAACGCGCAAAGAGTTCGTTTTCACTCATCTCTCCGCTATGAACAAGAGACAGGTTCACCCGCATAAAGCGATGCCGAAAACCTGTCGGCTCATACACCGGCATAGCGTTCAAATCTTGCGCTTGAGTAGCTTCTATCTCTGCCTTTAGATATTGATGTGCCGCAGTCGTGTCACTCAACAGATGCTCCGCCCCGAAGAAATCCTGAAAACAAGTCTTATAGACATCCTGAAGCGTGGATTGAGGATAGCGTTGCACGATCTCCTCGCACATCGAACGGATAGCCGCTTCTTCGTTTGGCTTCTTCGTCACACATGCAGCAAGCACCACCGCCACACATACAAAAAGGAATATTTTTTTCTTAGCCGCGAGGGCAACGATTAAGATAAATCTTTTTCATAATTCTGTTCTGTTTGAAAACACGCTGCAAAATTACTACTTTTTTTTTTACTCCTTGTACATTATATGTCGCTCCGTTGTGCTTTATATAGAGTTGTCCGTCGCGGAGAACCTTTGTACTTGGAACTTTGTCACTTTGTACATTTACAGTGAGGTTTTCAGTAGTAGTGCCGAATTCAAACCGCACGGACACATTACCGGAACCGAGGGCGGAAGCAAGTCCGGAAGGGTTGTCTATTGCGCCGAGGCGGGTATAGGAATACGAGGTGTTGAAAGTTTCGTAGAAGAGGACGACGCAGTTGTTGCCGTAGAGCATCAGATCGCCGGCGTGGATTGTGCCGGGCTGGTACGTGGCGGTGGGGAGAGACGAATTCAGGTAATGGTATTTCTCATTGCCGTTCAGCTCGTTCATCGTCACGGTCAAGGGTAATAAGGCAGCAAAGGCTTCGCCTGTTTCGGAATCTGCAAGCGTAGCGGTAAAGGTCTTTGAGCCGATGACTACATTGATTTGTCGGACGGCGTCGGCTGTTTGGTTCAAACCGCAGGTCTCCACCCAATTGGCAATGAGCGCGGAGAGGTTCGAGCGGTTGGAGTTATTGATCCAGAGGTTCTCCGGCAGGTAATCGGCATCGGGCACAAGACGATGACAATCGGCTACGACACCGCTGATGCCGCTGGATGCAGAAGAGACGATGAGTCCCACTTTCTTGTTGGCTAATTGTGCGCCGACTTGGAAGAGATAACTCTGCATGATTGCTGCCATCTGGCTCCACCACAGCGGCGTGACGATGATGACAGTGGAGTAATCCGCCACGGACACACTCACAGGGTCTATCGCCGGATACGAAGCGGCATCGTTCGGGTTCGCTTTGATGGCATTGAGCAGTTGCGTGCCCAGCGCGTAGTTGTTGGCCTCGTAGTGAAGTCCTTTCTCCGCCGGTTCAATCTCCACGACATCGGCAGAGATCTGGTTCGTCAGTTCGTTAACGATACTCTCGCAGTTGCCGGTATAACTGTAATAAACTACCAGCGTTTTGGCGGAAGACGTGCTGAGAATCAAGCTCATAGCAGCAAAAAGGGTAAAAAAGCGTTTCATAGGGTTTATTTGTTGGGAAGATGTTGTTTGATACGTTCGATGTTGGCTTTAATAACTTTGGGTGCGACATATGGATAGTCAGTTCCGTAG
>CAJOEJ010000038.1 GCA_905233375.1 Paludibacteraceae bacterium | reverse complement strand
TTCGGTAGACATTGTTCCAAAGTCTCGCTTTCTTCAAGTTAGTCATATTGGTGAAACAATACGAACCTACATGCTGTGCTCCTTCAAATATATCGTCCAAATAAACTTCGTCCACTTGGCCGCGGTAATTATTCCAAGGTACTTCAGAGAGGCTTCTATAATCCTTAATGGCAGTGCCTTTACTGATGTACAACACTCTGACACCGACTCTTTCTTCCGGTACAAAATCTGCAGAAGTCAGCTTTTTTATTGACCAACCATCACCGGATGCAATCACTGTAGCTGCATTTGCGCTCATCACTGCCATCAGCAGCATGAGCAAAAGAGAATAATTTTTTTTCATAAGCTAATTTATTTGTATGTTCATTGTATGATTTTTCAGAAATCGGCTGCAAAGATACAACAATTTTTGCATATATGCAAGCATTCGGCGATTTTTTTTGTTTTTTCTTAGGAAACCCTTGTGTATTCCAAATATTTGTTGTACCTTCGACCTCCTCCCCCAAAGTGGTCCCCTTCGAAAGTACAGTCGCACGTTTGTGCGAATAACAAGGCTTTCCCGCTAAAAATCCAAATAAATTTGTTTTTTATCGTCAAATCCTTGTATATTCCAAATATTTGTTGTACCTTTGCACTCGCAAAGGAGAGAGCTTATGAACAAAATATTATGGGTCGATGACGAGGTTGATTTGCTACAACCGTACATCATTTATTTGAAAGGCAAAGACTATGAGGTCATTACCGCGACGAACGGCGAGGACGCACTGGATATCTTTGCGAGTGAGGGAAACACGGTGAACATCGTCTTTCTGGACGAAAACATGCCCGGTATGTCGGGTCTGGAGACGCTCCAGGAGATGAAACGGATGCACCCGGAGGTGCCCGTTGTCATGATCACCAAATCGGAGGAGGAGCATATTATGGAGCAGGCGATCGGGGAGAAGATAGCCGACTACCTGATCAAGCCGGTTAACCCGAGCCAGATTCTGCTGTGCCTCAAAAAACATATCCATCAGCAGGCGATCGTGAGCGAGCACGTGCGGGACAACTACCGTCAGGAATGGAGCGACATCGCCTATATGATCGACACGGCGACCACGTTCGACGAGTGGCGTGCGGTGGAGCGGACACTCAGCCGGTGGGATATCGAACTGGAGCAGTCCTCCATGCGGAGTCTGCTCGACGACCAGCGCGCGCAGGCGAACGCCGCCTTTGCCAAATGGATCGCCAAGAACTACGAGTCGTGGTTTGAAGTACAAAGTGACAATGTACAAAGTACAAAGGATGCACCGCTGATGTCGCAAAATATAATGAAACACAGCGTGTTCCCGCTGCTCGACAAGGGCGAGAAAGTGATGCTCTGCGTCATTGACAATTTCCGCTACGACCAGTGGAAGACCATCCAGCCGCTTCTCAGCGAGTTCTACACCATCCGCGAGGAGGAGCAGTACCTGTCCATCCTGCCCACCGCCACCCAATACGCCCGCAACGCCATTTTCTCCGGTCTGATGCCGCTCCAGATACAGCAGATGTACCCGCAGTACTGGGTAGAAGAGGGCGACGAGGAGTCGAAGAACCAGTTCGAGAAAGAGCTGGTGCAGACGCTGCTCGACCGTTACCGCCGTCGCGAGATGTTCACGTACTGGAAGGTGAACGAGAGTGATTTCTGCGAGCGGGTCATCCACCAGCTCAAAGGCACCCAGACCCCGCTCACGGTCGTCGTGCTCAACTTCATCGACATGCTGTCCCACTCGCGTACGGAGAGCAAGATGATGCGCGAGTTAGCGAACGACGAGGCGGCGTACCGGAGCCTGACACTCAGCTGGTTCAGGCACTCGCCCACCTACCAGCTGTTCAAGCGTGCCGCGGAATCAGGCTTCACGCTCGTGCTGACCACCGACCACGGCACGACACGCGTCAAGAACGCCGTGCAGATCATCGCGGACAAGAACACCAACACCAACATCCGGTACAAAGTGGGCAAGGCGCTCAACTGCAGTTCGAAGAACGTGATGACCATCGAGCACCCCGAACGCGCGGGTCTGCCCTGCCCCAACGTGAGCAGCAGTTACATGTTCTGCTCGGGCAACGATTTCTTCGCGTACCCGAACCAGTTCAACTACTACGCGCAGTACTACCGCAATACGTTCCAGCACGGCGGTATCTCGCTCGAAGAGATGATAATACCGCTCGTCACGCTGGATCCCAAGTAAGCCCTCAACGTGAAAAAGAAACGCTCCTATAGGTTCCTGTATCTCCCGTTACTGCTGTTGGCGGCGACGGGTCTGGCGGCGCTGTTCATGATGCTCAGCCACGGTTTTGTGCCAAGCGACGAGGAGCTCGGCAGGATGCCGCACCGCCTGACCGTTCTGACGTGGAACACGGCGCGGATGGGAGGTTTCGCCAAACCCAAAGAGAACCCAGTGTTGCAGTACCTTCTCCGTCAGGACGCCGATGTGATCTGCCTGCAGGAGGTGGATGTCTATAAAGACAAGCGTTTCCTCACCCTCGCGGAGGTGAAGAAGACTTTAGGCACCAAGTACCCCTATTCGTACATCGATTTCTCGGTCTATAACAAGCGCCACCAGTTCGGCACGATGGTCTGGTCGCGCTATCCGCTCATCCACAAACAGAGCATCCGTTTCGAGTCGGTCGGGAACCTCAGCAACCGTTGCGACATCGTGGTCGGCAGAGACACCATCCGGCTCATTAACAACCACTTGGAGTCGTATAACTTCACGCCGGAGGATCTGGCGGAGATGGAGAACCGGCGGGACTACGAAGGTCTGCGTTCGTCGCTCAAACGGCTCGAGCAGAAATGGGAACGGGCGTTACCGCTGCGCAACGAGCAGGCACGGCGCGTCCGCCAAGAGATAGAAGCCAGCCCGTATCCGGTCATCGTGGCAGGCGATTTCAACTCGATCCCGCTCAGTTATGCCTACTGGCATATCGCCCGGGGTCTGAACGATGCGTTCGAGGACACGAGTTGGTTCCGATGGGGCGCCACCTGCGAGAAACGGGGTGTCGGTATCCGCATCGACTACCTGCTCTCCAGCCCGTCCGTCGTGCCCTTCCGGTGCGAGGTGGTACCAGACGCAGAGGGATCCGACCACCATCCCCTCGTCGCGTCGTTTGGGTGGGAGTGAAGAATGTAGAATTCAGAATGAAGAATTTAGAAAGCGTCCTATGGGGTTTTGTACAAAACTTAAAGAGCCGTACGTATTCTCAAAGTCCGTACCAAACTCCAATAGCCCTTTCTTAATTCTTAGCCCCATAGGGGCACGATTATTTGACGGGAGTCAAATTTTCAAAATTCTTAATTGATTAATGAATAGAGAAAAAGAAATAGAACGGGTGACGCTGTGGGGCGGAGGAATCAACGTGGCGCTGACGGCATTCAAGTTCGTTGCCGGTATCTACGGCAACAGTGCGGCGATGTTAGCGGACGCCATCCATTCGCTGTCGGATTTTGTCACGGACATCATCGTGCTGGTGTTCGTCCGCATCAGCAGCAAGCCCCAAGACCTGCACCACCCGTACGGTCACGGCAAGTACGAGACGATGGCGACGACGCTCATCGGCGTGGCATTGTTCGCCGTGGCGGTGGGCATCTTCATCGAAGGCGCGGAGCAGATCAACCTCTGGGCGCACGGCGGTGTCCTGACGATGCCCGACCGGCTTGCCTTATGGGCGGCGCTGGTATCCATCGTGCTCAAAGAGCTCATTTTCCAATACACCGTCTTCCAGGCGAAGAGACTGGAGTCGCAGGCGTTGCGCGCCAATGCGTGGCACCACCGCTCGGACGCGTTGTCGTCCGTCGGTGCGGCATTAGGTATAGGCGGTGCACTGACAGGCGGTGAACGGTGGGCGGTACTCGACCCCGTCGCCTCCATCGCCGTCGCGACGATCATCGTCAAGGTGGCGGTCGATCTGATAAAGAACGGTTTTCAGGATCTCATGGAGCACTCGCTGCCCGCGGAGGTGGAAGAAGAGATCATGACCATCGTACGCGCAGTGCCGGGTGTCGTGGAGCCGCATGCCCTCCGTACACGGCGTATCGGCAACAGTTATGCCATCGAGCTGCACGTCCGTATGGACGGCGATATGCCGCTACGACAAGCGCACGACAAAGCCGACGAGATAGAGAAACGCCTCAAAGAGCAGTACGGCGAACACACCCACATCAGCGTGCATGTGGAACCGAGATGATTTAGAATTCAGAATGTAGAATGTAGAATGTAGAAAGCGTCCTATTGGGTTTTGTACAAAACTTAAAGAACCGTACGTATTCTAAAAATCCGTACCAAGCTCCAATAGCCCTTTCTTAATTTTTATTTGACATGTATCAGATGATCGTTTACACTTTTGTATCAGAACATCGTTTACACTTTTGGATTGTTAACAATAAAATTTTTATTATACAATTTTGTTCTT
>CAJOEJ010000037.1 GCA_905233375.1 Paludibacteraceae bacterium | reverse complement strand
AACAAAATTGTATAATAAAAATTTTATTGTTAACAATCCAAAAGTGTAAACGATGTTCTGATACAAAAGTGTAAACGATCATCTGATACATGTCAACTATCTACTAGACGACTTCTTTAAACTTTCAACTTTAATCTTTCAACTCTGAAATGTACTCATGCATCGCGGCAGCCGCTTTGCGTCCATCGCTCATGGCGAGGATCACCGTAGCCCCGCCGCGGGTGATGTCACCGCCGGCGAAGATACACGAGATGGACGACTGCATGTTCTCGTTGACCACGATCGTTCCTCTGCGGCTTATCTCCAGTCCCTGCACGGACGAGGGGATGAGCGGGTTGGGACTCACACCGACAGCGATGACCGCCAGATCAACGGGCAGCGTGACGGTCTGTCCCTCTACGGGCACAGGGCTGCGACGACCGCTCTCGTCCGGCTCGCCCAGCGTCATGACCTGCAGGACCGCTTCACACACACGGCCGTTCTCGTCCGCATGATACTCCAAGGGGTTGTGCAGCGTGATGAACTCGACACCTTCCTCCTTGGCATGGTTCACCTCTTCGATACGTGCCGGCATCTCTTCTTCGCTGCGACGATAGACGATCATAGCACGCTCCGCTCCGAGACGCTTGGCAGTACGCACAGCGTCCATCGCCGTGTTACCGCCGCCCACTACCATCACGTTTCTGCCGCGCAGGAGAGGCGTGTCCGTAGCCGGGTTGGAGGCGTCCATCAGGTTGACACGCGTCAGGTACTCGTTGCACGACAGCACGCCGTTCAGGTTCTCGCCGGGGATGTTCATGAACCGCGGCAGACCCGCACCCGAACCGACGAAGATACCCTTGAAGCCCTGTTGCTCCAGTTCCTCCACGGTGATGGTCTTGCCGATGATCGTATCCGTATGGAACTGCACACCCAAAGCGCGCAGACCATCGATCTCTTTATCCACGATATAGTTCGGCAGACGGAACTCGGGGATACCGTATTTGAGCACGCCGCCTATCTCGTGCAGCGCTTCGAACACATGCACCTCGTAGCCGTACTTGGCGGCATCGCCTGCGAAGGTCAGACCCGCAGGACCCGAACCGACCACCGCTATCTTGGGACCCTTGGCACCTTGTACCTCGTCCCTTTGTACATGGCTCTGGTGGGCGTTCGCAAAGTCGGCGGCAAAGCGCTCCAGGTATCCGATAGCGACGGGCTGGTGTCCCATCTTGATATGGATACACTGCGACTCGCACTGTTTCTCCTGGGGGCACACACGACCGCAAACTGCAGGCAGCGATGAACTCTCTTTGATGACCGCAGCCGCTCCGGCGAAGTCACCTACCTCAATGCGCTTGATGAAAGCGGGAATCTGGATGTTCACCGGACAGCCCTGCACGCAGGTCGGGTTCTTGCAGTTCAGACAGCGGTGACTCTCCATGATCGCCTGTTCGGACGTGAGACCCTGGTTCACCTCCTCGTGCAGACTCTTGACACGCACCTCCGGACGCAATTCCGGCATCTTCACACGCGGGATAGCGACGCGGTCTTTGGGCTTGCCCTCATAGGGAGGAACAACCTCTCCCGACTTCCCATCAGGGAAGGAGACAGGTCGGTTCTCCGGAACGGTAGCATCCTCTTTGCCCTCTCCGATGGAGGGGGGCAGGGAGAGGTTGTTCATCGCCTCGGTCTCTTCCGCCTTGTACGATTTCATACGGCTCAGCATCTCCGTCCAGTCCACGGCGTGGGCATCGAACTCGGGACCATCAACGCAGACGAACATCGTCTTGCCGCCAACTGTCACGCGGCACGCACCGCACATGCCCGTTCCATCGACCATGATCGTGTTGAGCGATGCCTCGGTGGGGATGTTGTATTTCTGTGTGGTCAGCGCCACAAACTTCATCATGATAGCAGGACCGATGGTGATACATTTATCCACCTTCTCGCGGTTGATGACCTGCTCCACGCCGACCGTCACCACGCCCTGCTGTCCCATCGAACCGTCATCGGTCATGACGATTAGCTCGTCCGACCACTGCGACAACTCGTCTTTGAGGATGATCAGGTCTTTGTTACGCGCCGCCAGGACGGTGATGACCCTGTTTCCGGCTTTCTTCAACGCCTCGGCGATCGGCAGCATAGGCGCCGCGCCGACACCGCCGCACGCACATACGACCGTACCGTAGTTCTCGATACGCGTCGCGCGACCTAATGGTCCCACTACGTCGTGCAGATACTCACCCGGCTCCTTCGCCAGCAGTTTGTGCGTCGAAGCACCTACCTGCTGAACCACCAGCGTAATCGTCCCCTTCTCGGTATCCGCGGCAGAGATCGTCAACGGAATACGTTCGGACACCTCGTCCACGCGAACAATAACGAAATGTCCGGCTTTACGGCTTCGTGCAATGAGCGGAGCCTCTACAATCAGCTCCGCCACATTGTCCGAAAAAAATTTCTTTGATATAATCCGATTCATCAAATCTTCAATTACCATTCCTCCTCCCATGAGGGGAGGTCGGGAGGGGTTTTTAATTAAAAATACTTCGTTTCTTTGCCTACAATCGAGCTCAGCAGGTTGTTTGCCAAGCGGCTTGCGCCGAAACGGAAAAACTCGTTGTTGAGCCACTCTTCGCCGAGGATCTCCTTGACCAGGGTAAAGTGCTGTACGGCTTCGTCGGTCGTCGAAACGCCTCCTGCCGGCTTGTAACCCATTTTGATACCGGTCTTCTCACGCCAAGCCTTGATAGCGTGGCACATGACGAACGTAGCCTCCGGCGTTGCGTTGACGCTGATCTTGCCGGTAGAGGTCTTGATGAAATCGCAACCTGCCGCCATGGAGAGGATGGATGCTTTCCATATGTTCTCCGCCGTCTTGAGTAGCCCCGTCTCGAGAATCACTTTCAGATGATGCTCGCCGCAAACAGCCTTGATCTCGGCGATCTCGTCGAAGCACTCCTGGTAGCGTCCCTCGAGGAACTTGCCTACAGAAAGTACGATATCCACTTCGGTAGCGCCGGCTTTGAGCGCCATCGCGGTCTCTGCCACTTTGATCTCAGGGAAAGTCTGCGCGGCAGGAAAACCGGCACAACAGCACGCGATATTGAATTTCGGATCCTTGAGCGCTTTGCGGACATACTCCGCCATGGCGGGATAAACACAGATAGCGGCTACGTTCGGAATACCCGGAAAATCCTCCTCGAAATGGTTCACGGCGTTTGCCATTTTCTCCACCTTGGCGATTGTGTCGTCCGCACTCAGCGTCGTGTAGTCGATCTGGTGGAGACACTCTTTCCAAACCTCCACGTTGTTGTTCTCCGCAAAATGTTTTGCTTCGAGGTCAGCCACTTGAGCCTTCACTTGCTCATCGGTAAACGGGCAGGGGTACTGCGCAAATAATTCTTCAAAGTTCATAATAAAATATATTTACGATTTTACGATTTACGATTTAAAACAAAAACCTAAAAAATTTTTCCTTGGTACTTGGTTACTTGGTACTTAAAATGGTTTTGTATGTTTTTTTCTATTGTCAATTACTTGTCGTCTTTTAGACGACCGATGATCGTCTCGTTTCCACGGACGTGCTCGCCGACGTTCACGAACATCTCCGTATCCAGCGGCAGGTACATATCCACCCGGCTGCCGAGTTTGATGAAACCGAGATGCGTGTTGCGGTGCGCAAAATGTCCCGCCTTGGCGTAGGTCACGATACGGCGAGCCATGGCTCCGGCGATCTGACGGACGGCGATCTGCACTTTGTCCGGCGTCTCGATCACCACTAACGAACGCTCGTTCTCCGTACTCGACTTGGGCAGCCACGCGCCCTGATGACGACCTTTCTGATGCTCGGACACCAATATATTGCCCTCGATCGGATACCAGTTGGCATGCACGTTGAACGGCGACATAAAGATGGACACCTGCAGTTTCTTCTCGTGGAAATACTCATTCTCCTCCGTCGGTTCGACCACCACCACACGACCGTCCGCCGGAGCGATGATGAAGTTCGGGTCATCGATCTCAAGCACCCGGACAGGGTTGCGGAAGAAATACGTCACGAACACCAACAGCAACGCCGTCAGCGCCAGCGTGATGCCGAAGATCCATGAGGGGAAATACATGTACATAGGTACGTTAATTAGGAATAATAGCAGCACTGTGCCAATAATCAGTGCCCGTCCTTCTCTGTGTATTCTGGGTGTTTTCATAATCTTATTTCAATTTAGAATTTAGAAATTAGAATTTAGAAAGGGCTATTGGAGATTTGTACGGCTTTTAGAATACGTACGGTTCTTAAAGTTTTGTACCAAAGCCCATAGGACGCTTTCTTAATTCTGAATTCTTCATTCATATTTCTTAATTCGTCAATTCCACTGGGCATAAGGGAACTGTGCGAGCATATCGGCTGCCTGATCCAATCCCTCCTGCAGTTTCTTGCCGATCATCATCTTGAACATAAACGGTATCTCCGCCTTGACGGTCAGACGGATTCGTGTGTCGCCGGGAGCAACCTCTTTCAGCTGGATCCACAAATGGGCATCCATCGGCACGCCTTCCACGCCGTATTTGACCGTATCGTTCTCGATCGTATCGACGATAGCGATGGTTATTTTCTGCCCTAACCCGTCCACTTTGATGCGCACGCGGTCGGGGGATATTTCCATCTCCTGTATCTTGTCCTTGGGCATCATGTCGCGCACGCGCTCCAGGTTCTGCATATTGCTCAGCACCCTGTATATCTGCTCCGCAGAGCAAGGCGAAGAGGTTATTTTGCTTTCGTATTTGCTTTCTGACATACGTCGTCCTTTCTAATCGGCTGCAAATTTACTACAAAAATTTGAAATATGCAAATATTCGGGTGTTTTTTGCCAAATAAAATGAAATTTTATGTATTGAATGGGTCTATAGGGCATTTATGCTCGCATAAGAATGCGCTATAGAGGCATTCAATACGAAAGCCTTCAGGCTTGGCAAAAAACACCCGCTTTAGCCTGAAGGAGTGCTTCGGATAGCACTCCGAGTATTGTACCCGACGAGTACCCACTCGGAGGATTAGTACAATACATAGAATTATTCAGGGAGGACCGAAGTTACTCAAATTTTTTGAAACATGCAAATATTCGGGTGTTTTTTGCCAACGCTACGCCCTCCGTCGGACATATCGCCTTTGGGCAGCTTGTCGACGGGGATGAGACACGGCGAGCGCGTGCCGAGGGCGTTGCAGAAACTCTCGAACCACCAGCATGATTTGTTCTAATTCTGTTTGCATTTTGTATCGGATCTGATTTGACAGCATCCAATACAAAGATAACGAATATATTCGATATTTCCGGAATAAGGCACAAAAAAAACGCCGGCCTCGGGTGAGGTCGGCGTAAGGGAGAGAGGGAAATTATTAGGTTCTACTTTCCTTAGTTAATTTTTGATATAATTCAAATAGTTTGGCAACGCATTCGGATTCGGTCATGCGGGTGGAGAAACAGTAGGCAGCCATGACGGCACGGTCGTTGTCCTGGTGTGCGCGGCGAAGTTCGGGCGGCATGGTCACTTCGTCGTAAAGGTCAGCGAGAGAGCAATCCGGATACTTGGCACGAGCATCCAAAATGGCTTGTGCTGTTTGCTCTATGCGTGCCTTCTG
>CAJOEJ010000036.1 GCA_905233375.1 Paludibacteraceae bacterium | reverse complement strand
ATCCTGCTGACCGCTATCACCGGCAGCGCGTGGCTCGCGGCGGTGGTTGCTTTTCATCTGAGTTGGCAGATGATGCACGTGCTGACCATCGGGACGATGGCGTTTGTGGTACTCGTTCAACTGCTTCTTTGCCAACCATGGTGTCCGATGCCGCAACGAATGCCGCTCAAAGGCATCGACATCTCCACGGGTCTGCTGATAAGTCTGCTGATGCTCATGATCAGTTATATTCTCGTCTATGGCGACCGCCTCATGTGGTTCTTCTCGCCCACATTGCGCTGGGTGTTGGCGCTTAGCCTCATTCTTTTTGCGTTCATCCTCTACCGCCTTAAAACGGTTGAACAGCCTTATATCTCGTTGGAAATCTTCAAGTACAAAAACGTGCTGGCGATATTGTTTGTAACCGCCGTTGCAGAGCTGCTTTTGGGCGCCGAACACACGTTAGAGGAGATTTATTGGACCGAAGTGCGGGGCTTGGAAGAACATACCAAAGGGGCACTCTGTCTCTGGTCGCTGCCGGGTGTGTATACGGGTGTGCTGATCACGCTTTACTGGCTTGGACACGCCAGATGGAAAGTGTGGAAACTCTTTGCCATCGGCTTCGGCTGTATCTTGGTCTATTCGATGTGGATGTACTTCTATTTGGATGTCAATGTGCCGATTGAGCAATACCGTTTGGGTTTGGCGTTCCGCGGTTGTGCGTACGCTATTTTGGCGGTCTCGCTCATGTGGTCGTTGCACGAGTCCGTGCATGACTTGCAGCATTTTTTCATGGCGCTTTTCATCTTCAATGTCATCCACATGTACCTCGCCGGCGCATCGGGTTACGGGCTTTATACCACGCTCTTCAAACATTTCATGGCGGACAACATGGCGCGTTACGGCGATTATTTGACGTTGACTTCTACATCCCTTCCTTTTACGGGTGAAGAGCTCTGCTCGATCGGGCGTCCGGTGGACGGCCGTAGAACAACGCTTGGGTTAGGCTTGTCAGCTTTGAGCGAGAGCGTCATGTCCGTGACGCTCAAGCAGATTTTCGGTCAGATTATCTGGGTGTCTGCTTTCATGACTTCTGCATTCCTTTTGCTCGACATTCCGCGTGTGCGCACCGGCATCGAGAAAGTGCCGTACTGGCCTGTTTATGGCATCAAAATGTTGGCTCGCTTACGTTAAACAACAAAAAATCCTGCACACCCTTGCCGGTAATGGAATCCTTTGATTCTGTCCCTTTCTTCCATTCCGCGGGATGCCATCTGGCTTTTTCTTCTTGGCAGTTGCCGGCGTTTGGCAAACGCCGCTCCTTCTCCGTCCATTTCGTCGGTTCAAAATAATGGGGTCCCCGAGTATTTGTAATCCTTGGGGAGAGCGGAGGCAGGAGTTGCTTTGTCGATTTAGCAGAGCGGTATCGACCGTCGCAATCTCCTTGCCGAACGCGAGGACATCGGCTCAGCCGACATCTGTCCTCGTTATCCTGTGTCCGGCACCTCCGTTGCCGGAAAATCCCCCCTCTTTGTCCTGTGTCCGCGAGTTCCGCGAGCGGATTTCTCCCTTCGGATTTCTCCCTTTCCCTTTCTCGATAACCAGATAACTCGATCTATCGGAACTCCAGTCTGCTCCAGTGCCGCGTTTTTCTTCGTCTATTTCGTCGGATAACATCCGACACCTTCGTGATCACCTAATCACGTGAGCACGTGGTAACGATTTCTTTCTTCTTTTTCCCAGCATTTGATGCCGGTTGTCCCATTCGGCGTTTCCTCTTTTGCATCCGCCATATATGGAGGATAGGAAACGCCGCTCCTCTCCGTCCATTCCGTCCAAATTGGATTTGGACATCGGCTCTGCCGAGATTCTTCTTTGCATTACAGGCGCTTAGTAAACGCCGCGCCTTCTTTGTCTCTTTCCTGCAATTATATGTAGGTATTTCTATCAAAACAAAATTATTCAGAAGATTCCCGCCTGAAAATTTGCATATATCAAAAAAAAGTAGTATCTTTGCCCCGCAACCGCCTCGACCTAAAATCGAGGTTTTATAAGGGTTAATAGCATCCAAAAGCGCGTGATTAGCGCGTGATAACCGCGTGGTTACCGCGTCATTAGCCTGTCGTTCCTATAACGTAAGCGGGAGAAAAACATGACGGACACTCGAAATCCTAACTGATCCGTTCCAAGCGTTACACCGACGAAGAACTCGCCGCGATGACACCCGAAGAGCGCGCGCATATAACCGAACTCCGCCTCCGGCTGGAGAACTATCGTACCCGTTTCTATGCCCAGAGTCGCCCAAACACTGGATAGGTCTGGACCCGCATTCTTCGCCGGACGCACTTACCATGGATGTGGTCCAAAGGAAGTATACGAACTAAGGGAACGCAACTATAAGCGCGATCCGCGAACGCCGGCAGAGCAGGCACAGTATGAAAAATGGAAAGCCGTTTGCCAAGAGGCATCGCGCATAGCCAAGGATCCGAACCATCCTCGCTATCAGGAGATGGTCACCCGTCATGCGGCCCAACTCCGCGGCAAACCCGATCCCGTTCTCGGCAAGAAACGTATCTGCCAATTCGGCAACTTCGTGCGGGCAGTACTCATCCACGAGTAGCAAAAAGAGCGCTTCGGCGCTTTTTTTGTCTTTAAACCTTAAACTTTAAACTTTAAACTGAAAATTTATCAAATTTTCTTGCATATATCAAAAAAAAGCAGTAATTTTGTGAGTTTTTTGATGATTGCGGTCATGAAAGGTGAGAAAAACACACTATCTACAATTCGTAAATTCCTTGTAGAATACAAAGAAGAGTACCTGTTTGGGTTGGTACTGCTTGCATTGGTCGTGCTGAGTTATGGGCTTGCGCCGCTTATCCCACACAAAGTGTTTTATGAGATCATTTCTCCCGTACAGAACACAGCCATCATTACGGTGACGCTAATCAACACCTGGACGATGGCGCGTCATTCGGAAGGCATCCGCGTGCGGTATGTACATGCATGGATTATGGCCGCGATTTCGGTCATAATGATTGCAGGTGCCATTTATCGTATGTTCACCAATGCGGAGTTGCTGCCGGCGGAGGGAATCTTTGCTTTTGATGGCTGGGAGATGGTAGGCGGTGATCTGCTTGCATGGCTCATACTGGCCTATCCGTCGGAACTGCTGCGTCCCGGATGGTTGACGTGGAAGAACGGTCTGAAACGTCTCCTGCCGGTGGTAGTGCTCGGAGCAATTGACATATTCGTTCCTTGGGACCTAAGGTGGCTCTTGGCGCTTGTTCCGGTGGTATGGGTAGCATTGCTGTTCAAGCACGTGCGGGACTATCGTCGGTACGCCGAGGAGAACTACGGCTCGGTAGAGCAAACCGATGAGCGCTGGGTGATTCGCTACCTGCTGATGGTGCTGGTATTAGGCATATCATATACCTATCTATGTTTCTCCAACGAACCCACGCGACTTTTTACCCAACAATGGCTGATGTTCTTCGTCATCATCTATACCAATGACCAGATCATCTTCCATTCCAAACCTTGGATAGAAAATGCAGAAGAAGAAGAAGAAGAAGCGAAAATCGAATCCAATGCAGATTACCGTGCGAAGTTGGAACAGTGGATGAAAACGGAGAAACCTTATCTTAATCCCGAGTTCCGTCTCATGGACTTAAGGCAGATCCTACCGCTGAACCGAACCTACTTGAGTCAACTCATCAATACCGAGTACAACTGCAATTTCTACCAGTTCGTCACCAACTACCGTATCGAGGAGGCGAAGCGCCTGATGCGCGAGCACCCGAACATGACGATGGAGGATGTTGCTATTCAAAGTGGTTTTTCCTCCGCCCGCACGTTCTATCGCGCTTTCGACCGCGAGGTGGAGATGACTCCTAAGGAATGGTTAGCGACTCAATCAGAGTGACAATTCGTAAGTCTTAGAGACAATTCGTAAATTTTAGTTGATAATTCATAAATTTTTGCAGAATTCTTGACTCTGCGCTAATAATTTGCCCGCTCGTATTGCATACGTGCGGATATTTTTGTACCTTTGCAGGATTTTTAACGAAATATTGAATATGAATAAAATCTGTTATATGCAATTTAAGGTACGAATTCTGTTGTTGATTTCGGTATTATTTTTCTCTGTAGGAACGTATGGCGATGGTTTTATACCGACGGATGGTGGTCTGGTGGTGAACCTCGAAGCGGGTGACAAGATATTGCTGTCCACCATGATTGATGATGACAACGATCCTGACACGCCGCCCGTGGAGTATTTCGTGTGCCATTATCCGGGTAAAACCGGAGGTCATTTCGGTTACACAAACTGGGATGGTGGCAAAGGAAACTTCCTCAAACTATTTCCACAAGATGCCGGAGCTACCGAGCCGGCGACTCCTTCCATTTGGTCCATTGGTGAGCCTAAGCCGTTTCGTTTGAGTGGTTCAAGCTATCCGGTGGATGGTATTGTCTATACGATGTGGAGTACTAATCCGGGCGGCGATTCGTATACCTTGGTCACCTCTTCCGGTAATTCGTATAAGTACCAAGGCGATTTGACCAGAGAGCAGGACCATGCCAACATCTGTAACACCGTTTTTGTGGTGCCTACTCCGCGTGCTAACGAGAGTTTTGACCCGAATAACACGATGGGCAGAGGAACAAAGTTCAGCGCCGAAAAAGGTACAGGTTTCTTAGGGATGCCTTACCGCGAAGTGTATTGGCTCGACCTGCCCAGAAGCAACGGTAATCCGATGTCTTATTCCAACTCATCGTTGGTAGGTTTCAATACCACCTTGTCGAATTATACATATGCGACTGACCAGAAAGCCAAACCCGGTCAGGCGCTATACGCTTTTGCCAAAGCCGCCAAGCATGATGGCACCAAGCGAACCATCTTCCGCCTCTATATATTGAACGACCATTGTGTGGCTTCTTGTCCGGACGCTTATTATTTTGCTTACGACGAGCAGGATTATGTGCGGTATGCTAAAGGTCTTGACAAATTTCCCGGTCAATACCACCCTTGGCGTAAGATCTACACCATTGATCACCTCTACTGTATGGAGCGGATTCCGGGAACCAAGTATTACCAGTCCGATTTAATACACGTGCCGGAAATGGATAGCGCTTATTACTATGTCGGCTATAAAAATCACTTTGCCCATAAAGGGGAGAGGGGTGCTGACTTTGACGCGAAGTTCACGAAAATCGGCGAGTTACCGCTTCAGCATATGCCAGCTGCGCTTAAAGCGCCGAAAGGAGCTTTTGGACGTATGATCGTGGACACTACCAATACCGGAGAATACAACCTCGGTGTGGAATTCCGTCCCGCGGGTGTATTCCTTAAAGTGGACGCGGGTGGAGGCAGGTATCGTAACATCGAGATGCACCCCGAGCCGGGAGATACGTCTTGGATATGTAACGAGATGTGGACGATCACCGACGCATACACAGAGCTCCATATCAAAGCGACGCTGTACTCCAATGCGGAGTTCAGCGAAACGGATGAGGGTTTCGATATCGACGGATGGAGCGAGTATGTGGTAGGTAATACGGTGCCCTTAGCCGATGACCCGAGCGAGACAGTTGCCGGAGGCATGACCGGTTGGGCGCGTGTCTATACCAACAAGAGTACTACGAACGGCGGTTTGGAGTTCGTACGTGCAGAGAAAGACAAGTATGTCCGCTACGATAACAACGGCCATTTCGGAGCAGCGGTTCCGAATACACATGCCAAGGCGGGAGAAACAAGCGTAGTGCTGAGTGAAGCTCGCTTGTTGGAAGGATATGAGTTCCTTGGCTGGTACACCTTAGCGGATACCACAACAGGAAGTTTTACAAAGTATAAACCGGGCGATGTGGTAACATTCTCAGATTCCGACGGAGACGGCAAAGACTCCCTGATCCTATATGCGCAAGCCAAATACACAGGAGGTATCGGTGTGGCTATCTCATTCATGAAAGATGACGGCAAACGCTATTTCTTGACGCACCCGAATACCTCCGCGCCTCGTTATGCGAAAGCCCGGCATTTTAATGATTGGACGGACACGTACCAAGGTATGTCAAATGCTGATAATACCGACTCGCGTTACCTCAGTACATATCTGTTAATCGGAAATAACACCGTCTGTGCCGAGTGTGCGGACGGCGAATATGTACTGGATCCAAGGCGTGAAACCGTACATGGCGCGATCGATTCCGTCACTTTCTATGAGCATTTCGCGCCTGACGTAGAGGAGTATATCGGTCTGTATTATGTGGCAGGCGAATTTAATAAAATCCTTGCCAATAATACCTGGGCGGGTCTTTTCAAATCCAGCAAAGGCTGGCCGGATCCGATGAGCCCCTGTATTGATAGTACCAAACTCTTCACAACCCACTATTTAGATAGAGATGGAGAAGGAAAGATTAGAAAAAATGTCTTTCCCAATGAATGCGGAGATACGGTCTATTATAATCCCTCGACAGGTTATTTTGACGGTTCGAAAAGCCCCGTGACGAACTTCACCATTTCCGGTGTGGGCGTAGTAGATGAGCATTATGTGGTTCTGCCCGACACAACGGTGGAATGGACGGATACGATCACGTTTGGAGTCCACCAGGACGAAGCGATACAAAACGGAGTATGGTCCAAGCTCATCGGCAAGCAACTGATGCTGCAGATGATGGTGGGCGATAAGATTACCTATTTCCATCCGAATGACGATAAGACCATTACCGAATATACGCAAATACGTCTTAACAGCAATTACCGCTTGGATGAGACCTTTGAATATATCCGCGATGCGCGCGTGGAATCGTTAGGAGAGGCTGTGTCGGCAGAGGACAAACCCTCCATGAACGACCGCTTGGAAAAGAACTATTTCGGACGTCTCGTCACCAGCGGTTTGAATACACCGGTGGATGTACAATATAATGGCGAATATATCGATATTATCGACACCATCCGTATCACTCTCCGCCCCTTAGGTCCCAATAAGATCAAAGAGTACTACGGGCGTTGGAAAGAGGGTGCACCGGGACTGCATATCCGTCCCGACGGTTCGCGTTACCGTGATATCATCGTCCGTACCAAAACGGTGCATTATGGCGTAACGGGGGAGAAACTCGTGTTCGAGAAAGTGCTGAGTTTTACCCTCGCGAAAGTGCGTTACCGCCAATTGTTGGATACAGAGGGTCATGTGCTTGCGGAGGAAATATTGTCCTCCGTGGATCACACTTCCAAGTTGCGAATCTCAACCAGCCAGTGTACGTTTACGACCGGTGGTACTTCTTCAAGCTATTTTAATAAAGATGACGAAAAAATATTGAATGATCAAGTAGCGTTGATTACAAAGGAAGATAACCATTCCGGCCCGAATCACGATACGCTGCTCGTCAACACCTCGGTTACGATCGATGCTGTTTCTTATCCGGTTAGTTGCCGAGTACCTTTGGTACAAACTACCTTGGAGAGCGAGGAGTTGGTATGGTCTGCGGTAGTGAACGGAAATCGCTATTTCATCATGGCGGGTGAAGACGGTGAAAGCAATAAGTCTCTTATCTTCCGTCAGTACGAGCTCAAGGGCAGTACGCTGTATAAGAAAGAGGATGGTAAGACCGAGTTAATCAAGGGTTCAGCGAACGCAGCCAATAGCGATACCAAGTATATCACGCTGTGGAGATATGCGTATGTAAATCAAGGAATGAAGCAGATCACGCTGGCGATAGACGCTCCTGTGGATCTGCAATTCATTATTACCGGCGAATCCACTCCGGGAGTGCAGGAAAATAGTGATCCGGCGACAGCAGCCACGCTGACCTATGAATACGTAAACGTGTATGTGAATGAAAATGAGAACTTTGAGGAGCAGGTAAAACTCAAATACGGCAATGACAAGTGGCTCAAGCTGACCGTAACAGCAGGTGTCCCTTCCCTCACTTTGACAACGAATGAAACGGAGGCAACCGTGTTCTCCTTCACCTATCTGGAGCACGAGTATGACCTCCTCAATAATGGAGACTATCCGAACAAGCCTCAACTGGAGTTCGGCTATAACAACACGACGGGTGCTTCCGTTCAGACGCGCTACAAAGCCCGCCGCGTCTATTCGATGCTGCTTAACAACACCATCACCTACTGCGGTCGTGAAGACGAGAACGATATCGCGGATCTTGTTAACCCGGCACTGGATTGGAAGACGGACACGACGTTCACCCTCATTCGTGACAGCCGTTTTGCAGAGGGCGCGAGCGGATTGAGCCGAACGACGAACGCCTCGACGCTGACCACCATTGTGACACCGACAGACGACAGTCCTACGGATATTCAATTCGGCGGCAAATATGTGAATATCGTCGATACCCTCGATGTCCGGATCTCGCTGCAAGACGGAGCACCGGACTATCGTTTTGCGGACAAATGGAGTAGCTTTAAGTCTGTCGAGGATGCGCATCTCAAGATACCACTTATCCGTAAGACCTATCACTCTGCACCCTACGACTCGCTGATATGTACGGTAGCAGACGATGAATATACGTATGTATTCCCGCCGGTAGTTTCAGCGGAGACAAATACCCATACCTTTGTCTTCGGTACGGATCACCGCCAAGGAACGAACGTTCTGGATGTAGATAACCGAGTGATCTCTTATGAAGGAGATGCACATGATCACATCGATGATATGGACTTTACCAATCCGGCTCTAACAGAGATCCGTTTGATCGAAGATAACGGTAGTACACCTGATTGGTGTGAGATAAGCGAAATAGGTAAGCATTCGATTACTGTCCGTTGTAAGGGCAATGGTATCCGTTCGCCGCGTTCGGCAAACATCTTGCTGGCTTATGCGATGGAGGTAGAAGGAAGATGGCGGTATATGAATTTCCGCGTCCAAGTTGCGCAGTCCAGCCGCTTCCAATTTGAAGGAAACCAACACCTTGTACACTCGAAAGGTGCATCCGGTGATGATTTGAAGGATGGTGTACAACAGGTACATGAGAATAGGACGATACTCTATTATTATAATCCTCATGTAAATAATCCTCAATCGACCGACCAACGTGTCGAGCTGCCTATCCGCGAGCGTAACTTCTACGGCTGGTGGCGTTGGTATTCGCTCCAGCCGGGCGAAGAAGATACGGATATTCCTGCGGAGAGATGGCAGACTGCACCTTCCAATACAGGTAAATGGAACTTCTCGTTCCGCACGATTGGTGGTAAGGTACCTGATCCCGAAGGTGGAGAAGGCGATTCGATCTCTGTGACGCAGGGACGCTATACCGTCTTCCATGTACCTTCGCAGGACTATGGCGCCCGTAAGGATCCTCCATCCAAGGCGCCGATGGTCTATCCGCCGACGAACAAAGATACCGTCACCTACGCCGTGGATCTTAGTGTGTATTACGACAATCTGCCGCTCTCTATGAAGAATATCAACCAGGTAGATACGGCAGCCATGGATACGATGCAAAATATCATCGAGCCGACGCTCTCGATCCGCGAGATATTCGAATTACACCCCTGGACCGAGATGGCGGAAATCATGGAGGGCTATAAAGATACGATTGATGGTGGACGCAATGACAAGTATCTGGAGGATCACGTGGTCCGTGCACCGTTAAATAACCGCCTGTTGTTGAAGACAGAGCACCGTTATAATTACGATAATATCAAGAATGGACAACACTCAGAGTCCCTCTTGGGCTACTATATGCGGGATGATAATTGGGCTTCTATGAGTTCCACGCCTGATCCTGTAACCGGCATAAGTCGCCAAGATACGATGATTTGGTGCGGCGGATGGGATGCCGATTGCGCGTGGTACACCTATAACCCCAAGGGGAAGACATATAGTTCGTGTTCGTATGAGGTTACTGAAGCAAATGACTTCCTGAACGTGCCGAAAAAGACGAGTATGCCTGCCGGAAAGGAAGTCGATACGGTAATATATTGTTTGCGCGCACATAGCCAGAAAACGCTGGCGGATAAAGCAGGCAATGACTCCACCGTGGATGGCGCATATATGTTCAATATCTGCCGTTACACGGTTATTTACCATCGTCAAGAGCGTTTTGGTCCGAAATTGGAGGAGAAAATAGACGGTGTAGATAAAGCCATCATCACCAATACGGAGATAGAGGAACACTTTGACGTGATGCAACGCTTGAATTTCGACTACAACAAACCCGGAACGGACTATACGGTTTATCCTCATCCTCTGCCTTGGGCGGACGCATCCTACGGATTTGCGTACCCCAAAACGGCTTCCCTGCCCGATAACCGTCCGCATAATAAGGGCGGCTTGGAGAACCTGGCGAATATGGGTGAGTACAACCTCATCAACCGTATCCCGTCGTTCGGTACATACTGGCATAAGATGGAGCAGCACGGCGGTGCCGGAAACGGATATATGATCTTCTGCGACGGTATGTCGTCCGCGGGTCAGGTAGCAGCGCTCCGCGTGGATACCACCCTTTGCGAAGGGCAGAAGATGTACTTCTCCGCTTTCGTTGGAAATCCCGGCAACGAAACCGGCAAGACCTGCCCGAACTTCACGTTCTCCGTACAAGGTTCGGAGAATGGCAGGGTCTGGGAGGATATCACTACGTATATGACCGGCGATTTGCCTCAATCGAATAAGTGGTACCAGATCTATTTCCCGATAGAGCAGAATAAGCAATATTCGCATTTCCGCGTGCGGGTGTATAATATGGCGGCAAACGATGACGGAAATGACTTCATCATCGACGACATGTGCATCTTCGCTACCAAACCGCCGTTGTTGGTATATCAAGCGAACACGACCTGTAAGAACGAGAACGAAAGCGACTCGCTCACCCATATCGTGCTCCGTGTGGACTATCAGGGCTTCACCGACGACGCTTATAAAGCGGATGATGAGTTTTACACCATCCAGGAGATAAGCAGAGACAATGACACTACCTTCCTGCGGCTCGTGGACGGATATGACAATCAAGATATCAAACCGACCACTCCTTCCTCCAAAAAGGATACCGTCTATGGAAAGATTAACTTGCCGGCTCGCTACTACACACCTAGCGAAGGCAATGACTCTATCTTCGCGAACCTCAAGAATCTGGTGAGCTTGTTCGAGACCACGTTGGAAGCGCATGAGGCACATGAGAAAGATGATTCCAAACCGGATGTCCCAGTATTCCGTAAAGGATATGTCTTCGAGCATCTTGATGACTCCATCCGTCCGGTATTCTATGTGATCCATTCGGCTAAGATGTCCTCGCATAGTACATACATCGTACACATGGCGGGTTCATACAATGAATTGCTCTCAAGCCAGTGTGGCTTGACGCGTAAGTTGAAAGTGCGTAACCGAATGATCCTCACCCTCAACGGCGATGAGCAACCGGAGAAAGAGGTAGCAGCGATGTGCTCCAATTCCTTATACGATGTCTCGCTGCATGTCAAGGGAACGCTGCTCCTCGATAACTTAGCGCCGGTAGAAGTGACCGGTTCGTGTTACAACGACTGGTTGCTGCACGGCGATACCACAATCGCCACCAGTGAAACGACCTACGGCTACAAATACGAAGATATTGATAAAGTAATCCGTGATATTCTCCGCGCAGACGGGCAGTACGGAGGCGGAGACAATGCAAACCATTTCGCTCGTTCGCTTGTGGATGTGGATAGTGTTGTGATGATGCGCGTTCAAGAAGCCAATGGTGTTTCTCTCTCAGATGGAGCTCTGAATCCCTATACCATTCTCAAGCATTTGGTGAATGAAGGTTTGTTAACGCTTTATCAGACAAACGTAACGGTTCTCACGCCAACGAATGATTCTGTCAAATATACGATCTTCCCTATTCCGGGTTCGGGCTCCGAAGTGCTGCAGGATATGAATATCGATGTGTGTCCGACGCCGGTACATATAGCGCTCAAATCCAGTAGAGGTGGTGGAGTGCCGTTGATCATCGGCGGTCTGAACCGAACGGAAGAAGAGTCACAATACCCGATTGTTGTTCTTGCCGATGCAGCACATGCGAATTCGGAATTGGCTATACCGATAGACTCGCTGATGATGCAGCCGGGAGGTGGTGCTCCGGAGGTAGCGCTAAAGCAAATACACTTAATGTCCACCAATGATCCTGAGTTCCGCGAGGGTGTGGACAATATCTTACTCGCGCCGGACAGGACATGGAATACGGTGGGTGAGAACCCGGGATATTACACCAACGGCAACGATACGCTGGTTGTAGTACCCGCTTCGGAGTCGAACTACCGTATGCGCGGGGGGTACAGTTATACCTTCGGTATTGAGATGATGACGCCACGTGGGTGATGCCGACTGGGAAGCGTCAGGCGGCGGAGATTGTCCGGTAGGTACGATTCCGTTCACGGTAAGCGTTGTGCCGGATTACCTGCGATGGGATCCGCAAACCTCGGATAGCCGATGGAACAACCCGGCTAACTGGATTGGTATTGACCAACACAATACGCTGATCCATGAGGAAGCGCGCTATGCGCCGCTGTCCACCACCCACGTACTCATCCCGCCCATGACGGACGGCAAACCCTATCCGGTTATACCGGAGATAATTCCGTTTGAGGATTCCATCCAAATGGTAGGATTCCAGTACAACAAGTGCAAATCCATCCGCTTCCTGCCGGGCGGTGCGCTGAGCCAGCAGCAACGCCTCGAGTACGACAGCATAATCGCCGATCTGAGTGCGCCGCACAATACATGGGCCTTCCGTGCAACGCCGGTAGAGGGCTTGTTGTCCGGCGATCTATTCATGTCGAACGCCGATCTGAGCGGAGAGACTCCAATTTGGGAAGTAGGAACGTTTGATGCCTCCGGACGTAATTATTCCACCGGTAACGCTTCCTTCTGGCTCTCCCTCTATAGTCGCGATGCGATCCATCAGAACAACGGTCCTGAGCGGGACACAATCGCGACCGACGCCGCGACCTGGTCGAAAGTGACGAACGCGCTTACCCTACCCCTCCAGCCGGCACAAGGATGGGCGATGTACTCTCGTACGGCATCCGAGAGCGCAGCCGACATACGTCTGCCCAAGAGCGATGATATCTATTATTATTACACTCGCTCGGGAGATAAAGTATGGGATCTGTACGAGTCCGGTCTTCGCGCCAAACGTGCGACGAGTGCCGGCGGTGCCGACAAGGTAGGTAAGATGGCGTTCTATCCGGGCAAAGCGGCAACAAGCAAGAGTTACACCCTCACCAACGGAGTGGCTGCTACTTCCTTCATTTTCGGTAACCCGACGATGGGATATATCGATATCTGGGGCTTCATCTCCGATAACTCAGGCGTGCTCGAGAACGAAATCGGTTATATGAATGCTTCCGGCAATTATCTGACGATTACCAAGGACGCACTTGAGGAAGCGGAAGCTATCAGCTCCTTGACGCGTTACCTGCCGCCGATGCAAGCGATGATCCTGACGAAGAAAGGGGAGGCCGCCAGCTCGATCGAAGTGACCCTCAAGACCAAACGCATCGTGACGGAAGCAAGTCAGATAGAACGTGCGAGCGCGCCTATACGCACACACGCGAACGCGGATTATAAGAAAGGTATCATGACCGTCACGGCGGTCAACCCCGTCTCCTCGCGTTGCGTCTCCCGTCTGCTGCTTGGTCAGGGATTCAACGATGCGATCATTAGCGGCGAGGACGCGATGCTGACCACCCTCAATATAGATAACTATACGGCCACCTCGATGCCTGCAACGCCGTTTAATATCTACGCGGTGGAGGGCAAAAAAGGACTCTGTATCGATCTTCGTAGCGCGGTTCTCAATGTGCCTCTCGCTTTCTACAACAGCGACTTGCCTTTCGATCCGGAGACGTATCTATGGTTCACCGGGGTCAATAATATAGACGGCAACCTGGTGCTCTACGATGCGCTGACCGATACCGAGCGCCCGATCCTCGATGGTATCTGTCTGGTGATCGAAACGCCCGAGGCGAACCATCAGACCCGCTATTTCATCCGGCGTCCGGGCTTCGACCCCAATCATCCGGACGAAGACCAACCCATCACCACCGGCATGGAGAAAACAGAAAACAACACAATACAAGTAATCAAACTGATCAAAGACAACCAAGTGCTTATCATTCGTGACGGACATGTATATACCGTCTTTGGTACATTATATCAACGAGAAATTAAGAAAATGGCTAATAGCGATGGTGTTTTTGTGTGGCCTCTGCCATACAGAAGCCTTCGCTTACGGATGCGACCAGAGCACGCAGCCGTCTAAATCGTGGGGGTATCAACCGGTATATCAATCCACCGCTACCACTTCCTATGTATCTGCCGCGCCGACCTATCAGTTCCACTCTACCTCGGTCTTAATCCCCACCCGGGACCAGTCCGCATCTGCTGCCTGGATGCCGGGCAACAGCCGCCCTCGTAGAGTTGGTGATGGATGGAGTGATGAGGACGACCCTATCGGAGTATTGCCCGATAAGGTGGATATGCCTGTCGGAGATACACCCTGGCTCTTGATGCTGCTCCTGGCAGCGGGGTATATCGCCTTCCGCTCGATCAGGCAGCGTGTAAAATGATTGACACCCTAAACCTTTTTGTCCTTCATATTAGAAGTAATTTTGTAATTTGAGGGGCTCCCGCAAATTTTAATTTGTGGGGAGAGCGAAGGCACAAATCGCTTTAGAGTCTATGGTTTTAGCAGGCAGCCCGGCCAACACCATGGGTTTCAACGATATCGAAGGCGACCAGTGGTAAAATAACCTTGGCTGGTAGCTATTAGTTATTGGCTATCTATCAAGAGGCGGTTCACGGCAACGTGCGCCGCTTTTTTTGTGCCAAAAATGCACTCCCTCTTGCATATTTCAAATATTTTTTGTACCTTTGCGCCGAAATCGACGCAAATAAACAAATGGATAAATTGTAGCCATAGATTAGATATAAAACCAAATAATATGATACGTTTAAATTGCTTTTTTCAGGCCGCAGACGCGGCAAAGTACAAGGACGCTCTGCGTGCTGCAGTAGCTCTGACCGAGAAATCCTGTCACCATGCCGGATGCATCGCTTATGATGTGTTTCAGAGCGCGACCCGCTCTGACGTGTTTATGATTTGCGAAACTTGGAAGGATCAAGCTTCGCTCGACCTTCACTCCGCTACGCCGGAGTTCAAGAAATACGTAGCCGAGATAGAGGCTTGCGGACAAATGAAATTGGAACGCTTTGAATTTTAAGAATATGAAAAGTTTTGGACCGAAAGATTGGGTATTGCCCCAACTCGTAACTATCATTGGCACGTATGACAAAGACGGTAAAGCCAATGCTATGAATGCCGCATGGGCAGGTCAGTGGGACCAGCATGAGATCATGATTTCTATGGGTGACCATGCTACTACCAAAAACCTCAACGAGACAGGTGAGTTTACTGTCGCTTTTGCTACCGTTGATACGCTCGTCGCATCGGATTTCGTAGGTATCGTGTCTGCCAAAAACGACCCCGAGAAGATGCAGAAGACCGGCTGGAAGGCTGAGAAAGCGCCTCATGTGAATGCACCTGTATTTGATGTATTCCCGATGACGTTGGAATGCCGTATTAAGCATAAATACGATGAGAGCGAGACCGGTTACTATATTGTGGCGGAGATTGTGAACGTGCTTTGCAAGGAGGAGTTCCTTGCGGCGGACGGCAAGCCCGATGTAGAGAAACTATCGCTCATCACTTTCGACCCCGTTCACCTCGGTTACATCCGTTTGGGTGAGCGTGTTGGCAATGCCTTCAAGGACGGCAAGCAACTAAAGTAAGCAGGCAGGATCTGTGTAATGTTATGACATACGACGAGTACATTGCGCAACAGCAGCAAGCGATGGACGAGGAGCAGCGGGATGACGCTTGCTTCCTCGAAAATCAGCCCGAAGGGCAATTTGTGAGAGGACATTGATATGGCACAGAAGATACAAAAGACGAATGTACGTCGGTTGCTGGATGCAGCAGGGATAGCGTATGAACTGATTGAATATGCCGTGGATGAGTCGGACTTGAGCGCAACGCATGTGGCAGAGCAGTTAGGCGAAGATGTGGATGCCGTATTCAAGACCATCGTGCTGGAGGGCGACAAGACCAAGCATTTTGTATGTGTCGTGCCGGGTGCGTGTGAGGTTGACTTGAAGAAAGCGGCTCGTGCCAGCGGCAATAAGTCCTGTAAACCGATTCCACAGAAAGAACTGCTACCGCTCACCGGTTATATCCGTGGCGGCTGTTGTCCTATAGGGATGAAAAAGCCGTTTCCAACATACATCGACGAGACCTGTCTGCTGCATGAGAAGATTTATCCGCAGGACTTGATTAACTATGTACCATTAGAAGTAAGCGATTTGATATGACACACACAAATACTATCAGACAAGCATCCGTGGCGGATATTCCGCGTCTCATCGACTTGCTGCATCAGGTAGATATGGTGCACCATCGTTTGCGACCGGATCTATTCAAACCGGACACTACCAAGTATGACGAACAGGAGTTAGCTGTGTTGCTCGAAGACAAGACTAAACCTATCTTTGTGTATGACGACGGTGAAGTGCTTGGCTATACGTTCTGTCAGATAACGGAAGTGAAAGAGGACCGTTTGTTGCAAGACCGCAAGACTTTGTATATTGATGACCTGTGCGTGGACGAAGCGGCGCGCGGTAAGCATATTGGTAGCGCCTTGTTTGAGTTCGTGCGCGACTATGCCAAATCAATAGGCTGCCATGCTATCACGCTCAACGTGTGGGAAGGTAACGACTCAGCGATTCGCTTCTATCAAAACATGGGTATGCACCCACAGAAAATAGGAATGGAAATCAAATTGTAACGATATGAATAAGTATTTA
>CAJOEJ010000035.1:20343-22196 GCA_905233375.1 Paludibacteraceae bacterium | reverse complement strand
GCACCGTTGAGGCCTGCGAGCTCTTTCTCGTCGAGGACGAACGGACGGATACAAGCGTGAGGACAAACATACGCACACTTGTTACACTCGATACAGTTGTCAGCGGTCCAAACCGGAACGAACGCAGACACACCACGTTTCTCGAACTTAGCGGTTCCTGCAGGCCATGTACCATCCTCGATGCCCTTGAACGAGCTAACCGGAAGGAGGTCACCGTCTTGCGCATTTATCGGTCGAACCACATTCGTGATGAATGCGGGTTCTCCCTCAATTTCAGATTTATGATTTATGATTTCAAGTTTGGACCATTCGGGATCGATAGCCAGCTCCTGATACTCGCCGCCGCGGTCAACAGCAGCGTAGTTCTTATTAACGACATCCTCACCCTTCTTGCCGTAAGACTTCACGATGAAGTGCTTCATCTCCTCAACGGCCTTCTCAACAGGGATGACTGCGGTGATACGGAAGAAAGCCGACTGGAGGATGGTGTTGGTACGGTTGCCCAAACCGATCTCCTGTGCGATCTTCGTTGCGTTGATGTAATAAACTTTAATCTTATGGTCAGCGAAGTATTTCTTCACTTTGTTCGGCAGGTTCTTAACCAGCTCGTCACCCTCCCAGATGGTGTTCAACAGGAACGTACCGCCGTCCTGCAGACCGCGGGTGACGTCGTACATGTGGAGGTAAGCCTGAACGTGGCAAGCCACGAAGTTAGGCGTAGTAACGAGGTAAGTCGAGTGGATAGGCTCGTCGCCGAAACGGAGGTGCGAGCAGGTGAATCCGCCGGATTTCTTACTATCGTAAGAGAAGTAAGCCTGGCAGTATTTGTCGGTGGTGTCACCGATGATCTTAACCGAGTTCTTGTTAGCACCTACGGTACCGTCTGCACCGAGGCCGTAGAACTTAGCCTGGAAGAGCGAAGCGTCACCCATCGCGATCTCCTCGCCAACCGGCAGAGAAGTGAAGGTGAGGTCATCGTTGATACCCACGGTGAAGTGGTTCTTCGGCTGCGGCAGAGCGAGGTTCTCGAATACTGCGAGCATCTGTGCCGGAGTGGTATCGTTGGAACCCAGACCGTAACGACCACCTACAACGAGCAGGTCCTTGAGACCGAGTTCGTCGAGAGCGTCTTTTACATCGAGGTAAAGCGGTTCGCCGTTAGCGCCCGGCTCTTTGGTACGATCGAGCACGCAGATACGTTTCACGCTCTTCGGCAGTGCCTCCTGCAGATACTTGAGGCTGAACGGACGATAGAGGTGTACGTTGATGAGACCGAGTTTCTTGTTGCCCTTAGCAGCCTCATAGTCGATGACTTCGCGGATAGCCTCGCAAGCAGAACCCATACAGATGATGATATTCTCTGCGTCGGGAGCACCGTAGTAGTTGAACGGACGGTACTCACGGCCGGTGATCTTGGAGATCTCCTTCATGTAATCGGAAACGATATCCGGCACTGCGTCGTAGAAACGGTTGCAGCTCTCGCGGTGAGTGAAGAACACATCAGGGTTCTCCGCCATACCTTTCATCTCCGGACGCATCGGGCTGAGGGCACGCTCACGGAACTCCTGGAGTGCCTTGTAGTCAACGAGCGGACGGAGATCCTCCATATCCATCGCCTCTACCTTCTGATACTCGTGCGAAGTACGGAAACCGTCGAAGAAGTTGAGGAACGGCACGCGCGACTTGATGGTAGCGAGGTGCGCTACACCGGCGAGGTCCATTACCTCCTGCACCGAAGCCTCAGCGAGCATAGCGAAACCGGTTTGGCGGCAAGCCATGACATCCTGGTGGTCACCGAAGATACAGAGCACGTGCGAAGCGAGCGTACGAGCCGATACATGGAAGACGGTCGG
>CAJOEJ010000035.1:0-20228 GCA_905233375.1 Paludibacteraceae bacterium | reverse complement strand
AGGTTCTTGCGACCTGCGGCAGCCCACTCGTCCACGTTCTCCGCCATCGGAGACGACGGCGTGATAGGATAGATAGCAGCTACCTCGGTGAACATGTAAGCCACATGTGCCGCAGCTGCGTTACCATCCATGGTCATAAATTTCTTTTCTTTTGCCATAAAATAAATATTTTAGTTTGATGTTGTTTGATGTCGTTTGATGTTGTTTACGTAGTTTGCGTAATTTTCGTAGTTTACGTAGTTTACGTAGTTTTCAAAATCACGAGATAATATATATAATATATTATAGGGTGAGGTGGGATGCGATATTGTCTCGTCTCGGTCTCGACTCGATCCCGTCCCGGACCCGTCTTGTCTGTGATTTTAATACAAGAAACCTAAGAGCCACAACGGAATCTGGTTTCCGCGCCCGAGTTCGAGTTCGGCGACCGCCGTCGGACGTATCGTGTCCCGCGAGGTTGCTTTCTCGCGCACATCGAAATAGTACTGGTTGTCCACAATGAACATTGCGGAGCGCTCGGTAGCGTTCACCTTGTGCGCGCCGTGGATAGCGGTGTAGAAATTGGTTTCGTACAGCTCCATCGGCTCCAGCTTGCGGGTGTAGATCATTTGCGCAAGGTTCGTATTGTGCATATAGACTCTGGTCGGCTTCATGGGGAAGCTCTTGTTCTCCAGATAAAGCAGGTTGATCAGACGCGAGTCCTTGAGGTACTTGATATAGTTCATTGTCGTGGCACGGCTCATGTCAATCTCGTCGGAGATAGAGCTGATATTGAGCGCGCACGGCGCTTCGCGCATGAGGATAAAGAGCAGTTTGCGGATCTTATGGAGACACGCGACGTCTATCTGTTTGATCATGAGCACGTCCACCTCCAACTGCAGGTTCATCGTCTTGAGCAGCTCCGCCTCGAAACTGTTACTCTCCAGATAGGACGGATAATAACCGTGGTCGAGATAGGAGCGGAAATACTCGAGCGGGTGTACGCGGTCGCATATCTCACGCGAGATGGACGCATGGCGCTGGATGATCTCCTCGAGCGTATAGGAACGGAAACGGAGACCTGTCTGCAGGTTCAGGTACTCACGGAAGGAGAAACCGCGGAGGTTGTATGTCTTGACGATATCCTCGAGGTCGTGGTTATCCTCATCAATCGGCATCACCGGCGTTGCACAGAAGATGATATGCAGCGTCTTGAACTTGGAATAGCAGCGTTTGAGTTCGCGGCTCCAGTTGGGATACTTGAACAGTTGGTCGAGGAACAGATATTCGCCGCCCTGCTTGACGAACATTCCCGCCAACTCGACGAGGGTATGCTCGGTAAAATAAAAGTCATTCAAACTGACATAGAGGCACGGACGAATCTCCTTCGTCTTCTTTCTGCGTTTTTTTCCGGTAGTGACGGGTTCAGGCCGGTTGTTCCATTCGGTCTCGATCTCCTTGATACGCGTCAAGAGAAAGTCCGTTTTCCCTACTCCGCGTCCGCCCTTGATAGCAATAAGGCGGTCATCCCAATTGATTTCGTCCATCAGCAGACGGCGGATGGGCATCGAAGCATGTGCCACAAGGAAATCGTGGATACGGAAGAAAGCGTTGAGCAATGCTTCGCGTTCAGCCGCTTTGATTTCGGCTTCGGTGAGCGTTGCCGCTTCCGTCTTCAACTCTGTAGTTTGGTCGATTTTCAGGTCATTTGTCTCCATTTTTGAAGTAATTTATCAAATTTGAGCGCAAAGTTACGAAAAATTTTTCATATTTGCAAGGTTTAGCTATCATTTTTATAAAAAAAATGAGGGTTCACAACCGTAAACCCTCAAAATTACACATTTTTCGTCAAAAAATCCACCTTTTTGAATCCTTAGAGGCTGATAGCGCCGCTCGGGCAAACATCTGCACAAGTTCCACACTCGGTGCAAACATCGGGATCAATTGAATACTTTTCGCCCTCCGAGATAGCACCCATCGGACATTCGTCGATACACGTACCGCAAGCGATACAATCATCAGAAATTTTGTAAGCCATGGTTATAATGTTTTATTGTTTTAATGATTCAATGTTTTAATGTTTTAATGATTCAATGTTTTAATGTTTTAATGATTCAATGTTTTAATTCGGGTGCAAAGGTACAACAAAAAATCGAGACTACCAAATTTTAGGGATAAAAAATTTAAATTTAGTTGAAAGTTGATAGTTTAAAGTTGAAAGAAGTCGTCTAGTTGATAGTTGAAAGTTACTTCTTCTTTTTCTTGACCGTAGCCAGAGCGGCAGCGAGTTGGGCGGCAGGTCCGGTGAGCTCTTTGTCGGTTAGTCCTTTGCGTTTGGCGTAGGTGGTCCAGTCCTTTGCTCCGCCATCACTATTTATGGGGAGTCCCAACTGGAGGAAATGGCAGTAAGCGATAGCGAGTGCATCGGTCGCGTCCAGTTTCTTGGGCATGTCTTCGTCGGGAATATGCAGGAAACGCTGGAGCATGCCCGCAACCTGCTGTTTGGAAGAATGACCGTTTCCGGTGATCGCCATTTTGATCTTCATCGGCGAGTACTCGTAGATAGGCACATCTTTGGATAGCGCGGCTGCAATAGCGACTCCCTGCGCATGGACAATCTTGATCATCGTCTGCGGGTTCTTATCGACAAACTGCGTCTCGATCGCCAGGCAGGACGGATGGTACTTGTCAATCAACTCCTGCAAGAAGAAGAACTCCTTCTGCAAACGGGGGTACTGACCGTCCAGTTTATGCACGTCCAATACGCCGAACTCCAGTATCTCCACCTGCTGTCCGACGGTATGCAACAACGCATACCCCATGTACAGCGTACCGGGGTCGATGCCTAAGATGATATGTTCATTTCGCACTCGGTCGAGCATAGTTGATAGTTGATAGTTGAAAGTTTAAAGAAGCCGTCTAGTTGATAGTTGAAAGTTAATCTTTCTCATGGTTGCGGATGAAACTACGGATAATAACGACAACGGCACCGGCGATGAGGACGTAGTCCGCCCAGGGTTCTATCTTTGCCACACTGAGTCCCGCTCCCACGACGAGAATCAACATGCCTATAATCAATACAATGGAAGACTTTTTCATTTACAATTGGGTCATTTACAATTTGATTATTTATTGTTCGGTCATTTTTCATCCACCAGATAGATGTCCTCGTTGGCTTCATGCATAAAATATTGTTCGCGCGCGAAGCGTTCGAGGCTGTCTGTCTGATGCAAAGCGCGAATCTCCCGCTGGGCTTTGTCCGTTCCCTCGCGGTACATATCCCGCTGCTCCTCCAGATGCCGTATTTCCCTTCCGCGGCGGACAAACTGGATCAGGCTCTGGTCGCCGATAAACAGATACACGATAAAAAAGAGCAACAATGTCACTACATACTTGCCCCATTTGCGAATTTTAATCGCATTCCAAAATTCCGAAATTGTCATAGTTAGTATTGGTATTTGGTTACTGGTAATATAAAATCGGGTGCAAAGATACGAAAAATAATTGAAATTTTAAAATTTAAAATTGAAAATTTGCATATTTCGTTATTTTTTTGTACTTTTGTAGCCGATTTAATACTTCAAGCAATGAAAAAACATGTATTCGGCATTTTGATGCTTCTCTGTACGCTGAATGTAACGGCGCAGAACATTCACATTCAGATTCCAAATCCCGACATGTGGTCGGCACAGGAATTAGAGCCCTATATCGGCAAGACGGTCATTTTTGACGATCCGATCGTGGTGTGCTCGAATGCCTATTCCGGTTCCTACACCGTAGCGCCGCGCCGTACTTTCACTCCCTCTAACCAGGCGCTACCCAACACGCCCGAATACACGAGTGTGGTCAGCCGCAATGCCGCCACCTCGATGTCCCTGACGGGTTTCAGCGGCTATCACCGTTGCGGCGAGAAGATACACAACCTGACCGTACGCGTAAAGAGTACCAGCAGCCTCGAATGGATCAGCGGTACCTGGATCGGCAACACGCGTGAGGAGATGGAGAACACCAACGTGCGCCGGCTGGTCAACATTGACGGTTGCGACAGTTGTCTGCTCATCTGCGCGATGAACCTGGAGTATTACCTGACCGCCAACACCGGTTCGGGTTCGATGGGACCGAGCACCTATGCGGCTCACCAGATCCAACGAACCAAAGTCAACAAAGCGCTCACGCTCATCAACGCCGACGCCTACGGGCTTGTGGAAATAGAACAGGGACAGGAGGCATTAGCGGAGATAGCGAGTGACCTGAACGCCAAACTGCCGGGACGTCATTACACCTATATCAACGACGGCGGTTCGCCCAGCGGCACCTACACCAAATCGGCATTCATCTATGACGCTAATGTTCTGGAACCTATCGGCGCACTGCAGGAGTTGAACACCAAAGTGCAAAACCGGAAGAAGATGATGTGCTTCGAGCACAAACTGACAGGCGAACGGTTCATCTACTCTATCAACCACTTCAAAGCCAAATCAGGTGCCGGTTCGGGTCTCGATGCCGACCAGGGAGACGGACAAGGTGCGTTCAATAACACCCGTGTCATAGAGGCGCAAGCGGTCATAGACCACTACCGGACACGTTTTGCTCCGGCTATCAAAGAGAACGATATTCTTATCATGGGTGACCTGAACGCCTATGCCAAAGAAGATCCTATACAGCGTTTCATCGAAAACGGAATGGTCGATCTGCACCGTGCTTTCCACGCCGACAGCAGTTACAGTTACCAGTTCGGCGGTCTGGCAGGCTATCTGGATCATGCCCTTTGCAACAGCACACTGTACAAGCAGGTCAAAGGTGTGACCGGTTTTCATATCAATTCCGACGAGCAGGATTATTACACCTACGACAAGTCGGGCGACAACTCGATGTTCCGCAGTTCGGACCACGATCCGGTACTGGTGGGTCTGAAACTGGACAGCACGATCACCTACGACCCGACCCCGACGCTTAATAACATCGAGGTCATGGCGGGCGAATCCAAAGAGCTCATCATCCGGAACGCCTTCAAAGACTCGCAAAAGAGCTACTACACCATCGTGAGCATCAACGGTCTGACGATAGAGCACAAGGAGATCACCAGTCCGTATCAGGAGATCAGCCTGCCCGAAGCCGCAGGATTGTACCTTATCTTCATCTATGCCGACGGAAAGGTTTACCAGAAGAAGTTCATTGTCAGGTAAAAGGAAGTACAAAGTGACAAAGTACAAAGTACAAAGGTGTAAAGTGGATTTATTTAGCGAAATTGAAGAACCGGAGCGGGAGGAGTTAAAAGCGTTACGGCGGGAGTTAGAAGAGGCAAACTATAAGTACTACGTACTTAACATGCCTACTCTCTCCGACCGCGAGTTCGACGAGAAGATGCGTCGTCTGCAGGACCTGGAGGCGATGTTTCCCGATATGTATGACCCGAAGAGCCCGACGCAACATGTCGGCTCTGATTTACAAAGGGACAATGTACAAGGTACAAAGGGGAAAAACTTTGAGCAGGTCAAGCATAAATACCCTATGCTATCGTTAGCAAACACTTATTCGCGGGAAGAGATCGAAGAATGGGTGCGCAAGTTACCGCAGGACGTAGAGATCGTGTGCGAGTTGAAATACGACGGTCTGAGTATCTCGTTATGGTACGAAAAGGGAAGACTTGTTCGGGCTCTCACACGAGGCGACGGACAGCAGGGGGATGATGTGATCGACAATATCCGAACCATTCCGTCTATTCCGTGGCGCATCGAGCGCAACGACATACCGGATTCGTTTGAACTGCGCGGCGAAGTGCTGTTACCGTGGGAGCGGTTTGAGGCGCTGAACAAAGAGCGTGAGGAGCAGGAGGAACCGCTTTTTGCGAACCCGAGGAATGCGGCAAGCGGTACGCTCAAGCTGCAAGACCCGAGAGAGGTAGCACGGCGCGGACTGGATGCGTATCTGTATTATATGATCGGCGAGGACCTGCCGGGCACGACGCATTTCGAGCGCTTGGAGACCGCCAAAGAATGGGGATTCCATATAAGCGACGCGATCCAAGTGTGCCACTCGGTCGATGAGGTCATGGCGTATATCGCCTACTGGGACACCGAGCGAAAGAACCTGCCGGTTGCGACCGACGGTATCGTACTGAAAGTCAACAACCTCGCGCAGCAGGACGAATTAGGTTATACCGCCAAGACACCCCGCTGGGCGATCGCATATAAGTTCCCCGCGGAGAAACAGCTGACACTGCTCAAAGAGATCACGTATCAGGTCGGACGTACCGGTGTCGTCACGCCGGTAGCGAACCTCGAACCCATCCAGCTGAGCGGTACGATCGTTCAGCGTGCGACGCTGCACAACGAAGACTTCATCCGTTCACTTGATATCCGTCCGGGCGACCGCGTATGGGTGGAGAAAGGCGGCGAGATCATACCGAAGATCACTGGGAAGGAAGAGCCTACCCCCGACCCCTCCCTGAAAGGAGGGGAGTTAGATTCTCGGCAAGACACCCTTCCCTTAAGGGAGGGGCTTGGGGTAGGCTTCCCCACTCATTGTCCGGAATGCGGGGCGGAGTTAGTGCGGGTGGAGGGAGAAGCCGCTTGGCGATGCCCGAACGAAGCAGGATGTCCGCCGCAAATAAAAGGCAAGATAGAGCATTTCGTGAGTCGCAAAGCGATGAACATAGACGGTCTCGGCGAAGAGACGATCGACCTGTTCTACCAAAAAGGGTTGCTGCATAACATCGCCGACATATACGACCTGCGTCTGGAAGACATCGCCGCACAGGAGCGTCTCGGCGAGAAGAGTGCGCAGAATATGTTAGCCGGCATTGAAGCCAGCAAACAGGTTCCTTGGTCACGGGTGCTCTTCGCACTCGGTATCCGCATGGTGGGCGAGACGACCGCGAAGAAGATCGCCAAACGCTTCACGTCCATTGACACTCTCCAATGGGCAACGGCGGAACAACTATGCGCCATCGAGGATGTGGGTCCGCAGATCGCAGAGAACATCATGCGCTATTTCGAGGACATCCGGAACCTGGAGATCCTGGCGCGTCTGCGCGAAGCAGGACTACAGATGGAGGCAGCTGTCAGTGATCAGTTGTCCGTAGTCAGCGATAAGTTAGCAGGGATGAGTATTGTGATAAGCGGCACGTTCTCGCATCATAGCCGCGACGAGTACAAAGCCCTTATCGAAGCGCACGGAGGAAAGAATGTCGGATCGGTCAGCAAGAAGACCTCCTTCATCCTCGCGGGTGAAAACATGGGACCCGAGAAACGCAAGAAAGCGGAGGAGCTCGGAATTCGTCTCCTGTCGGAAGACGAGTTCCTGGAGTTGATAGTTGAGAGTTGAAAGTTGAAAGAAGTCGTCTAGTATATAGATGATAGTTGAAAGTTATGAAGATTAAGCAGTTTATATTCAATTATTTGTGCAAGCGGTACATCAAACAAGTACCGCGCAAGCCGCGTTTTCCGCATTTAGACCAGCCTCTGAAAATAATGATCATCTACGAGAGCGACCCGTTGGAACGCAACGATGCGATCAAAAGCATTCGTCAGGATATGTTACGCCGTCTGATGGACGTAACCATGTGGGGCTACGCGGAGAAGACAGATATTCAGACGCTTATCCTTCCGCAGAGCCGCATCATAGGGTTGAATGACTATAATTTCTTCGGCAAGCCCAAAGACTATGTGGTCACCGATCTGCAGGCGGAGCACTATGACCTGCTGATAGACCTGACCACACACGCGTGCCTGCCGCTGCGCTATCTGGCGCTGTACACCGATGCGGATTTCAAAGCTGGACTCAACCTGGGCGAAGGTATTCACGACATGATGCTGTCTTTGCCCGACCTGACGCCCGAACAAGGCGAGATGGCGACCGTGGAAGCCACATGGTTATACGACCAAATAATGAACTATTTAACCACCATTAAGAGCAACGACTAATATGTTAAATCTGAGAAACTCATTGGGAACCGCACTGGTGACCCCTTTTTCGGAAGAAGAAGGTCTGGATTATATTGCCCTGGAAAGGCTGTTGCGCATCCAGTGGGACGCGGAAGTGGATTATGTGGTAGTGTTAGGTACCACCGGCGAAAAAGCGACCTTGGACGAAGAGGAGATAGAAAGTATTCAGGACAATATCATTGCGTACTACAACACGCAGGTTCCGCTTGTGATGGGTCTGGGAGGGTATAACACCGACGCCATCTGCAGAAAACTGCATGACATCGCCTACTCGCCTTTGGAGCACTGTTTTGACGCGATGCTGAGCGTGTGCCCCTACTATGTAAAGCCGACACAGGAAGGTCTGTATCAGCATTTCATGGAGATTTACAACAACTCACCGTGGCCTATTATATTATATAACGTACCCGGGCGCACGGGCGTGAACATGCTTCCCGAAACGGCGATGCGTCTGTGGCAGGACACCGAAGGCGGTATCATCGGTATCAAAGAGGCAAGCGGCAATATGGAGCAGATCAAGAAACTGATCCGGATGCGGGACGAATATATGTCCGAAAACCCCGACATGCCGTATTTCAGTATTTTGTGCGGCGATGACGGATTAGCAGCCGAATCGATGCAAGCCGGAGCCGACGGTCTCATATCCGTTGCCAGCAACGCTTTCCCGAAAGACTTCATGCGACTGATCCACGAGAGAGACTATACCATACAGGACAAATATGCCGGACTGATCAAACTGCTGTTCGAGGAAGGCAACCCCGTGGGTATCAAAGCGGTATTGGCGGAATTGGGTATCGCGACCGACAATGTACGCTTGCCGTTAGTGCCCGCCAGCGAAGACCTGCACCGGAAGATCAAAGCCGAACTGCAACATATCGGCTATCGGATAGGATAAAAAAAAAGAGCCCGCATGACTGCGAGCCTTTTTTTGTAAGAGTCTTTACTTGGCAGCTTTCTTAGCCTGATCCACTACTGCCTTGAACGCAGCAGGCTGGTTCATAGCGAGGTCAGCGAGCGCCTTGCGGTTGATAACGATCTCCGCTTTCTTGAGCAGACCCATCAACTGGCTGTAGCTGAGTCCCTCAAGGCGTGCAGCCGCGTTGATACGCTGGATCCACAGCGCGCGGAAGGTGCGTTTTTTGTTCTTACGATCGCGGTAAGCATACTGCAAACCTTTCTCCCATGTGTTTTTAGCGACGGTCCATACGTTAGCGCGTCCACCAAAGTTACCACGGGTGAGCGACATGATCTTCTTACGACGGTTGCGCGAAGCATTTGGTGGTTAATACTTAACGAAGCAACAGCATCTCACGTACGGAGCGCAGGTTCGTCTGATCTACTAAAGCAACATGAGTCAAGTTGCGTTTTTGCTTTTTAGTCTTCTTCGTCAGAATGTGACTCTTGTAAGCGTGTTTACGCTTGATTTTACCGGTTCCGGTAAGCGTGAAGCGCTTTTTTGCACCGGAATTAGTCTTTACCTTTGGCATTTTGTAATAAATTGTTTAATTGTTAATACTACGTCCGACAGGCAGCCGTCACGCGCTCAATCCCCTCGTACACGAGCTCAAGCACAGCTTGGCTAAAGGTACTCGGGGTTGCTCGCTCTCCCCATCGCAAACACATTCGTTGGTTTGCGCCGGGGACCCCGAAACATTGGGCGCCGAAGTTAAAGGTAGGCCTTCGGGCGGTGGTTTGTTTTGTACATTGTACTTTGTCCCTTTGTACTTACTTCTGGCTCTTGGGGCTGATGAACATAATCATCCTTTTGCCCTCGAGATTCGGCACATTATCGGGTTTGCCGTACTCGGCGAGGTCGGCAGCGAAACGCGCCAGAAGCAGTTCTCCCTGCTCCTTGAACACGATCGAACGTCCGCGGAAGAACACATAGGCTTTGACCTTGTTGCCTTCTTTAAGGAACTCGATAGCGTGCTTGAGCTTGAAGTTATAATCGTGGTCGTCCGTTTGGGGTCCGAAACGAATCTCCTTCACCTCCTGCTTCTTTTGGTTCGCTTTCGCCTCTTTTTGCTTTTTCTTCTGGGCGTACAGGAACTTCTGGTAGTCGATGATGCGGCATACCGGCGGAGTAGCCGTTGGCGCTATCTCGACCAGGTCGAGGTTCTGTTCATCGGCTATGCGCATAGCCTGCTGATACGTGTAGATGCCGGGCTCTACATTGTCGCCGATAAGGCGCACTTGAACGACACCGCGGATCTTGTCATTGATACGATGCGGGTCTTCTTTAATAACACGACCGCCACGCGGTCTGGGTTGAGGAGTTGCTATAATCTTACCTGTTTATGGTTAATAATACTACTTCTCGTGCGGGCACACTACACCCCACCATCGAAAAAGCGCGCAAAGTTACGACAAAAAAATGAAATACGCAAGAAAAAAGAGTATTTTTTTTCAAATTTTGTCAATTTGTCATCTTTTTATAGCAACAAAAAGCTGCACCCGGGAGAGGTGCAGCTTCACGAAAGAGATTTTACCGGAACCTTAACGGTTCGGAAATCATTTCACCAATTGTCCTTGGATGGTGTAGATATGTTCACCGCGGAGGATGAAGATCTGACCATTGACAAGCACTTTGGCGGCTTTTTCCATTACCTTCACGTTGTCGAATCCGCTATGATCGACCGGTTCCTGGCTGTAAACAGCGGTATATACCGCGTTACCGGTTACGGCGGTGATCTCCGGAGTCCATCCGGTGAAGGAATATACCCATTCGTCTGTCGGTTCAAGTGTCGGGGTGACGCTGCAAACCGGCATCTCACCTGCAGAGTAACGGTTCGCCTCGATGAGCGATCCGTCGGCATTGAGGAAGGTGACGAGATATTGCTCTTGCGCGAAGTTCGCCGTGAGCGTGATATCCTCTGTCATTTCGACTGTACGTGTCTCGTACGGATAGCCGTCCGACCATCCGGTGAAGTGATAATGCTCGTCCGGCGTAGCCGTGAGCGATACCATTGTACCGTATTCATAGATACCGTTCACCTCGGTGTTGACCGAACCGCCCTGGCTTGCCGAAACAGTCAGCGTGAGCTGCTTGATGGCGAAGGTAGCGGTGAGCGTGATGTCGGCATTGACGGTGATGATACGGGTCGCCTCGGTGTTACCGTCCGACCACTGCACGAAGTTCGCTTTCTGCGCCGGGATCGCGCTGATGGTCAGTTGGTCGCCTTCGGTATAAGTGCCGCTTATCTGGCTTACCATTCCCAATTCCGGATCGGATGAGAGCACTCGTACGGTATATTTGTTCAGCGGAGTCTCCACCGATACGAAGGTAGCGCTGAAGGTCATGTTTGCCGTCACGGTGACCGTACGGGTGACGTTGGTGTTGCCGTCATTCCACTGTGCAAAGCGGTAACCCTCGTCCGGGTTCGCTTTGAGCGTCAGTTCGGTGCCGTAGATACACTTGTATGCCTTGCGCGCCTTGTCGTACTGACCGCCGGTAACCTGTACACGACCGCCTACGCCGGCAGATGTCGTTACGTAGCAGATCGGTTTGACGACAGCCGTGACAATTGTATCCTGACTGATGGCGATGTTACGGCTCAGCTGGGTTGCATCGTAGCCGTCCGACCAGCCGTAGAAGGCATAACCGTCCTCCACTACCACCTCGAAATAGAGGTAGTTGCCTTCATAGAGCGTGGTGTCGAGACGCGAAATCTCAATACGCGAGTAGTCCACGAGGAGCTTGCCGCCTTCGGTAGCCTCGAGGGTTACATCGTACTGCGGTACCGGTTCAAAGAGTGCGATGAGGTTAGCATCTTCTTCGACGGTGTAAACACGGCGTAAGTCGTTGTTACCATCCGACCAGCCGATGAAGCGGTAACCCGGTTCCTCCCAGATACGCAGGTAGAGCGTGTAACCTGCCGGGTAGTCGCCGGTGACATCGTCCATCAGGACACCGCCGGTAGTGGTAGAAACGGCGATATGGTAGGTTTGACCGGAGAAGTAATTGAGGTTGCAAATCTGCTCCTCATAGATGTAGCCGTATTTGCCCGGCGCCGATTCGACAGCCGGCGTGAGACGCAGTACATAGCGTCCGTCCATTTCCGCAGTAACAGTCAGCGAGTTACCGGACAGGATGCTGTCGTTGACAACGTTCATATAGCCGTAGTCCGTATTCTGGCACTCGAGGAACGCCATTACGTACGGCGAGGTCTTGGACCACGTGTAGTGGAGCGTGTTGCCGGAAATGGATCCCTGGAGATCCGAGATAGCGTGCAGCGACGATTTAGCTTGTACAGCCTCGCCATTCACCCAGTTGGTGAGCGGTTCGCCTGCCGCGTTGACGGCGCGTACACGCCAGTTGTACGGATTATAGCCGGAGATGAAGGTGTAGTCCTGCGTCTTGCCTGCCTGAACAACCGAGTAGAGCGCTTCACCGTAATACGACGAAGGAATCTCGAACTCGTACTGTACAGTGTCTGTGTTCGAAGCCCAGCTGAAATGGTAGGTGACCGAGTCGGTCGTAGTAGCCTGCAGATTCGTCAGTTCAATGACGCTCTTATGCAGCGTGATATTGTCGCCGTACATCTGCTGGTTGTACAAACTGTGCGGCGCAGACGGATAGACGTACCATCTCACCTCCATGCCGTCTTTGTCATCGGGAACCATATAGGTGAAGCAGGTGTCGCTCACTTGCTGATATACGAACGAATACCAATAGCCGTATTCCTCGTTGTACTGCTCCATAACGAGCTGGTAAAAAGTTGCTTTCTCTACGGACGGCGACCAGGAGAAGGTTACCTTGCCCGGAACAGAAGCCGCTTGGAGCGAACCTTCGGCAATACTGTAGTCGTGCTGTACGGCGTCGCATGCCGCGTAGGTCAGATAGGTAATGTACTCAAAGCAGGTATCCTTGGAAACCGTATATTGGCTGCCATAGAGCTGGATGCGCTGACCGGGCTTCGTGGAGTTGAAGGTATAGGAATACCATCCGTTGCCTTCATCCACCGGCGAGATATAATTGTAGGTATCCGGGAGATACAGGTCTTGGGCAGAACCGCCGCTATACGGGTGCTTGAGCAGACGAACGGTGATCGAACGCTCTGCTACCGGCAGTACCTCGAAGGAAACGGAGCGGGTAGCGCCCGTTTCGCCGGTACTCATCTGCGGGGTGATACGAACGGTGTACGTGCCCTCACTGGTAGCGGCGGAAGTGGTATAGCTGGTTCCGCTTACCCACATGGTGTAGCCGGCAATGCCGTCATAAACGGTATAGGAAGTCACAGGTTCCGGACAAGCGTCCCAGGTGATCGTCCAGGTGAAGTCAGCGTTCTGCGTCGCTACGATATTCTGCGGAACGTACGGCGAAGCAGCCAGCGAGAAGTCGGCTCCGTATCCTCTGTTATCCCACAAGTAGGTGTCATTGGCGGTAACCGGAACGACGAACCACTTGACAGTAGCCATGGCGGAGTCAACAAGGACTGAACCGGTATAACTGCGAGCCGAGCCGTCCGCCGTGAGAGCGGTAAAGGTAACGTCGTTCTCATCGTTGAGATAGATCTTGAACTGGGCAGGGTCAGTAGCGCACTCCCAGGTGAAGGTCATCTTGCTGTTACCTAAATCCTGATATTGCGCATTGGAAACGGTGTAGTCCTTGAGGGTCGCGTTGCAATCAGCGGTCTTGAACGCATCGTCTTCGAACTCAAGACAGGTGTTCTCCTGACAGGCGATCACCTTTCCTTCTCTGTCGTACCACATATCCTGGGTTGTCTTGAACATAACGTTCACCGCCGGAGAGGTGGTATTGAAGGTGTACGTGAACCACGGAGAGCCTTCTTCCTGAACGAAATTGATCTGCGTGTTATAGCCGTAGGATTCCTGATCATAGATGTATGCATACCACTCTCCTGCGCCCGGTTGCGGTAAGACGCGCACGGTGATGTCATGTGCCGGTTGCTCCTCAATGGTGAAGTAGTGGTAGGCAGTACCGATCTGGTAGTAATTGTATCCGCCCCAGTTGTTCGGAACCTGCTCATACACGCTGATCTGCAAATTATACATACCTGCTGCCAATGCACCGGTCTGAACCTGTGTGGCTTTCCACTCATTGAGCGCCAGTACATTTTGCCCGGTCATAGAGTGATACAAATAGACATTATAGTGGGCTACACGCTCGGTAGCGTCCATGAGCCAGGAGATGGTATAGGTGCCGTCTTCGTTTTGCGTAGCGAGGATGTCGTGCGGCTCGTAGTCGGTAGCACGTGCGTCGCACTCCACCTCCAAATAGCCGGAGTTCTGGGTGTATTCGATACAGGTGTCGCCGTAAATGTCGATCATGCTGGACCAGTAACCCGTTTTAACACCCACACGCGCACCGCGCTCGGTAGTATTGAAGGTATAACTCCACCAGCCGTATTGCTCCTGGGTAGCGTCCACCACTTCCTGGTTACCGGCTGTTTTCATAAGATTCAGCTGCACGCCGGCGGAGGTATCTACGCCGGACATGGAGCCCAAGAGGAAACGGACGGTGATGTCATGCGGGGCAACCGGTGCGACAGCGAATGTACCAACCGCTTCGCCCAATTGTGTCCAGGTGCTTTCGCCGTACGAATAGACATGGATGGTGTAGTTACCGCTGAACATCGCGTCGATGGCAGTTGTAAAGGAGGTAGTACGGAGATAGTTGCTGGTGCTATAAACGCTGCTACCGGTCGGATCCACTATGTTCACCCAATACTGCTTCACCTCCGGACTCAGCGCAGCGTCCCAAGAGAAGGTATAGGTACCGTCTGCATTCAACGTGCCCTGGATGTTGGTCGCTACTTTCGGCGAGCCTTGTATGGTCATCGGATCGCTGTAAGCAGTGAAGGCGGGCTGAGCTTCGTAGTAGATACTCGGAACCACTTTCCATACAATCTGCATGGGCTCGGAGTTCCTCAAAACAACAAAACCCTGGTTTTCATAAATGTAACTGTACGAGAGCTCGCTGCCAAGATTGTTGGCATCATAAACATAGACACGCCAACTGGAAGGAGTGCTATTGCTCTCCCACGACACATAGAGGGTGTCCTGACTCTGGTTTGCCTGCAGGTTGTACGGCAGGTAGTCGTTCGGGTACTGCGAATAATAGGACGACAGCGTGTAGAATTGGAACGAACCATCGGCACTTTTGCCTACGAGGAAATAGCCGCCATAAGTGGCTTCGTCCTCATACGGCAAGACCTGCGTAGCCGCTTCAACGGAAGACGCATTGAGTAGCGCGAAATAAATGGGTGTGTAAGTGTAGTCCTCACGAGTAACGGTAAACGTGTACCAACTCGTGGCACCATCCTCCGCTGTCAGAGGAGCGATCTGGGCCTCTTCCGAGCCATCGAAATACCATTGAACGGCGCATCCCGATTCGGAAGCGAACCCGTGCGCAGCCGGAATATAGAAGTGGAAGACGACATCTTCCGCCATCACCTGCTGCGCGGCAGCGAACACAAAGAGCATCGCTGCCAGAAAATAAGAATAAACTCTTTTCATACGCATTTGTTAATAATTATTGATTAGTGTTTAATTTCTATACCAAAGGCATTGAAGGTCTTGCCGTCACGGAGAATGAGAAGCTTGCCATCTATGATGACCTTATTGGTGATTGGTGAATGGTCATTGGTGATTTGGTCGATGGCGTCGGCGACGTTGCTGTTCCAGCTGATACCGTAGATAGCGACGGAACCGGACGGAGCGGATTCTTCATCCACATCCCAATCGGCTTTGGCGCGGCGCAACATGTGTTTGCACGGCGCTTCAACAACCGGCTGATCCGCAATGAATCCGTAGATATACGCACGTGCCGGTGCATCGAGTGAATACCTTGCCTCGACAACCTCTTTGACCAGTTGCTCAAATTCCTGCACGTCGCCGGCGATGTTGACTGCGAGCTTGTGGTCGCCTTCGGTCTTGACGGTAATGGAGAGGACACCCTCCCCCGCAAGCAGTTCGATGATGATACCGCTGAAGTTATTGCGGATGACATCGCTGTTATCGGGGTTCGAGAGGATGTTCTCCATCATGAGTTCATCGACGACGGTGCTGAGGACAATCGCTTGTTCGACCGCATCGTAACGGTCGCCGTTGAGGGTGTCGCAGGTAAGATAGAGGTTGTCCACCACCGCATTGGTAAGGTCTGTTTGCGCCGTAATATCCGCCAGCGTGACCGTTCCTTCTTCCGCAAGCGGCTCGATGTCGGTCACCTCGGCGGGTTTGTTCTCCGGCGCCATCTCCACGATGTTTTGGAAGAGGTTCCATTCGGCATCGGCGCGGTAGGCGGCGAGTGTTCCGGCAGGTACATAAAGGGTTGCCGTCTCGCGCGGGTCGGTCCACCAGCTCTCGAACGCACCTTCCTCGAGCACCCCTGCAGGGTTCTGAATCTGCGAGGTGATCAGCGTGAGGTTACCCAGATTCATGAATCCGCCGTACGCCACATGCTTGAGGTTGGCGGGCAGCGTGAGCGAACGGATGCCTTCGAGTTCGTTGAAGGCTTCCTCGCCGACGGAGTCAACAGATGCCGGAATAAAAGCACCGTTGGTAGCCGCAACAATGGTGTTGTCCGCAGTACGCACGATGGCGTTGCAGTTGTCACGGCTGTCGAACATGGGGTTCGCTGCATTAACGGTCAGTTTGCCGATGTTCGTTCCCAACAGGCAAGAGGGGCTCACTTCGCGTACGCCCGCCGGCACTTCGAGTTCACGGATCGGACATCCTCGAAGCATGCGGTCGCCCATCGCTTGGAGCGAAGCCGGGAGTCTCAGTTCGGTCAGCGCCTCGCAACCTGCCAAGGCACCGTCACCGATCTCGGTCACTTCATCCGGGATGATAATAGTACGGAGCGCGTCGCAGCCGAAGAAGATACGGTCCTGCACGCGTGTTGTACCGGGCGCAAAAGTGGCTTTGACGAGGTTAGAGCACTCCTGGAAAGAAGCGAGTCCGTCACCGAAGCCCCAGTTGGAAGAAGACGCCGGAATGAGTACTTCTTTAAGTCCCGAACGGGCGAAAGTGAGCCATCCTACTTCCGTTACGGTCTCAGGGATAGTGAGCGAGAAGAGCTTGTCCGTATATTCAAAGGCTTCCGCGCCAATACGGCGAACGGTAGTAGGAATGGTAATTTCTTGAAGATATTTTGCATTGCGGAAACAATAGTCGCCTATTGCCTCCACTTGGTATGTAAGGGGTTGATAGACCCCGCTTTCCTGTACGCCGGAATAGCGGTCTGCCCGACCGTCGTACCAGTGATAGAACGTGACGGAATCCGGGATGATGACAGAGGACTGTCTGTACGGGAACTCCGAACTCCATTCACTGACATAGCTCCCGTCGGGGTTGAGATACCATACTTGCGGTATCACGACAGCGAGGTATTTATAGTCGGGATTGTTTTCATCCTCCCAAATCTTGTAGTACAAACCGTTCTGGTAGAAATCATATGAACCGGACACCAACTGGATGCCATATTGCCGGAAGTAGTCCATCTCCTGAATGGTAAAACGGCTCCAGAAAGAGTCAGTCTGGTAAGCGGTTAACATGCCTTCGGGTACGTACAGCGTGATTTGCGAGGCATCGGGTCGCGGGTTGTCCTCGTCGAGAAAACCGAACATACGGGTTCCGGGTGTCAGTACGGAAGACATATTCAGCTGAATGGACTGCAGACTGCGTGCATAGGGGCAGAAAGCCAGCGGTATTTCCGTCACATTCTCGCCGATCACGACGTTCATGACTCCGCTAAATGAATGGAAGACGGGTACCCCTCCGTTATCCGCGATGTTACGACCGAGATAGAGGTAGGTGCAAGAAAACGGAATGGCTCCGACAAACGATGCCTCGGTCATGAATATAGGCGTTGTGCCGTCTTCGAATTTGAGCTCGGTAATATAGTCCGAACCGATGGTAACGAACGTACCAATGGTATCGACCGAATTCGGAATCGTGATACCGGTCAGGTTCGGGCAGTTCATGAATGCACTGTCAGCGATGGCGGAAACAGGGTATTGCACCGCCCCCTCCATATCGTCCCATATCCAGACATACCCGGGAATGATGAGCCGTCCGGCATAGGTGTCCTCTCCACGACTGTAGGTAACGGTCGCCGTGTGGTTGGATTTATCCAAAAGATACCAGACACCGTCTATTTCGGCGGTTTCCATCGTTTGCGCTTGCGCACAGAAAGACAAAGTCACCAGGGACAATGCAAAAAGGATGATTTTTTTCATATGCAATAAATTATAATTTATAGTTCACACAAAATCGGGTGCAAAGGTACTGCTTTTTTGCGACACTTCATTCTCAAATCGTAAAAACTTATTCTCAAATCGTACAAATCTTCATTTTTAAGCGAAAACGTGTTGAAAAATTGACACACGCATGTAGAAAAATCGTCACACAACATAAAAATTCCTGTGTGACGAAATAAAAGTTGCCCGAAGGGCGTTATAAGGGGAGCAACGCTATTTGCCGTCTTTGCGGTACTGGATAGGTGTCTTTTTGGCTACCTCTTTGAAGACGCGGTAGAAAGTCTGGTTGGAAGCGAAACCACTCAGTATCATAGCGGCTTCGATGGCTTCATGATCCGTTTGATAGGACGGATCCCGCAGGATTTGTTTGGCATACTCCACCCTGTACCGGAGTATGAACTGGGAGAAGTTGAGCCCTGTCCGCCGGTTGATACACTGACTGACGTAGGTGCGGTTACTGTTCACCGCCTGAGCAAGATCCTGAATGGTCATGTTCGGATCGGCAAAGAGTTTTTGTTCGGACAAAACGGTAAAGATCTTGGCAAGCAGGACATCCGTTTCGGCAAAAGTCGCTTCTTCCTCCTTCTCCTCTTCCATGGCAACCGTCTCTTGTGGCAGGACGGTATGCGCCGAGACGTACCCCAAACTAAACAGGATGACGGACATGACCAGGGCAGGAAGGGCAACGGGCGCTTCATGCGCAAAGAAATCACGTCCTACGATATTGAGCAAGGAAGAGATCACAGCAGTGAAACCCAAGAGGTGCTGGATGAGCCGCATGGGTTCCAGGAGGTAACTGCGGGCATCGGAATAAATACTGTCGAACCTGTTTTGGGTATCGCGGAGCAAGAGGAAACCGCGTCCCCATACCCAGAGCACCTGCACGGCAAAGCACACACGGGTTACATATGTCAGGATGTCTTTGTCAAACCAACCGAGACAGAGGTTGAGGGAATAGAGAACCGCGATCAGCGCTGCCGGCAGGAAGAGAGGCAGCATCTCCCACGTCCGGGGTGCGCGCATCAAGGCACGCAGGTAGGCGTAATAGAGCGGATACACGCTCAGGTTGGCAATGAGATACGTCCACATGGCAATATCCGACCGCACGTCCGAGAAATACAGCCAGTGGTCGGTGTAAAGCACCGTGGAGGTGACAAAGAAAAGAAGAAGGGTTATTTTAACACGCTTTTCGCCCCCTGACCAGATAAGACGAAACAAAAAGAATACGCTCCAAAAGAAGCATATAAGCATCGGGAGGGATATGAACAACTGGTTAAGCATGAAGAGATCCATCTAAAAAGCGTGCAAAGGTACAACAAAAATTGCATATATGCAAATATTCGGGTGTTTTTTGCCACATAAAATGCAATTTTATACAAAAACACCCTCCCATGTGTGAGGGAGGGTGTCGGATTGGTCAATGGTCATTGGTGATTGGTCATTGACCTTCCCTCCCCTCCCCTTGAGGGGGAGGTCGGGAGGGGGTTGCTTAGTCATGCTGCTCATCATAAGCCGCCAACTCCAGCGACCAGATGTACGAGCGCATGGTCTTCTTGCCGCCCGGGGTGTCCTTCTGCGCGATGAAGGCAGCCTGATCCGCGGAGATCTTGTTCAGGTCATGCATGCGGGTGTTGACTGCGCGGCTGACTGCGGAGAAACGCAAGCGGCGGTTCGTCTCGTCCTGACCGACAGGCGTACTGCGCTGGTACTCGCCGACCATGTAGATACGCGTGCAGGTCGGGTTGGTCGTCGCCGCTACACGGTGGGTTGCTAACAAAGCACTCGAGTGATCCGAGTGCGGCTGACCTGCTTTCGGACGCTTGGATAAGAGTCCCGATACGAAATCAATTCCTTTTGCCCATTGGATTTTTGCCATAGTGAATTAGTGGAAACCTCTCCCTGCCCCTCCCCTCAAGGGAGGGAGAATGTTTCATAGTTTTAAAAGTTAATAATTTGATCTATACCCTCTCCACTGAGGGGTGGAGAACTGCCTTGACTTGGCAGTTCGAAATAATCGAACCCTTGTGGTTAAGAACGGCAGGAGTAGCGGGGAGCGTCACTCCAACCAGATAGATGGAGA
>CAJOEJ010000034.1 GCA_905233375.1 Paludibacteraceae bacterium | reverse complement strand
GCGACCCCCTAGGGGGTATAAGTATCATTAAATATTAATCAATTTATCCTCTCTAAGGAGGAGTAAAAGTGTAAACGATCACTTGATATACGATAGTTAATAATGTTAATTTGTTTGTATTTGTTTCTATATATACGACAAAGCGACAAGTGCACGAAGCACCTGCCGCTTGTTTGCCGGTTTATCTGTCTGATTCGTTACCTCTTGTAAGCGTATCGCGCGCCACATACATACATACATACATACATACATGCGCCGCCGCTTAATAAGGTACTATTTGTCAGTTGAGCATTCATATTTCAAAATCCGGTGCAAAATTACTGCTTTTTTGCCACGTACGCAAATTTTTGCGCAAAAAAATGCTACCAATTTTTGCAAAAATGCTACCAAAAATCGTCTTTTTTTAGTTTAAAGTTGAAAGCTAAGAAAAAATCGCCCCGAAGAGCGATTTTTGTGTGTTTGTTTGAGGGGGTTGATGCTTCGCGTTTGAGATGATGCTATAGGATTCCTCCTGTCTCTTACATATCGCCTAAACTCAAAGCGACAAACCGTATCTGATAGCCGCGGAAATGAGAACGGATGTTTGCAAACTTCTCCTCTAAAGTATGCATGCTGATTTTCTTCTCATTGCGTTTCACTTCGCCTATCGTCACACGTTTATCCAATTTCTCAATAGCAATCAAGTCTATCTCGTTCTCTCCGCTCTTGTCCCACCAGTTTCCTACTTCCGTCACGCGTTCTTTCTCAGCGTACAACTGCCGGAAATAGCGCTCCAACATCAGACCGCTGAACTGGTCGTAGCCTTTATTGATGGTCTCTTTGAGCAACTCCGATTTGCCCATCTCGACAATCGAACGGTTGGATTCAATGAACCGGAACCAGAACGTTAAGAAATTATCGTACAAGGCGAACTTGATGCCTTGCGAGTTAGGCTTGGCAAACATCGGTCGCACCTTTTGAATGAGATTATATTCCTCTTCCAATGTAGCCAAGTACCGTCCGTTATTACCACCGATGACGCTGTCAATCTGCGATTGCGTGGTCATGCTGTTGGCGATCAGTTGCATAATACTGAAATACACCTGATAGCGTTTGCCGAACTCACCGACCAGCAGTTCCGCACCCTCGTTGAGGAATACCGAACCGTTTTGACACACGGCATCCATCATCTGATCTTTATTCACCGCGTGCGCGTCCATGAGTAGCTCCACGTATTTCGCCACACCACCGCTGATGGTATAGAGTGCCAACAAATCCTCCGGTGTATAATCGGGATTATAATCGGACAGAATCTGCTTGAGCAAAGCCGTGGAGAAAGGTTGCAAACGGATTTCTGCCGTCGCTCTACCAAACAAAGGTTGTTTCTTGTCGCGGAAAATCTTTAGCATCATCGAATAAACCGAACCGCATGCAATCAAATGTATGTGCGCTTTGTCCTTGTGGCTGTCCCATACATCTTGTATTTCGGAAATGATAGCAGGATTGATGTCGTACAAGCGTTGAAACTCATCCACCATGAATGTTACATGATTTTGTTCGCTGTAGATCATCAATTCGCGCAATATATCCGCGAACTTGTTCGCACGTCCGTACAAGTGCAACCCTAAAACGGCTTCCACCGTTTGCTGCAACTCCTGGCAAAGCAACTGTTCCGATTTCTGAGATACAAAGAAATAGAGCATTGGTTTGTCGGCAAAAGCTTGTTTGACCAGCGTCGTTTTACCGGTACGCCTGCGACCGATGAGCAGCGTGAATACTGCCGTTTGCTCTGATTGACGGTCTAACTGCAACAGCCGTTCAATCTCCTGATTCCTGCCGTAGAATTTCATATATTTTACTTTTTACAATTTTGTAAATTACAAAAATTCAAATCCGATGCAAAGATACTGCTTTTTTTTGAATTGTGCAAGGATTTTGTAAAAAAAAATCTTTTGGGAATTAAAAAGGTCAAAAAGTGGCATTTTTTCTGTCCGGGCATTTATCGGCTGCGAAGGTGCAAAAAAAAACAAGTGCGTGGTTTCCCAATCACGCACTTGCTTCGATTCTCAGATGAGAATCAATCTACTTACTCACTATTATTTACAGAAACCTTACGGGTTCCCCCATAAGGTGGGGTGCGGTCTCTGTTACCGATACAGATACCGCTTGATGGAGCGCTTGGGAGTTTTTTTTACTCCGAAGCCACTAATTCTATACTTCAAAAGGGTACTATTTGTCAGTTGGGCATTCATATTTTCCAAATCGGCTGCAAAGGTACTGCTTTTTGACGACATACACAAATTATTTCGGCAAAAAATGCTACCAATTTTTGCAAAAATGCTACCAAAAATCGTCTTTTTTTCAGTTTAAAGTTGAAAGCTAAGAAAAAATCGCCCCGAAGAGCGATTTTCTTGATTTTTGTCTAAAACCACAAAAAAACATATATTTTAGACAAAAATTCCGACAGAATTAGTCTAAAACTGAAAAATTTTTAAAGTTTTAGACAAAAACATTTGCGTATATCAGAATATTTTCGTACCTTTGCGGCGGATTTTAATAATGGAATGCTATGGAAATCATTGGAAGAAGCAAGGAAAAGCAACGGTTGGAAGCATTGTACAAGTCCAAAGGATCGGAATTTCTGGTGGTATATGGACGACGTCGCGTAGGCAAAACCTACCTCGTTCGTCAGCATTTCGAGAACCGCTTTGCTTTTGTGGCAACAGGTCTATACAAAAAGTCCCAAGAGGTTCAATTGACTCAATTTGCTATGGCATTGAATGAGTACTTTGAGATCGACATGCCTTCGTTTACCACATGGTTAGAAGCTTTCGCAATGCTCAAGAAATGTCTTCAGAACTCCCAAAGCGACCGCAAAGTGGTCTTTATAGATGAGATTTCATGGTTCGATACATCCGGCTCGGATTTCATCGGGGCGCTCGAGTGGTTTTGGAATGGTTGGGCGGCATCGCAGAGCGATATGTTCCTCATTGCTTGCGGTAGTGCTACCTCATGGATAACGGACAAACTGTTATCAGACAAAGGCGGATTATTCAACCGTGCCACATGCCAGATGTTTCTGCTGCCTTTCACATTGAATGAAACGGAGCAATACTTACAATCACGAGGATTCAACTGGAGCCGATACGATATAGCAGAGTGTTATATGGTCATGGGAGGTATTCCGTATTACCTGAATCAACTGGATGTTCAGCAGACGTATGCTGCCAATGTGGATGAACTGTTTTTCAAAAAGAACGGTCGGCTGAAAGATGAGTTTGAGCATTTATACAAAATGCTGTTTGAAAACTCATCGTACTATATCAAATTAGTGGAAGCCTTGTCTGAAAAGGCCATGGGACTGACGCGCGATGAATTAAGCAAAGCAGCCAAAGTCGGTAACAATGGTCAATTGACCAAAGCGCTGCGCGACTTGGTTAATTGCAATATCGTTCGCGGATACAACTACTTCGGCAAAGCCAAAAACGGCATTGTGTACCAGTTGTCCGATTATTTCACTCTATTTTACTTCCGTTTCATCCGTCAGTACTACGGGCGGGACGAGCATTTCTGGTCCTATACGATAGACCTTCCGGCACGACGCGCCTGGGCGGGATATACCTTCGAACAAGTGTGCAAAGATCATATCAACCAAGTCAAGTATGCCATTGGCATTTGGGGCGTAATGAGTGAACAATCCACGTGGTATTGCAAGCCGGAGAAAGGGTCAACAGTCCGTGGAGCACAAATAGATATGCTTATTGCGCGACGTGATCGTATCATCAACCTGTGTGAAATGAAATTCTCGCAAAGCGAATATACGATAGACAAGGATTATGAAATGCAACTGCGCAACAAGTTAGGCGCCTTCCGTGACGCGACAGGTACACACGATGCGCTTCATATAACGATGATAACCACCTACGGCGTCAAACAAAACAGCCATAGCGGCATTGTTCAGTCGCAAGTCATGTTAGACGACCTCTTTCTTCCCAATAGAGAGTAACCACGCGCCCCCTCTTCGCCCTCACCGCCGGACTATCTGCTTGAGCGTACAGCCTGCGAGCGGACTTGCTGCCAACTCGTCTGCGCTCAAATTGAAAGGCAAAGCAAGCGGCTGCCAGGTGTTGTTCTTATTAAACACGCGACCGGAGAGGGTTACTTTGGAGTTTTGTTGATTTTCAAAAAACGCTGCAAAATTACAGCTTTTTTTTATATACACAACTTTTGGGGACAAAAAATGCTACCAATTGGTGCAAAAATGCCACCAAAAATCGTCTTTTTTTGCATAATTCAAAAAAAAGCTGTACCTTTGCCGCCGATTTTAAGTGACCAAGTACCAAGTACAATTATGAAAAATATAGAAAATGAATTCACTGGTCTGATACGATTCGTCGAGCAGAAAGACCTGGTGCTCGAGAAAGAGGTTTGCGGTTTTGCCAAGAAAGGCGTTGATATGTCCTTCCCGTATGTCATTATTATTTTGTGCCTGCGCGGGAGCGCTACCGGCCTGTACGACATGCGGGAGATGCACATTGTCAAGAACACGCTGACGATCATCATGCCCGGACATATTATGCGCCCGGTGGATTGTTCAGACGATTTTGCATACATGCGTATCGCCGTTTCATCCGAGATACTCGGCGAAGTGAAAAACCACATTCTCGGTCATGAATACGATGTGTTCCACAAGTCTCCCAACTGCCAGCTGACGGACGTTCAGGCGGAACGGGTGAAGGCGCTCGCAGAAGTGCTGTCCGCCATTGCGCAACGCGATATGAACGAGCTTATGCTCCGCCGGCAGATGTTGCAGATCCAACTCGCCATCGCCTATGAGTTTATCCATTTTTACCGCCGCGAAGAGGACAAGCGGTGGGACAAGAGCAGGTACGTGGACGTCTATAACCGTTTTACGGATCTCGTCGTGGCGCACTACAAGGAGAACCGGAATGTGAACTACTATGCGGCGCTGTTGGATTATGACCAGCAGTATTTCACGAAATTGTTCCGCCAAGCGAGCGGCGGTGTTTCGCCGCTGGAGTGGATCCAGCAGTACGTCGTGACGCAAGCCAAACTGCTCATGGACGCCAACCCCGAACAAACAGTAAAGGAAACCGCGTTACAACTCGGTTTCCCCACTACGGCTAATTTCTGCCGTTATTTCAAGCGCGCCACCGGCATCTACCCGCAGGCGTACAAGACATCCATTGCCCGTGACTGAGTACTGCTGACAAAAGTCACCCGCCTTCTACATGTCCTGCATAGACAAACCATGACAGGAGATCGTGTATTTTTTGATTTGTCGTGTCGCTATGAGGAACTCACTTACATGCGTCTCCAAAGCAGAGGGGGCAAGTTCTTTCGCTTGCCGTTTGACTTCATAGAAAGCGGCTTGTCTGGATAGTTCGTTAATGGCAATAATATCAATCTCGGTCTCTCCGTTTCTACTCCACCAGTTATCCATCTGCGTGAATAGCTGTTCTTCCGCCAGTTTCTCTTTGAAATAACTCTCGAGCATCTTGCCGGAAAAAGTCTCATAGTCTCGCCAGATGATTTGCCGCAACGCATCAAAGGCATCAATCTCCATCATATAATTGTATTTGAAGATGAACCGGAACCAGAAGATGAGGAAGTTGTCATCCAAGCGATACCGGATATTGCTATTGGTGGTTGCAAAAAGCGGTTTATGCTTTGAAATCAGACCGTAGGTGTCTTCCAACATGGTAAGGTATCCGCCTATCTCTTTGCCGATGATGTCTTCAATCTGACTCCGCTGCGAGTGTCCGGAAGCGATAGCCGTCAAGATGGAGAAATAGACGCCGTAATCCTTTCCGAACTCCTCTATCAGCAGGTTTTTGCCTTCAGACAGGAAGACCGAATCCGGTTGGATAATGGTATCAATCATCTTCTCCCGCGTGACAGCTTTGTTATCCATGAGCAATTCGACATATTTGGCTACTCCGCCGGTGAAACTATACAACGCCAACAAATCGTCCGGAGTATAATTCGGATTATGACTCGCCAATATATCTTTTAGGACAGACGGAGGGAACTTCTTGAGCCGGATCATCGAAGTCTGACGGTTATAGAGCGGTTCTTTCTTGTTCTCAAAAATCTGATGAATCATCGTCTGCACCGAACCGCCGACAATAAGGTTGATATGCGCCTCTTCTTTGTTGATGTCCCAAATCCGCTGCATGTCGCTATAGACCGATGAGTTAATACGCATAAACTCTTGGAACTCATCAATAAACAGTGTGATCGGCTGACGCTTTGACAACTGCATAATATATTCGAAGATATCCGCGAAACGGGTCACTCTACCCAACATCGGAATGCCTAACTTAGCCGCTATCTCTTGTTGATAAGCAGCGCATAACTCACTCTCCGATTTCTTGCTTACGAAGAAATACAAGAACGGTAACTCTTTGTAGGCATGGAAAACCAATGATGTCTTTCCGATACGCCTTCTTCCGGTCAGTACCGTAAACTGCGCATGCTCCAAAGACTGATTCTGAATAGTTTGAAGCGATGCTGTTTCCCTTGTTCTGTCAACGAATTTCATAGGCTCATAAATTTGTAATCGCCATTTCTGAAATGACCATTACTTTTTAAATCCGCTGCAAAGGTACTGCTTTTTTTTGAATTGTACAAGGATTATTCCAAGAAAATACTAAATTATGCTGTTTTTTCAGAGTTTTTTTGTGCCATGCCACAGATTTACGCTGAAAAATTGGATTTTCGGCTCATAGCACGCCTGTTACCGGCAAAAAACCGTTTGTGTCGGGAGAATCGGTGTATGTTTAGTTAGAAAAAATTGATAAGCGGGTCGCGTTGGCACGCTTTTTGTTGCAACAAACGGCGGAATAAAAATTAAACATACATGAAACGGATTTATACGTTACCTATTTGTTTGTTGTGTCTGGTTCTTGCGGTGCAGGGAGCAGACACAACCCGTTATACCCTGCAACAGTGCCGCGAGCTGGCGCTGATGAAAGGTATTTCGACGCGCTCTCAGGAGGAGGCGGCGCTGGCAGCGCGGTACAACCGCGAGGCGGCATTGGCGGCGATGTTTCCCCGCGTGACCGCCAACGGCAGTTATTTCTGGAACTCGCGCAACGCGCATCTGTTGTCTAACAGCACGGCTTTCTCCTTCGGTACGGCAACGGTGAACGCGGACGGGACTTCTTCGTTCACATGGAGCGACCAGAGTTCGCTCGGGCAGCTGTCCAAGGACGTAAAAGGGACGTTCATGGAGCGTCCGATAGAGACGTTCGAGGCGAATGCGGGTCAGCGGATAGCCGACGCGTACCAGATGCTGTATGACAAACTGACACTCGACCTGACACATGTGGTGGTGGCGCAGGTGGGTGTGACGCAGCCCCTCTATACGGGCGGCCGGCTCACGCAGCTGTACAAGATCGCCAAAGCGACCGAGCAGATCACCTCCATCGAGTCGGAAGCGAAGAAAGAGCAGACGCTGTATGCGGTCGATGAAGCCTACTGGCGGGTGGTGTCCGTGGCGCAGAAGAAACAGCTGGCGGAGCAGTACTACCGTCTGTTGTGCCAGCTGGAGCAGGACGTGACAGCCGCGGTTCAGGAAGGTGTCGCCACGCAGTCGGACTTGCTGAAAGTGACCACCAAACGCGGCGAGGCGGAGGTGAAGAAACTGCAGGCGGAGAATGGTCTGACCCTGTCCCATATGGCATTGGCGCAGGTGTGCGGGCTGCCGCTCAATACGGTTTTCGCCTTGGACGAGAGTGGTCTGGCAGAGACGTCTCTGCCGGTCGATACGGATGCCATCGCGGGTGCGGTAGCCAACCGCAGCGAGCTGCGTATTCTGGAGCAGACGGAGAAAATAGCCAAGTCGAACGCGATGCTCATGGCGGCGGGATTGCAGCCGAACATCGTCGCCACCGCCGGGTATATCTACACGAACCCGAACGTGGACAACGGTTTCAGTAGTCAGTGGGACGGCAAGGGTTTCTTCTCCGCGGGCGTGGTGGTCAACGTGCCTATCGTGCATGCAGATGACATCCTGCGCTACAAAGCCGCCAGGCATGCCGCCAATGCCGTCTCGCTCAAGACGGAAGAGACGCGCGAACTGCTGACGCTCCAGACGACCCAAGCCAATCAGAAATTAGCGGAAGCGGAACAAAAGATCGTTCTGGCACGCCTCACGCAGAACAACGCCCTTGAGGTGCTCCGTATGGCGCAGGAGTCGTATGCGGAAGGACTCATCACCGCTTCGGAACTGATGCAGGCGCAGACGGCGTGGCTCGCCTCCGCCACCGACCTCGTGGATGCGCAGGTCGAAGCCAAAACGACCGAGGCGCAGTTACGCAAGTACCTCGGGAATTTAGAATGAAGAATTTAGAATTTAGAAAGCGTCCTAATGGGTTTTGTGCAAAACTTAAAGAACCATATGTATTCTAAAAGTCCGTACCAAACTTAAATAGCCCTTTCTTAATTGATAATTGATAATTCATAATTGAATTGATAACAAGATGAAACATCAGAAAGAAGGAAGCCTGCTGTTGGGACTGATAGCATTGCTGACAGTAGTCGTTATTGTAGCGGTCGTGGGTGTACTGGCACTCCGGCCGGAGAAGACCCTGATCCAGGGTGAAGCGGAAGCGGCGGAGTACCGCGTGTCCGGAAAGGTGCCGGGACGTATAGAGATGTATCTGTACGAGGAAGGCGAACAGGTGAAGAAAGGTGACACGCTCGTGGTCATCTACTCGCCGGAGGTGGAAGCCAAGAAAGCGCAGGCGTTAGCGGCACGCGAGATGGCGGAAGCGGTTAACCAGAAAGCCAAGAACGGTGCGCAGCAGGAACAGATACAGGGTGCGTACGAGCTCTACCAGAAAGCCAAAGCGGGTGAAGAGATCTACCGCAAGAGTTACGAGCGCGTGCAGCGTCTGTACGACAAAGGCGTGGTGAGCGCGCAGAAACGTGACGAGACGGAGGCGCAGTACAAAGCGGCGGTGGCTACCGTCAAGGCGGCACGCAGCCAGTACCAGATGGCACTCGCCGGAGCACGCGAGGAGGACAAGGCGGCTGCCGAAGCACAAGTGGCGCGCGTCGACGGTATCCTGCAGGAGGTAGCAGCTGCCGAAGCGGAGAAATACCTGCTGTCACCCTGCGACGGAGAGGTGAGCGAGTTGTTCCCCAAAGTGGGCGAACTGGTAGGTCAGGGCAGTCCGGTCATGTCGATCGTGGACCTGAACGACGTGTGGTTCACTTTCGCCGTACGCGAAGACCTGCTCTCGCAGTTCCCGATGGGCAGCGTGGTCGAAGTGACCATCCCGGCACTCGGCGATAACGTCAAGTACCCGCTTACCGTCACCCACATCAAAGCGATGGGAACGTATGCCACCTGGCGCTCAACCAAGCAGAACGGCGGATACGACGTGCGCACGTTCGATGTCAAATGCCGTCCGACCACCATGATTCCGAACCTCCGCCCGGGCATGACGGCGCTGGTCATCGAAAATTGACCGTACCAAACTTAAATAGCCCTTTCTTAATTGAGAATTCATAATTCATAATTGAAAATAATGTTAATTATTTTTCAAAACATATGGCGTGTGATGGAGCGGGAGCTGCATATGATGTTTGCGCGACCGCTGTACCTGTTTGCCTCGGTGGGCGTCATGCTGCTATCCACGTTCTTCTTCCTGACGCTCATGCGCGGCGGTACGGCGGAGAAGATGCCGGTGGCGGTGGTCGATCTGGACCAGACCTCCATCTCGCGCCGGCTCATCCACGAGATGCAGGCGACGCCTTCGGTCGATATACAGCTGGTCACCAACTCGTATCCCGAAGCGCGGCAAGCCATGCAGCAGGGCAGGATATACGGCATTTTTGTCATCCCGGAAGATTTCTACAGCAATCTGGTGGCGTTCAAACGTCCGCAGATGGACTTCTACATCACGAACGCCTATACGGTAGGCGGCAACACGGCGTACAAACAGATGCTGACGATGGTGAACCTCACGTCGGGCGCTTTCCAGCGGGAGGTGCTGCGCAAGAAAGGGCTGCCGGACGACGTGATCATGCACCGCATCCAGCCGCTCACCATCGAAGGGCATATGGTGGCGAACCCGTGGGGTAACTACTCCGTGTATTTGGTCAGCACGATCCTGCCGGGTATCTTGGGACTCATATGTATCATGCTGACCATCTTTGCCATCGGTTTCGAGCTCAAGATGCGCACCTCGCATGCGTGGCTTCGTGCCGCAGGAGGCAACTACACCGTAGCCATGATCGGCAAACTGATTCCCTATACGCTTATCTATCTGGTTTTAGGGGTCGGATGTCATCTCATCCTGTACCGCTATGCCGGTTTCCCCGTCTATGGCAGTCACACGAGACTGATGTTCGGCTTGCTGCTGTTCATCTTTGCCATGGAGGCGCTGGGTATCACCCTCATTGGTCTGCTGCCCACCTTGCGTGACGCACTCTCCATCGGTACGTTCTACGCGATGTTAGGTTTCTCCCTTTCGGGCTTCACGTATCCGAACATGTCGATGCTCGCTCCGGTCAAAGCGCTCAGTTACCTCGAGCCCCTGCGCCATTATTATCTCATTTATGTCAACGAAGCGCTCATGGCGGCGCCGGTGGAAAACAGCATCCCGAACATGCTTGCTCTCACGGCGTTCATGGTGGCATCTCTCTGCGTCGCACCGAGACTGCACCGGGCGCTCGTGTATCAGAATTATCCGCTGAAATAAGTTGAAAGTTGATAATTGAGAATTCAGAATTCAGAATTTAGAAAGCGTCCTAATGAGTATGGTACAAAGCTTAAAGAACCGTACTTGTCTTAAAAGTCCGTACCAAACTTAAAGAGCCCTTTCTTAATTGAAAATTCATAATTCATAATTGAAAATGTGGCATAGTTTTACAAATGAAATAAAGCGGATTTTCAAGGATTCGGGTGTGACGGTTATTTTTATCGTCGCCACGCTCGCCTATCCGCTTATCTATAAGGGTATTTACTGGAATGAACAGATAACGAACGTGCCGGTGGCGGTGGTGGATCTGAGCAACAGTCCGCAGAGCCGTTCGTTCCTGCATGTGTGGAACGCCGCCCCGGATATCTGTCTGACGCACACCTGCGCCTCGATGGCGGAGGCGGAGCAGCTGCTTCGGGACCAGAAGGTTCACGGAATCATCTATTTCCCGCGTGATTTCGCACAACAGTTGGCGGATCCGCTTGGGCAGGCGCATATATCGCTTTACTGCGACATGTCGTCTTTCCTCTACATGAAAGCCATCTACTTGTCGTGCAACCAGGTCATGCTCGAATCGATGCGTAACATCCAGATTGACCGTTACGAGCAGATGGGCGTAGGCAAGGAGTTCGCCTGGGCGCTGGTGCAGGACGCGCCTTACCACGAGACGGCGCTGTTCACGCCCACCGGCGGCTACGGTTCGTTCCTCATCCCTGCGGTGCTGATGCTCATCCTGCATCAGACGCTCTTCTTCGGTATCTGCATGCTCGGCGGTACGGCACGCGAAGAGAATCTCGACCAGTACAGCTTCCGTTCGCTCATTGGGCGTGCGTGCGCCTATTTCGTGATCTACTATGGTCTGGCGGCGGTGCTGTTAGGGTTCTTCCCGCGCCTGTTCGACATACCGCATATAGGGGCGATAGGGGATATACTGTTGCTGATTGTGCCGTACCTGTTAGCGGTCATTTTCTTCTCGCTGTGCGTGAGCGTGTTCATCCGCAACAGGGAGTCCGGGCTGGTGTTGCTCGTGTCCTCGTCCCTTATCTTTCTGTTCATGGCGGGTATCTCGTGGCCGAAAGAGATGATTCCGGATGCATGGTGGTATATCGCCTGCTGTATCCCTTATACATGGGGGGCGCACGCGTTCATTCATATCAATTCGATGGGTGCGTCGCTGGCGCTTGCGGGAAAGGAATATATCGCCCTCTGGATCCTCACAGCCGTCTATTTCCTGCTGGCATGCGGGTTGTTCTATATACGGAAAAAGAAGTTAGTGGAAAGTATTGCCAATTAAGAAATAAGTATCGTATATCAAGTGATCGTTTACACTTTTACTCCTCCTTAGAGAGGATAAATTGATTAATATTTAATGATACTTATACCCCCTAGGGGGTCGC
>CAJOEJ010000033.1 GCA_905233375.1 Paludibacteraceae bacterium | reverse complement strand
AACTACTAAATGCTCAAATAGATGTGTTAAATCAAAATTCCAAAGATCAATTAACTTTATTTGATAAAACGTGCGAAAGTTAACGCACCAGTACTATTTCCCTTTCATTCTTATCTCGCTTTTGCTCAGGTGTCTTGCTTTTGTTCTGAAAGTAAGGTTCTCGGAACATGATCCCGTGATGGTCCTGTTCTTATCCTCACATTCGTTCGGAACGATTATTACTAAACACCACATTCCCCTTACCTGCACACAACAAAAAAGCGGTAAGTCCGCATATTGGATTTACCGCTTAAATAAATTTTATATAAATATTCTATTTTATATCTTTAAATAAATCATCCATTGTTACTTGCTGATAGATGCCACCAGAATATGTATTGGTCTTCAGACCATACGTGCTCACTAAAATTGGCACTACAGCATAGCGTGTTTTAGTCTCTGTTACAAAAGCATTCTGTCTATTACGCAATTTTAAATCTTCGTCTTTATCAATGGTGATTTCGCTTGTGCTGTATTTCATTTCACAAAGATTGATAATTCTATCTGCACGCTCTAAAAGCAAATCAATTTGTGCTCCTTTTGCACTTTCCTTACTTCGCCAGGAATAATATTCTACGCCGATTCTATCTATTCCTAAAGCATTTTTAATCTGCGGAATATGCAACAAGCATACACGTTCAAAACTCAAACCGTACCAGCTATTCACTTGTGGTGTATTGATATGCATACTCCAGAAATGGTCTTCGGTCACAGGTCTGGTAAGGAATGTGCTGTAGAAGATAACAAACATATCCGTCAATTGATAGAAACCATCGTTCTTTTTGATTTTTGTGTTCTTTACAAAGTAATAACGTATAAAATCGCACTTGATAAGATTTGTCAGGTATTCCGAAAAATGTCCATTATCAGTCATCGATGTCCGCTTAAGTATCTCTTCGCGTGTGATACCTTGTTTATCGCGTGCGAGAGCACGAATAATCTCCAGATATGGTGTAGGATCTTTGAACAAGGACTTGAACAAACGGTCGTACTCGTTGACCATTGTTGCATCACGACCAAAGAACAATCTATCTATCGCCGAGACTACGCTATCCGTCGGTTTCAACATCTCCAGATAATACGGTATACCACCCAACGCCATAAATATCTGCAATATCGAAAGTTTATCCCAATGCACATCGCGACTTAACAACATCTGCTCGGTTTCATACAGATTGAACGGATGTAGGTGCATCTCGTGCGTGATACGGTCATGCAAACCTCCGTGATTGTCTATGATATTCTTAATCATCCAAGAGGTGGCGCTACCGCACACGATTAGCATTACGTTCTTGCGCTGTTGTGCCCAACTATTCCAAAAATGTCCCAAAGCTTTCACAAATCCGGCTTTAGGGGTGTCGAAACAAGGCAACTCGTCAATAAAGATCACGCAACGTTTTCCTTCTCGCATGTTCTTCTCTAATATATCTTCCAAGAGGAAGAACGCATCCATCCATTTTTGTGGTACACGACCAGTATAGCCGATATTGCGCAAACCTTTGGTAAACGCAGCAATCTGCTCGCTCTTATCTCCATCAATGACTCCTGTAATATAGAAATCATAACGCAAGTTAAAGAACTCATTCACCAGATATGTCTTACCAACTCTTCGTCTACCATATAGTGCGACGAACTCAGCTCTGCCGGAGTCATAGTAACTCTTTAAATCAGCTAATTCGTGTGTTCTACCTATCATAATCGGAAATATTTAATCAAAAATCGCTGCAAAGATACTTGTTTTTTTTGATATATGCAAATATTTTAGGGCGAAAGTTGCGATTTTTTGTTAATTTCCGCCCATTATTAAATTATTTCAGGGCGAAAGTTGCGATTTTTTATTAACTTCCGCCCATTATCCAATCATTTTGGGGCGAAAGTTGCAATTATTTGTAAATTTCCGCCCGTTTTACGGTAAATCCAATATGTCAAAGGTCACTTCGCAGGATAAGCTCCTGCCTGCTATATGTTAGTATCAAACGTAAGCACTCAGCGCACGTTCTATCACTTTATCCATATCGTAGTATTTATATTCCGCTAATCGACCTCCAAAGATCACATTCTCTTCTTTCATCGCCATTTCCCTATACTGCTCAGCCAACGCATTATTCCGCTCATCATTAACCGGATAATACGGCTCCATGCCGGGTTTAAACTCCGTGCTATACTCCTCGCTCACAACTGTCTTTGGGCACTCGTACACCGCTTGACCGAACATCTCAAAATGCTTGTGCTCGATGACGCGGGTATAAGGTACATCGCGCGAGGTATAGTTGACCACTGCGTTGCCTTGGTAGTTCGGTGTGTCTTCGATGCGGGTTTTGAAGGAGACTGTACGCCAATCAAGACGACCTAAACGGAAGTCGAAATATTCGTCGAGTTGTCCGGTATAAACGAGCGTGTCGGCAAGATCGCGCCAAGAATCTTTGTATTCACGGAAGAAGTCGCAGTTGGTTTTAACTTCTGCGCCTTCGAGGAGTTTGTCAATGAGAAGATTATAACCGCCGATGGGAATGCCCTGGTACGGATCGTTGAAATAGTTATTGTCAAAAACAAAGCGTAAGGGCAGACGACGGATAATGAAAGCCGGAAGTTCGGTACAGGGTCGTCCCCATTGTTTTTCAGTGTACTCTTTGATGAGCTTTTCGTAAATATCGCGACCGACGAGCAGCAACGCTTGCTCTTCAAGATTGCGTGGCTCTCTATTTCCAATTACCGATTTACAATTACCAATCTGCTCGTTTATACGGGCTTGTGCTTCTTCGGGAGTACGAACACCCCACATCTGATAGAAGGTGTTCATGTTAAATGGCAGGTTGTATAGTTCGCCGTGATAGTTGGCGACAGGACAATTGGTATAGCGGTTGAAAGGCACAAGGGAATTGACGAAATCCCACACGGCTTTGTTGGCAGTATGAAAAATATGAGCACCGTACTTGTGAACGTTGATAACACATTCACCCTTCCCTGCGGGGGAAGGGACGGAGACGGGGCTGCAATAGACATTGCCGCCAAGTTGCGGACGTTTGTCAATGACGAGACATGACTTGCCTGCTTGATGGGCTTTGTAGGCAAAAGTAGCTCCGTACAAGCCGGAACCAACTACGAGAAAATCAAATTTCGAACCTTTTAACATAAAACGCGGATTTCTTTCGTTGCTTATCCGCCATTTGAGGTCCTAGGAAAACCCGTTATCTCGAATAAGCAATGCAGAAACCCACGCTGTGTATATACGTGTGCATACGCGTACCTTAATAAGTACACGCAGGCGTATGATACACCCATGGGCATCTACTGCTACTTGTTTTCGAAGATAACAATTTGAAGTTTCCTAGGTTTCAAATGGTCAAAAACAAGCGTTTAGTAAACGCCATTCAATATGTCTGCTTCGTCCCTGTTTAAGCCACTTCAGCGAGAGGCTTAAGACTCAGCCAACAAACCCATCCCTATAGCAAAATTGCCCTCAGCGTGAGTTTGCGGGTGCAAAGGTACAAAAAATATTTGGAATACACAAGGATTTCCCAAGAAAAAACAAATTCATTTGGATTTTTAGCGGGAAAGCCTTGTTATTCGCACAAACGTGCGACTGTACCTTCAACAAAAAAAATCGCCCGGTGAGCGATTTTTTTTGCATGAATGCGTAGAATGAGTCAATTACTCATGGCAGTTGTCGCGGCTGAGGAAGGTCTGCTCGCGACGGGTCTGGATAGCACCTGCCTTGACGTAAAGCTCAAGCTGGGCATCAGCCTCCACGCCCGTACCGTAGAAATAATACTCGGCTGTTTGTCCGCCCTGATAGGTAACAGACATTTTCCAGCACTGTGCCTTGTTGGGGTCACATGAAACGAAAGCAGCACTAACTGCCAGCAAGCAGCACGCAGCTGCAACAAAAAAGACTTTTTTCATTGTTGTTTGATTTATTAAAAAGCGGCAGGTGCGGATTGTATCATTATTCATAAAGCAGAAAGAGAGACGAATGCGAAGATCCGCACCGTGCCGACACGTTACGGGGTACAAAATTACATAAAAAGCAGCACGTACGCAATATGTGCACGCACTTTTTGACGTATTCTAAAAAAAAAACGATAACTTTTTTACGTATTCTAAAATCCTCTTGTCTCTTATCTCATCCCTTTGCCCCACTCTCTCGGCGTCATGCCGGTTTCTTTGGAGAAGGTATGGGAGAAGACGGCAGGAGAGGAGAATCCCGAACGGAACGCTACGTCCCCTATCTTCATTTCAGGGTTCTGCTGCATGAGACGTTTCGCCTCCTCAATGCGGTATCGGGTGACGAACTGATAGAAGGAACAGCCGTAGGTCTTGTTGATGAACTCGGACAGATAGGTTCTGTTCATCGGCAGCACCTCCATCAGGTCGATCAGTTTGAAATCGGTGCGCAGGTACGGTTTCTCGGTGTCAAGCCACTGCTCGAGCCGGATACGATCCGCTTCTTCGTCGTTGGCTTGGACCTTGTCCTCTTTGTCTTTTATCTCCTCCGCATCTCTCCATGGGTCCTGTCGGAAGAGGATCTCGGAGATACTATAGACGAACATGAACTGAAGAAGCAGGTTCTGAGTAAAGGTCCGGCAGGGGTTGTCAGAAGCCATTATATAGCAGTAGGAGACGCCGATGACGAGCAGCATAATCAGGTAGCGGACGACCCACTGTGCGTCGCTATGATCCATGGATGAATAGTTGTTCTCACACCATATACGATACGCACGTATATGCGTGATGACCAGTATGAACAGCGCCACTGGGTACAGCCCGATGATCCATCTCAGGTCATATGGCACCATATAATCGATGGCGCACAGAGCCGCCAACGGAAGGAGTTGCCACAAAGCCAATTTCCAAGTCAGCCATCCGGGTCGTAGTGTCTCTGTCGGATAGACCAGCAGGAGCCATCCGAGGAAATTGCCGGCGAAGAGCATGTAAGGCGTCAACGCCTCGCTTCCCGCCGCGAGCACCGGCAGTCTCAGCCAGCAGGTCTGCAGCAGAAACCACACCTCCGACAGCCCCCATGCCGCGAGCGCATACGCGCACGCACGACGGATGCGCAAGCCGTCCGAATGAGTGAAAAGCAGCCATGCGCCCACAATACAGATGGCGGTAGTAGCGCCGTGTTCTATCAGAAGAATCTCATTTTCAAACCGTTCGACCGGGATGAAATGCGACAGCCAGTGACCCGATACCGTCAGCAACGAGAGACAGAAGAAGAATCCCACCTCCGAACGGTAGTTATGCCATATTTCCCAAAAAGTCTGTTTCCACTTGTCTTGCATTCTTTTCTTTCTTATCCTTTCTTTTATATAAGACTTAAAATTTCATTCAAAACAAATGCAAAGGTACAACAAAAATTGCATATATGCAAACATTCGGGTGTTTTTTGCCCAATAAAATGCAGTTTTATGTATGGAATGGCAAAAAACACCCGCATTGGTATATATCCCGCAGGACGCGACCGTACTTTCGAAGGGGTCCCCATTCATGGGGGAGGTGGTCGAAGGTACACACAAAAACACCCTCCGTGTGAGGGAGGGTGTCGGATTGGTCAATGGTCATCGTCACTTTGTACATCCTCGACAGGGTTTAGACAGAATTAAGACCAGGTTAAGACAAGGTTTTAACGGGTTTAGAATTTTATCCACGCAAAACCGCAAATCAGTCAAAACACCATTTGAGACCAAGGCAGGGGTTGCACATGAAACCGTTTCCGGTGAAGTTATAGCTGAACTCGATCTCGGTTCCGACATGCAGGTTCGGGCACTTGAACCATCGTCCCACATTGTACCACAACTGGGGTTCGCTGATGAGCACGAACGACTGCCCAGCCGCATTCCGCTGCCCCCATATATCCAGAAATCCGGAGAAACGCAGTCCCGGCGCTGTACAGAAATCATCGCATCCCCAGACGAAGGTGAACTGCAAGGGCACCTTGTTGGCGGTCTTGTTATAATCATCCACGATATACTTGTACAGCAGTTCGAGGTTGAAGATGTTCTTGTAATCGGCGGTATGGAGGCAGTAGTTGAGTCCGACGAGCGCGGCATGGTTGATTCCGTAGCCGCGTATATCGCCCGCGGCATCCTTGTACAAACCGAGTCCGCCGTTGTACTCGACCTGGACACTGAGGTCTTTCGCTTTGGTCTTTCCCCAGAAATTAAGGCACCGTGCTATCTCGAAATAACCCATGAACGGCGTGTTCGCGGGGTCGTTGGGATGGATGTTGTAATCGAGATCGATGAAGGCGAAGGTGTTGCCCCAGTTATCGGGATAGAAGAGCTCAAGGGTCGTTGTCACGCGGTTGGTCCGCTGGTTCGGGCAAGCCGTTCCCAGACTGCCGAAGTCATAATAGAGCTGCAGGTTCGTCCCTGCATGCACCGTTACCGCGCAGAGACTGATCATCGTCATCACAAGGAAGATACGTTTTTTCATGGTAATGTGTTGTTAAGAAGGTAAACTGTCCAATTCAAATATCCTGCCGCCGACCTCGCAGTGAATGCACTCCTGCTGCTGGCAGTAGTTCTGATAGAGGTGCAGGAGCGCCTGTGTATCCGCCGCATTGCGTATCTGCTGCCCCAACACGCGCCACTGACGGATGATGACGTTGTTCTCCGGCGCTATCTGCTCCATCATCGCCATGACCTCCGCCGCCTGCTGCTCCTGCTGACGTCTGCGTGCGTAGGCATACTTATAGGGTATCACCGTGTTGATGAGCAGTATATCCACGCTGCTCTTGCCGACCGGTGGCACGGGTCGCACCCTGCTCTGCTCCGGCGGAAGAGGATGCAGGTCAAACAACTGCGCCATCTCCTTCGGGTCGCGTGCGTCCAGAATGCGGCTGAGGAGTCCTTCGGACTGATAGAGGAGTTGTGCGAACTGCCTGATACGCACCTCGGGATGGTTCTGCGGGCGGATACGCGCCTGTTTCCACAGGGACGCGTCCAAGGGCGTGAGACGGAATTTGGTACGCAGGAAAGCGTACTCTTTCGCGAGGCGGATTTTCTCCTCATCCGTTCCGCAGTCTTCCAGCAGCCCCGCCTGCCCCAGGAGGAGTGCGGTCAACTGGAACAAGCTGTTGCGGTGTTTCTGCAGATACGACAAGGGCGTATTGATGGCGAGTTGCTCAAAGGGCACGCTGTTGGTATGAAAACCGAAATTACGGGCGAGCGATATATACAGCGCGTGCTCCCAGCTGTTCTTCGTTATCTCCAACAAGCGTCCGATCGACGCCTGTTTACAGTCCAGCCGTTTGCGGAGCAGGGTCTTGCGCCATCCGTCGGTGAGCAGTCCGGGTTCGCGCAGCAACCGTTCGGCACAGCCGATACGCTGCCTTGCGCTGTCCATCTCCTGCGCCGTTACGAGCAAGCCCGTCAGGTAGTCACGGTCACCGGGGTACTGCAACGCACATTGGGGGATGAGCTCACCGCGCGAGTTATACACCGGGACGTCCGCCGTCCGCACGACGTGCAGGATAATATTGTCATACGCCTTGTCCGTCTGATGCTTGTGGCGGAACCAGTCGCCGGAACAGACATGCAGTTCAATATTCCCCACCCATTCGCGGTCACCTATCCGCACGCGGGCATGACTGTAGTCGGGTCCCGCATCGCGGTTGTGTTCCCCGACCGACAGGATCTCCACCGGCTGTCCGTCCGTGGTCGTTTGTTCAAACCCCTTCCACAGAGCGTGTTCCCATATGTAGTGCAACAGAATCTCGGGCATTCGGTTCTTCCGGCGAGCAAACGGTTATTGAGCGAGTTTCATCACTTCCTCCGCAATCCGTCTGGCGGAGTCTTTTTGCGCCAGCCGGAGGATGTTCGTGTGCAGTCTGTCGAGCAGCGCATCGTCCTGAATAGTTGCCAGAGCGGTGTTTATCAGGTTCTCCGCCGCCTCGACATCGCGTACGAGGATCGCCGCCTCTTTGTTCACCAGCGCCATGGCGTTATGGGTCTGGTGGTCCTCCGCCACATTCGGTGAGGGGACGAGGATAGCGGGTTTGCCCAGGAGGCACAGTTCGCTGATCGAGCTGGCACCGGCGCGGGAGATAACGAGGTCCGCGTTCGCATAGCGGTCAGGCATGTCGGAGAGGAAATCGAGGCACTCGATGTTCTCCGGACTCCCCGCCGCTTCCCATGCCGCCTTGCATTGGGCGTAATAGGTCTTGCCTGTCTGCCATACGACGTGCAACCCGTCGGTATGCGCCAACTGCGGCAAGGCGGCTTTGAGGGCTTCGTTGATGGTTCGTGCGCCCAGACTGCCACCGATGATGAGGAGGTTCTTGATTGGTGATTGGTGATTCTCTGCCACAAGGGCGCGATTAACTTCGTTTCTGGTTATTGCTGATTTCTTGCCGTCCAGCAGGTTCTGGCGCACGGGGTTTCCGGTGAGGATGATCTTGTCGGCAGGGAAGAAACGCTCCATTCCTTCGTACGCCACGCATATCTTCGCGGCTTTGTTGCGGAGGAGCTTGTTGGTCATGCCGGCAAAACCGTTCTGCTCCTGGAGCAAGATAGGTATTCCCATTTTCGAAGCCATCCACATGGCAGCTCCGGACGCGTATCCGCCGACTCCGACGCCTACGTCCGGACGGAAGTCCTTGATGACGCGGCGCACCTGAATCAGCGAACGCAGCAGGTCCCACAGCACGGAAATATTCTTCCATGGCTGGGCACGGTTGAAACCGCGCACCGGCAGTCCGATGATCTCATACCCGGCTTGGGGTACCCGCTCCATCTCCATACGTCCGAGCGCACCGACAAACAGAATGCGTGCCTCCGGATCCAGCTCCTTCAGCGCATTCGCGATACTCACTGCGGGGAATATATGTCCTCCGGTTCCCCCTCCGGAAATAAGGTATCTCATATGTATATCAATTAAGAATTATGAATTAAGAATTAAGAAAGAGTTCTAGTGATTTCTGTGCAACGTTTGGAGTTGATACGGATTCTATGAGTTTAGTACATCCTATCAATAATACCCAAACTTCTATAGCCGCACGAATCTTTAAATTTTGCACTTATCTTTAATAGCCCTTTCTAAATTCTAAATTCTACATTCTACATTCTAAAAGCGTCCTATTTATCCTTCGAATCATCCATGTTGGCTCGGGTGTTTTTAATAATGGTAGTAAGCAATTTTCGTATTTCAACTGCATCTTCCATTATGGAGTTGTATGTTTCTTCGTTAATAAACTCCCCGTCGTGCATAACTTCTATCCAATGACAAGTTTCGTTCGTTTCTTTAAGCGCTATAGCCAGTTTGTTCGCAAAATCTGCTTTTGAAACAGCACAAGTAGCTTCGCTGCAATTCGCACCAATAGATGTACCGCTGCGGAAGAATTGATCCGCAAGACTAAATTGCTTTTGCTCTTTTAGATAGGCTGTCGCTTTTACAACTCGTTTGGTAAAAGCAGTTACCTTATCTCCCAATATTCCGAGACCGTACATAGTATATTATATCTATTTACAATTTTCAATTATGAATTAAGAATTAAGAAAGAGTTCTAGTGATTTCTGTGCAACGTTTGGAGTTGATACGGATTCTATGAGTTTGGTACATCCGATCAATAATACCCAAACTTCAATAACCGTACGAATCCTTTAATTTTGCACTAAACTTAAATCGCCCTTTCTAAATTCTGAATTCTGAATTCTACATTCACCTCACTCCACCGTGACAATTGGTACTTCCTCTTCACTCTGCTCAATGGTCTCGTTCACCCGCTCGCGCAGCAACAGCTGCTCGCGGCTCACGCCCATCATGATACCGAAATAGATGGATGTGATAAGCACCGATGTACCTCCGCGGCTGATGAGCGGCAGGGGCTGCCCCGTGACAGGTCCCAGCCCGACGGCGACAAGCATGGAGATGAGCGCCTGACAGGTGATCATCAGCGCCAGACCCATCGTCATCAGCATCGCCGGCATATCCGAATAGCGGCTGGACACGTTGCAGGCGCGGAACAAGACCGCCAGATAGAGAAAGATCAACCCTATCGCTCCCACGATGCCGGACTCCTCCACGATGATGGCGAAGATATAATCCGCGAACGCCAGCGGCAGGTAGTCACGCTCCTTGCTGTTTCCCGGCAGGACTCCCAACGGCGACGCACCGCCGCGGGCGATAGCCACCGACGAATAGACCTCCTGGATATTGTCATCGGTCAATACATACTTGCTCGTTCCGTCCTCCACGAAATGGCGGTCGATACGCTTCACCCATGTCGTCGCACGCTTGAAAGGTCCGTGCATCTCGCGCCCCGGACGGACGAAACCGAACTCCACCACTGCGTATCCTATCATCAGCGCCACAATAGCGATGCCGACAATCGACAGCGTATATTTCCACGGCACACGCGCCAGGATCCACAAGCAGAACACAATACCTCCGATCAGTACCGCCGTGGACAGGTTGGACGCCATAACAGGCAACACCACCACCGCCGTGATCAGCAGCGTGCGGTAGAAATACTTCTTCTTGTCCGCTTCCTTATGGATACGCGCCAACTGGTCCGCGATCACAATGATAAGCGACAACTTGGCTAATTCGGAAGGCTGGAAAGTGATTCCTGCAATTCGTATCCACCGCGCCGCGCCGTTGATCGTCACCACGAGCGGATTTCCGGGAATCATCGTCGAATAGACCAGCAACGTGCTGATCGCCAGCAGTATATACCCGAAGAACCGAACCCAGTGTGTAGGCACAAACTGGATCCCGAAAGCCGCTATCACGCCGATAGCGATAAAAAACATCTGCTGACCGATCGGACCCAATGCCGAATGATTCGAATACACCAGCGTCGAAGACGCGGAGAACAAGGCGATGACCGCCACAACAATCAACATACCGAACAAAAACCAGAAGGTCTTGTCGATTGTTTGCAAATGAAGTTTAAACTGTTCGTTTTTCATACTTGTAGTTAAAGTTTAGAATGATTATTTCAAACCGCCTGCAAAGTCACTTGCAGTTGGCGGTGCAAAGGTACAACATTTTTTCGACATATGCAAGAAAAATCGCTTTTTAGGGTGATTTTTCTACCTTGCAGGCGTTGCGGTACCGCTTATGGCAACGGAGTCAGCGGATAAACGATATTGACGATAAAAATATTCGCCGCCAGGATAATAATGTTCATCAGCAAACCGATACGCATGAAGTCGCTGAACCGGTATCCTCCAGGAGCATAGACGAGCATGTGTGTGGGTGAGCCTATCGGTGTAGCAAAACTGCTGCTGACACTGATCATCAGCGCGATAAGGAACGTATAAGGCTCGTATCCCAACTGCGTCGCCGCTTCGTACATGATGGGGAAGAACATCGCTCCCGCCGCCGTATTGGAGATGAACTCGGTGATGAAGGTCGCCACGAAACAGATGGCTGTCATCACCACGATCGGGTTCGTACCGCACACATCGAGCGTTTGGTACGCCAGCCATTCGGCGATGCCTGTCTTCTGAATCGCCAGACCCAGAACCACCGATCCGGCAAAGACCATCAGTATATCCCAGTTGACAGCTCTCATCGCCTGATCGGGACTACAGCAGCGAAAAACCAGCATCGCTATCGCTGCCAGAAACGCACAGGGGAGCAACGGCATGATATTGAGCGCGGACAACACGACCATCGCCAGCATAATGGCGGTGGAGACGAAGGTCTTCGGACCAATATTCGGCACTTGCTCCGAGTCATAGAAATAGAGTTGCGATTTGAGGCTCTCGGTGTTGATATCCAGTTTCGGCGGACATTCCAGCAGCAGGGAGTCACCGGCATGCAGTCTGACCTCATGCGGTGATTTCTCAATACGCTTGCCGTAACGGGCGATAGCGACCACGGTGAGGTTGTTGTCCTTCTCAAAGGTGATATCGGCAAGGCATTTGTGGATAAGGCTGCTGTTCAAAGCGACATAGGCGGTACGTAAGCGGCGTCGACCGTCTTCCTTGTCCGTTGTAAAGACCGTTTGGTCTGCTGTCACAAAACCGTGGCTCTTTTTGAGGTCTAAGATCTCGTCTATCTGCCCGGCAAAGACCAACCGGTCGCCACCCATAATGGGCTCATCATCCGGGACAGGCGAGATCACCTCGTCGAAATGGATGATCTCAATGAGTCTGCCGCCGTGTATATCTTTGAGTCCGGATTCGGCGATTTGCTTTCCGATATACGGGTTCTCCGAAGGAACAATCAGTTCGACCGTATAATCTGCGGTATCTTCGAACACCTCTTCCGGCGTCTCGCGGTCGGGTAACAGGCGGCGCATAGCGATGATACTCAACACTCCTACCGCCAGGCAGAACAATCCGGGAATGGTCGTAGCCAGCACGTTCATCGCCGTGCCCGTATGGTCGGCGTACAGACCCGAGATGATCAGGTTCGGCGGCGTGCCGATGAGCGTACAGACACCACCCATACCGGACGCGTAACTCAGCGGGATAAGCAGTTTGGAAGGCGAGATGCCTAATTTCTTCGACCACATCTTAACGATGCCCACAAAGAGCGCCACCACCGTGGTATTGCTCAGGAACGAACTCAACGCCGCTACAGGCAGCATCAGACGCATCACGGCGCCCTTATACGATTTGGGCTGACCCAGAAGATGCTTCACGATCCACTGCAACACGCCGGTATGCGTCAGACCCGCTACCACCACAAACAAGACCCCGATGACAATAACCGACGTGCTGCTGAAACCAGAGAAAGCTTCCTTGGCATCCAGCACGCCGGTAAGAAACAAGACAGCTATAGCCCCTAAGAAAACCAAGTCCGAACGCAACTTGGTGAATAGCAGCACACTGAACATCGTCAGAACCGTCGCTATCGTTATCCACGCATGAAGACTAAATCCCAAAAACATCATTTGTCGCTTTTAAGTTCTTTTAATGCCGGTATCCGGGATGGACGGTCTCCATGAGCGTGTCGAAATTGCTGCGGAACGAGAAGGCATCGCGGAGGGCGTAGTAGTTCTGCGGATCCTGGCAGTAGGGATAGGCGAAAGTGAGGAACGTCAGACGGCTGTCGTCGAAAGAGAACACACCCGCCATTCGCGACAGGTCATCGACACAGAAATGTCCGAGCACAACGCATAACTTGGCGATTTCCAGCTTCTTATCGTCAAACGACTGCTGGTTGAGAACCTGCATTGTCATGCCCAGTTGTTCGTGCGTGGCACACTCGATATGATGCCGCTCATGCCCTCTTCCTCGCTGGTCACGACCGTCATGATGGTGATGTTGCGCGCCCGCCGTGACCGTCACAAGCGCCAAAATCAGAATAAAAAAGAGTCTTTTCATATTGTGTTTTTGATTTGCGACTGCAAAGGTACTACAAAAATTGCATATGTGCAAACATTCGGGTGTTTTTTGCCGAATAAAATGCAGTTTTATGTATTGAATGGGGCTATTGGGTATTTAAAATTGACTATGAGTTCTAACTCATACACTTCCTGTAAGTTTCAGAAAAAGTACAGCTATACCCGTCATAACAAGTCCGAAAATGCATAGTAAAATGATTTCGCCCAACGAAGAGCCCCAAAAACGATACCAGGCATCTGCCCGCGTTTCATACTCATTCGGATGGATGATGTCTCCAATCAATCCACCTATGTAACTGAACGGAAAAAAGATTCTGTACGCATCGGGATGCATCAACAGCAAACCTGTTTTGAATATCTGACGGTGGTCATTTAAGGGATTTTTTGCCGCCCAGACCATTGCAAGCGCATTCTTCAAATTCAAGAAATACCCTTGTTGATTCCCTGTTTGCGCTAACAATTCGTCAGCCCAATATTCATTATGTTGTTCTTTGTTCATATCCGGTGTATTGTTACGTCTTCTTTGCATTGCTGCCATTGTTCTTCGGTATATTGCATAAATGATTATTTAATTTGCTGCAAAGGTACACCAAAATTTTCATGGAAAAAATAAATTTACGCAATTTATACACAAAAAGCGCAGACTTGAGATGAGCTAATACCCCGTGATTTACGTTTGCACGCTTTCAGCTTGCAAAGGTACACAAAAATTTTGACATATGCAATGTTTTGCATAAATTAAAGCAAAACGGCGGCAAAAATGCCACCGTAATGCAATTTTACCCACAACTTTGTGTGAAAGTGTGAAAGAGACGAGCATTGTTGCTCGCCTCTTCCGAATCTTGTGTTTAATTGCCGACAAGGGCTTGTTTGGCGAGTCGGGTGAGTGTCAGCGTGTCCTCGATCTTTCTTTTTAACATTTTTTCAAACGAATAATTTATGTATTATTACACTTTTTCAAACGAATAAAATGTACACATTCACACTTTTCTAAACGAAAATTCGCTGCAAAGGTACACTTTTTTTATGATATATGCAAGAAAATTTGTAAAATAATCGTTCGAAAATTTGGAAATATGAATTTTTTGTTGTATATTTGCACCGTTTTTAAAAGTTCCTCTTAATACACTATGAGCAAGGTTCAACTCAAACATTATTTGCAATCTCTAACACAAAAACAACTTATTGACATCGTTATGCAACTATACGATGCCAAGAAAGATGCACAAGAATGGCTGGACTATTATCTGCAACCGGACGAATCGGCTAAGTTGGAACACTATAAAAAGATAATAGAAAATGAGTTTTATCCCTCCGGAAAGAAAGAGCCGAAGACACGATTCTCTGTTTGCCGCAAAGCTATTTCGGATTTCAAGAAGCTCAAACCTCGCGATGAATACTTGGCAGAACTGATGGTATTTTATGTGGAGACAGGTTGCCGGTTTACATTTGACTACGGCGATATGTGGGAGCAGTATTACGACTGCATGACGCGTAATTTTGCTGCAACAATGAAATTTCTGCAACAGCATAAGCTGATAGAACGCTTTCAGACGAACTTAAACAACATCTTGAAATATCTGAGAATTGCGGATGGGGTTTTGAAGATGACATACAAGACATCTACTATGAATACACCCATTAGTCTGCTTGATGTATTACGACTCCGACCATTCGGTCCTAACGTGCACCGGCATCACTATCAGCTCAGTGCTTGATCTCTCATTCGTTGTGCCGTTATTGATAAACGTCTCATCTGGTATGGTTCTATCAATTACCTCGGCAAAAACTTTTCAGACGATAATGCCATGCGCTTCGAAGATGTTACCCTCGCTTCTGAGTTGCTTGCTATTGTCTGTTCACACTAATCCATAATCCAAGACTCCGT
>CAJOEJ010000032.1 GCA_905233375.1 Paludibacteraceae bacterium | reverse complement strand
GAGCAACAGACTTTGGACCTATACTCCCATTCGACCATAGGCGGACAAGAATATACGCTGCCGCTATTCGATATTGATGAGTTCACGCCGGAAGTGCGGCCGCCCATATGCCTACAATTGATGAACTTGAGAATTTAGTGGGGTCATCCGGTCTGATTCTGTCAGATTCGCAACCCGAGCAAATAATGAGGGCTAAACATAGCCATGCAAATGTTTTTGTTTTCATTGTTGTAATGTGTTTTTTAAAGATTAATACTAAATACAACGGAACGCCTTTCGGAATTCCGCTGCAAAGGTACAACAATTTTTTTGAATACGAGAAGTTCTTATTATTTCTTATTAGTTCAAGAAATAAACGATTATTACTTTTTACTTCTTGTACAAGACGTAAACGATTAATTCTTATTTCATTGCATTCAAACGATTATTTCGTTGGACAAATTTTTCTTATTGCTTGTTATTTCATCTGTAAGTAGTGTGCTAAGAACACATCATATACATACCATATGTTGTTCAGTTCGGTGACTATATCCTTTTCGTACAAACCTTTTAACGCAGATTGTACAGAACTCGCCGAGAGCAATTTATATTTCTGGATAAAAGCAGCCGAAGTGATATTTTTAGCTCCATTCTCCTTGACAAGTGCAAAGAGCAAACTCTTCTGTTTGGTAGGCAGAGCCGCTAAGATCTCCCGATAAAACGGCTCTTGAATCTGCACAACATTGGACAATGCTTGTTCAATCATGCCGGTTCTACAAGCTTGATTGCCATTTGTAAGCGAATACAGTTCATTAAGCAACATCTGCATATACCATGTGATACCACGGCACATATCGTACACTTGAATCACCGTTTCGTCGTCAATTGTCTTATGTCCCAAGCGGAACATCTGTTTTGCGAAATCCACATAGGTATCACGGGGTATAGGGTCAAGTCCCATATTGATTGTACTCTGGTAAAAAGGCTTCGAAGGCGAAAGGAACATCTGACTCATAAGATGTTTGCGACTGCCGGAGAAAATGAACTGCGTCTTCTTGCATCGTTGGATATGCGTACGCATTAAGGCTTCAATATTTTTCTCCTGATAGTTGGCGATCTGTTGAAACTCGTCAAATGCAACTACGCATGGTTTGTCCGCTAACTCCAAAAAGGAAAAGACCTGTTCCAACGTCATTTCCGGTGAGGTAATGTCTCCTAAACCTATATCAAACGCAGGTGAACCGGTGACAGCATCCAACTTAAACCCGATACGCAAGGATGAGATGACTTGAAAGAACTTGTCTAACCATGATTTGGATTGTTTTTCTATAGTCCGATACACTTCATTACTGAACGCGTACACCATCTCAGCCATACTGTTTGTTGCATACAGATCCACCACGATGGTATAATACTGCTGATGTATCTCAGGCTGAGCAAACACATGGCTTATCAAACCGGACTTGCCAATGCGACGATCTGAAATCAAGGTCACATTTCGCCCGTTAAGCAATTGTTTGGAGAGAAATGAAGTCTCTTTTTCACGATCACAAAAGTACTCTTTTGAAATGTATCTCCCTATAACAAAGGGATTTGCAATATTATTATTCATACAATTATTATAATTATAATTATTATGATTATGATAATTTTGCTGCAAAGGTACAAAGAAATTTTGATATATGCAAGATATTATGAAAAAAAGTGACGAGAAAGGCACTTTTTTCGTCAAAAACGGATCAACAAGAAAAAAGGAGCCGCGAGAGGCGGCTCCTTAAGTCAGTTAACGAACCGAGGTGAGTGTGCGAACCTTGTCGTTAAAGGCATCCTGCTTGAGCAGGTTCTCCAACGTGAGGTGCATACGGTAGTTCCAGAAATGACGCGGATTGGACGGGAGGTTGATACGATCCGCAAACTGATCCTTGAGACGCAGATCGCCGTCGATAGCCAGCCAGTCCTGAAGCGGCAGGATCACCCACATAGCAGGGCTGTACATATGCTGGTTGATGATGAACTCGGCGATCTCTGGCGTCATCTCCTGCGGCGCTTCGCCCCACCAGCCCATCTGCTCGTTGTAGAAACGCTGTGTGACAGCACGATCCTCCTCCCACCATGCACGAAGCGGGTTCATATCGTGTGTACCGGTCGTACATACGGACTGATACGGTGCGTCTGCCGGATGAGCGAACTTGACAGTCGGATCCTTCGGCATACGCTGGATCTCAAGACTGAGAATCTGCAGTTCATGCATTACATCCGGCACGCATGCAGGTACCATACCCAGGTCCTCTCCGCAGCAGAGCATGTGCGTTGCCGCGAGCAGGGTCGGGAGTTTGCGCATTGCCGATTCACGCCAGAACTGGGTATGACGGCGGAAGAAATAGTCGTTATAGATGCGCATGAGCACCTCTTTCTGATCCGAATAGAGTTCGTTGAACGAATGGCTCTGATAGATAGAGATACGCGGATGGAGCCATCCCGGACGACGCTGGTCCTCGACCATCAATACCTCGCAATGGAGATAGATCAGTCCGTTGTAGATATTCTCCACCGCCTCGTGACTCAAGCCGCTGGCTTTGAGCTGTTTCTCATCTGAGAGCAAGCGGTCACGCCATTCCTTCACCTTGATCTGGGTGTCGAACTCCGGACGGAACCAGTATATATATCCGTCGTTCGTATTGAGCGCATGCTGCTTCGCCCACTCGGTATCGAAACCGAGGACGTCACCGAGGAAGTTCGAGCGGATATAGGGCTTGGTCATACGATCCCAGTCGAGACATACGCCTTGTGCGCAGAGGTCATCGTAGCTGTACGGGAGCGCCGGAACGAAATGTCCGCAGAGTCCCCATACGTCGCATTTGCGCATTTGCCAGATACGGAAGAAACCGAGGATATGATCCACACGGTACGCATCGAAATAGTCCTGCATCTTGCGGAAACGTTTCTGCCACCAGGCAAAGTTATCCTCCGCCATCTTGTCCCAGTTATAGGTCGGGAAGCCCCAGTTCTGTCCGCGTGCGTCGAAATCATCGGGCGGCGCACCGGCACTGGCATCGAGGTTGAACAGCTCGGGATAAGCCGCAGCATCCACCGAGTCAGGAGAGATACCGATAGGTATATCACCCTTCATCGCCACGCCGATACTATGGGCATATGCGACCGCGTCGGAGAGCTGTTTGTCCGCATGGAACTGGAGGAACTTATAGAAGTCCTTCGGCTGTTTGTCACGCTTGCTGAGGAACTCGGCATAGGGAACCAGCCAGTCTGCGTTCTTTGCCTCGAACGACTTGTACTCTTCGCTGCTGAAGAGGGCATCCTTGTCCTGCTTGTAGAGCGCTTTGAAGAAGACCATCTTGGCGTCATACACGTTCTGATAATCCGCAATAGTAAGTGCGTTCAGTTCGGCTTTCTTCGCCTCGTATTTCTTTTTCATCGCCGGGGTAAGACGACCCATCTGTTCGATATTGATATAGATCGGATGGAGCGCGAACACCGAAACGGCGTTGTAGGGATATGAATCCTGGTTGTTATGGAGCAGCGTAGTATCGTTAATCGGAAGCGTCTGGATCATCTTCTGTCCGGTAGCCGCGGCCCAGTCCGCCAGTTTCTTGAGATCCTGGAACTCACCAATACCGAAACCCTCTTCCGTACGGAGGGAGAAGACCGGAACGGCTACACCCGCCCCTTTCCAGCGCGGCTGGGTACGACGGAAACCACGGTCGTTCTCATAGATGATCTGTCCCTTCTCAACGCCCCATATCTGGCGGTTCTCACCCCACTCTACATCCACCGCTGCGCCGGTCTTGAGGTCATAAATGAGATATTTGTACTCGACGATATCCTGTCCCTTCACCTCTATATCGGCACGCCAGAGCGGGAACTCGGCATCGCTCATGACAAGTTTGTCGTCCACGTTCCAGTTACCCAATGCCTCACAGTTACCGATGATGGCAACGCCCTGCGTCGGAAGGATCTGCGGCAGGTCAATGGAGAAACGGATGGAACCCTTGGGTGCTTTTGCTTTCGCGGGTTTCTGACGCTTGAAGAGCGATTTGACGAAGGCGGTCGTGTAGAAACTGTCCTCATAGGTACTTGCCTGCCATGCGTCACGTACGACGATGCGCTTGTCCGCCGCCTTGAGGGTCAGCAGACGCGGTTCACCCGCTTCGTAGATGTAACCGCCATCCTGCAAACGAATGGCATACTTGTACTGGATACTGCCGGCAAAATCACTCACCGGAACGTTCGCCGACCAGAAATCAGTTCCCTGACAATTGAGCACCAGCGGAGACTTCTCCGTCCATCCAAGAATCGACTCCTGCGTCTCAATCACGCACAAACTCTGACCATACTCGGTACGATAATGAATTTGAAAATTGATGTTCATGATATTATATAATTTACGATTTAACACCGTATAATGATACGATTTCCGTTTTCGGGTACAAAATTACAAAAAATTTTGCATATGTGCAAATTATTTTTTCTTTTTTATTAAAAAAGGCGAAATTAAACAGGGTAAAAGGGTGTTTATCCCCCACAAGAGAACTCCGGCAAGCGCGGCATTCACCGAACCGAAGAGGAAAACCGCCCATGCGCCCCGCACTCCCACTTCCGCAACCGGCACATTGGGCGTGACGGTGACGAGCAGGTAGTAAACGGGTAGATTGAGGATTAAGGATTGAAGATTGAAGATTGAAGATTGAGGATTGAAGATGGCATCCAAGGCATAAAGCACCAACGCTAACTGCACACACCAGCACAGGAGCCGCACAAAACTCTGTCCCAGCGAAAGGAGGATCAGGCGGCGGGAGACATCCGCCCACCGGCGTAACAGACGGGGTGCCAGCGCCAGAAAGACCAGCAAGGCGACCAATGCGCCTATGACCAGCAACAAGTACGCCTGCAGTGCCAAACGGTCATGCTCCAGCCGTCCGAGACAGCCTGCCACGCCCATTCCGCTCAGCGCTGTCAATCCCGCCAGAACGATCGCAGCGGTCATCGTCGCACTTCCTACCGCGCCCATCGAAAGGGTCTTTTTCCACTCGCCCTGAATCAGCGCGCGAGCCGGGTACTCCCCCAAGCGCCAAGGCGTGACCAGACCCGCCAGCTTGCTGTAATAGACCTGTCTATGCGCCTCGCGCCACGGGATATATTGGGAATCGGAAACCGGTAACCGGTCATTCATCAATGTTTTCCAGCGCCATGCCTCAATCGCCATATTGACCGGCATCAACGCCACACACAAGACCAATGCCGACCACTCTTGCCAGCCCATCTCGCCCAACGACGCCCACAACGATGCATAGTCGTCAAAAACGACCAGACGGTACACCAGATAGCTGCACGCCGACAAGGCGATAAGCCATTCGACCGCATATAGGACACGTTTTTTATCCATTTTCGGCTACAAAAGTACAAAAAAAGCACGAATTACGCAAATTTTCAATTTTCAATTTTCATTTTTCAATTATTTTTTGTACTTTTGTCGTCCATTTATGCTGCATACACTTGTTTTCATATTACTTTTCTCGCTGGATGAGATCATTTTGGACATCTACAACCAGGTCACCGAACTGACGCAAGCCGATTATGAGCAAATGCAATCGGATCTGTACGCCCTGCATCAGACGCCCATCAACCTCAATGCCACAAGCGAAGAAGAGCTGGAGCAGCTCTATTTCCTTTCTCCGCGCCAGATAGACGACCTGCTGACCTACGCCGACCGGCATCCGTTCGAATCGGTCTATGAACTACGGCTTATCCCTTCGCTGAGCGATATAGACATCCGCAACTTGACGCCGTTTGTGAAGGTCGATGCGGTCACACCTTATAACGCGCTATACGCGCGCGAAGTGTTCGCACGCGCAACACATGAAATCATCACACGGGTGGATGCCCGCAATATCGAATCGTACCAAGGCGATCCGGTGTTTGTCCTGACTCGTTACCGGTTTGATTTTCAGCGGAGAGTCATCTTCGGAGCCCAACTGCGCCGTCCGGCGGGAGGACAAGCCAAAGACCTGCAATACGGCGCGTATCTCCAGTTACGGGACATCGGACATCTGCATTCGTTGGTAGCAGGAAACTACCAGGCGTCATTCGGACAGGGACTTGTACTGGCTCCGGTTTTTCATCCCGGCAAAACGATGCTGGTCAGTACGGTCGGTCGCACGCAGGACGGACTCCGGTACTACTCGTCCGCCGATGGAAACGGATTGCACGGCGCCGGCGGTACGCTGCGATGGGAATGGGGCAAACAGACCCGGCTCGACGTGACCGCCCTCTACTCCCTCCAACGCGCCAATGATTCCGTATGGCATCACGTCGCCGGAGCAAATATCAGCCTGCGTCACCGGCGCTTGCACCTTCAACTGACCGCCATTGAGAACATATGGTCAGACAGTATTCACCCGTACTACAATGCGTCCTATAATATGCACTATTTCAGAGGATTCCGACAAGCCGTCATCGGTTTTTCCGCACGATATAACTACGGTTGGTTCGACCTGTTCGGCGAGGTAGCGACCGCCCAGAACGCCCGATGGGGATTCGGAACTATCGTCGGTTCGCGTTTCTATCCCGCGGACGGAGTGTCGCTGTTGGCGCTATACCGCTATTACTCGCCTTGGTTTGACAACGCATTGGGCTACGCGTTCTCCGAGACAGGACGTATCGGCGACGAGAACGGCGGATATATCGGCATCGAACTGACACGATGGAAGAACTGGCGTGTCAGTGCCTACGGCGACGTCTTCGGTTTCAGCGGTATCAAATACGGCATTGCGTACGCACCTTCATGGGGCTACGATGCGGTGGGCGAGGTGCAGTACAGCCGGACAGACTGGTGGCTGTCAGGACGTATCCGCGCCCGGGAGAAAGGCGGTCAGGCGCTCTACTCCACCCGTCTCCAGTTCAACTGGCAACGGGGCGGATGGTCCTTGCGCACCCATGCCGAAATGAATATCAGTCCGTCCGGCTCAAGTGCCGTTCCGTACGGCGTGACCATATGGCAGGATGTCGGCTATCACTTCCTCCATGCGCCGGTCGCCCTCAAGGGACGAGTACAGTTCTTTGATGCCCGCGAATGGGCGAACCGCATCTACTGCTACGAGCACGACGTGCTGTACGCGTTTTCCATCCCTGCCGTCTATGGGCTGGGCGGCAGAGCATACCTGATCCTGCAATGGAACATCATCCCGCAACTGGCACTCTATCTGCGGGTTAGCGAGAGCATCTATCAGCGGTCATGGTACTCGGATCACCATCCCGAATGGACCAATACCACCGTTCCGACCCGAACGGATATTCACCTTCTGTTGCGTGCAAAACTCTGACCAACCGCACACAAGCACAAAAAAAAACAGGGGTCGATGCAAGAAAAAGCAAAAAAATCTTGCATATGTCAAAAAAAAGCAGTACCTTTGCACTCGCAAAGGTGAAAGATCCGGAAAGCAACTAAAAAACATATACATATGAAACACACCATGATTTGGGCAGCGGCATTGCTGCTGATGATTTCGGGCACCGTCCGTGCACAGGAGAAAAACGAAATGAACGAAGGACAATACCTTCGCTGCATCGCATTCTACAACCTCGAGAACCTGTTTGACACCATCCATGACGAGGGCAAGAACGACTACGAGTACCTGCCTGACGGAGGTATGAAATGGACCGGGTACAAATACGAAAACAAGGTCAAAAACATGGCGTATGCCGTTTCGCAGCTTGGTACGGATTATGACCCCCGCGGCGCAGCTTGTATCGGAGTTGCCGAGGTGGAGAACATCGGTTGCTTGTATGATTTGTGCTCGGAAGCCAACAGCAAATACAGCCGTCGTCTCAAACCCATTCTGATTGAGGGTCCTGACCGTCGTGGTGTCGATGTCGGTTTCCTGTATGACACCGTTCTGTTCAAGCCCTCCAAAGTGAAAGGATACGAACTCAAAGCGCACTATGCCGACGGAGGTGAGATCAAGACACGTCTGCAGTTATGCGTTTCCGGCTATTTGTACAGCGAAGGAGCCAAGGGCGAGAAATTCAGCCCGGAGAAGATTCACATCATCGTAAACCACTGGCCCAGCCGTTATGGCGGCGAGTTATCCTCCCGTCCGGGACGTGACACAGCTGCGATGCTCGTCAAGTCCATCTGCGACTCTATCTACATGCGCGAGCCGCAAGCCAAGATCATCATTATGGGTGACCTCAACGACGACCCCTACAACCACAGTTGCAAGGAGGTGCTCAAGGCACGCAAGTACCGCGAGGAAGTGGAGCCGAAGGGCTATTTCAACACCATGTGGCAAATGCTTGACCGCGGCATCGGTTCGCTGGCATACAACGGCAGTTGGAACCTGTTTGACCAGATTATTATATCCGAGCCGCTGATGAACGCCAAGCTGGAAGAGGGCAAATGGACCTACTGGAAAGCACAAATCTTCAACAAACCGTTCCTGACCGTACAAGAAGGAAAAGACAAAGGAACGCCGTTCCGAACCACGAAAGCCGGCGTTTGGCAGAACGGATACGGAGACCACTATCCGACGATGATCTATCTCATCCGGAAGAAATAACCATATATCGTAATTTGGTAAACAGTTAATATACATGACATTACAATTAAGAAGAAACGCTGCGCCGATTAAGATGCGCAATTACGGACGAATCGTTCAGGACATGATTGCCTACGCCTCGTCAATGGAACAGGGGCTGGAACGCGACTCGCTCGAAGTCTATATCGCGCTATGCATGCGGCAACGCAATATGACGTGGAACCGTGACCAGGAAGCGGGTACAGACCGCGTCAAAGAGGATATCATCCGCTTGTCAAACGGTCATCTGCGTTGCGACTCCGCCACTTTTGAGCAAATGATGGCGCAAACCAACGCAACATTGACCGGACAGAAAAAGAAGAAAAAATAAAGACCTACAAATCCTGTCTTATGGAAGAGATTAAGTCGTTTCCGGGTGAAGGCTACAACAATTTCAAAGTCTTTGCCGGTTCCAAGAGCCAAGCGTTGGCACAACGTATCTGCGAGAAGTTGGGTTGCCCCTTAGGCAAGGTGCATGTGGACCGTTTTTCGGATGGCGAGTTCTGCACGTATTTTGAGGAATCCGTACGAGGGCACTCCGTCTATCTGGTGCAATCGACCTGCCCGTCGAGCGATAACTTGATGGAACTGCTGCTCATGATCGATGCCGCCAAGCGTGCAAGCGCATACAAGGTGATCGCCGTCATTCCCTATTTCGGCTGGGCACGGCAGGACCGAAAGGACAAACCGCGTGTGTCCATCGGCGCCAAACTGGTGGCAAACATGCTGCAAACAGCGGGAGCCGACCGGGTCATTACCGTGGATCTGCACGCTGACCAGATTCAAGGATTTTTCGACATCCCCGTGGATCATATCTACGGTTCGAACGTGCTGGCACCCTATATCGCGAGTCTCAACCTCAAGAAACTCATTGTTGCTTCGCCGGATGTAGGCGGTTCCAAACGAGCGTCCAACTTCGCCAAGAAACTGCACGTGCTCACCAACCGCGAAGTGCCCATGGTCATCTGTTACAAGAACCGCCCGGACTTCAACCAGGTTTCCGAAATCCGTGTGTTAGGAGATGTCTATGGCAAGGATGTGATCATCTTTGACGACATAGCGGACACTGCCGGCACGCTGTGCAAAGCCGCCGAGGTAATGAAGGAGAACGGCGCCAAGTCGGTGCGTGCCGTGGTTTCGCACGGTGTGCTCAGCGGCAATGCTTGCGAGAAGATAGAAAACAGCGCCATCGAGGAACTGATCTGTACCGACTCGTTGCCGATTGATGTAGCATGCTGCTCCAAACTGCATATCGAGAGTCTGGATATCCCCATCGCACAAACCATCAGAGCCATCCAGACGCACACCTCTATCAGCGAAATGAACATCAAATAACGTACAGAAGGACCATGTACAAAGGGAGTAAGATTTTATTGAGCGTGATATGCGCCGTATTGCTGAGTGCATGCGGGAAGAAAAATGTGACGGTAGAGCGCCCGGCATTCTCGTCGGACAGCGCGTACAGTTATATCGAGAAACAGATGGCATTCGGACCTCGTGTACCGAACAGCGCCGCCCATACGCAATGCGCAGTGTGGCTGATCGAGCAGTTACGGGCATGCGGAGCAGAGGTGGAGTTGCAGAAAGGACAAATGCCCGACTACCGAGGAAACATGCAGCAGATATACAATATCATCGGACATTTCAACGGATCCGACCCGCAACGTCCGTGCATTCTGCTGGGAGCGCATTACGACACACGTCCCTGGTGCGATGAAGAGGAGAATTATGCGGACCGTTTCTACAACGTGCCCGGTGCCAATGACGGCGCTTCGGGTGTAGGCGTACTGCTGGAAATAGCACGCCAGATAGGTCTGCGCAAGGACACCACCAATCAGCAGTCACCAATCACCAATCCCATCGATATCATCTTCTTTGATTGTGAAGATTCGGGTTCACCCCGCGTTTATACCGGCGCGGAACGCGAGGATACATGGTGTCTGGGGTCGCAGTTATGGGCGACCAACTACGCCAAACAGGCGGCGAACAACCCGCAGTCGCTCCGCAACTACCAATTCGGCATCGTCTTGGATATGATCGGAGCACCGGATGCCGTCTTCCCGATGGAGATGTATTCCACCCAGTACGCGGGTAATTACCAGCAGAAGATCTGGAACTCAGCCCGGAAATTAGGCTACGGTGCGCTCTTCAGCAAACAGCAGTCCTATCCTATCACAGACGACCACTATTACGTAAACCGCATCGCCGGCATCCCGTGTGTGGATGTCATTCACTACGATGTCCGCAATGCGACCGGATTCCCTGCATGGTGGCACACCCGCCAGGATAACATGGACAACATCAGCCGCTCCACGCTACAAGCCGTAGGAGAAGTGGTGATGAGTATGCTATAAGGGAAAAAACCGGTGTGACCGAGACATTTCCGTGACAAAGACGAGACAGAGACGAGACAAAGACGAGACCATCCTAGACTTTACCCCTGACTGTGTCATGACGGTGTCATGGGAATACTCAGGACGGTTTGATAAGAATACGGAACGCGTCCGTCACTTTGCTGACAGGAACGATAGAGATGCTGTATCGCGCAGCATCTATTTTTTGTTCTGCCGGAATAAGAATACGCTTGAAACCTAATTTCTGCGCCTCGGATATTCGCTGTTCGATGCGGTTAACCGGACGTATCTCTCCCGCGAGTCCCACTTCGCCGCACAAGCAGGTTCCTGCATCCAGCGCGATATCCATGTTACTGCTCAGTACTGCCGCCAACACCGCCAGGTCGATCGCCGGATCCTGTACACGCAGACCGCCGGCGATATTGAGAAACACATCTTTTTGCAGCAGTTTGAATCCCACGCGTTTCTCCAGTACTGCCAATAACATATTGAGCCGTCTTCCGTCAAATCCGGTGGATGACCGCTGGGGTGTGCCGTACGCAGCGGAGGAAACGAGTGCCTGCACCTCGATCAGGAACGGACGCACTCCCTCCACAGCTGCACCGATAGCGATGCCGGACAGACCTTCGCGTGCGGTACTAAGGAGCAGCTCCGACGGGTTGCTCACTTCGCGCAAGCCGTTCTGACGCATTTCAAAAATACCCACCTCGGAAGTTGAACCGAAACGGTTCTTCTGCGCACGCAGGATGCGGTACATATACTGCGGGTCTCCCTCGAATTGCAGCACGCAGTCCACGATATGCTCCAGCACTTTCGGTCCTGCAAGCGAGCCTTCTTTGTTGATATGCCCGATGATGACAAACGGTATATTGCGGCTCTTGGCGAACTCGAGGATACGTGCGGCGCACTCGCGCACCTGACTCAGCGAACCGATGGTCGCCTCGTTGGATTCGGTGGAGATCGTCTGTATGGAATCAATGACTACGACTTCGGGTTGAAGTTCCTTGACCTGGTCCAATATACGTTCGAGCGAAGTCTCGGAAGACAGGTATAAGTTGTCCGCATTGCCTGCCAGCCGCTCCGCCCGCAGTTTGATCTGCCGTACACTCTCTTCCCCCGACGCATAGAACGTCTTGCGTTCGCCCTGCTGCATAAGCACCTGGAGCGCAAGCGTCGATTTGCCGATGCCGGGTTCGCCGCCCAACAGCACAAGGCTGCCCGGAACGAGTCCTCCGCCCAACACGCGGTTGAACTCTCCGTTATGCATGTCTATGCGCATCTCTTCGGACGCCACGATATCCTGGAGCCGCTGAGGACGACCGGCTTCCGTTGTACTTTGTCCTTTGTACCTTGTACTTTGTCCCTTTGTACTTTCCTCTTCGTACGTCCCCCATTCCCCGCAGACAGGACAACGGCCTATCATGCGAGGCGCTTTCGCCCCGCATGAACTGCACACATATTGGATGGTCGGTTTTGCCAAGAGGATGAAGGATTAAAAGTCAGGTAGTACAAATTATAATTCAAACACCAGGTTTTCTTCTGCAAGGAAAGTATTATCGAAAATCGGTTTTGCTTCTTCGAGGAAGAGACTGTGATCCTCGACACGCGCGCTGTAATGCCCGATGATGAGTTTGCCCGCATGCGCTTTGGACGCGATCGTCGCCGCATCGGAAGCGGTGGAGTGCATGACCTCCTTGCTCCGCGCCACGTTGTCTTGGAGATAGGTCGATTCGTGATACAGGGTGCTTACCCCTTCGATGATGGGAATAATCTTCTCGCTGTACTGCGTGTCCGAGCAGTAAGCGTACCGTTTGGTGGTCACGTGCTCGAACGAACCGTCTTCGTGCATCACCCGTCTCGTCTCCTTGAACAGGAACCCGCAAGTCGGCACACCGTGCTTGAGCGGCACTGTCTCCACGCTCACATTCCGGTCCTCGAAGATGACCTCGTGCTTGCGCGGGTTGATAGGATGAAAGATGATATCATACTGCCTGTCCGCACAATGATACTCCAAAAGGGGTTGCAGCAGTCTGGGCAGATCCGGATGCGCATAGATATGCATAGGCTGGGTGCGCTTGAGCATTGCCAAGGTGGTCAGCAGTCCCATCAGCCCGAAACAATGGTCACCGTGCAGATGGGAGATAAAAATATTATACAACCGTCCGGTGCGTATGCCCAGACGCTGCATGGTTAGCAGCACTCCTTCGCCGCAATCGACGAGGAAGAGCTTGTCATGCAACTCCACCAACTGCCCGGAAGGCGATGTCGTTTTGGTCGGTTTCGCACTTCCGCATCCCAATATCGTGACCGTATTGTTCAATGTAGTATTGTTTTTATGTATTACTGTTTGACCGCTGCGAGCCGTGATAGCATCTTGTTCCCCAAAGCCGTCTTGGTATCAATGTGCTCGAGTACGGCTTTGACGAACGAGTTGGACTCAAACGATCCGCGCACTTCTTCGAAGTCGGCGGCCGCTTGCTCGCGGTCACCATCGACACCGAATCCCGTCTGGCTGTTGAGGTCAAACTCCTTGCGCGCGTCGTCATACACCATCTTGTCGAGCCGAACCACGGCGCTCTTCCAGTTCTCCACTGTCTCTTTCAATTGGTCGAGCGTCACCTCTTCAACCGTACATTTCCATACTTGCTCCAGGTGCTCCAGTGCCCAGGACCACTCGTAGGAGTAATAGTTGGCATGCATCTCAACCATCCGTTGCTGAATCGCCTCGAGCGACAAGGTACCTTGCTCGATGTCGTCAAGCAGGCGTGTCACTTCGCTCTTGGGGGCTATCAGTCCTGCGAGATCCACCCATCCGCCTTTCCCCGTCTCGCTGTCGGGACGCAACACCTTGCGCACCTCGTCCATCGTCTGCCATTCGCTTTGCTCCAAACGGCTGATCAGACTGTTGCCGAGGAACTTCTGGATACCGATGGTATATAGTTCGCGTCCGTGACGAAGGGAGGAGTTGCGGATTTTGCAGTTCTTGTAGCCATACACCTCGGTGTTCTCTCCGCTGAGCGCCTGCAGTTCGTCCAGCACTTCGCGCCCGCGCCACATTTTCTGTACGGTATAAGGACTGAGCAGGTTGAAGTTGATCAGATCCAGTTTGTGTTCATCCTTTCTGTTGTCACGCTTGGGCCATTTCTGCGCATCACGGATCGTACCTACGGTACGCAGGTTGGCACCCGGCACAAGGAAACTCTCCGAGTTGTTCTCAATGAGATACGAGAACGGCAGGGCGGAGGTGTCGGCATGATGCGTATGGCGTCCCATGACAAGGCTGAACGCACCCACTTTCGACGGCCACAACAGATAACTGTCGCTGGTCGTTTTGGCTCCGCGCTCCGCAATACCCTGATGAATAGGGCCTAACTTGTACATATGGTTCGACTGGTTGCTGCCCGAACCGGCATTGAGGAACGAGAACATACCGGCGATCAGCAAGGTCGATTTATGGTGGGTCACGGTATAAGGTCCGGCAAAGATAGCACATGCCTCGCCGTGCATGCCCTGACAGTTACTGAAGAACAGGCTCTCGCCCGCCGAATAATGCTTGTCAAAGATACACCCCTGTCCCACGAAGCACTTGTCCACCAGGGTCGAGTCGCCTATTTCCACGCCCGAAGCGATGATGAAGTCCGCACATTTGACACCGCTGCCCAAACGCACCGGTGCCTGTTCGTTGGAGTTGACCGTTCCGTTCTTGAGACGGCTGACTCCTACCAGTTCGGCATAATCCCCGATACGCACGTTCTTGATACTTCCGCAGTTCAGGATACGCACGTGGTCGCCTATGTATCCGTGGTCGGACGCCTGCTGCTCGGCATAAGCGTCTATCTGACGTTCCAACTCACGGATCATCTCCGGACGATGACGGTAGAGCGTAAGGATATACGCCAGGCTGGCACTCAGTTCGTTGAAGATCGGAATCTCACGTCCGCCGCCTTCGTTCATCACCGGCACACGCACCCCGTTGCCGAACGTGGTACGACGATCCACCAGGATGGCGTTCACGTTCTCGATACAAGTATGGGCTCCGATATGATAGTTGGCAATGTAGTTATGGATATTGAACAAATGCGCATCATCGCCCACTTCGCAGTTGTGCAACGTGGCATTGTAGATACCCGAATGGATGGTTAATCCGCCCGGAAGGGTGATCTCACGACCGAACACGCCGAGCTTGTTATGTCCGGAGAAATGCACATTGTGGACAAACTGCGGGGCGAATGCCTGCGCTACCTCCACTTCCGTCCAGTCCTTGGCGGAGCAGCCCTGTGCCTCCAACTGCGCTATCTCTTGCGCGGTCAACTGTCTGAACATCTCTTTATCGCTTTGACGGTCAAGCAGACTTAATCATTTAACAACATCGGCATCAACAGCATGAGGATGTCTTCGTTCTCCTCGTTCTCCAGCGGCAGAATGAGTCCTGCGCGTGCCGGATCGGAGAGCTTAAGCTGAACCTCCTGCGAATCAATAGCGGAAAGCAGGTCAATGAGGAACGGAGCCTTGAATCCGATAGCCATCGGCATACCGTTGTAGTCGCATCCTACGGTCTCCTCTGCGCTCGTGGAGAAGTCGATATCCTGCGCGGAGATCTTGACCTGATTGTCACTCAGCGCCAGACGCAGCAAGGCTGTGCCGTTGTTCGCGAAGACCGCTACGCGCTTGCAGGCATTGAGCATCGTCTGACGGTCCACCGTCACGATATTCTGGTTTCCCTGCGGGATAACGGCATTGTAATTGGGGAAACGTCCCTCGATGAGACGGCAAACGAGCAATACGCTGCCAAACTCGAAACGGGCGTTCTTGGCGCCGAACGTAACGGTCACATCGTTCTCCTCCTTGCCCAGGAGGCCCGCCTGTACGTTCATGCTCGTATAACGAACCAGACGGTGCGCATCGGTAGCAGCCAGCGTCACTCTGTTCTCCGCTACGTCGAACGAGATACCGTTCATCACCGGACGGAGGTCATCGTCCGCCGTACTGAAGATAGTTTTCTCAATGGCTTTCTGGAGTACCGCTGCGGGCATCGTCACCTGCTGGGCATTCTCCTCTGCAACCGGCATCTCCGGGTACTCGTTGCCGTTCACGCCGACAAACGAATAAGTACCGCTCTGGCTGACCATACTGACTGCAAAATTCTGATCGTCAATGGTGAACACCAGCGGCTGCTCGCTGAACTCCTTCAGGGTCTCCAGCAGCAACTTTGCCAACGATGCCACTTTGCCGCTTCCCTCTACACTCTCCACCTCCACAGAGGAGCGAACGGTAATCTCACCGTCCGAAGCCGTCAATGTCAGCTGGTTTCCATCCAGAGAGAAGAGTACGTCATCCAGAATAGGAAGCGCGTTCTTGTTGTTAATAACACGGCATACTGCCTGTAACTGAGCAAATAATTTTGAACTCGAGATAGTAAATTTCATATGTGCAATATATTTATTATGTTCGTTTGTTTCAGCCCCGGTCCACTTGATCCGGAACTACACACCTTTGCGGGTGCAAAGGTACGAAAAAAAATTGACATATGCAAGAAAAATCGCCCGAATGAGCGTTTTTTCGTTATTTTAATGGGTTAACCGGAACACTACGGCAAAAAAATGACCTGAAATTTGCTCACGTCATTTATTTTTCGTACCTTTGCAGCATGAATATGAAATGGCACTATATCCTTATCGCGGTCGTGATACTCGGAACGGGACTGTTCGCTTCATGCTCCGGCTGTTCCAACAAAGAAACGGAGCGGGAGATGGAGGAAGACACTCTGGTCCGGTATCCCGGACGGACGTTCAGTTACAAGGTCAAGTTCAACGACCTGCAGTCGAAGCAGCACGAGGTGGCTTCGCGTATCGGCTTGCCGCACCCTCCCAAAGACCGGAACGATGCCGCTTCGATGCGCAAACAACTGGTGGAGATCAAGACGTGTAACAACTACGTGGTGGACGATCTCACTCACTCCGTTCCGTATCTCATCCCTTCCGCCAAGCGCGAACTGGACTCCATCGGCGCCGAGTGGGCGGACATACTGGCGCGAAACGGACTGCCCCATTACCGCTTTTACGTCACATCGGTACTGCGTACCGAGGAGGATATCCGCCTGTTGCAACGCAGCGGAAACATCAATTCCGTCACTCAATCCTGCCATTGTTACGGCACTACTTTCGACCTCGCTTACATGCGTTATGACAAAGTGACACGGACGCGGGAATACATGCACGAGGACAATCTCAAACTGGTGCTCGGGCAGGCGTTGCTCAACGAGCAGCGCAAAGGACGCATCTACGTCAAATACGAATGGAAACAGTCCTGCTTCCACATCACCGTACGGCAATAAAAAAGGCACCTTGAAAGTGCCTTTTTTTGTGAATCAGAACCGGTAGCAGAAGGTGACGTACCATCCCCACTCGCTCATGTGCTGTCCGGGGTTCTTTGGCGTGCGGACGAGGTTGTTGAGTCCGAAATCATAGCCTGACTGCACCCGATACTGCGCCCACTCGAGACCTCCGCCGACCCCCCATTGGATGTTCGCGCGGACAAGTTCGTCCGCCATACGGTCATACGGCGCTGTGGGAATGCCTTGCGTCTCCAGCCAGGTCTTGGTACCATCGCTCAGGTTCAACGCCATATAATCGTTCTCCGCCAGCCCGATGTGCAACTGGGGACCTGTATAGAAGAACAGGTTGAGCTGTTTCCACACGGGAATGGTATAGAAAGCCCGCACAGGCACCGTCAGATTATGCTCCAGGACCCGGTGACGGATATACTCGGTTTGCACCGACGGGGCATCCACCGAACGCCAGTGCTGGTCGTTCTGACCGTACAGCAAGGTATAGAACGCACCTGTCTGCAAGCTGAAATGAAGCGGCAGGAGGAACGTGAACGTACCGCCCAGACGCACGCCGTGCAGGTACATATCGGGGAAACTCAATCCTTGCGTACGCTGCCAATGCTGCACGTAGCCCGCCTCAATACGGTACTCCACGGCGAACGAGTAGCTCTTCTCCTTCTCGGTCTTGCGCGAGGGGTCGAAGAACGTGTTATCCTCCAACTGGTACGACGGTTTGCGCACATCGTCCGCAAAAGACGCACCGGCGGCGCACAGAAGAAGCGACAGGACGATCAGTCTATGTTTCATATTCCGAGACAACATCCTATCAGGGATTAACCGGAGTGCTGCCCGATGCGTTGTTCTTGACGATCAGATCCTTGATATGTTTCTGCGCATAGCGTTGCAGCTTGATGCAGAAATAAATCAGCACGATAAAACTGATCGAACCGATAATCGGGTTCACGGAACCGCTCATGGCGATTGCGTCGTATATACCGTGAACCAATACCGGCATAGCGAAAATCTTGATCGCATTCGTTGCCGAGCGGTCCACGAAATGATACAGCGAATAGTAGTATCCCATCAGGATGGCGAATGCGTAATGTCCCGGAACGGCAAGCAATGCACGCATAACAGCCGTCCCCAGCCAGTCTTCACCTGTGCCGAACACGTATTCTATATTCTCAATGGCGGCAAAACCCAGACTCACAAAAACGGCATACACAATACCGTCAAAATGCTCGTCGAAATAGGGGTTCTTGCGCAGCAACAAATACAACGCCAGCAGTTTGAGTCCCTCTTCGGGAATCGCTGCCACAAAGAAAGCCTGAATGGTGGAACCGATAAGTGTCACAGGCTCACCGCCGCCGAACAACAGACTGCTGAGGAACATCTCAATACCCGCCGCGGGAAAAACAATGATCACACCCGCCAAGATGGCACGGAGAATCCACGACATCGGCTCCGGATTCGGATCCTTTTTCCAGATGTACCACCCTAACAGAATCGCCGGCAACAATGCCGCAATAAGAATAATAAATGTCATAACTGTATAAATTGAATGTTAATATCGGACGATGTAATACGCTTAACACACATAATCCGGTGCAAAATTACTACAAAAATTTGAAATATGCAAGTTTTTAGGCTGAAAAATAACAAAAAAATGCATCTGCTCTTGCGTAATTCAAAAAAAAGCAGTACCTTTGTCGCCGATTTCGCGAAAAACGAATCGGGAGGAATGCAAGTGTAGCGTTATTCCGACCGGGTTCAAGCGGGGAAAGATGGCAGAGTGGTCTATTGCGTCGGTCTTGAAAACCGAAGTACTGAAAGGTACCGGGGGTTCGAATCCCTCTCTTTCCGCGAAAAACAAATAGGGACATCCTATCCGGACGTCCCTATTTCTTTTTGAGAAGGACAGGGTCTTCTCAATCCCCGCTCGGGAGTTCTTTGCTCGGATAAACCTCGCACGATTATTGCCTACGGCAATTTTCGAATCCCTCTCTTTCCGCTTCCTCTCTTATAACTCGCTTTCTTTGAGCCGTTCTGCGTTTTCGGCTACCTGGAGGGCATCGATGACGCCTTGGATGTCGCCGTCCATGAACGCGGCGAGGTTATATACGGTATAGCCGATACGATGGTCGGTGATACGTCCCTGCGGATAGTTGTAGGTGCGAATCTTGGCACTGCGGTCACCCGTTGAGACCATCGTCTTACGGCGCGCGGCGATGTCGTCGATATATTTCTGGTGCTCCTTATCATATATTTGCGTGCGCAGGCGCGAGAGGGCACGCTCTTTGTTCTTCGGCTGGTCACGCGTCTCGGTACACTCGATCAGTATTTCCTGCACCTCGCCGGTATTGGGATTCTTCCACATATAGCGCAGGCGCACACCCGACTCCACCTTGTTGACGTTCTGTCCTCCTGCGCCGCCGGAACGGAACGTCTCCCATTTGATTTCCCCTTCGTTGATATGCACCTCGAACTCATCTGCTTCCGGTAGTACCGCAACCGTTGCGGCGGAAGTATGGACTCGTCCCTGGGTCTCCGTCACCGGCACGCGCTGCACGCGGTGTACGCCGCTCTCGTACTTGAGCGTGCCATACACATTCTGACCCGTCACGTTGAAGATGATCTCCTTGTATCCGCCGGACGCTCCTTCATTGAACGAAGAAACGGTATATTTGAATCCCTTTATCTCGAAGTACTTGCAGTACATACGGAACAGGTCTCCGGCAAAGATCGCCGCCTCGTCGCCGCCTGTGCCGCCACGTATCTCCATGACGACGTTCTTGCCGTCCTCGGGATCCTGGGGCAGCAGTTGGAGTTTCAGTTCCTCTTCGAGTCGCGGTATCTGCGGTTCGAGTTCGTCTATCTCCGCTTTTGCCATCTCTTTCATCTCGGGATCAGATTCGGTATAAAACAGATCCTTTGCATCCTGCAGATCCGTGACGGCTTTCTTGTACCGCGCCGCGACCTCGAGCACACGCTCCAAGTCGTGGTATTCGCGGTTCAGACGCACATAACGCGCCTGATCGGCTATCACCGCCGGGTCTGTAATGAGGAGCGACACCTCATGGAACTTGGCTTCCAAGCCTTCTATCTTATCGAGAATATTCATCTTTCGTTTTCTTCTTTCATCCTATATGCCTGGAGCGTATTCTGCAACAGGCTGACAATGGTCATCGGACCTACTCCTCCGGGAACGGGTGTGATATACCCCGCTTTCGGTGCCACGTGCTCGAAATCGACATCACCCACCAATTTATATCCCTTTGTACATTGTACTTTGTCCCTTTGTACATTGTCCCTTTGTACATTGTCCCTTTGTACATTGTCCCTTTGTACTTCCACCCTGTTGATGCCCACGTCGATGACCACGGCTCCTTCATGTACCATATCTGCGGTAAGCAGTTTGGGACATCCCGCCGCCACGATGATGATATCCGCCGTACGGCATATAGCCGCCAGATCGCGCGTCTTCGAATGGCATATCGTCACCGTGGCGTCGCCTAACGAAGCGGCACTCATCCCGGGCAGGCTCAGATACGGACGCTGCATCAACAGCATGGCGACCGGTTTGCCGACGATATTCGACCGCCCGATGACCACCACATGTTTGCCTTCCGTCTGAATGTTGTAACGCGCCAGCAGTTCGCGTATGCCACGCGGGGTAGCGCTCACCAGCGAAGGCTGTCCTTGTACAGTCCGCCCTACGTTCTCCGGGGTCAGTCCGTCTACATCCTTGCGGAAGTCGATGGCACTCAGCACTTTGTTCTCGCTGATATGTGCTGGGAGAGGCAGCTGGACGATGAAGCCGTCGATGGAGGGGTCGTTATTGAGGCGGTGTACCTCCGTGAGGAGTGTTTGCTCGGTGATAGCTGCGTCATAGACGATTTTCTCCGCCTCTATACCCACCTCCGCGCACGCTTTGATCTTGTTGTTCACGTATGTCTCGCTGGCAGGACTGTTTCCCACCAGCACGATGCCCAACTTCGGCGCACGCCTGCCCGATGCGACCAGGGCGCTCACTTCTTCGCGCAACTCACGCCGGATCTCGGCGGCTATCTTCTTTCCGTCTAACAGATTCATCTTATTCTTTATTGCGCTTTCGTTCTTCTTGCTCGCGCTTTTGTTCTTCTTTATCCCGCCGTTTCTCCCAGCGCCATATCTGGTAGTTCTTCCAGATGGCTTTCCACTCGCGCTGGGTGATATACCACTCGTTCTCCTTGCGTGGCGGACGATATACGGGGCGGGTGTCTATCTGCACCTTGCGCTGAATCGAATCGAGGTTCTCCGCCTTGGCGAGGCTGTCTCCGAACATGAGTGCGTCCTGCTCCTCCACTTTGCGTACACGCAGTTCGTCCACCGGACGCTCTGCAGTAGGATCGTCCATCGGCATCTGGCGCAGCTCGTCCACGAACATCATCACCAGCTTGTAGGTAGCGAACCCGATGATAGCAATCACGATGAGCATCAAGCCGTAATAGGCTTGTCTGTCACGCAACTTGAGCCAGCCGCCCCACGTATTCGTACGATGACCGGAGTCCGAACTGTACGAGTGATGGTGGTGGTGATGGTGTGCCTGCCGCTCCTTATGCTTGTCCCACCGGGGTTGATATATTTTTTCTTCTGACATTATCTGCGTCTTCCACTCATTTGTTGTACCTTGCGCATCATCTTGGCAGTCTGCTCGAACTGCTTGAGGAAGCGGTTCAGTTCGACAATGGTCACACCGGCTCCTTTGGCGATACGCGCCTTGCGGCTGCCGTTGAGGATCGCCGGATTGGCACGCTCTTCCGGCGTCATGGAACTGATCATCGCCTCGATGGGTTTGAATGCGTCATCGCTTATTTCGACACCTCGCAACGCCTTGTCCATTCCCGGGATCATGCTCATCAGATCCTTCATCGAACCCATCTTGCGTATCTGCGCCAGCTGCGCAAGGAAGTCATTGAAGTCGAACTGGTTCTTGGCGATCTTCTTGCTGATACGCCGTGCCTCTTCTTCGTCGTACTGCTCCTGGGCACGCTCGACGAGGCTGACCACGTCACCCATTCCCAGGATACGGTCCGCCATACGGGCAGGATGGAACACATCGATCGCCTCCATCTTCTCGCCCGTGCCGATGAACTTGATCGGCTTGTCCACCACCGAGCGGATAGAGAGCGCTGCACCGCCGCGGGCGTCACCGTCCAGCTTGGTCAGAACGACTCCGTCAAAATCAATCCGGTCGTTGAACTCTTTGGCAGTATTGACTGCGTCCTGTCCGGTCATTGCATCGACGACGAACAGGGTCTCGCTCGGCGTGATGGCGTCTTTGATAGCCGCTATCTCCTGCATCATCTGCTCATCCACCGCCAGACGACCGGCTGTATCGACGATGACCACATCGTACCCCATGCGCTTCGCCTCGCTGATCGCCGCCTGCGCTTTCCTGACCGGATCGGACTCGTCCAGACCCAGATAGACATTGGCTTTGATCTGCTCGCCGAGTACACGCAACTGCTCGATCGCCGCCGGACGATAGACGTCGCACGCCACCAGCATGACGCGCTTGTTCTTTTTCGTCTGCAGGTAGTTGGCGAGTTTCGCCGCAAAGGTCGTCTTACCCGAACCCTGCAAACCCGACATGAGGATCACGGCGGGACTGCCTTTGAGATTGATCTCCGTGGCTTCTCCGCCCATCAGCTCCGCCAGCTCGTCGTGCGTGATCTTGATCAGCAACTGCCCCGGACGAACGGCTGTAATCACGTTCTGTCCCAGCGCTTTCTCCTTCACGCGGTCGGTAAAGAGTTTGGCGGTCTTGTAGTTCACATCCGCCTCCAGCAATGCCTTACGGATGTCTTTTACCGTCTCGGCAATGTTAATCTCGGTGATACGGCCTTCACCTTTGAGAATCTTAAAACTTCGTTCTAATCGTTCGCTTAAACTGTCAAACATATAGCTGTCAATTGTTACAATTTACTATTTCGTTTCCTTTTCACCGGCTGCCGGTTCTTTCTTTTTAAAGAACAGCAGACAAATGAGATAATTGATACATCCTCCGATGAAGATGACCACAAAACTGATATAATCGTCTCTCCAGTCGGGAATCCATAGCAGCATGAGGGGCAGCAGTCCCAACTGTATTCCTAAATTTATTGCGCGCGCAAGAAGGAATCCGCCTGCGTTCTTTATATCGGGTTTCGTCCCGAAGGTGTACCAGTTGGAAACCAGATAATTGGGAATCATCTCCAGCACATACCCTATCCCGAAGGCGGTATAGTAGAGCGCTTCGCCTTTCTCCGGTCCGTGGAGCAACACCAAGGCTGCCATGAAGCACCATGTCTGGACGAACATACCCGTCGTACCGACCACGGTGAAGCGGACGGCACTTCGGATTTTTTCAGGCAGACAGGAGCTCGGCAGTTTCATTTTTCAATCTTCAATCACCAATTACCAATCTTCAATCGAGCGCAGCGAGTAATTCTTCCATCGCGTCACGGAGTCCGTTGACGTCTCGTCCTCCGGCGACAGCCATCCATGGCTGACCGCCTCCACCGCCCTGAATCCGTTTGGCGGCGGACTTGATCATGGCGCCGGCGTTGAGTCCTGCATCCACGAGCGGCTGAGAGAGGAAGACGGCGATTTGCGGCTTGCCTTCCCACTTCGTCGCGGCGACTACGGCAAACTTGACATCGGTGAACTTGCCGCGCAGGAGCGGCATGACGCCACGGATGACGGAACTGTCGTACTCGCCTTCCAGTTTGACCAGCTTGATATCCCCGAAGTCTTCCGCCTGACCGATTATATGGTCACGGAATTGCTCTATCTGCTTTGCCATCATCTCGTCCATCTGCTTCTTGAGGGATGCATTCTCCTCCAACTGCTTATGGATAGCGGTGACCAGATCCGGTGAGTTATGCAATAACTCGCGGAGGTTGTTCAGCATATCCTGCGCCGCGTAATAGAGTTCGTCGGCTTTGGCGGCGGTAACGGCTTCGATACGGCGTACGCCGGCAGCGACACTCGTCTCCATCACGATGCGCACCGAACCGATACGTCCTGTACTGGACACGTGGCAGCCGCCACACAACTCGACCGAAGGACCGTACTTAATGACACGCACGTCGTCACCGTATTTCTCTCCGAACAGCGCCATGGCGCCCATCGCTTTCGCCTGCTCGATAGGCGTGTGACGGCTCTCCTCGAGCGACAGATCCTGACGGATCAGGGCATTCGCCACTCTCTCCACCTCACGCAGCTCTTCGGGCGTCACTTTCTGGAAATGCGAGAAGTCGAAACGCAGGCTGTCGGGAGTGACCAGCGAACCTTTCTGCTCCACATGCTTGCCCAACACCTCGCGGAGCGCATAATGGATAATATGCGTCGCCGAGTGGTTGCATGCGATCGCCTGCCGACGCTCCGCATCTACTTCCGCCACAAACGTAGCATTCGGATCACACGGCAATTCAGCCATAATATGTACCGGCAAACCGTTCTCCCGCTTGGTGTCAATAATTTTGAATTCCTTTGTACTTTGTCCTTTGTCACTTTGTACTTTAAGGACTCCCGTGTCTCCTACCTCGCCACCCATCTCGGCGTAGAAAGGTGTTTTGGAGAGGACGACCTGATAGAACGATTTGCCTTTCTGGCTGACTTGTCGGTAACGCAGGATCTGCGTCTCGCAGGTCAGTTCATCGTATCCGACAAACTCGGTCTCACCTTCCTGCAGTACGGTCCAGTCGCCGAGGTCCTGCTTGTTCGCCTCGCGTCCCATCGATTTCTGGTGCTCGAGGGCTTTGTTGTACTCCTCTTCGTTGGTCGTGAAGCCGTTCTCGCGCAGGATGAGTTCGGTCAGATCCAAGGGGAAGCCGTAGGTGTCTTTGAGCGTGAACACATCGACACCGCTGATCTCGGTCTTGCCCGCTTTGCGCGCCTCGTCCATCAGTTTGTCCAGCAGACCGATGCCTTTGTCCAGCGTGCGGAGGAACGCTTCCTCTTCGGACTTGATGACCGGCACGATCTGGTTCTGCTGCGCCACGAGTTCGGGATAAGCCGCCCCCAGATCCTCTATCAGTTGCGGAACGAGCCGGTAGAGGAACGCCGAACGGGCGCCGAGGAACGTATATCCGTAGCGCACGGCACGGCGCAGAATACGGCGGATGACGTAGCCCGCTTTCTCGTTGGACGGCAACTGACCGTCCGTGATAGCGAACGCGATCGTACGGATATGGTCGGCGATGACACGCATGGCGATGTCGGTCTTCTCGTCCTTGCCGTACGCGCAACCGCAGATAGCCCCTATCTTGGCGAGCATGGGCTGGAACACATCCGTATCGTAGTTGGAGGTCTTGCCCTGGATCGTACGCACCAGACGCTCAAAACCCATTCCCGTGTCAATCACTTTCTTCGCCAAGGGTTCGAGCGAACCGTCCGCCTTGCGGTTGTACTGCATGAAGACGATGTTCCAAATCTCGATGACCTGCGGATGGTCTTTGTTGACCAGGTCGCGTCCGGCGATGCCGTTACGCTCGTCGAGAGGACGGCTGTCCACATGCAGCTCCGAACACGGGCCGCACGGACCTGTCTCGCCCATCTCCCAGAAGTTATCATGCTTGCTACCGTTCAGGATATGGTCGGCAGGCAGATGTTTCGCCCAGATAGCAGCCGCTTCGTCATCGCGGGACAGACCGTCTTCGGGCGAACCCTCAAAGACCGTTGCATACAGGTTGGACGGGTCGATCTTCAATACATCCACGATATACTCCCATGCGAAATCAATCGCTTCCTGCTTGAAATAGTCCCCGAAAGACCAGTTGCCCAGCATCTCGAACATCGTGTGGTGATACGTATCGTGCCCCACTTCCTCGAGGTCGTTGTGCTTGCCCGACACGCGCAGACATTTCTGGCTGTCCGCCACACGGGGATACTTGATCGGGTCGTTGCCCAGGATGATGCCCTTCCACGGGTTCATACCCGCATTGGTGAACATCAGAGTCGGATCATCTTTTATTACCATCGGCGCGGAGGGTACGATCTGGTGTCCCTTCGATGCCATAAAGTCCAAAAAGGACTGACGAATTTCTTTACTTGTCATATCTTGTTTAGAATGTAGAATTCAGAATGTAGAATTCAGAAAGGGCTATTTAAGACAAGTGCAAAATTTAAAGATTCGTGCGGCTATCAAGGTTGGTACCCAACTCATAGAATCCGAACCCACTTCAAACGTTGTACAAAAGTCAATAGAACGCTTTCTTAATTCTTAATTCATAATTCTTAATTGTTAATTGTTCTCAAACCTGTTACCACCGGTTGTGGTCTTGAAATCGATGAACTCGCGTCGCGGTTTGCCTTCGCTGTCTGCACGTACGATGAACGGCAGTGGATTGTCACGCAGCGCATCGTACTCGGCACGCGTGTGGAGCACGTCCAGCGCCATGTACAGCGCATTGCGCATGCTGGACAGATCCGCCTGGTTCTTACCGGCGATATCGAATCCCGTTCCGTGATCCGGCGAAGTGCGTACCACCGGCAGCCCCGCGGTATAGTTGACACCGCTCATGTCGAGGGTCTTGAACGGGATCAGCCCCTGGTCGTGGTACATGGCGAGCACAGCGTCGAAATGGCGGAAGTGCCCCGAGCCGAAGAAACCGTCGGCGGCATAAGGACCGAACGCCCATATACCGTTCGTGTTCGCTTTGGCGATAGCCGGGGCGATGATCTCCTGCTCCTCCGTGCCCAACAGACCGTCGTCCCCCGCATGGGGGTTGAGCGCCAGCACGGCGATACGGGGTTTCTCCAGACGGAAATCGCGTTTGAGCGACTCGTTCAGCACACCCAGCTTGGCAAGGATACGCTCTTCCGTGATACGGGAAGGGATCTCGGCAACGGACACATGGTTGCACACCAGTGCCACACGTATAGTACCGCTACAGAGCATCATCAGCGATTCCTTTGTTTCTTGTTCATTGTCACTTTGTCCTTTAAAAAAGTCCGTAAGGAACTCGGTATGTCCTCCTCCCAGCGCCTCTTTGCACAAGGGAGCGGTCACCAGCGCCTGCACTTTGCCGTCCTTCAGATCCCTGCACGCACGCTCCAGCGACGCTTTGGATGCTTTGCACGACCATTCCGTCATCGTACCGAACTGAACCGGCACGTTGTCCGTATAACACGTGATCAGGTTCAGACGGCCGTCTTTCGCCATGCCGGCATCATCGATAGGGTTCCACGTCACATTGCGGAACTCCTCGCTCAGCGTCTGGATATGATGTTTGGCGACCACCGCGTTGCCATAGATGACAGGACGCATGATCTCGAAGATATGCGACTCCAGCAGGGCTTTTATAATCACCTCATACCCTACTCCGTTTGTATCTCCCGATGTAATTGCTATAATGGGTTTCATATATTTTAGAATGTAGAATTCAATATTTTTGAATGCAGAATTCAGAATGTAGAATTTTTGAATGCAGAATTTTTGAATGCAGAATTCAGAATGTAGAATTCAGAAAGGGCTATTTAAGACAAGTGCAAAATTTAAAGATTCGTGCGGCTATCGAGGTTGGTACCCAACTCATAGAATCCGAACCCACTCCAAACGTTGCACAAAAGTCAATAGAACGCTTTCTTAATTCTTAATTCTTAATTCATAATTCTTAATTGTTAATAAGGGCTATTTAAGACAAGTGCAAAATTTAAAGATTCGTGCGGCTATCGAAGTTTGGGTATTATTGATCGGATGTACCCAACTCATAGAATCCGAACCCACTCCAAACGTTGCACAAAAGTCAATAGAACGCTTTCTTAATTCTTAATTCATAATTCTTAATTGTTAATACTTAATTCATAATTCTTAATTGACATGTATCAGATGATCGTTTACACTTTTGTATCAGAACATCGTTTACACTTTTGGATTGTTAACAATAAAATTTTTATTATACAATTTTGTTCTT
>CAJOEJ010000031.1 GCA_905233375.1 Paludibacteraceae bacterium | reverse complement strand
ACCTTGGTAGCGGCTCAAGTAGTTAAATGCCTGCTTGAGTGACAGCCCGAAACGCTTACCGAACTCGGTCACAAAAATCAGCGTCCATTCCAATTTGTCATACTTGTTATATGCCATATTTTGTATATCTTTGCAACTTTCGGCTAATTTAGCCATTTTTCTCGTGCTTGGCAGCACTCGATTAAAAGTGCTGCAAAGTTACTGCTTTTTTTCGATATATGCAAGAGAAAAATGCATTTTTATGCGAAAATAGGAAGATATAGGAAAAAAAAGAGAGAAGCGGCTCAATGGTCGCTTCTCACATTTAAATCCCCCAAGGGATGATTACTCCTCGTCTTTTTTCGCTTTCTTGCCGCCTTTTTTCGGCTTCTCCTCGGCTTCCATGGAAGCTTTGAGGTCAGCGAGCGCAGCGAGGTCACCGAGCGTCGTCTTCTCTACCTTCGGCATGTCGAGCTGGGGCTCTTCCGGTTTAGCGGCTTTCTTGGCAGCCTTAGCCGGAGCCTCTTTGCGCTCCTCCCATGTGCGGAGGTGGCTTACGAGAATACGCTTAGCGTCGCGGTTGAACTCGATCACCTTGAACGGCAGTTCGTCGCCCACAGCAACCGGCGATTTGTCTTCCTTCTGGAGGTGGCGGGTCGTGCAGAAGCCCTCTACGCCTTCCTCGAGCGAAACAACAGCGCCCTTGTCGGTCAGTTCAACAACCTTACCATCTACGATGGTGTCCACGCCGAACTTGGCTTCGAGCTCTTCCCACGGGTTCTCCTCGAGTTGCTTGTGACCGAGGCTCAGACGACGGTTCGCTACGTCGATGTCGAGAACGACAACTTCGATCTGCGCACCGATCTGGGTGAACTCATTCGGGTGTTTGATCTTCTTGGTCCAGCTGAGGTCGCTGATGTGGATGAGTCCATCCACGCCTTCCTCGATCTCAACAAAGACACCGAAGTTGGTGAAGTTACGAACCTTAGCCCAGTGGCGAGTGCCAACAGCGTACTTGGTCTCCACATTAGCCCACGGATCAGCCTTGAGTTGCTTGATACCGAGGGACATCTTACGCTCAGCGCGGTCGAGCGTCAGGATGACAGCATCTACCTCGTCGCCGACTTTGAGGAAGTCATTAGCGCTGCGGAGGTGCTGGCTCCAGCTCATCTCGGATACGTGAACGAGGCCTTCTACGCCTTCTGCGATCTCGATGAATGCTCCGTAGTCAGCCATAACGACTACCTTGCCGTGAACCTTGTCGCCCACCTTGAGGTTAGCGTCGAGAGCATCCCAAGGATGCGGAGCGAGCTGCTTCAAGCCGAGAGCAATACGTTTCTTCTCGTCGTCGAAGTCGAGGATAACAACGTTGATCTTCTGGTCGAGTTGAACAATCTCTTTCGGGTCGTTAACGCGTCCCCAGCTGAGGTCGGTGATATGAATGAGACCGTCCACACCACCCAGGTCGATGAATACACCGTACGGGGTAATGTTCTTAACGGTTCCTTCGAGTACCTGACCCTTCTCGAGCTTCGAGATGATTTCTTGTCTTTGTGCTTCCAGTTCAGCCTCGATGAGAGCTTTGTGCGAAACAACGACATTGCGGAACTCGGGGTTCAGCTTCACAATCTTGAACTCCATGGTTTTGCCCACGAGTACATCGTAGTCGCGAACGGGTTTCACGTCGATCTGGCTTCCCGGGAGGAATGCTTCCATGCCCAGAACGTCCACGATCATGCCGCCTTTGGAACGCCATTTGATGTAACCGGTAACGATCTCACCTGCGTTGTAAGCCTCGTTAACGCGATCCCAAGCGCGGGCTGCACGTGCCTCTTTGTGAGACAGAACGAGCTGACCCTTCTTGTCTTCCTGGCTGAGGATGAACACTTCTACTTTGTCACCCACCTTGAGCTCAGGGTTGTAACGGAACTCAGCCGCCGGTACAACACCGTCGGATTTGTAACCTACGTTAATAACTACTTCGCGTTTGTTAATGCTGATGACAGTACCTTCTACTACCTCGTTGTCCTTGATGGCGCTGAGCGTTTCATTGTACCGTTGAGTTTCTGCTTCGTTTTTTGTGCCTTGCTGTTGTGCTTCATAGGCATCCCAGTCGAAGTTCTGGAGAGATAAGTTTTCTGCCATAATGGTAGATAATTGTTGTGGGAAACAATCTTTCGAGATACCGGTTTTTCGACATTTCGAAATTTCGAATTCCCTTTAAAAGTTAAACAATACATTAGCCTTTTTACGCGTCACCGCGGAAAAAGCGTGCAAAGGTACAACAATTTTTTGAATTATGCAAATTTTATGGCAATTATTTTCGTATTTACCACAAAATGAGCCGTAGAAAAGTGTATTTTATCTCTCAAGACGGTCTTTAACCTGCTCCATTAACCATTGTGGCGTGCTGGTGGCACCGCATATACCGATCTTGGCGTCAGGAGAGAGCGCGGTGATTTCCGCCATGTGTGCTTCCAGTTCGTCGGGGTGAGAGATGAAAATGGTGTTTTGGTTGGCTTCCTTACAATTATTATATAGTACGCGCGCGTTAGAGGACTTGCTTCCTCCGACGAAGATGACCAGATCGTTGGCTCGTGCGAAGTCCTGAAGCCGTTGAACGCGGTTGGCTACGTTGCGGCAGATGGTATCATGTACCTCCGGTACGATTGGTGAATGGTGGTTGGTGATTTGTGATTTAATCGCCTCCACAAGTTCCCGGAATCCTTCCACGGATTTGGTGGTCTGGGAGAAGAGGTAGATAGGCCGGTGGAAATCGATGCGGTCCAGCTGTCCGGTGTTCTCGATGACGATAGCCGTGTTGTTGGTTTGTCCTTGTAGTCCGATGACCTCGGCATGCCCGGGCTGACCGTAGATAACAATCTGCGGAGGAGTGGGTTCGTCATTTTTGTGCGCTTCGTAACAGGCGCGGATACGATCCTGCAGTTTTTTGACGACCGGACAGGTGGCGTCGATGATCTCGATACCCCGTTGCTGTGCGATCCAATAGGTGGACGGCGGTTCGCCGTGCGCACGGAGCAACACGCGCGAATGGGCAGGCAGCGTGCGCAGGTCGTCGTAGTCGATGGTCGCCAGACCCATGAGTTCCAGACGTGCCACCTCCTGACCATTATGCACAATATCCCCCAGGCAGTACAGGTCGCCCTGCTTCAACTGCTCTTCGGCGGTGCGGATGGCGCTGGTGACACCGAAACAGAAACCGGAGTTGGTATCGATGGAGACGAGCATGAGGGGATTGGTAATTGGTGATTGGTTATTGGTTATTGGTTATTGGTTATTGGTGATTTTGTCGAAGACCTCGTAAATGACTTGCATCTGTTGTTCGCGGGTGAGGTGGCTGTTATCGACAACAATGGCATCTTCCGCCTGACGAAGCGGCGACTCGGCACGATGGGTGTCCCGGTAGTCGCGGTCGTTGACATCCGCCAAGACGTCTTCGAAGACGGGTTGTTGTCCTTTCTCCACCAGTTCGTCGAACCGGCGTTGCGCCCTTACTTCGGGGGAAGCGGTGAGGAAGAGTTTGAGTTCGGCGTCGGGGAACACGACCGTTCCGATATCTCGACCGTCCATGACGATGCCTTTCGCAACACCCATGGCTTGTTGCTGCGCCACGAGGAACGCCCGCACTTCTTTGATCGTGGAGATTTCGCTTGCGCGGTTGCCCACTTCGAGCGTGCGGATGAACGCCTCCACATCTTCGCCGTTGAGGGTAACGTGCTGCGCTTGCTCTCCTTCAGGTAGAGCCACCTGGATAAAACCAACTTGGATATCGGGCAAGGCGGCAATGATATCCGCTTGTGCGGTCAGGTTGTGACGCAAGGTGTAAAGGGCGATGGCACGATACATGGCGCCGGTGTCCACGTAGGTGTAACCGGCGTATCGGGCAAGCGCTTTCGCAATAGTCGATTTGCCGCAGGACGAATAGCCGTCGATGGCAACGATGATCTTGTTCATTGGTGATTGGTAATTGGTGATTGGTAATTGTCGGGAGGACGTTCCGGGTTATTTCATCAGGGCGTTGATGTCGAGGGTCAGACCTAACTGGTAGGAGAAGTTGGATTTGGTCAACTGGCTGACCGCAAAACCGATCCGTGCCTGTTTGATCTTGACCCCTGCGCCCAAAGCGAATCCCGCCAACGATCGCTGGTCGGTCAGTTGCAGTTCCGCCCGGCGGCGGTGGTTGTAACTGAGGGCGATATAGAATTTCTCGCTCTTGGGTACGATCTCCAGTGCGAAAATCGTGTGGCGGAACATCATATCGTACCAAGGTATGTTATGCGGGATGATGTCTCCCGTCGTGGGGCTCTTGTCCAGGCTGGTCCACTCGTAGTTGAGGTACCAGGTCTGCATGTTGTGTATCTGCAGGTGGAACCGTAGCGGTGCATGCTTGACGCGGTAGGTGAGACCGAGCTGGAGGTTGAGGGGCAGCATCTCGTGGTTCGAACCGCCATCCTGGGAGTAGAACCCTTTGAGCTGCCAGCCGATGTTCTGCAACACCAGTCCCATCTGGAACGTGGAGTCGGCTGTCTGGAAATGTGCTCCGACATCGGCTCCGATAGCGAAGGACGAGTAGCTCTCGTAGATGGAATAGACGGGTTTGAGCGTCACGCCTATTTTGAACATCCGGCTGAGCTGGCGCGCATACATGACGTCGATGAGGATGTCCCGCGCACCGAACGATCCGCCAGTCTGGTTTCCGTTCTCGTCGGCATAGCTCATCCGACCGTAGTCGAGGTAGTGGATGCCGACGGCGAAATAGTTGGGACGGGAAGGCAGTCCTTCCGCTGCGGGCTGTCGGCTGTCATCCCTTAGTCCTTTCGCTTCGCCGAAATTGTATCCGAAGAGCGCCGAACCGAACATCGTGCCCGGCAGGTAATAGGAATAATTGAGCTGTAGAACCATGTGGGTCTCGTTGTGGAGCAGGGCGGGGTTGCACATACCCATCGACACGTCTCCGTCGCTGAGGCTCACGTTCGTACCACCTAATGCATTCAGGCGCGACGAGGTAGGCAGACTCATGAACGAGAAGACCGACCGACCCGCGTTGGACACCTGAGCCCGCGCGATACCGACACCGTGAAGACCGCTCATCAACAGCCCCAACAGCACGCTTAATATGACCCGAAAACGTCTGTTCATACTCAAAAACGGCGCAAAGGTACGAAAAATTTTTGACATACACAAAAAAATCGTAAAAAATTTGCATATATGCAATTTTTGTTGTATCTTTGCAGTCCCAACGAAAAAAACAGTTCAATAGTTTAATTTAATTGTTAATGGATTTATGTCAAGCGTAAACAAAGTTATTTTGATTGGTAACGTAGGCGCAGACCCTGAAGTACGTTACTTGGACAGAGGTGTGGCAATTGCTAATTTTAATCTGGCTACCACGGAACGCGGTTATGTGATGCAGAACGGCACGCAGGTACCTGATGTGACGGAGTGGCACAGCATTGTGTTGTGGCGAAATCTGGCAGAGTGGGCTCAGCAGAATCTCAAGAAGAGCATGAAAGTGTACGTGGAGGGCAAGCTCAAAACCCGTTCATGGGAGAAAGACGGTCAGATCCGCCGTAAGACGGAGGTGATAGCGGAGAATATCCAGATTCTCCACCGTCCCGATCCGAACCGTGTTTCCGCTCCGCGTGACACGATGCCGGCGGAGGAACCGGAAGCGAGTGCGGCGAACGACGAGGCACAGAGTGCTTCGGAGGAACAAGGCGGTTACTTCAGCGGATTGTTCAGATAATGAGTAACAGAGAGCGCTATATAGAGTGGGTGTCGCAGCAGGAGTACGTACCCATTTTCATGCAGCCCTGGTGGATGGACGCCGTGTGTGCAGGCAAGGAATGGGACGTCCTTCTGGCGGAGGACTCCGAGGGCAATATCCTGGGCGCCATGCCGTATCTGCTCCGCAAGCGCGCATGGTTCCGATATGTCCTCATGCCGCAACAGACACCGGTCGGAGGTATATGGGTGGCATCGGAGGTGACGGGTGACAAATGGAAGACGGCGGAGGTGTGCAGGATGCTCACCGAGCAGTTGGACCGCATGGGGCTGGCGTATTACTACCAGCAGTACCTGCCCGGCAGTCTCTGTATCGAACCGCTGCGCGCGCTGGGGTTCAAGCCCCGCGAGCGCATGACCTACCGCGTGGATGACCTGAGTGATCTGGATGCCGTTATTGCCAATTTCAGCAAGAACAAACGTCGTCAGTTGCAAAAAGCGCTCAGTTTGCACGTGGAGCCTATGGAGGTGGAGGACTTTTACCGGTTCCATGTGCAGTGCCTCGGGGCAAGACACCGCAAAATCAGTTACACGCGGGAGTTCCTGCTGGTTCTGGAGCGCAAGGCGCGCAGGGCGGAGCAATGCCGGATCATCAGTATCTGCAATGCGGATCATCAGGTGTACGCGGCGGCGTTCGTGGTTTTGGACAAGCACTATATGTATTTCCTGATTCCGACCTACGATCCGGCTTTCGGCGACTCCGGCGCGAGTGCGCTGCTGGTTCTGGAGTGCATGAAGATGGCACGGGAGAAACACCTGCGGTTCGATTTCGAAGGCTCGATGAGCCGAGGAATCGCCAACCATTACAAGCAGTTCGGCAGCACTCCGACGACTTATTTCGCCGTGGAGAAATACTATAAACCGCTCTTCCGTATTGCTATCTGGTTCCAGAAAATAAGGGAGTGGAGATACAGATGATTGGTAACTGGTTATTGGTGATTGGTAATTGGTAATTGAAAGTTCTCTTTTTGACACCCTGGTATCCGTCTGAGCAAGACGCGATGAGTGGTCTCTTCGTGTACAAGCACGCGGAGGCTGTCCGTGCGTCGGGTGTGGACGTGCGTGTGCTGGCCTCGCAAGGTTGGACAGATATGTGGCGTCAATGGAAAGCCTTGCGGCGAGAAGGATGGATGCCTGATATCGTCCAGTTGAACGTCATCCAGAAGCAAGGTCTGCTGGCGATGTGGCTGAAGAGGCGCTTCCATATTCCTTATATAATAGTAGAGCACTGGAGCGGGTATCTGCCCGAAAACGGTCAGTTCAGGCGGATGTCTGCTGCCCGGCAGAATCTCTACCGGCGCATTGCGCGGGAGGCGGAGCAGATACTGACAGTGAGCCAACCGCTACAACGCGCCATGCAGGCGTGCGGCATCGAAGCCGGAGAGTGGGGAACGATTCACAACGTGGTGGATGATTTCTTTTTCGAGAAATCCCCAAAGACCAATGACCAATCCCCCATAACCAATCATAAGACCCTTCTGCATGTGAGTTGTTTTGACGAGCGGGCGAAGAACGTGAAGGGACTGCTGCGGGCGGCGAAGATGCTGAGTGAGAAACGCCGCGACTGGAGACTGGTGTTGGTCGGTACGGGCGTTGATTTTCAGGAGGTGCGCGAATATGCCGCGGGTCTGGAGATACCGGACGGTTTGCTGGAGTGGACGGGTGAACTGACGTCTCGTCAGGTGGCGGAGCGCTTGCAGAACGCTGATGCTCTGGTGTTGAGCAGCCGATATGAGACCTACGGAGTTGTGTTGGCGGAAGCGGCTGCCGCCGGAGTGCCCATACTGAGTACGCCGGTCGGAATCGCGGAAGAACTCGGGGCGCTGATCGTGCCACAGGAGGTCGCGCAACATAAGCCCGGACGGTTTGCGGAGTTTATAGAGTGTATCCTCTGGAACGAAAAAGTCGCCAATAACCAATCACCAATCACCAATAACCAATCACCCATCACCAGTCAGTTTACCGCCGATGCCATCGGTCGTAAACTGCTATCCGTCTATGATAGCTGTTTGCATCGCGACATATAATCACGAATCGTTTATTGCACAGGCGATAGAAAGCGTACAGGCGCAGGTATGCGTCGAGCCGTTGCGTATCTATATCGGCGATGACGCTTCGACGGACGGCACGCAGGAGGTGTGCGAACGCTATGCGGCGAAGGACGAGCGGATCGTTTATGTGCGCAGGAGTCAGAATCTCGGGCTGGTGAGCAATACGGTTGATCTCTACCGCCGCATTATGGCGGACGGGTGCGAATATACCGCCATGCTGGACGGGGATGACTACTGGACAGACCCGCACAAACTGCAGAAACAGGCGGATTATATGCGCCTCCACCCGGAGACCGGCTTTGTACACACGTCTGCAAAAGTGTTTTCGGGGGCGCAAACATGGACGTTCGGGCAACGCGAAGGCGTCTATGGTCTGGACTCGGTGGGCTTTGCCAACTGTACGGTGATGTTCCGGACTGCGCTGATGAATGAGGAACTGCTGCAAGCCATCGAAGCGCAGCATTTCCGCTGGTTGGATTACCCCTTATACGGTGTCTTTTACCAGCAGACGCAATGGGCATACCTGCCGGATGAAACAGCCGTTTGGCGGGATCACACTTCGGTCTCGCAGCCCAAGACCGCACGGGAGATTTTACAATTGCGCGAAGAGCGCGTGCGAATGTGGAAGTGGCTCGACGGACTGTTTCCCGGTAAAGTGGGCTATTCGTCGGCAGCCGCGGAGACGTTTTTGTTCGAGCAGCGGATGAATCTGATCTATCAGTTTGACGACCGCACGCTGGTCACCGAAGCCCTGCTGGAACGCTACCAACCGCGCTCATGGAAGCAGAGACTAAAGCAAAAAGGGCTGAAAAATGACATAATTTATACGATTTTGCAAAAAATATCATTTTATATTTGCATAAATGATAAAAAAGTTGTATCTTTGTAGCCGATTTTGAAAAGAGTGCGCGGAGGCGTACGTTCAACGACCTAAAAAACACAAGATATGCAAATCAAGAAATCTGAAAAAGCCAGTCTGGAGAAGGACAAATTCATCTATGTATTGATGGGTTTGGTTTTCGTGCTCAGCCTTTGCTATGTGGCATTGGAGTGGACTGAGAGAGAGGTCACGAAGTATGAGGTGACCGACACAGAGTTCCTTTTTGAGGAAGAAGTAGAGATTCAGCAGACGAGTCAAGAGACTCCTCCCCCTCCTCCCCCTCCTGCCGTGCAAGAGGTTGAGGTGCTGAACGTGGTAGAGGATAACGTCGAGACCGAGTCCATCGAGGTGAACACCGAGGATGACAAGGAGGCTGAGGTCGTTATCGCTGCTCCCGTTGAGGCTCCGGTAGAGGAAGAGGAAGAAGAGGTCATCTTCGTGGTCGTTGAGAGTAACGCCGAGTTCCCCGGCGGACCGCAGGCGATGTTCAAGTACCTGAGTGATAACATCAAGTATCCGGTGATCTGCCAGGAGAATGGTATCCAGGGTAAGGTGATCTGCCAGTTCGTGGTCAACAAGGACGGTTCGATCGTGGATATCCAGGTGGTACGTTCGTCCGGTCACGAAGCATTGGACCGCGAGGCAAAACGTGTCATCCAGTCCATGCCGAAGTGGACGCCGGGTAAGCAGCGTGGAAAGCCCGTTCGTTGCCGCTACACGTTGCCGGTGAACTTCAAGTTGCAATAAGTCGATCGGATCGACACCCGTTCAAACGAAGCGGATTAGTGGAACTTTCTCAAAGAGATATAACGTATTGTAAGAATGTCGGTGCCAAACGTGCCGACATTCTTCGTACTGAGCTGAAGGTCTATACGGCAATGGATCTTCTTCGCCAGTATCCCTATAAGTATATCGACCGCAGTCGCTTCTATCGTATCGCCGAGCTGGACGATGAAGATACGTACGTGCAGATAATAGGCGAGGTGACGGAGTGGCACACGATCGGTATTGGGCGTGCGCAGCGGTTGAGTGCGACGTTCTTTGACGGCACGCATCAATGCGAACTGGTGTGGTTCCAGGGAGTGCAGTATGTCAAGTTGAAACAAGGGGTCAAGTACCTGCTCTTCGGCAAACCCAGCCGGTTCAACCATACCTATAATTTCGTACACCCGGAGCTGACACCCTGGAGCAAGGTGACGCCCGAGATGACGCAAGGTCTGGAGCCCTATTACAACACGACAGAGAAAATGAAAAAAGTGGGCATGAACTCCAAAGCGATACGAAGTATCATTGCCGAGTTGATGCCGGACTTGAAGCTGGGCGTGCCGGATACGATAGGCGCAGATGTACTGCAGAAGTATCACCTGATGTCGCTGACCCAGGCGCTGGTGTCGGTTCATTTTCCTGCCAATACGCAGGCTTTGCAGCAGGCTCGTTTGCGGCTCAAGTTCGAAGAGCTGTTCTACCTGCAACTGCATATTCTGCGCCAGATGAAACGCCGTGAGCAGTACGACGGTTTTCCGATGCCCTTGGTCGGAACGCGCTTTCATGCGCTCTACAAGAGCCTGCCGTTTGAGCTGACCAATGCGCAGAAACGTGTGATCCGGGAGATCCATGACGACCTCAAATCGGGCAAGCAGATGAACCGTCTGTTGCAAGGCGATGTGGGATCGGGTAAGACGCTGGTGGCGCTGCTTTGCTGCCTGTTGGCGGTGGATAACGGCTATCAGACCTGTATCATGGCGCCGACGGAGATTCTGGCGAACCAGCATTATGAGACGCTCAAGAAATTTCTTGAGCCGCTCAATAACCAATTACCAATCACCAATCACCAATCGTCGCACGTTAGTGTGGCGCTCTTGACCGGTTCGACGACCGCCAAGAACCGGGCGCCCATTCATCAGGGGCTGCTCAACGGGACGATTCATATTCTTGTCGGTACGCACGCGTTGCTCGAAGACGATGTGCAGTGGAAAAAATTAGGGTTCGTGGTGATAGACGAGCAGCATCGTTTCGGCGTGGCGCAGCGCGCCAAGTTATGGTCCAAATCCGGTGCGTCTTCTGCCGATAGCTCGCTACCGGCTCCTCCGCCGCATATTCTGGTCATGACGGCGACGCCTATCCCGCGAACTCTGGCGATGACGGTCTATGGCGATCTGCGCGTGTCGGTGATAGATGAGTTGCCGCCCGGACGCAAACCCGTTCAGACTATTCATTATTCCATCCAGCGACGGGCGCAGGTTTATGCGTTCATGCGCAAGCAGATAGAAGAGGGACGGCAGATATACGTCGTCTATCCGCTGATCAAGGAGAATGAGAAAATGGACCTGCTGGATCTGCAGAACGGGTATAACGAGTTGTGCGAGGCGTTCCCGCAGTTCCGTATCTCCATGCTGCACGGTCAGATGAAAGCGGCGGACAAGGATCAGCAGATGCAGCGGTTCGTGAGCGGCGAGACCCAGATCTTGGTCTCAACGACGGTGATCGAGGTGGGCGTGAACGTACCCAATGCCACGGTGATGATCATTCAGAACGCCGAGCGCTTCGGACTCAGTCAGTTGCATCAGTTGCGCGGTCGGGTAGGGCGCGGCGCCGAACAGAGTTTCTGCCTGCTGCTTACCGACTTCGAATTGAGCAAGGATACACGCAAGCGCATGGACATCATGGTCGCTACGAATGACGGATTTCGTATCGCCGAGGCGGACTTGCAGCTACGCGGAGCAGGGGATCTGGACGGCACACGGCAGTCGGGCTTGCCCATAGACCTGCAGATAGCCAACCTGGCGACGGACGGGCAGATACTGACGATAGCGCGGCAGGCGGCATCGGACATACTGGACCAGGATCCGTTACTGGAGGATCAGATGAACCGGATCTATAAATATCAACTGGATTTGCTGCGTGTCTCTCAGTCCTATAACTGGGGAGAAATCAGTTAATAAATGACAAATCACCAATCACCACTCACCAATAAAAAAGACCGCCTCGTGCGGTCTTTTTAAATTACATATCGTCGTGAGCGTGCAATGACTGCACGTAACGCGCATGTGCCATCTTGATTCGTTTGACACCCGTCTTATCGAATTTGCGTTTGAATTTCTTAATCGCGCGCTCGATGTTCTCACCTTCTTTAACAGGAACGATAATCATTGCATACACCTCCTTCTTAGTAACTCTCCGGGCAGTTAGCCTGTTCTGAGTGGATAGCGGCTGTTTAAGTCTCCCGCCTGACCTTATAATTTTGTTTATTTTCTCTTTTGGGGTCCCCGATGTAAACGTTATGTTTGCAGCGTGTACCCAGGGCCGGGATCGAACCGGCACGGTTTCCCATTGGTGTTTGAGACCAACGCGTCTACCAATTCCGCCACCTGGGCTTGCTTGCACTACCACTCGCGCGACTGCGGGCGTGCGGTGTGTAGCGCCGAAAAAGCGTGCAAAAGTACTGCTTTTTTTTGACATGACCAAATTTTTTTGCATTTTTTTTGCATAAATGCGTATTTTTTTGTACTTTTGCACCCAAATTGGGTCTATATGGAAGATTTTTTTGCAAGAAGTGAAGCCTTGTTGGGTGAAAAGACGATGGAAAACTTGCGTTCGGCGCGTGTCATTATCTTCGGTGTCGGCGGAGTGGGCTCCTGGTGTGCCGAGGCACTCATCCGTACCGGTCTTTGTCATCTGACCATTGTCGATGACGATGTCGTACAGGCGAGTAACGTGAACCGTCAACTGCCTGCGACGCGGGAGACGGTCGGCTGTCCGAAGGTGGAAGTGCTCAAAGAGCGCCTGCTCACCATTAACCCCGATGCAGAGATCGTGGCACTTCAGCAGCGCTATGTGCCATCTTCAGACTTTCCCCTTTCCACTTTCAACTATATCATCGACGCCATCGATGATGTATCCGCCAAGGCAGACCTTATAGTATGCGCGACGCGCGCACGCGTAAAGATCTTCTCCTCTATGGGCGCCGCCTTGCGTTTCGATCCGACGCAGGTCACTACGGGCGAGTTGATGTCGATTAAGGGGGACGCACTCGTGAAAGCGGTACGGGCACGCATGAAGAAGACGGGGCAGAAACCGTATCGGAAAGTCAGATGTGTCTATTCCACCGAGCCGGCGCAGAAATGCGACACAAGGGGTAGCCTGATGCAGGTGACAGCCGTGTTCGGCATGACGCTTGCGGGATTGGTGGTGGATGCGATACGCAAAGAAACGGCGGATACCAACTGAGGCGGACTATAGCGTTTCCAGATTGTTCTTGAAATTACTCCAGCCTTTTGCCTGTTTATATAACTCGAGGCTTTCTTCGGGAACTAAAATCTTTATATTGTTTTTGTTCTCAAAAATGATTTCGTTGCCGGATCTCCCCCATGCAGGCGGCGTTTTTGCCCAGCATTTGACCGTCTCTATGCTTTTGCTCCCGCGGAATGCGTACCGCCCGAGATGGGTGAGCGTACTGGGCAACGAGATATTCTGCATGTCTTCGCAATACGCGAAAGCGTAGTCGTCAATATGGGTCACTCCTTCTTTGATTTCGACGTTTCTCAGGATATCGCAATTGAAAAATGCCGAATAACCGATTTTTTGCAGCGTGGAAGGAAGTACCACATGCTGTAATTTGATTTCATTGGAGAAGCCTTCTTGGGCTACTTCCTGCACAATGAATCGTCTGAATTTGTGACAAGTGTGATTCGGAATGGTAATGGTTCCTTGGTCGATAGCAGTCCCTTTGCTGACACTCGCCGTACGGGTCGAATCGTTGTAGGTATACTCCAATCCTCTCGTATATTTTCCCGAATGGGTCCACAGCATCGCCGCGGATACGGCAAGCGCCAAAACGAGAATGCCGCCGATGATATAGGACACGATGCGCCGTTTGCGGATGTTTTGCGGGCGGGGGAGGGGAGTGACAGACGTTTGTCCGGGGCTTGACGGGATGTCCAGCCACGATTTCAGGTCACGCAGCAGGCGGTTCAGTTCGGAGGCATTTGTCGCGTCGATCTGCTGCTTGAGACCGAACATCATCTCAAAATAGTCGGTCAGGGGCGTGCCGTCAATATTGACAAAGACAATGCGTTTGTGTTTCTTCTCCGCCAGGTTGATCTCGCGTACGGTCCAGTCTTTTCCCAGGTCGTCTATGTGCGTGTGGTGGTGGGAATACATAAACAGAAAGACCTCCGCTTCGTCGATGGCTTTGATGATGACGTTCACGAACTGTTCATCGCTCTCGATGCCTTCAATATCTATCCAAGGCACCTCGCCTATCGCCGCTTCGATCTGGTCTTTCAGCGCGAAAACGACCTCTTTGTCTGCCCGTTTATAGGAGATGAAAACCCGTTTCATTGTCTGCCGATGGTAAAAAGGATAACACGCCCGCATCCCTGTGCGAGCGTGTTATCGGATGGTTTACAAACCGAGTGACGCCTTGATAGCCGGCACTTTGGCTTCGGCTTCGGCGGTGCAGCGCTCGTAGTCGGCGCCGGTGAACGGTTTGCCGCTCTTCACCGGAATCTCGAAGTAGAACTTGATCTTCGGCTCTGTTCCCGAAGGACGAACGGACACTTTCAAACCGCCTTCGGTGAAGTACTGCAGTACGTTCGAAGTCGCGTTCAACGGCATCTCGATAGCGCTCTCCACCCACTTGCCGTCCTTCCAATCGCACTGCTTGAGGGTCTTGAAGTCCTTGATGCGGACTACTTTCTCGCCGGCGATCTCCTGCGGCGGGTTATTGCGGTAGTTGACCATCATCGCCTGAATCTCCTCGGCGCCGGTCTTGCCCGGACGAACGACGTTGATCGTCGTCTCGCGCTGGAAACCGTAGTCCTCGTAGATCTTGAGCAGGTAGTCATACAGCGTCATGCCGTTATCCTTGGCGTACGCAGCGATCTCGCAGATGAGACAGATAGCCGAAGGCGAACATTTGTCACGGACGGCATCGTACGGCAGGAAACCGAAGCTCTCCTCACCGCCACCGATATATTTGCGTTTGCCTTCCCACATACGGATACGGTTGGCGATCCACTTGAAGCCGGTGTATTCGTCGGTCAGCGTAACACCCTGTGCGTCAGCGATCTTGCGGATGAGCTCGGAGGTGACGATGGTCTTGACGATGTACATGTCGTCGCGCATCTTGCCCAGACGCTTCATGTTATTGATGATGTAGTAGTGGTACATGATGTTGGTCTGGTTTCCGTTGATGATGACCCACTCGCCCTTGTTGTCACGGCAAACGATAGCGATACGGTCGGCGTCCGGGTCGGAAGCGATCACGAGGTCAGCGCCAAGCTTGGTGCCTAACTTCATACCCAGCGTCATCGCCTCGGCGTTCTCGGGGTTCGGAGAAACTACGGTCGGGAAGTTACCGTCGATCACCATCTGCTCGGGTACGACGTGGATGTTCTGGAAGCCCCATGAACGGAGACACATCGGAACGATCTGACGGCCTGCTCCGTGCATCGGGGTATAGACGATATTGAGGTCCTTCTGACGAAGGATCGAATCCTGGTCGATCATAACCTCCTTGACTGCCATCATGAAGTCATAGTCCATCTCGCCGCCGATGATCTCGATCAGATCCGGGTTGGCTTCCCATTTCACATCCTCCATGCGCACTTTGTTCACCTCGTCGATGATACCCTGGTCGTGCGGTTGGAGTACCTGCGAACCGTCCTCCCAGTATGCCTTGTAGCCGTTATACTCTTTCGGGTTGTGGCTTGCCGTTACGTTCACACCGCCCTGACATTTGAGGTGACGGATAGCGAACGAGCACTCCGGCGTCGGACGAAGGCTCTCGAACAGATACACCTTGATGCCGTTTGCCGAGAAGACATTGGCAACGGTCTCGGCGAACAGACGACCATTGTTACGGCAGTCGTGACCTACCACTACAGCCACCTGACCGTTCTGAACGTGCTCAAAACCGCCTTCGCGTTGTACTTTCAGCAGATAGTTGGCGTAGCCTTGGGTCGCCTGAGCCACGATGTACTTGTTCATACGGTTCGTGCCCACACCCATGATACCGCGCAGACCACCTGTACCGAACTCGAGCGTGCGGTAGAAAGCGTCGATCAGTTCGGTCTTGTCCTCTGCGTCCATGAGAGCTTTCACTTCTGCGCGGGTTTCGGCATCAAACGGTTCGCGGGTCCATACCTCTGCGATTTCCATTACTTGTTTCAATTCGTCATTCATAATAGTAAGAAATTTTAAAGTTAATATTGTTGTGAATTATCTTATTCCTTTGTACATTGTACATTGTCCCTTTGTACTTGGTACTTTGTACATTGTCCCTTTGTACTTTGTACTTTGTACTTTGTCACTTTGTCCCTTCTTTGACTTTGTATATTGACGGCAGGTTTCGCAGGAATCCGTCAAAGTCGAGTCCGTAGCCGATGACGAACTCGTCGGATATCTCGCGTCCGACGTAGTCGGGGCGCGCGTCGTCGTACTCTAATTTGTTGGGTTTGAACAGCATCGTCGCTACGCGTACGGACGTTGCACCCAACCCGCGCATATGCGCTTTGAGCTGGTGAATGGTCAGACCCGAATCGACGATGTCTTCGACGATGATCACGTCGCGGTTATCCACCACTTGTTGCAGCGGAACGATGAACTCCAGCTGACCTGTCGAAGACATGCCCCAATACGAGCTGACACGGATGAACGTCTGTTCGCATCGCACATCTTTGAGCGCACGGATCAGGTCCGCGGCAAACACGAACGCACCGTTGAGCACGACTACAAACAGTGGCTCTTTGTCCTTGTAGTCCGTACTGATCTGATCAGCTACTTGCTGAACATCCTTCGCGATCTGGTCCGGCATCAACCATTCCTGGAAGGTATAACCTTGCTCTTCAATTGTATTCATAGCTTTCTCAATTATCATCTTTCAACTTTCAACTTTCAACTTTCAACTTTCCACTTCATACTGTTGGAACAGAAAATCATTATACGGATAGCGTTGTATATGTATCGCTTTGATGCGCTCGTACATGAGTGCGCGCAGCGCGTCTATATTCTTTTTCTTGCGCGCGGATATGAAGATGCAGTCCTCGCCCAGACGTGCCATCCACGTGCGCTCCAGGTCCTCCAGCGACAGGTTCTCTCTCCGAACCGGCGTCAGGTCGTCTTCCTCTTTCGGTACGTATGTAAAATTATCGATCTTGTTGAAAATAACAATACGGGGAATGTCCTTTGTACAGGGTTCGCCCTTCTTCCCCCTCTCTTGAGGAGAGGGTTGGGGAGAGGTTATTTCGTTAATTGTACTCTCCACCACCTCGTACTGCTCTTCGAAATTGGGGTGGCTGATATCCACCACGTGGATGAGCAGATCCGCTTCGCGCACCTCGTCTAACGTGGACTTGAACGACTCGACCAGATGGTGGGGCAGCTTGCGGATGAATCCCACCGTGTCGCTTAGCAGGAACGGCAGGTTGTCAATCGTCACTTTGCGGACGGTCGTGTCCAGCGTCGCAAACAGCTTGTTCTCTGCGAACACATCCGATTTGGACAGCAGGTTCATGATGGTCGATTTGCCGACGTTCGTATAACCGACCAGCGCCACGCGGACCATCTTGCCGCGGTTCTGGCGTTGCGTCGCCATCTGTTTGTCTATCTTTTTCAGCTCCTCGCGCAGCAACGCGATACGTTGCCCGATGACCCGTTTGTCGGCTTCTATCTGCGTTTCACCCATACCTCTGTTCGTCCCTCCGCCGCCTCGCTGGCGGTCCAGGTGAGACCACATACGCGTCAGACGGGGCAGCATGTACTGCAAATGCGCCATCTCGACCTGCGTCTTCGCATAACTCGTCTGCGCACGTTGCAGGAAGATCTCCAAAATGAGCATCGTCCGGTCGATGACGCGCACATCAGGCTGACCTTTGTGGTTAAGCGCCTTCTCCAGATTGCGTATCTGCCGAGGACTGAGCTCGTCATCAAAAATGACGACGTCGATGACAACACCCTTCCCTTCAGGGGAGGGCTGGGAAGAGGCTTTTATGTAGTCATCTATTTCCTTCAGTTTGCCTTCTCCTACGTAGGTTGCTATATGCGGTTGTGGAAGCCGTTGGGTGAAGCGTTTGACGGGCACGATGCCATGGGTATCCGCGAGAAAAGCCAGCTCGTCCAGGTATTCTTTGGTACGCTCTTCCGGCTGGTCGGGAGTGATCAGTCCCACCAAAACGGCATGTTCTATGTACGGTTTTATTTCGATCATAACTTTTGCGGGTGCAAAGATACGAAAAAAAAATGACATATACAAATGTATATGCCACTTTTTTGATTTTTTTTTTACCGAATGGCTCAAACGGGTGTCGAGCCGCTCGACTTACTTACGGATACCCAGCTCTTTGATGATCGCACGGTAACGCTCGATGTCTTTTGCCTTCAGGTAGTCCAACAGACGACGGCGTTTACCTACGAGGGTCGTCAGCGCGCGCTCTGTACCGAAGTCCTTGCGGTTGCTCTTGAGGTGCTCGGTCAGGTGGTTGATACGGAAGGTGAACAATGCGATCTGGCTCTCTGCAGAACCCGTGTTCTTTGCGTCGTTGCCGTATTTAGCGAACAACTCAGCTTTCTTTTCAGATGTTAAATACATGTTTTAATTTGATTTTTGCTTGCGCGCTTTACGTAAAAATACGCACATTACGCACACTACGGAAATTACGCGAAGCTTTTGTTTTACAATCTCGACCAAAGCAGCATCTCGTGGGTAGCAACTTCGTCGAATTTACCTGCTTTCTCACAAAAAAAGCCTGCAAAGGTACAACATTTTCCGCAAATACGCAAATTTTTTTACATTTTTTTGCAAATTTTCTTGCATATTTGAAAAAAAAGCAGTAATTTTGCACCCGCTTTCTCGTCGGAAGTGACTTACGACGACTTCATCGCCCTGCGATTCGTATAGTCGACGTACTTCCTCCTCTCCGATTAAAACATCGCTTTGCTAGCGTTTTAATCGGTAAAAAAATAATCGGGAGGAATGCTAACGAAGTGATATTCCGACCGAAAAGCGTAGCATAACACGTAGCGCTATACAAGGGCAGAGCCCGCAGTCGCGCGAGTGTTAATGCAAGCAGGGGTTACTTGGTTTTGACAGCAGGTAGAATGGTTGTGTAAGCACGCCGAGCAATGAGGCAACGCTCGTTAATCTCGCTTCAAACGATATCTGGCAACAATGCTTATGCTCTCGCTGCTTAATCGAAGTACAGTAGGTTAGCGTATTTGGGTGCAAGGCGCCCGAACGAGACGTCGCTCCAAGCCGGGTCTGTGGGCTCAATGGATATAGCGGCGCAGAAATGCACAGAATAGAGATTGTTGGCTGCGGTGCAGTCTCGAAATTTTAGCAGATAAGCCGTTGGTTGGTGGCTTGGGTCTTGCCGGCGGACGAAAATCAAGGCCAAGATAAGCGTGTAGAAAGCACAAGTGTTCCTTGTTTGGACGCGGGTTCGACTCCCGCTAACTCCACTTCTCCGATTAAAACATCGCTTCGCTAGCGTTTTAATCGGTAAAAACAAAACTAGTGAGGACTGCTAGTGAAACGATAGTCCGAACTAAGAGCGTAGCACAACACGTAGCGCTATACAAGGGCAGAGCCCGCAGTCGCGCGAGTGTTAGGGTAAGCGAGGGGTATTAGCTCAGTTGGTAGAGCGCAACGTTCGCAATGTTGAGGTCAGGGGTTCGACTCCCCTATGCTCCACTATAAATCCGGCTTCTCCGCCGGATTTATGTGTTCATTGGGGATTCTCCCCCGGTTCTTATCTCGGATAAATCCTCGAACGATTATTGCCTGTGGGCAATTCTCGACTCCCCTATGCTCCACTATAAATCCGGCTTCTCCGCCGGATTTATAGTGTTCTGCCCTTTTAGTCCCTTCTCGCTCCTTCCGTCCTCCGGTCATGTGCTTGGCGATAATTCTCCTCCCTTGAGGGGAGGTCGGGAGGGGTTCTCCCTTTTTCGTTTATTGTCCCGCCTGAGAGGCGGGTGTCATTCAATTCTCCTCCCCTGTTTCCCCTTTCCCACCATTTTCCCAGATCCTAGTATGAAATTAGTATGTTGTCACTAGGTAATTAGTAGGTAATTAGTAGGTAATTAGTAGGTGATTAGTAGGTGATTAGTAGGTTATAATTATAATCTTGTACTAAAATTTGCATTTTTTTTATGGTACCCTCGGTACGTTGTGATTCATTTCTTTGATCATTTTGGGCTATTTTGGACCAATAAAAAAACTTATCGTATCGGAAACAAACATGTTTTATAACATAAAAGTGCTTTTTTTTAAGAAACGACTATAAGATATTATGGTATCATGAAAAAAGTTGTACTAAAATTTGCATAATTCAAAGGAAAATATTAATTTTGCACGCTATTTTAAGAATGATTTGGCATATTTACTTTGCAGAACCTTAAAAATAGTATATTGTGTAACATGCAGTTTGCAAAAATGCTGGATTTGGAAATTGAGACAGCCCTGAGAAAGTATCAAAAGTGTCAAAGTGTCACGGCAATATTTTAAGTGACCAAACGACAAACAAAAATATAACAATGAAAATTCGCTGGCGAAGTAATCGTTCGAGCGAAGTGAGATAAGAATTTTAAAGAAAAGAAAGATATGGTAAAATTTACAAATTTGAATAAGGCGTCCGAAATGGTCGCAAAAAGAACCAACTCTCGTTCCGCCTTCGTGATGACCCTGATATTCCTTTTTATCCTGCTCGGCGGTTTCTCAACAAGTGCGTGGGGTGCGAATGTGGCTCAGACAACGACGACTCTGGCGTTATGTGATAAAAATGTGATAGGCAATGGAAGTATTACTGCTAATGGTATAACATTTACTATTGGAGGCGGAGATATAACAGGAAATTATATCACGGCAAATTATCATTATTTGAAAAATAGTGGTAATATTGCTCACCTGACTTGGTCTGTACCAGCAGGTTATACAATTGCAGTTTCTAAGGTTACGCTTGAGGCTAAGCGGTATATGAAAGGTTATGGATATTATTACACGACGAAGAAGTCTACACCCGATAGTTTGTTTTTAAATAATAGTAATTCATGGACAACCTATACATTAGGAGGGGGGAATTCTGCATATTTTAGTCTGTACAATGGCGATACTTTATTCATAAAAAAAACAGAAACGGAAATAGATTATAAGAATATTATATTCACCTATACTCTCGGAAATAATTATTCTATCGCTTTTGATGCGAATGGTGGTGGCGGATCGATGGACAACTTGTCGATGGCGTATTATATCTCGAAGAATTTGCCCGAAAATACCTTTACTCGTTCCTATTCTGTTACATATGATGAGAATGAAGGAAATGCGGTTGATGATGCTGTTGCTACTTATTCTTTCGCAGGATGGGCAACGAGTGCAGAGGGTGATGTGGCTTATGCGGATCAGGCATCTGTAAGTAATTTGACAGAGACCGTAAATGGTACCTATACTTTGTACGCTAAATGGAGCGGTGGTTCTGTAACTTTGCCGACGCCAACGAAAGCAGATGGATCGCAATTTGAGGGATGGTATGTAGGATCTATTGCGCCTGAAAATAAGATAACGACAGCAACCTATACACCGACTGCAGATGTAACGTTGGTGGCTAATTGGGTTCCTAAATATGATTTCGAGATAACAGGTAATGGCGAATATACCATCAATAATGAGGCATGGAATAAGACTACTGCCTTTAACTTTGTTCATGCCGATGAGGAGCATATGACCACAACGATCGAGCATGAGGATGTGATCAGTTATAATCGAACATTGAATACAATCACAGCGCTGAAGATAGGAACCTCAAAGATCACCTTTACGCAGAACACCTCTTCTACGGTTAACAATGGTTCAATTGTGTTCACGATAATGGTTGATAGTGTGGCGAATACCTTAGCCGTATCGGGTACGGAGTTTTCGCCATATGTGGATGAGACTATTGCAGATGTTCGTATCGATGGAAACAGCAACGGAACTATTTCTACGACCAGTAGCAATCCGACTCTGGCATATTACGATAAAGACGATAATACCATTTATATTCCGAACTCGGATTCTCAGCCTTTGCCGTTTGAAGATGTAACGATTACTATTTCGCAGGCAGCGACGGCAAAGTATAAATATAAAAAGCATACCATCACGCTGACGGTTCAGAAATATTCCAATGACCTTACCTGTTCATGGGGAAGTTGGAGCAAGAATGTAGGTTTTGATAGCGAGACAGATGTTACGTTTGGTTCGGATAATGATACGGAAACACCGATTGTAGTAACTCCGAATCCAAGTTCGGCTATTGCGACCTATGATGGTACAAATCATAAGATTGTAGCCAATTATCGTGAAGGTTCTGTTACCTGGACAGTGAGCCAAGATGAGGACTATAAGTATAAAGCGGCTACATCACAAACATTGACAGTTAATGTGGGGACGGAAGGAAGTCCTGATTGTAAAGTGCTTGAAAATCAAAGTGGAACAGAGTATACTATGTATGGTCTTACGTGTCATGAACATACATGGGAAGTTGAAAATGCAGCCGGGGTTGTTACATTCGAAATTATGAAGAATGCTGGTGTTGATGAAGGATATAAGGTTCAGCAGTATTTGGATGGTGAGTGGAGCGATGTGACGGACTATAAAAATGATCATTCTACTTCATGGGGCTGGAAATCTGAAACATTGAACAATGCTGCAAAGGGTGTTCGTTTTATGTTGAAGGGCGGTAGTTTGAATTATGTACGTAATGTAAGTGTTAGTCGTGCAAAATATATTGACACCAAAAACACAAACGGCTCAGCTATCAGTTCATTGGATATGCCGAGTAGAACGCTTTCGGGCGCAGCAACCACGGCAACATTCTATGTGGACTATAGTACGTGTGATGGTAAAATCAGGTTAGCAAGCAACGACTCTCACATTACTTTTGCTAATGGCACTACGTCATATCAATTTGATACAGAGGACTCAGGTCGTAAAGCAATTACGTTGAATTACACTAGTTCATCGGCAGAAACCATAGCAGCAACCATTACTATTTATACAAAATATGAGCACGAGACACTGACAGTAAATGCAGAAACGAAGGGTAATTTGGAGACGCATTTGGTATATCTCGGCAATGCTTCTTATCCTGCTGATACGACCAATATTCCGGTAACGGAGTTGTTTAAGGTGGTGGATGAGAACGAAGACGATGTACCAGGTGCAACAATTACATTAGGTACCAGCGATCCAGCGAAAGTTGCTATCGATGGCACGCCGAATGCTATTGACCCGATTTGCAGCGGTACGGTAACAATTACGGCTTCGTACGCCGGTGACGGAGTGACTTATGCAGCTGCTCCAAATTTGGGGACGTCCATTACGATTAACAAGGTGGACGATGAGGTAAGTTTTGATGCCGGCTATGGCTCAATGGTAGTAGGCGAAGAGATCAACTTGAGCGAGTGGGTTACTTCCTGTACCTCCGGATCGGATATTACCGTTACTTCTGTTTTCCCGGAATTTGTAGTCATCGAAGGCGGTAAGGTTAAAGCTGTGAAGAAAGGTAAGGGTAGGCTTCGTGCTGAGTCGGCAGGCAACTGCGCTTATAACTCGGGATACACATTCATGGATATAAACGTGCGCAATGCGGAAGATCCGTGTGAGAGTTCGGTATTGTATGCATCGAAGTTGATAAAAGTAGGTGCGTACGTGCATACCAGTTCCAGCCCTGTGACATATGGTATTCCAGAAGGTCCGCAAGACAAATTGACTTTCAAGGTGTGGAGAGTGCCAACAGCGACACAAGAGGCTACATTGCAAATCTTGGATCAAAATGATAATGTGCTGCCTAATGGAACCATAGAATATGCGGCAAGCAATCTGCCTAGTAGTGAACCGGATGCTCCCAACAAGGAGATTAATATGGCTGACTATCCTGGAGCTAAAAAACTGAGATTCTACGGCTGGGGTACACTCAATAAGTATTTTAGCGAGGTGCGTATTTCGCAAAAGGCTTATTTGACCGCAAGCACAGATGCCGTAACGATGAGCACGGTGAAAGCTTGCGAGACAGCTACAGGACAATTTACCGTTTCCTATTCCGATGTGTCGCATATCCAATTGGAGCAGACGAATGATGCCTTTACCTATGAGGTATGGGACGGCGAGACCAAACTGATCGGATTTAATAATGCTTGTAAAGACTACGGCACTTATACCGTCAAGTTCTTCTATACCCCACAGGCAAAGGGTGATTATAGCAATACGGTAACGATTTCCGCTTCCGGTTTGTCGCAAACGATCACCTTGAGCGGAACGGCAAACAAACCCGATCGTACGATCGTTTGGGATATTCCGACAGGTAATACTATTACGGCAACGCAGTCTCTGGACTTGACGGCTTATGCCCGAACATCTTGTCAGAATCCGGCAGGTAGCGTAGAATATACTGCTTCTCCTGCTGACGCAGTCACGATAGAAGGAAACCACATTACCTTTAACAAGGCAGCAACCGTTACCGTAACGGCGCACACGGTGACTTCGGATGATTACAATGATGCAGAAACGGTGGATAAAGTATGGACGGTAGGTAAAGTGGGCACGGAGATGACTACACTGCCGACCATCACATCGACTATTACCTACGGCGACAACTCGTCTGTTGTAACTTATGACAACGACAGTTGGGTGGCAAAAGATACACTGAGTCATTCCGTTGTTCCGGGAACAATCGCCTACGTGGGTCCGGCTTCGTTCGATGCGGCAGGCGCAACCAACTTGTCCTTTAACTTTACTCCGTCCGACCTGACTATTTACGATGCAGTTCCGTTCACTGTTCCGGTAACGGTTCAACAAAAGGCATCGGTGGCAACGCCGGTAGCGGCAAATATTACCTACGGTCAGCGCGTCAACGAGTCCCTTCTGTCGAGTGGAGCAGGCAGCACGACTGACGGAACATGGGCATGGAAAAACGAAGAGGCGAACGCACAGGTATTGGATGTCAGTGCGGACTCTTACACGGGGTTAAACGTCATCTTCACGCCGGATAACAGCAACTACGCTACCATCGAAACGACCGTATCGCTGAAGGTGGATAAGGCGGATCCGGCTGTGACACCGCAAGCAAGCGCTATTACCTACGGTCAAGCCATCAGCGAGTCTTCGCTCACTACAGCAAGCGGAGAGGTAGATGGTACTTGGTCATGGGCGGTAGATGCTACGGAGGTATTAGATGCCGGCGAGCATAATCTGACGGCGAACTTCACCTCGGGTAATACCAACTACAACAATCTGAGCAATGTGGCGGTAACGTTGACGGTGAACAAGGCAACGTCTGTCGCTACGCCTTCGGCGGCTGCTATCACTGCAGGACAGGCAGTAAACACATCTGCATTGACCAATAGCGGAACGGCAGGTAGTTGGGCTTGGGACGAAGCTGTTGCGAATACAACCCCGGCAGCAGGTTCGTATAACTATACGGTACATTTCACGCCGGAGAATGCCAACTTCACAACGCTAACAACGACCGTTACGTTGCAGGTGAATGCGCCGATGAACGAGTTCACGAACGAAGCAGGTGACGGCGATTGGCAGAATGCCGAGAACTGGTCAGGAAAAGTTGTTCCTACCGGTGAGCCGGATGTGATCGTTAGCGGCGCATTGTCGATCGATGAGAATGTGACGGTAGGCAAACTGACGATCGAGAGCACCGGATCGATAGCGGTCATCACTAACGGTACGCTGACCGTCAAAGGCGAGAGCGAAAGCCGTTCCGGATACGGAGATGTACATGTGCTGAACGACGGCGCGATCGCTCTGGGTAACAGCGCCCGTTTGGAGGTCCGCCACTTTACGCTGGATGCGAAATTGGGCGATGCCTCCAATGCGGCTGCTTCTGGACAGGTAAGCGGAGAAGGTGAGTTGCATGTCAACGGCGAGGTCTATTTCAAGATGAGTTTTGATGTATCCGGACAAATCACTTATGGCTGGTATGACTTCGTTGTGCCGTTTGAAGTGGATGCTCTGAATGGCGTATTCGATGCTAATGGGGTACAGATTGTTTATGGTACGGACTATATCGTTATGAATCATAGCGAAGAGAAACGGGCACGAAATCAGAAGGAATGGAATGTCTTCAGAGGAACTATGGAGCCGGGACGTATCTATACCATTACTTTTGAAGAGACCAAGACTTGGAATACGTTCCTCTTCAAGAAGAAGGCTGGTTCTGACCTGGTAAACAGCGGTACATATACATCGGATTATTCTTCTGCAATAGGTGAAGCCAAAGACCGTGGATGGAATGGTTTCGGTAACGGAACACTTCAACATCGTGAGTTAACAGACTTGTCGGGTATCTCGAAAGTGCAGATGTATAACCACACGGAGAACCGCTATGATATTATCGATAACGTGGATTGGTATTCAAAAGCATTAGCCGTTGGTACTGCATTTAGTATTCAGGTGTCAAGCGCTCAGTCGGTTGTATTGGAAGAAGCCAATGCAGAAAAGCCGCTTCGTGCTCCAAGTATGGAAGCTCGTACGGTAGATGAGTTCTATTTGACGCTGACTGAAAGTGAGACGGAGAAGACGGCAGATCGTATGTGGGTATCAGCAAGCGAAGATGCCACGGGTGAGTATGTAATTGGTCATGACTTGCTCAAGATGGGTACACCGACGCAAGCCAAGGTGGCACAGATGTGGGTTTGCAACAATAATATGACACTTTGCGATATCGAGATGCCGCTCGTGAACGACAAAGCCAATTGTTCTTTAGGCTTGTATGCTCCGAAAGCAGGTTCGTACAGCCTGGCTATTGAGCGTGCGCCGGAAGATGCAATGCTGTACCTGACCTATAACGGTCGCCTCATATGGAATCTGTCAATGAACCCCTATGAGTTCGATCTGACGGCGGGAACGACCGAAGGATACGGGCTGCGTCTGGTAGCCAAGGCTCCGCAAATAACAACCGATATCGAGGAGACAGAATCGGCGGGTCAGACTATGCGCAAAGTGATCATCGATAATAAGGTGTATATCGTTACTCCGGAAGGCAAAATGTACGATATGATCGGAAATGGTATAAAATTTTAAGAAAAATTTGCGTATATCAAAAAAAAGTAGTACCTTTGCACGATTTTTTGAACGAAATGTCAACGACTAATCGTCCGCAAGCCGAGAAATGAAGAAAACATATTACATACCGACGATAGAAATCGTGAAAATTGAGAGCCTGTATCCTATGGCCTTGGGAGACACTAGTGGTGGTGGTCATGCAGGTATGGCTCCTCCCAAACGTCGTGAGACGGGCGATATGGGTTCGTTCTAATGTGTCTCGGTAGGATAAGTAAAAGGCTGCGCATCTCGCAGCCTTTTTCATTACAGCGCTTTCATATTTTTGGTATGCTATGTGGTTTAACACCCTAAATCACCCCTCTGAAACCCGAAAAAATGGCAAAATGTGCTTTTTTTTGAAAAAAAACACGAAATTGTTTGGTCATGTCAAAAAAAAATAGTACCTTTGCACCCGCTTTTTAATCGAAGGCACTTGTGTCGAGAAAAATCGGTTAAAAAACGCGCACGGTGGTCTTAGCTCAGTTGGTAGAGCATCGGATTGTGGTTCCGAGTGTCGTGGGCATGACGAAATAATCCGCGTAACCGCTTGAAAATAAACAAGTTACGGCGATTTTTGGAAACAAGCACAGCCAGAAAACAGCCAGTAAGTCAGAAAATTAACGTGTTGGTTTGAACAAAGCCAACACGTTTTAAAAAAATGACTGACGTTCAAGAATTTTTCCCCACGGAATTACCCTATTCTCCAGCTATTTTGAAACACCTCCCGCAAGCCGGATGGCGTATCGATTACTATGCTTACAACCCCATCACGGGACAGCGTGAGCGTGTACGTATGTACCTTAATGACATGAAGAAACGCTTCCGTACAACTGCGGAATTTCGCTCGTACGCAAACAAGATGGTATGTGCCATCAATGCCAAACTTTTCTCCGGATGGACGCCCTTCATGGAGACCGTCAACGTACGCCAATATGAGACAGTCAACACCATCATGGATAAGTACATCAAGGAGAAGATGCGCGACAAACTTGCGCCCGATACACTCAAGAACTACAAGAGCGTAAACGGCTTGCTCCTTAAGTGGCTTGAGACCAAGAAATTCCCTGACCTTGAGATGCGTCATTTCACCAAGACACTTGCTATCCAATTCATGGATTGGGTATATAATGAGCATACCTTTACTGCGCCCAAAGAAGGCTCTGCCAAGAAGCGTGGAAAGGCTCTGCACCATGAGGAAAAGCACATCGGCGCAAACCGGTACAATAACATCCTTAAACAATGCCGTGCTTTCTTCTCTTGGGCAATGCAAAAGGAGTACTGCGAATTGAATCCTTTTGTTGATCTCAAACTCAAGAAGAAGGAAGAAAAGAAGCGCACACTGGCCACGGCTGAAGACCGCAAGAAGATCCGCGAGTACTTCATGGAGAAGAACCCGCGCTACATGATAGTGTGCGAGCTTGTTTTCAACGCTCTCATCCGTCCGATAGAGATTAGCCGTATCAAGGTTGGGCAGGTTGACCTTGCTCACAAGGTGATCCACCTCGACGCCGGACAAACCAAGAACGGCTATGCACGTGATTGTGTGCTCTCTGATGAGTTGATACAGATACTTGCAGAGACTTTAGCACCAGGCTATCAAAATAACTTCTACCTGATTGGACCGAAGTTCCGTCCGGGACCGGAAGCCATCTCTACCAAGATGTACCAGAAGGAATGGCAGAAGATGCGTGAAGCCACCGGCATAGACCAGACGATACAGCTCTACTCGCTCCGCGATGGCGGCTTAACCGGACTCTTTGACAATGGCTTGGATGCGAAGACTGTCATGAAGGCTGCAGATCACCATGACCTGAACATCACCACAAGATATGTCCGCAAACATGCC
>CAJOEJ010000030.1:26129-26536 GCA_905233375.1 Paludibacteraceae bacterium | reverse complement strand
ACACGACCGCGATGTTCCACTAATTTCCAAAAATCATCAAAATTCATAAAAATAAAAATTCTTTTCTTCCTCCTCTTCCTCGTGTAAAGGAGGAGGAACTTTTTCTTTTTTAATTTTCTTTGGTTACTTTCTTTTATTGGTTTTCTTTTTGTCGCTTAAGCCAAGGCTCGCATGACTCGCAGCACAGCCGCTCGATGATACTCCGCCTTGCTCTGCGCTCTCCCCACGGAATATCACTACGTTAGCATTCCGCGGGGACCCCGTTATCGCCCGATCCGCCAACTTTGGCGGATACAAAGGGCGGGCGACAAAGTGATGGCTTTTACTTGTTTCTTTGCCATAATGATTAAATGGTTTGATGTCGTCGGATGCCGTTTGACATCGTTGGACGGTTTAAAAATTATGGC
>CAJOEJ010000030.1:0-26050 GCA_905233375.1 Paludibacteraceae bacterium | reverse complement strand
GATTTCTCTGATTTTTCGCTCTCCGAGTCCCCAGATTCTGCCAATGAAGATGTCGGCATCGGTGTACGAATAACTGAACCGGGAGACTAACTGGTTGCGGACAAATAAACGAAACGCTCAAAGACAAAAAAAAATCGCAGTCATCTATGATGGCTGCGAAAAAGTAAAAAATAAACATTTTTTATTTACTACTCTTGCGGCGGTTACAATCCCGGCAGAGCATCTGGCAGTTGGAAGCTATCGTGCGACCACCTTCCACCCGAAGAGCGATTTTTTGTGTGGCTCAAACCCTCAAACTCTCAAACCCTCAGAGGGCTTGCAACGTGTATCCTTGTGCAAGGAGATATTCAATGGCTTGCGGCAGGACGGTCAGCATTCGTTCGTTCGATTTGAGCGAGTCATGGAAATTGATGATGGAACCGGGACGGACGTTATGCCGGATCCGGGTTAACATGTCTTCAGGCGTGCGCGTACTCTCATAGTCGCGCGTAAGGATGTCCCAGTAGATGAGCCGATAGCCCTGCTTGTGGAGCGCATAGCGCTGGCGCAGCGTCGCCTTGCCGTAGGGAGGACGGAATAATTGACGATTGGACGATTGACGATTTGACGATTGATTGACGATTGATTGACGATTGAATGCTTCTTCCCATTTGTTCACATTCGCCATGTATTCCGCGTAAGGGGTGCGCCAGCCTTTGAGGTGGTTATAGGTATGGTTACCGACCGAATGCCCAGCAGCGACGACCTGCGCAAAGAGATCGGGGTGCTTGTCTATATTCTCCCCGACCATGAAGAAAGTTGCCTTCACGTCATACTTCGCCAATATCGCCAAGACCTTCGGCGTCACTTCGGGAATGGGTCCGTCGTCGAAGGTGAGATAGACAAGCTCTCCCCCGCCCCTCCCTGGAGGGAGGGGAGAAGGGAGGGTAAAGGTAGCATAGGGATAAAAATTCCTGATTATATCTTTCACTACATTCATCATTGCACCCCCTTCCTTTTATGGAAGGGATGGGATCAGGCTCACCAAGCGAGTGAAGATGCGCCCAAGATAGCCGCATCGGAGTCTTTCAGAATGGAGATGGATACAGGGATCTTACCTTTCCAGATCGGCATAAGGTTCTCTTCCAATGCTTCACGGATCGGGTCCATGATCCAGTGACCGGACTTGGTCAGACCACCAAAGAGGATGATCGCCTCGGGGCTGGAGAAATGGACGTAGTCAGCGAGTTTCTGACCGAGCAGATGACCGGTGTAGTCGAAGATCTCTTTTGCCACGAGATCGCCTTTCTCCGCCGCGTCGAACACATCCTTGGAGGTGATATGGTCGATATCCGCCACCTGACGGAGGAGCGTCGGTTGCGTCGTGCTGGTGACGATCTCCTTTGCGGTGCGCGCTACCCCCGTAGCGGATGCATATGCCTCTATACAACCTTTCTGTCCGCATCCGCAGAGCCGTCCGTTGCCGGAATGGTCGATCTTGCAGTGACCGAGCTCACCGGCGAAGCCGTCATGTCCGTAGAGTAGTTTGCCGTCGATGACGATACCCGAGCCGACACCGGTACCGAGTGTGATAACGATGAAGTTCTTCATGCCGCGTGCCGAGCCGTAGATCATCTCTCCCTGCGCAGCTGCATTCGCATCGTTGGTGATGGTACATTTGACACCCATGCGCTCGCTGATGAGTTTGGCAAACGGCACGACCCCCTTCCACGGGAGGTTCGGCGCCTGCTCGATGCAGCCCGAATAGAAATTGGCGTTCGGTGCGCCGCATCCTACCCCGACGATGTCACTCATCGTGAGTCCTTCGTCCGCCACGAGTTTCTTCATCCCTTCGCAGAGCACGTCGCAGTACTCGTCGATATTCGGGTAATTGGGCGTCGGGATAGAGTTCCAGCGCAACACCCTACCTTCGTCATTCACTAAACCGAACTTGGTACCTGTACCGCCCAAGTCAATACCTAAAGCATACTTTTTCATAATTTTATCATTTAAGGATTTATAATTGCCATTTTATTAGTCTATCTTGATGTCCGTGTTGACATTCTTACTGCCCCAGAGGGCGTAATAGAGGATGTAGGCTACGCCTATAACGGGAACGACATAACTGATCAGGCAGTTATGCGCCGCCACGAGACTCTGGATATAGGGCACGATACCGCCGCCAACCACCATCATCATGAAGATACCGGACGCTTTCGCGGTATATTTGCCGAGCCCTTCGGTTGCCATATTGAAGATCGAGGTCCACATGACGGAGGTACACAGACCGCAGAGGACGAGGAGCGTCGAAGCCAACGGCACCTCAATGACGGAGCCTTGCACAATCGTCTTCGCCATGATGCTGTCGCCGATGAGCATGGCAGCCACCATGAGTGCGATCGCCAGAGAAGCCACACAAATGACCATCGTGCGGCTACTGATTTTACCGCCTATCGCCGAACCGACGAAACGGCCAATGAGCATCAGCACCCAATAGCGTCCGGCAATCAGACCCGCAGCCGCGAAGCCTACTTTCGGAGTCAGATAACTGATCAGCGTAGCCGGGATACCGACCTCGACACCGACATAGAAAAAGATAGCGATGACACCGAGCGTGAGGTGGCGGAACGACCAGGGGCTGCGCTCGTAGGTCACTTGCTGACCGGCTCCGGCAGGTTCTGCCAGCGGAGTGAGACGGATAATGAGATAAATCAAAGCAAACACCACCATCGCGATATAGAGCACGATGTTGACATCCTGGATTCCTTTGCCGGCAAGGCTCTCACCGATGATTGCACCGACGAGCATCGGCGTCAAAGCACCCGAGAGGGAGTTGAGCGTACCACCGATCATATTCAACTGGTTACCGCGGTTACCGCCACCACCCAGGAGGTTCAACATGGGGTTGACCACCGTATTCAGCATACATACACAGAAACCGCAGATGAGTGCACCGAACAGATAGACATAGAAACTATCCACCGCACCGCTGAACCACTGGATAGCGATACCGATGAAGCCGAGGAAGATCGCAGTCAGCGCCGTTTTCTTGTAGCCGTACTTCGACAGGAAATTACCCGCCGGAATACCCATGATGAGATACGCCAGGAAGTTAAACAGGTTGCCCAACATACCCATACGCTCAGCCTGCGCCGGGTCTTCAAACGAAGCGCCCCATATTTTGCCGACAGGCGCAGCCAGGTTCGTTACGAACGAAATCATTGCGTAGAGAAACATCATCGCAACAATGGTGATCACGGTAAGTGATTTGGTTTGTTTTGTGCTCATAGATTTAATGTATTATGTATTATGTATTATGTATTATGTTTTATGTATTATGTTTTATGTATTATGTATCAGGGTTTTAAATTCTTTTCCAGGAAAAGAAGCACTCTGTTATGCATATGCTGCGCGTTGTTGCCCTTGCGCAGGAAATGGTTGTCGTCGGGGTACAGCTGCATCTCAAACTGCTTGCCGGCACGAACGAGTGCGTCTATATACTGCATCGTGTGCTGCACATGCACATTGTCGTCCCCCGTGCCGTGGATGATAAGCGCAGCTCCGGTGAGATCCGCCGCTTTGTTGAGCAGCGAGGCGTCCTCGTATCCGCGGTGGTTGACCTGCGGACGGCGCATGTAGCGCTCGGTATAACCGGTGTCGTATAATTTCCAATCGGTAACAGGCGCTATCGCCACGCCCGCCTTGAACGGATGGTTCGGCTGACTCATCGTATAGAGGGTCTGGTATCCGCCGTACGACCATCCGAGAATCGCCATACGGTCACCGTCGATGCCCGGTTGTTGCGCCGCCCATTGAGCCGCAGCGATCAGGTCTTCTGCTTCTTTCTGACCGAGACTCATATAGGTCTCATTGCGCCATGCGCGCCCTTTGCAGTCCGAGCCTCTCGTATCGACGATCAGCACCGCGTAGCCGGCTTCCACCAGCGCGTACTCAAAGCGCTTGCGCCAGCGGTTGAGCACCCGCTGACTTGCCGGACCCGAATAGTGCATGAGCACTAATGGTGATTGGTGATTGGTGATTGGTGAGAGCAACATGGCTTCGAGGCCGTTGATGTTTATCATCTGCGGTTCGGGGAGTCCGTTGGCTGCCCATGTGGCAGCCAAGTCGGCGTTGTCCAACAGCACGCGTCCGTTTACAGCCTGACCTTTCTTGATATCATACAGCGTATATCGGTTCGGTGTGTCGAACGACTGGAAACAGTCAATGTACCGCTTGCCGTCCTCGGAGAACCGGGCGCTGTGCATCCCTTCGCCGGTCGTCAGTTGGGTGATCACATCTTTCTTGAGGTTCAGGGCATAGATATCGCGGGTGGCAGGTGTCGTTGCCGCCTGGTAATAAAGCGTCTGGGTCTTTTCGTTAACGGCATAGAGGGCAGTGACATCGATGTCCGCGGGAGTAAGGGCTTTGAGCTCCATGCCCTGCGCGCTGTAGAGATAAGCGCGCCGCCATCCGTCTTTCTCGCTGAGGACGATGAAACGCCCGTCGCTGAGCCATTTCCACTCATCGAACAAGCTGTAGTCGATGAAGTATTGTTTGCTTTCCTCTTTGTAGAGCGGATGACAGACGGTCGATTTGGCATTGCATGAGAAGACCTCCATTTTGGTCTGGTCACGGTTGAGCCGCAACGCCAGCAGTTCGCCGCTCTCCGTCCATCTCAGACGCGGAATATAGCCGTCGTTGAGACGCTCGTCCGCCAACTCGTTCAGCGTGACGATGCCTTTCGTCGCTATGTCATAGATGCAGACGACGGCTTTTGCGTTCTGACAGCCCGATTTCGGGTAACGCAGGCTCTCTGAATGAGGGTATTGGGGATAGGTGATAGGGGATTGGTCATTGGTGATATAGACATCCCAGGAGAAAGTCGGAACCTCGTGCTCGTCCATCCGTACGTACGCCAGCTGTTTGGAATCGGGCGACCACGCGAACAACGCAGTGGTGGCGAACTCCTCTTCGTACAACCAATCGGCTACCCCGTTGATCCAATCCGGATCGGTATCTTTGGTCACCGCTACCTCGGTTCCAAAATCACATTTGTGGATATAGAGATTATTGCCGATCGCAAACGCCACATATCGTCCGTTGGGGCTCATTACCGCATCGCGCACCCGTTCCGTTTCCAATCCGCTCACCCCTTGTCCCAACTGCTTGCGGGTATGACGCATCGTATCCACTACGTACCAGTCCGCCACAAACGAATGGCGGAAGATCTGCTCCTCGTTCTCACGCTCCAGACGATATCTTGTACCTTGTACATCGTCCTTTTGTACATTCAAGATGCTGTCCTGCTCCGCCACGCTGAGCTTCGTCGCATTGTAGTCGCCGTTCAATATACCGGTCAACACCGTTGCTATTATCAATAATAATCTCATTGCACTATGATTTGTTTATGTCCGTTTATGATACGGAGTTCGTAATTGCCGAAACGGATCCGGTATTCCTTTGTCGGCGTTTGGGGCTGCTCCAATTCCTGTTTCATCTCGGGATGGCAGGTGAAGAGTGGTTCTTCCACCTGGCTTGTTTTCATCAACCGCATCGGAGAGGACAGGACTTCCGCGGGAAACAAGCCGGCATAAAAGAAATCGTTATAGTCCTTATGGGTTATATTCAGCCACAAAACGTATTTCTTCCTGTTGATGACCGTATAGAACAGCGTCTCTTCGCCGTCGTGATAGACGCTCCATGGCGAAGCATCAACCTCCATCGTTGCTCCGGATGTGTACCCGATGGGTGTGCCGGTTGGCATATGGGTGATATACGCCGTTTCCGTTCCCACGAACTCGATCTCATACCACTGGTCCGCGTCCAGGAGATTGACCGGTTTGTACTGCATGATTCCGCTCTCCGGCACCCCGGCTAACGCCATCCCGGTTGCACTGTTCATATAGAGGTACCTGCCGGACTCCACCTCCGTCATATATGTGCTGTCCATCGGATCGGCGTAGTAATAAGTTGCCCACAAGGTCGTGTTCTGCTCCGGATAGAAGACATCCTGCGCCTCGTACAGGGAAGGGATTTCCTGCGCCACCCAGAACTCGGACTCCGTCCATCCCACGAAATGCCAGTTCTCCATGTCTTCCATCGAAGGCAGTACGACTCCCTGCCCGCTGTGCTGCTCCGTCAAGGTCGTGACGGATTCCGTTCCGTTCATTAACTGCACCGAATGCACCGGTCCCGAAGCAACGTATATCACGTACCGGTCTATATGCAGGGAATTGGTCGTTCCGACCAGCTGCACCTTCAGGTCGTCCACGCCGGTCACCGGATGATCCAGTCCCGGGACGGGACGGCTGGTCTGGTTGTCATAGACGGTGGTCCATTCTTTGTATGTCCCTGTCCGGACAACCGTTTGCTCGCCGTTGATCCAGACGGACAGTTCACCTGCTCCGGCGGTCTTGTTCGAACGCATATAGACCTCAATGCTGTCTATCCGCACCGCGCCCAGACGGCTGATGGACAAGGTCGCCGTGTCTCCGGCACGCACATCGCCTTTCTGGTAAGTACAGCGGTACGCCACTTCCGCTCCGGCAGGCAAGAGCGACGCATCGCCGCTTACCGACGATTTGGTTTCAACCGTCCAGGTCATCACCAACGCCATTATGGAACACAGCACGCTCATTGCACGAATGGGCTTACCGTCAGAAGAGCAACAGACTCAACAAATACGCTATGATGGTCGAGACGGTCACACAGATGAGTCCCGGCATCATGAACGAGTGGTTGAGCAGGTACTTGCCGATAACGGTCGTACCCGAGCGGTCGAAGTTGACGGTCGCGATATCGGAGGGATAGTTCGGGATAAAGAAGTATCCATACACCGACGGGAGCACACCGAGCAGTACGACACCCGGTATTCCGAGTTTGTACGCCAATGGCAACATAGCTACGACCACCGCGCCCTGCGAGTTAATGAGTACCGACACGGCAAAGAAGACCAAGGCGATCGACCACGGATAGTAGGTGACGATACCCTGCAGCATCTCTTGAATCTGCGGCATGTAATGTCCGAAATAAGTGTCCGCCATCCACGCGATACCGTAGATCGCCACGACCGCTACCATACCCGATTGCCATACCGGACCGGCTACCGCTTTCTTGGGACTCGCCTTGCAGAAAATGATCATCAGCGCCGCGGCGGTGATCATGATGATCTGGATGACGAGGTTCATCTTCAACGTCACCATTCCCATCTCCGTAAAGTCCTCAGCCACAACGCCGGCTTTCGCCAGTTCCTTGGCGGTAATGGTCACACCGCTGGCGAGCGTGATGTCACCGGCTCCTTTGATGGCTTTGACCACCTCAAAACTCGGCAACAGTTGCGGGAAGATAGCGAACATGACGATGACCGCCAGAGCACCGAGGAAGATGAACACGCTGTTCTTTGCAGACTGCGGGATCTCCTTGTCCAGCGTCGTGGCGGTATTGCCATAGATATACGCACGCTGCTCGGGGTCGGCTATTTTGGCTTGGAAAACCGGATCCTTGTCGAGGTCGAGACCGCGCTTATAGGAAGCCGCAGCCGCAGCCATCAGACCGCATATACATGCCGGAATAGTGATCATCAGCACTTGCGGAATGGTGATATCAAAGCCGTTTGCATTGGAGATAGACACGAATGCCACGACCGCAGCCGCAATCGGCGAACAGGTGATACCGACCTGCGAAGCAATCGACGCCACGCCGCAAGGACGCTCGGGACGGATACCTTTCTTGAGGGCGATATCGCAGATGATCGGCATCAGCGTATATACCACATGCCCCGTTCCGACCAGTACCGTCAGGAAGAAAGTGGTCAACGGCGCAAGGAAGGTGATACTGCCCGGATGCTTGCGCAGCATCTTCTCCGCCAGCTGAATGAGCCAGTCCATACCGCCCGAAGCCTGCATGACGCCGGCGCATGTGACCGCGGCGATGATGATGTAGATGACATCAGTCGGAGGAGTACCGGGTTTCATACCGAAACCGAAAACAAGAACCGCCAGACCAATACCGGAGATGGCACCTAATGCCAGACTGCCGTACCGCGAACCGACCCACAATGCTCCCAAGACAATGAGGAGCTGGATGATCATAAGCCAAGTCATAGTATTAAATTCTTATCCTTACGGAACGATTATTTCAATTTTGCGTGCAAAGGTACGAAAAATTTTTCATATATGCAAAAAAAAACGCCCAATCGGACGTTTTTTTTCTTTTGCCTACCGTCAACGGTACATTATAAGGCTTTTAGATACGCTCGAGACTCTGGAGCCGGATCCATCCTTCGTTGTTGCCGATGCGTATGTTACACCATTCGCCGAGCGTCTCCTTGATGGTCACTTTGGTACCCTCGTGAAGGGAGAACAAATCCGTTCCCGAGCGGTCAGGCGAAGACTTGGCATTGACGATACCCTGCATGATGACCGCTTCGTTGCGCAGCGTGTCACGCTGATGCAGGGAGAATGCGTTCAGTCCGGTGACAAGCGAGAAGAGGAGCGCTATCCATGCCGCATGGAACGCCGTCTTGCGCAGCCACAATTCGCGTCCTAACAGGAAGAGCAGCAGACCCGTCAAAGCAATGATAAACAGCACGATAGAGCAAATGAGCCAGGTGCTCTCGCGTAACTGGTTTCGTACGGCACGCGTCCATTCCAGCAGGAAAAACTCCTGCTCGGGAATATTGTCGGTTATTTTGCTCTGCGCAAAAGCCAGATTGTACTGCGCGTCTTTGTAATTGGGTTTAAGGCGCAAGGCGCGTTCGTAATTGAGAATTGCCAGTCCCAGTTCTCCTTGTTTGAAACGGGCATTCCCCAAGTTATAATACAGCGTTGCGTCTGGTTGCTCCGCCAGCAGGGCTTCGTATCCCGCAGCCGCTTCTTCGTACTTCCCTTCCGCATAAGCGGCATTCGCCTCGTCAAAGGCACTCTGGGCAAAAGTCAGCATGCATACCAACAAGGCCGGTATAACGATAAACCGGCATACCGGGATACCTAAAAATCTTATATCTCTCATAATTTCTCCTCCTCCAATTGGTTAATCAGGTTCGTTGTGGCTGTATATAGATCCTCCATGGCGTGGTCGGTGCCCGGCGCGTACCGCGCAAACTCGGCGGTCGAGAGCACGTGCATGACTTGCTCTATGAGGCTGTCGTTCACGCCTTTCTGCTTGAGGATGGCAGTGATATTCTCCTTGTTCAGATCCGCTGTCGGGATAGAGAGCCGGTCGCTGAGATAGGTCCAAGCGGCGCGTTCGATCTCTTCGTAGAACGCATCTTTGTTATTGGCTTTCATCGCTGTCTCGGCTGCTTTGAGCCGTTTCTTCGCCACCTTGTTCGCGCGTTTGTAGCGCACACGGGTGATATCCGCCGCCTCCTGGATCTGCTTGCGCAGCACGACGAGCAGCACAAGAGCTATAATCAGCGGAATGACGTACCACAACCATACATGGTCGTAATGGATGACAGGTGACTGGTGACTGGCGGGTTTCAGCGGCTTGGTGTCTATATAGCGGATATCCGTACCGAGTTGCTTGATGTCCTCTTTCTGGGTATAGGAGACGACCGCCGACTGCTGATCGCCTGAAGTGGACTCGCTGGCTCCTCTCTTGACGCGGATTGTGTATTCGGGCGTACGGAGCGTGCGGTAGGCTTTGTCCTCGATGTCGAAATAACTGAACGTGACCGCAGGGATGGTATATTCACCCGGCTGGCGCGGGATAGCGAGGTACTCGATGGACTTCGTACCGCTCACGCCGGCGGTCGTGGTGGAGAAATTATTCGACACCTTGGGGTCATAGGGCTCGAACCCTTCGGGCCAGTCCACCGCAGGCGTCTTGATGAGTTTCATGTTTCCCGCACCGGTAATATCAAGTTTGATGGTAACGGCTTCGTTCGCCTGCAGCTCCGTCTGGGAGATCGACGGTGTCATGGTGAACTTGCCTACTCCGCCCGAGAATCCTGCGGGTTTGCCGGACGGTAATGCACTCACATGAATGGTCGTTCCCGGAGCTTTGACAACGCGTGACACCTCGTCATACGGGCTGTCGAAGAAACTGCGCATACGGCGTTGTGAAGGAACGCTGACGACGAACTCGAACGAACCGGGATCGATGGTCAGGTCACCCGCATGCTGGGGATAGAGCACCGCCCGATAGACGACTGCCGTCTGGTAGTTACGACCGTTATAGTGCTCCAATTCAGCCTGATTGGACGCCTGATCCAGCTCCTGCTTGAGGAATCCGGTGAAGTCCGGGAACTTGATATTATTGGTCAACTGGATGCCGTTGACGTTCGCGAAATAGAGCTTGTAGGTCAGCAACAACGCTTCCTGTTCGTGTACGTTCGACTTGGAGACAATGGTCCGGATGAAGATATTGTCCGAACTCTGGTTTGCGGTCTGTTGTTGTCCTCCGGAAGTCTGGTTTCCACTTGTCTGGGAGGGCTGTTTGTCCGCCGGTAGCACCTCTATGCGCAGTCCGTTGCAGGTGTAAGTCTCCCCGCTCACTTTAACAGTGGTAGGAGGAATGGTGAACGTACCGGCCTGACGAGCCGCCAACATGTAGGTGTATGTCTTCTCGTACGTACTGGAACGATGTCCGTTGGAGAACGAGAAACTGCTGGACTCCGCCTCGGAAGGACCTGCCAGCACGTCAAAATCCGGCGTCTCCGGTGTCCGTAGATCGCGCCCGCGCTGGTTAAGCGTATAGGTCAAGCGGAAAGCCTGACCCACAACCACCTGTTTCGGCGCATTCGCCTTAAAAACAACCTCTTCGGCAAAGCCCGCAAGAGCCATGCCGAGAAATAAAACGATTATTGATAATTTCTTGTACATAATCTTATTGGATTTTGATTTCTTCGTCAGCAGATCACCATTCCTTCTCTACTCTGCGCTTCTTCCCTTGTTGCCGTTGCTGTTTCTCCTGCGTATCCTGCTCGTCCTGCTCCAGGGCTTGCAGAATCTGCTCCGCCGTCTCTTTGTCCATTTTGCTGTCATCCGACTGCTGTTGTTCCTGCTCCTCTTGCGACTGCTGGTCCTGATTCTGCTGTTGTTGCTGTTGTTGTTGCTGTTGATCTTGTTTCTGTTCCTGATTCTGCTGTTGTTGCTGTTGCTGTTGTTGCATTTGCATCATCTCCATCGCTTTGACCAGGTTATAGCGCGTATCGTTGTCCTTGGGATTGGCACGCAGCGACTCCTGATACGCCGCAACGGCTTTGTCATATTGCTGCTGGGCGAAATGGCAGTTGCCGATGTTATGCATCGACTTGGCATAACGCTCCTTGTCCTCCTTGCGGTCCACCATACGCGCGGCGGTCTCGAACTCCGCCTGCGCATCCGCGTACTTGTCCTGCTTGAACAGCGCGTCACCCAAGTTATAGTGCGCCTCGTAACTGTTCTTGTTCACCTCCAGCGCACGGCGGTAGTCGACCTCCGCCGCGGTGAAATCCTGCTTCTTGTAGTCCCTGTTCCCGTGACGCACATCACTCGCCTCACGCTGGGCAAACGTACCGAGACTGCAAAGGACGGTCACCAATAAACTGATTATTCTATACTTTCCACTCATAACATCTTTCCACTTTAAACTTTCAACTCTCAACTTTCCTCTTTCTCTCCGAATATATCCAGGCGTGTGAGCGCTTTGTTCTTTCTGTTAAAGATAAAGAAATCCACTACCAGCAAGAGCAGCGCGATGAGTGCAAAGCCCTGGAACTGCTCGTTGTAGTCGGTATAAACCTGCGTTTCTATCTCCTGCGTAGCGAGTTTGTCCAGTTCCTTTTCCACCGCGCGCATAGCGGTATTGGAGTTGTCGCAGCGTACGTAGATACCTCCGCCGGCTTGCGCTATCTCGCGGCACATGTCTTCATTCAGACGGCTGACGACCACATTGCCCTGACGGTCTTTCATGAAATTGTTCGTTCCGGCAACGGGCACAGGCGAACCTTCGGGCTTGCCTATTCCGACCACGATCACCTGGATGCCGGCTTCCTTGGCACGTTTGGCAACGGCAACCGCATCATCCTCATGGTTCTCGCCGTCCGTAATCAGGATAATGGCGCGACTGGCATCTCCCTGCTCTCCGAAACAGCGGATAGACGTACTTAGCGCCTGTCCGATGGCGGTTCCCTGGGTCTTGATGAGTTCCGGTTTGATGGTGTTGAGGAACATCTTCGCCGAAACGTAGTCGCAAGTGATAGGCAACTGGATAAAAGCGTCTCCGGCAAAAACGACCAATCCCACTTTGTCGTTCACCATCTTGTCCACCATCTTGCCCACCATCTGCTTGGCGCGCTCAAGACGATTAGGTGCCACATCCTCCGCTAACATGGAGTTGGATATATCCATCGCGATGACGGCTTCGATGCCTTGACGCTTCTCCGTACGTTCGGACTGCCCGAACTGGGGACGCGCGGCGGCAAGGATAAGGAACGTCAACGCCGTCATGACGAATATGAACTTAACCGTAGGACGGACACGGCTGGCATTGGGCATGAGCTGCTCCATCAGTTCCGCATCTCCGAACGCCTCCAACTGACGGCGCTTGTGCCGCGTGTAGGCATAATAGGCTGCCGAAAGAACCGGTATCAGCCCCAACAGCCATAAAAGCTCTATATGTGCAAATCGAAACATATATCTTCAACTTTCAATTTTCAATTACTGATCGTGCGAAGCACAAAATAGCGTATAATCACTTCGAGCAGCAGACAGATGAGTGCGGCATAGAGGAACGGAGCGAAATTCTCCGTGTGTTTGGAGTACTGGCGCACACGCAGTTTGGTCTTCTCCAACTGGTCTATCTGCTCATAGATACGCTTGAGACTGCCGTTGTCGGTAGCACGGAAATATTGTCCTCCGGTCGTCTCGGCGATACGGCGCAGCGTCGTCTCGTCGAACTCCGAATCCGCCATCACATACTTCCGTCCGTAAGGCGTGTTGACCGGCACACGCGCCTGACCGTAACTGCCGACACCCACCGTATAGACACGGATGCCGAACGTCCTGGCGATCTCGGCGGCTGTCTGCGGGTCGATGTCGCCCCGGTTGTTCGAACCGTCCGTCAGCAGGATGACCACTTTCGACTTGGTCTCGCTGTCTTTCATCCGATTCACCGCGTTCGCCAGACCCAGACCGATAGCTGTTCCGTCTTCTATCATGCCGTATTCAACGGACTTGAAGAGGTTTACCAGCACGGCGTGGTCGGTCGTCAGCGGACATTGGGTGAAACTCTCGCCGGCAAAGATGACCAGTCCTATCTGGTCGTTCGGACGGGCGATCACAAAGTCCGACGCCACTTGTTTGGCTGCCTCCAGACGGTTCGGCTTCAGGTCCTCCGCTAACATCGTTCCCGATACGTCCAGCGCCATCATGATGTCTATTCCTTCCGTCGATTCGGACGACCAGCGGTTGGTGAGCTGCGGACGCGCCAAAGCTATACTCAGAAAAGCAATCACCGCCACACGCAGCACGAACGGCACGTGCAGGAGCCATACACGCAGGCTCTTGGGTTGCGCCGACAACGTCGTGGTGTCACTCAGCTGCACGCTCGCATCGGATTTGCGCAGCTCGTACAGATACCACACAATAACCGGTATCAGCAACAGTAACAAAAATAAATATCCCGGATTGGCAAATGTCATACTTCTTCCTCCTCCTTTGTACTTTGTACATCGTCACTTTGTACTTCTTTCGTCGCATTAACGAACTCATACGCGGTCATAAGCGCACTCTCGTTCTCGTCCGGCGTCGTGTGCCATTTGGCGAACTTGACCAGGTCGGCGAGTTGCAGCATCTTGCTTAGTTTGGCAAAGAGTTCCTTGCCGTCCACCGTTGTACCTTGTACATTGTCACTTTGTACATTCATCAGAATGGGTTTCAGTTCCCGCAGCGTCTCGTCCGAAGTCTTCTCGGTACTCTGCACGCCGAACCGGCGGCTAATATACTCGCGCACGACATCCGTCAGGTCAGTATGGTACTCTTTCACCTTGCCGTCCCGCCATATTTTCGCCTCTTTGATGGCATCGAGTTTCTCCAGCGCCACCTCATCGGCGGGACGCAGAGTCTCGGGATTAACCTCTTCCTCTACCGGACGGTGGTGTCTCTTGTACCACTCCCACAGATAATAACCGCCCACGGCAAGACCGGCTACCAGCAGCGCTAACAGGATCCAACGGATGATGCCCCACCACCATATCGGTGCGCGTTCGATATCCTTGATGTCGGTGATAGCCAGCGAACTGTCCACCTCAAACGGCTGTACCACATTGAGTGCGAGCGGTTCGGTCCAGAAGGTGTCTTCGCCGCTGGTCACGACAAGAGGCTGGACGGAAAAAAGCGAGTCCTTGAACGCTGTCAGCGTCCATCGCTGGTTCAGCTGCAACCGTCCGTCGCCCAGACGCGTCGTGTCGACGGCGGAGCGGTCCACGATCTCGATGCCATCCTGAAGGGTCTCGCCGAAAACAGGCATCTGCACGTGTTCCGACGCGTCATGCGTCACCTGCAGATGCAAGTCCGTCTGGTCACCTAACATCAGCGTGGTCGAATCGATACTCGCACTGACTACTATCGCTAATAAAACAGTAAGCATTTTTCAATTCTTGTTTTTCAATTCTCAATTTCGGAAAAGCTTCATCAACGCTTTGACGTAGTCCTCATCCGTCCGTACAGACACATGGTTCATGCCGGTTCGGGTGTACAGGGTCTCGAGCGCCGCCTGACGGTCGCGCCATGCCTGCGCATAGGCAGTGCGCACCGAACTGAGCGACGTGTCCGTCCATACGCGTGCTCCGGTCTCCGGATCCCGCACTTTGAGTAAACCCACATCCGGCAACTCCGCATCACGGCGGTCGTATATCTGAATCGCACTCAGATCATGCTTCCGGCTCGCGATGACGATAGGATCCACCGTCCCTCTCCCTTGGGGGGAGAGCCGGAGAGAGGTGATAAAATCGCTTATCAGGAACGCCGTGCAACGACGTTTCTGGGCGTTCGTCAGGAACTGCAACGCGGCATCGATATCCGTCCCCGGATGTTCCGGTTCGAAGGAAAGCAACTCACGGATGATATGCAACACGTGGCTCTTGCCCTTCTTGGGAGGAATGAATTTCTCCACGCGGTCACTGAAGAAGATGACGCCCACCTTGTCGTTGTTCTCTATGGTGGAGAACGCGAGTGTCGCAGCTACTTCCGCCATCATGTCGCGTTTGAACTGGCTGACCGTACCGAAATTACGGCTCCCGCTGACATCGACAAGCAACATCACTGTCAACTCGCGTTCCTCCTCATAGACCTTGATGTAAGGGCGGTTCATCCGCGCCGTCACATTCCAGTCGATAGCTCGTACGTCATCGCCCGGCTGGTACTCGCGCACCTCCGAGAACGCCATACCACGACCTTTGTACTGGCTGTGGTACTCGCCCGCAAAGATATTACGGCTCAATCCGCGCGTCTTGATCTCTATCTTCCGAACCTTCTGTAATAACTCTTCTGAAGTCATAAAGTCAATTAAGAATGTAGAATTTAGAATTAAGAAAGCGTTCTGTTGTGTTTTGTGCAAAACTTAAAGCGCCGTACGTATTCTAAAAGTTCGTACCGGACCCAAATAGCCCTTTGTTAATTCATAATTCTTAATTGTTAATTAATTTACGGTACTTGTACCGCGTTGAGTACCTCCGTGATAATATCCTCTGTCGTCATGTTGTTGGCTTCCGCCTCGTAGGTCAGACCGATACGGTGACGGAGTACGTCATAACATACGGCACGTACGTCTTCCGGTGTCACGTAGCCGCGGCGATGAATGAACGCATAGGCACGCGCCGCTTTGGCGAGGTTGATGGACGCACGCGGACTGCCTCCGAAAGCAATCATCTGCTTGAGGTCCTTCAGACCGTACTCCTCCGGGTTACGCGTCGCAAACACGATATCCACAATGTATTTCTCGATCTTCTCGTCCAGATAGACCTCTTCCACGATCTTGCGCGCTTTGATGATGTCGCTCGTGCTCAGAATCGGCAGTACGGTCTTCTTCTCGCTGTTGATGTTCTGACGGATGATCGCCTGCTCCTCCTCTTTCTTCGGATAGCTGATAACGACCTTGAGCATGAAACGGTCGGTCTGCGCTTCCGGAAGCGGATAGGTTCCCTCCTGCTCGATCGGGTTCTGGGTCGCCAGCACTAAGAACGGATCATCCAGTTTGAATGTCTGCTCACCGATTGTCACCTGACGCTCCTGCATCGCCTCGAGCAACGCACTCTGTACCTTCGCCGGAGCACGGTTAATCTCATCCGCCAACACAAAATTAGCGAAGATCGGACCGCGTTTGATACGGAACTCTTCGCTCTTCTGGCTGTAAATCTGCGTACCGATCACGTCGGCTGGCAGCAAATCCGGAGTAAACTGGATACGGCTGAAATTAGCTTTGATAAGGTCACTCAAGGTCTTGATAGCGAGGGTCTTTGCCAAGCCCGGAACACCCTCCAAAAGAATGTGCCCGTCGCTCAGCAAACCGATCAGCAGACTCTCTACCAGATGCTTCTGACCTACAATCACTTGATTCATACCCAACGACAGGGCATCTACAAACGAACTCTCACGCTCAATGCGTTCTTGCAGTTCGCGGATATCTACAACTTGTTGCATAATGTATTGTGTTTGAATAATTTACATGCAATGTTCTATGCACTAACTACACCGGTTTCACTATCCTCCCAACATCTTAGTCCTACCGGCTTCATTAGTCCTTAACATATTTAACAAATTTCGTGCCAAACTACCAAATATCGTGCATTTTAGTCACATTATTTGCATATCTCAAAATTTTTGTGTACCTTTGCACCGCAAATCAATAAAAACTTACAGCTATGAATAAAAATCGTTATTATGTATTAGGTATCATCGTAGTGGTACTCCTTGTTATTAATGCCGTTTGTGTGCGCTGCACGCGCGTGGACTCGTCCGAAGTGGGCATCAAGTTCAACAAACTGTCCCTCTCCGAGCAGGGTACACTCAAAGCGACACCCGTCACCGGATACGTCTTCTACTGCCCGATCACGACGGACGTACACACCTATCCTATCTACGTGCAACGGGTGGCATACCCGTCCTTCACAGTCAACACCAAAGATGCGGCGATCTTCACCATGGATCCCACGATGGCGTATTACCTCAACCGCGACAAAGCGATAGATGTCTTCTTCAAATACCGCCGCGACCTCGAGGACATCGAGATGGGCTACATGCGCACCGTCATCTATGACGCCTACCGCGTAGCGGCGAACAACTACACCTCCGACGAACTCATGGCAAACCGCGCCAAGTTCGAAGGCGAAGTGCGCACGATGCTGGACTCCACGCTCACCAGCGAAGGATTCATCGTCACCGAATTCACCTCGCAGATCACCCCGCCCGAATCGCTCCGTCAGATGATCGACGCCAAGAATGCCGCCGTACAGGCTGCCCTCAAAGCCGAGAACGAAGTGAAGCAAGCCGAAGCCAATGCCAAGATCGCGGTAGCCAAAGCCGAAGGAGAAGCCAAAGCAATGAAGATCAAAGCCGACGCGGAAGCCTATTACAACCGTACTATCTCCGCGTCCCTCTCCACCCTTATCATCCAAGAGGACTGGATCGAGAAATGGGACGGCAAACTGCCCCAATACCAAGGCGCCGCCACTCCCCTCATCAACATCCCCAAATAACGCAACCAATACCCCACCGCGTAAATGAATGAAAAAAAGGCTATTGAATGTTCGATAGCCTTTTTCATTTGCGATCCGTTTTTACGTCGGGGATGGGACGGTATGTAATCTTTTTTGCAGTACTTTTGCACTGCGTCTGGTTGCATTCCGTTTTTACTTGTTGCAATTCAGCGGCACAGAGGTAAGGCTGAACGGAAGTCTTATGTTAAGAGCGGGGTTTAACACACACTAACTCAATTTTACGCAGCCTGCCCCAATTCATCGGGCGGGCTGATTTTATTACATAGACCTTCTTCTTGCCCATCCACTCTATCTTAAGAATCCGCCGATGGATACGGGTTCCTCGCCCTCTTTGCCGTTATAAATGAGCCGATGCCCCTCATACCGCAGGACATCCGAGAAAATATAATCGGATAATAATGGTTTCATCTCATGTATTTTTCTCCTGAAATTTAGGAAACTTTTTCTGAAATCTTTCCTGATTATTAGGAAATCCGCCGCATAGACTTTTTATTCGTATATCAGACCGGATGGAACAGAGTGCCGTGTGTCGTAGAAATATAGGAGGCTACTTCGCGGAAGCCTTCAATGGCTCTTGGAGTACGAATGATTTTCATGCTGCGACAGAATGGGAGATTTGATCAACTATTTGATCCATCATTGCTTCCGATTCTTCTTCGGAATATACCATCCCTTCTGCAATCTGTCGTTCGGACTCTGCTATATGCGCTTTACGCTCTTGCAGTTGGGCTAACTGCTCAACATACAAGCGTCCTGCTACTTTGTCGAGAAGCATTTGCTGTTCTTGACGCGATAACATACACACCATATCGAATACTTGATTGAATGTCGGTTGCGTTGTTGTCATAATAACCTCCTTTGCATCAACTTGCGGCAAAGATACTGCTTTTTTATGATATAACCAAATTTTTGGCAATAAATTTGCACTTTTTTTAAAAATCATTATTTTGCTATCGAAAGATACAATTTTTAATGATCATTTATACATTCATCTACTTTTTGCTTGGCGGAAAGAAGATTTTTAACCGTTTCATTGCGTATGGAAAGCATGGTTATCAGTATCACCGTCGGAAGCAGCGCTATGAAGTTCGGATAGAGTACCAGGAAAAATTTGTCTGACAACCGGATTGCGTAATAGATCATGATAAGGTAATACGAACCCGCCAGAAAGGCAGTAATCGTACTGATGAGAATACGCAATCTATGGCGCGGGTAAATGACGGTACAGACAACACATCCGATCAAAATCGCCAATGCTCCGTAGAACAAGCCTTCGACAGACATAGCGCCCTTCAGTTTATCTATGCCAGTAGCCATTTCGATATGGTGAACCTCGAACTTATGCATCGTCATGATATAGATTCTATAATTTTCCAAGCCTTTTTCGTCAAAGAAATTAAACACCGGTTTAGTGACTAAAAGGATGGATGACACGAGAGCGAGAACCAAACGTCCCCACTTACGAACAAGCCGAATTCTCTTCTTTTTTGTTTTTTTATCCATAATTGCTGCAAAGGTACAACATTTTTTTGAGATATAGGGCGTTTTTACTTATTTGTCTTCGTAATGTCCGTATGCCGCCAAAACGAGAACGACTACTTGCGTCTCATAGATACGATAGACAAGTCTATGTTTCTTTGTGATTTCCCGACTCCAACGCCCTTCGGGCTTGCCCTTCAGAGGTTCGGGGTGCCCCAGACCTGTTTTGGGATGCACACGCAATTCCTCAATAAAACGCTGGGCTTTCAAAAAAGCTTTAGGCTCATTTTTAGCCAAACTGAGCAAGTCCGCTTCGGCTTGTTCCTTAATTTCGACTTTATAGATCATGACCCATACGTTTTAGAAATGTCGTTAAGTCTTCACCTGGCAGCAATTCATGGGATGATCCTTGCTCTGCACGATCCAGCATGGCGAAATATTCCTCCTTGGTCATACAAGTCGGATCGTTTTTCATCTGTTTCACTACCCGGCGAAGATACTTGGCTACTTTGTTCAGCGTTGACTCATCTTCAGCAATGATACCTAAGTTCCGATAGATGTCTGCATTCAGTTGTAAAGTTGTCATAAAAACCTCCTTTGCATCAAATTTTGCTGCAAAGGTACAACATTTTTTTTAGATATGCAAATTTTAGAGGATTTTTTGCAAAATTTCCCTTTCACGTCTATGTTTTCTACGATTAAGGGGCACCATCTCATAGAGACAATATAAGGGTGTGCCAAAAGAATTGACACACCCTCATTTATACATCCGTTTATCTTCTTGCGATTAACGGGCGTCACCCTGAATACCATTGTCCTCAATCGGTGCTCCGCTGAACGAAGGTGTACCTCCGCCGCTGGCAGCCTGCATCAAAGAAGTTGAAGCACTCATGATTAATGTCTCTACGACAGGTTTGATATAGTTCGTTTTCATAATAGTAACGATTTTTTATGATTATTACTCCATTACCTGTCCCGCCATGTTATAGCGTACTCCGTTGCGGATGATCACGATTTGTCCGTTCTCCAGCATCTTGGTACTCTGTACATGGTCGTTTGCTACATTCTCTACGCCGGTAGTAGTACGCTCGCCGAAGACGATGCGTGTACCCATTCCGCGACGCGGAGCGCTACTGGATGTACCGCCTACAAATACGCGGAAGTAAGCACGGAAGCCCTTCATGTTCGTTGCATCCGACGGAGCCGGCCAACGGAACTTGTTCTCTGCCACGAGATAGAGGTTCGCATAGTTGGAATCCATCTCGTCCTCTTTCTCGATATGGAGCATACCAAGGTGACCTTTGAAACGTACGTTACCTTCGCTACCCGTCACTTCCAGACCGGTAGTCTGGCTGATAACGATGTTCTTGAACTCCATCTCCTCGAGGACTTCACCGGTGTTTGCCCAGCGGATGAAGTACGGTTTGCCAGCCTCCATATGGTCGGTGGGAACAACAACCATGTCGAGAGTACCTGCGCTACCGCTATTCATATCCACATACGCATGGTCGAACTCAAAGAGCTCACCGCCTTCCAGCGGAGTACCATCGAGCGTAGCCACGTCGAACGGCAGACAGATGGTATTCAACCAACCGTCTTTGTAGAGTTTACGCTGGATGGTGAGGTTGGTGGTAACCACGGTAATACCCGGATCAGCAATAGCGGTTGCAGCAGCAGCCTGCATCGCCAAAAGCGTTGCCTGAAGGGAAGCTTCGCTGGTCTCCTCGCTCTCAAGAGAGCTTACGTTTGCCTGACCTGCATCTTCAGCAGCAGCTTCCTCTTCGAAATAGAAGTAGTTATCCCAATGAGCAGTGCGATAAGCAGTACGAGCAGCGTAGGATACATAGAGCAGACGCGTGTTGTTCTTCATCGGGAACACACGGTACGTACCATCCAAGTTCACAGGAGTAGTTGAACGGCTGATAACCGATTGAATGTTAGCGCAGTTGAGGAATGCATCCTCTTCAATCACGGTAACAGAAGCCGGGATCGTCACTTTCTCTATACCGGCAAGACCGCCGAAGAGAGCCGCGGGGATACGGGTTACGCCTTCTGCAACAACCACCTCTTTGAGAGTCGTGTTGTCAGCATCAAAGGCGGATGTAGCCTGACCTGTACAGTAAAGCAGTGCATTGTACTGCTCCGGGGTGATAGCACTTGCTGCCAGCAGCGCGTCCAGATCATCCTTGCTAAAGGTGATGGACATGCTGATACCTTCGGTCATATCCTCTTTGTGGAGATCAACCGCCAAGGTCAGTTTCTCAACCGAAGTGTTACCGGCGAATGCGTGGTACTCAATCGAGTTAACGGCATAGGTGTAGCCCTCATACTCCACGGTAGCAGGAATGGTGATCTCCGTCGGCTCACCAGCGATACCGGTGATCTGAGCTTTCAGTTTATTGTCACCCATTAAATAATAGGTCAAGTCGCCGATCTGTACATCAACAGCGTACGGAGCAACGCCCTTGTTTACATGATCCGCATAAGCGCTCCAAGCAGCCTTGTAAGCGTCTTCCAAAGACTCAGGAACATTGATCGTGAACTCTGCGGGCAGACCGTTGAATACATTAGCACCGAGTTCAGCAGGAACGGTAGCGGTAGCTTCCACGATGAACAGGTTTGCACAGCCGCTGAACGCGTTGTCACCGATCTTGGTGATGTAAGACGGAATATCGTAACGGTCGAAGGTAGCGTTAGCAAAAGCGTTCGCTGCCAACTCGCTTACATTCCATACCATACCTTTGTAAACGATTTTGTCTTTGAAACGAGTCTCAAGACCGCTTGTTCTCTTAACCGACATCGTGCGGTCAGCTACGTTGAGAACCGTATAGGTAAAACCACCGTCTACTACAGTCTCGCCAACAGTAGCAAGTGCCGGAGCACCTTCTTCAATCAAGTCAGCAAAGTTTCGGTTGTCTTCATTGTCAAACCAGTAGTCGTAGTAAGCAGATTCACTGCCTGCAGGAACAAAGATTTCAGCCAAACTCTCACAGCCGTTGAACGGAACGTCATAACCGCCGTAGTCCAGAAACTCGAACGGCTCAGCGCCAAGGAAGTAAACAGTCTCCAGACCTGCACCGTTGAAGGCATTCTTGCGAATGTACTTCACTTTAGCCGGAACAACGATCTCTTGGAGAGCGGTACAACCGGCAAATGCATACTTACCGATAACGAAGCTATCGGTCGGGAGTTGTACAGTAGCCAGATGAGTAAAGCCGTTGAAAGCATACTCAGCGATGAAGGTTACATTGTGCTCGAACACAACAGCCGTTACATCATCCTTCCAACAATCCCAAGGAGCTTTGTCCGTAGCTGTGTACGAAGCCATCACACCTGAACCGTAGAAGGACAGAACACCCTCATTGTAAGTCCATGCGATCGAGTTGTTCTCGTCGTAACCGCACGAACCGCCTCTTTCGCAGTCGTCTGCATAGAGACCAACTGCACAGCAGATTGCTGCCAAAAAGAATGCTAATTTCTTCATGATGATTTTTAATTTAGTTAATAATGTAAATTAGTTTATAATGTATGTCCTTTATTCATTATTATAGTCTTTTTCCGTCAATGGCGTATTTCTCACCATTACGAATAATAATGATATTACCATTGTCCAGAATTTTTGTAGTTTGTACATTGTCACTTTGTACATTCTCGACGTCTGTCGGAGCTGGACGACTAAATACGAAACGTGCAGGAGCATTGTTGGCACCGCTCTTGGCTTCGAAGTATGCGCGGAACGGATTAATGGTCTGCTGAGCTTCCGTTGTTCCTTCCAGATTCGGATAGAAGAGCGAGTTGTTGGCTCCCAAGAACAGATAGTTCGAAGCGTGATTCAAACGTGTTGGGTGCAACGTACCATGTAATATGAACGTGCCGGCATCCAAATCAACGGGTTCCTCAACAGCAGTGTTTAATAATACATCGTTGAATACCAGTTTATCCATGTTAGGCGTATTGGCTGCATTGTTAGCATATGCGAAGAAATACGGTACACCTGCCTGCATGCTCGTAACAGGACTCAAGGTCAACAGTTTTTCTTCCGACACGCCCTCTTCTGCGGTGAACGCATAGATAGTAGCACCGTTCAAATCGCTGTTTGCAATCTGACTTGCGCTCAACGCAAACGGCAGACAGATTGTATTCAACTTACCATTAGCTTGTATCGGACGTGCAATAGTGAACTGTCCGATTTCTGTACCTATTCCGTCATTAGCGTCTGCCATCTCTTCCAGTTTTTCCTGCGTGATATCTGCCGATGCATCGCTACATACAGCTACAACCTCCGTTTCCTTACCGCTCGCGATAGGATAATAAACCATCGTGCAACCATCGTAAGTAATAGGCTGTCCCTGGAAACTACCACTTGATGACGGCAGACTTTCACCCCATACCAGTTTATATGTCTCAAGGGCAGATTCCGGCACAGAGATATCTAAATAACCTTCAATAGGATACAATGTGCAACCACCAAATACCTGCGTTGCCAAAGTCGGCGGTGTGGTAGCCAAGACCTTCATCTCTTTTAATTTGGTGCATCCTGAGAATGCGGAAGTTCCAATCGTTGTGATAGTACTCGGTATCGAAACGGTTCTCAAGTTGGTATTTTCAAAGAATGCTGATTTTCCTATGGTGGTCAATCCTTCCGGCATTATCACTTCTGTGATTTGTCCGGAAAGACCTGCTTTAATCCAAGGTAAATCGTCATTACATAGGTATCCGGATTAACTGTCCATGTCAAGTTTGCTCCACAGGTACCGCTTGGCGTACATTCAACTGCATCTCCGTCAACACTGGTCTTATAGATGTAAGCATTGCCGGCAGGGCTATAGAAACCGAGTTCATTCGCATAGTCGCAAACCACAGCAGCCGGAGCAACAAATGTTGCCACATCAGGGAACACGTTACCATACGGAACAGTCGGAGGAGTATTGCCTTCGAAGATAAAAGTAGTTAAGTTATCGCTGTATGCAAAAGCTCCATATGCGATTGTTGCTACATTAGCCGGAATGGTGATGCTTTCTATAACATCATTGGAAGCAAAAGCATTCTCTCCAATAGATGTAATACCACTCGGCAGTGTAATCTCTTCAAAAGCACAATATTCAAAGAGATCATCACTAATAGCGGTAAGTTGGCTATTAGCCTCAAACGTTACAGAAGTCAAATGATTAGCGTTATAGAATACACCGGTTCCGAGAGAAGTAACTGTTGCAGGAATAGTTGCTGAAGTAAGCGAGGTACAATCACCAAATGCATATTCACCGATAGTTTGCATGCTGCTCGGGAAAGTCGGTGTTGATGTTATATGGCATCCACGGAAGGCATTGTCGCCGATATGTTGCAAATTAGAAGCAGTAATATTAATCGAAGTAATGTCATTCAGGAATTCATCCCATGGAGTAGCCCATGATATAACATAGTTTTCAAATGTAGTTTCATAGTCCGTCATGGTGGTACCTGTACCGGAAATAGTCAGTACATGATTATCGTACGACCAGTTCAGATTCGTTCCGCAAGTACCGGAAGTAACAGCAGCTACGGTGAACTCAAAGTTCTCCGTGCCCCACGCAGTCTCATAGGCTGTCTTAGCGGCAGCAGAAGGAACTGTTACGGCCACTTTCGGATTACTATTCAAACCTTTTCTGTTATTAAATGTATTGGATTGAATTGTCGGAGCGGTTGCAGTTTTCATCGTAAGGAACAGACTTCTTTCTGTACTTTCAGCGAAAGCACTTGCACCAATAGTGAGGTTACCGGTACTTTTAATGGTAACGTCTGTCAAACTTAAACAGTTGCAGAATGCCAGTTCACCAATTTCAGTAACATTTGGTATCTCAATAGAAGTTAATCCGGAGAAACCATAGAAGGCATAATCGCCGATATTTGCTAAATCGCCGAGGAAAACTACAGTTGTAATTTCACTACTGAACGGTTCCCATGGGCATGTGCTTTTAACATTAATACCTTCTTGTTCATACGTGTAATCTGCCATGTAGACAGAACCAAAAAACGAATTGTTTGTGAAAGACAATGTGTGGGTATCAGCGTCATACGACCAAGTTAAATCACTTTCTCCTCCAAAATTCAGATCTGCATTACCACAATTACCCGAAGTAGCAGGACCGCTTGCTCCGGAAGAAGATACATTACTATAACCTGCGCCTTCATATGCACTAATAGCTGACGAAGGTACCTTAATTGCTACTCCATTTGGGAAAGTCCCTGCAAAAGAACCTTGCAATGTCGGTGGTGTAGTTCCCTCAAATGTCACGGTTGTTAGATTAGCACAAGAACTAAATGCACCTGAAGCAATAGCTGTTACTGTTGGATTTAACGCCATAGAAGAGCCTTGCATGTATAACGTTGCGAAAGAGGCAGGTATTGTTAGTGCAGTAGTAGAATTATCTACCGCTCCAGTAGCAGTTGCAGCCATACCATAGGAATTTCCAACCATGCCAAAACCTACTGTGTAGTTTACACCATCATTATAGCCAGACCATGATTGCCCCCACACATTCGTTGCGCAGAAGAGGATTCCTAAAACAAAAAGACTAATTTTTTTCATTATATTCATCATTTATATGTTCTTAAATAGTTATTTTCTTAATATGCGTCCATCGGATTTTCTTTTTGTTCGGGACTCGGAGGTGCTAAATGAGCATCTTCACTCCCGCATAACACTGACCCTAATTTGATGTGAGCGACACCACATAAGGGAACTTCATACAGTTTTTTCATAAATTTGTTTCTTTTTGTTTTTGGAGCCTTGCGGCTCGGTTAATATTTATTGTTAATTAGTACTGGTGCGTTAACTTTCGCACGTTTTATCAAATAAAGTTAATTGATCTTTGGAATTTTGATTTAACACATCTATTTGAGCATTTAGTAGTT
>CAJOEJ010000029.1 GCA_905233375.1 Paludibacteraceae bacterium | reverse complement strand
CGCTCAAAGTCGTCACCTTTTATATGATACGGTTTTTGAAGGGATCTAGCAGTTATCGGGATCGAGTCCAACAGTCTCTTTTAAAAAAGCCGCAAACTCGGGTGAGATGCGGGTGCCTTTGGTGGCAATGTTCCAATCCTTAGAAACTGTCGTACCATTAGGATCCAACCAACAACGTCTACGAACGTGTAGAACCGTAGTGTACTCTCTGATGGGAAAATCCAACGCAGTGGACTCTGGGTAGAAACCATTAGGCGTCAAGTCCGTCCTGTTGTCAGGCGGTATTAGCTTCTCATCAAGATGAAGATGAAGCATGTCATGTGTATTACCAGGCAACTTATCTGACGTCACATCAACTAAGTCAAACGACTCACTAATCTCCTTCGGGAGAATGTACGATGCTAATAATTTATAAGCACTATCCATATAAGGATGCACTACAAAAATCGTACCAACACACGTTTTTGCAGGTGAGCCCCATTGCCGCCAAAAATAAATCGCAGGTAGTATGAAAATAATCGGGAAAGAACACGAACATCCCGCTCCACCTTTGCGGCTGCAAAGGTACAACAAATTCTAATCTACACCGTGATTAATCACCAGATCGGTGCGTAGTACGGTATCTGCGACTATAGTTACCGGCTGTATGCCTCCATAACTGTCACCGCCATTGGCATACATGCAGCCCTCTTCCAACACAAAAAGCGAATAGGTGCCGGGCTCCAATGGTATCTGATAAAAGCCATCCTCTTCCGAAGTGGTGGTAGTGACAAGGGGCTTCGGCATTTTGTCGGCAGGGTAATTGCAATAATAGATCCCCTCAAAATCCTGAATCTTTGTGTATTCATAGACATACACTTCACGCACGAGAGGACGATAGCCGCGACTATTGTCATTCGGGTCATATAACGGCTGCCAATCCCCATAACGCTCCAATACCTGCCCATAGACTCCACGGGTGATGGTCGGTGAACGTTGGATTTCATCATTTTCCTTGCGGCTGCAAGAGATGAACAGGAGTCCCAAGAGGATGCCTGTTAACGAAACCAAAATGGGTACTTTATTTTTCATAACAATATCGGTTTTTTGTTGATATGCAATTTGCGTGCAAAGATACGACTTTTTTCGCAAACCACCAAATTATTCACAAAAAAAGATTATCTATGTACGCCTAAGCGTAGTTTATGCTAATGTAGAATCCGTTTCCAAATAGTTTTCCCATCGATCGAAAAGTCGGTCAGACCTTGCTCCTTAATGATACGGGCATAGGCGCTATCGGTGACATCTATCTCTCCTCTTTTGGTACCCTGACGCAGAATAGGAATAACAATAGTATCCGTCAGTTGCTCTATCACTTCTGCCGGCATACAATGTACAGAATAAGTCCCTTTATAATAATCATCCGGTCCGAAAGAAAGCATAATGTCCCAACAGATCCATACGTCCGGTGAACCGGATTGGGCGATGAAAGTTCTTATGCCACTTGGAGCATATGCGCATCGATCGACGCCGTTCTCTATGAAATTCGCAAAAATCTCGACAACCCGGTCTCCATAACATTCTGCAAAAGGGTTGTTACAGAACAGATCCCACACATGAAATTCCTATTGCCGCTATAGCAATAAGATTCAAAAGGAAGAACTTCGTTTTCATAATCATACAATTTTAGTTGATATTCTATTTGACGGTGCAAAGGTACAACATATTTTGCAAACCACCAAATTTTTGACTTGGGAAAAAGTTGGGAATTTACGTTCGCACAGTTGTGCGAATAACAATGCTTTCCCGCTAAAAATCCAAATAAATTTGTTTTTTATCGTCAAATCCTTGTATATTCCAAATTTTTGTAGTAAATTTGCAGGCGAATGTTAGAGGATTTTATCATAGGACGTATCAAGGCGGAACTGCCGTTCGAGCCGAACGAAGAAAAAGAGGGACTTTTCCGTGCATTGGGAGCGTTTATTGTCTCGCGTGACGCGCGTAAGGCGTTCATTCTGCGCGGCTATGCCGGAACGGGCAAAACGAGCGTGATGAGCGCGCTTGTCCGCGCCTTGGCGGCACTCAAACAGCCATGCGTCCTACTCGCCCCGACCGGCAGGGCGGCGAAAGTGCTGAGCCGTTATGCCGGTTCGCCCGCCTACACTATCCACAAGAAGATCTACCGTCTGAACCAGTTAGGTCAGGAAGCGTTCTCGCTCACGGACAACCTGCATCGCAACACCCTTTTCATCATTGATGAAGCGTCTATGATCAGCAACGATCCGTCCAGTACAGGCGGTTCGTCTTTCGGCAGCGGTTGTCTGCTCAACGACTTGGTACGGTTTGTCTATAACGGAGCGGGATGCAGTCTGCTGTTTTTAGGTGACGACGCGCAGTTACCGCCCGTCGGCAGTCTCAAAAGTCCGGCGCTCGATGCGGACTACCTGTCCCGCCGTTACGACCTGCATATCACTCATTACGAACTGAGCCAGGTAGCCCGTCAAGCCTTGGACAGCGGTATTCTGTCCGAGGCGACAAGGCTCCGTGAGGCGCTTTCTGCTGTCCGTAGCAGTTATGCGTCGTTCCGCATCGAACCTAACGGTACGGACATCGTCCAACTCAAAGGCGAAGAGGTCATCGAGACCCTGGAACGCAGCCGGCGGGACGTGGGAGCGGAAGACACGCTCATCATCGCACGGAGCAACAAGATGACCAACCTTTATAATCAGGGCGTACGAGCACGCGTATTATGGAAAGAAGACGAGTTGTCCAACGGCGACCGGGTCATGGTGACCAAGAACAACTATTTCTGGACGCAGGAGGACGAGACGGTTCCGTTCATCGCGAACGGCGACATGTTTGAGATAAGGCGCCTGTATCACCATCAGGAACTGTACGGTTTTCATTTCGCGCAAGCCACGCTCTACTCCGTTGATTATGAGCGCGAGACAGAAGCGCTCATATGGCTGGACACTCTTACAACGGACAGTCCTGAAACCAACTACACGCTCCAACGGGAACTGTTCGCCCGCATCGCCGAGGACTATCCCGAGATCCGCAACAAGAAAGAACTGGTAAAGAAAATCTTCGAATCGCCTTATTACAACGCCCTGCAGATCCGTTTCGCCTATTGCGTGACCTGCCACAAAGCGCAAGGCGGACAATGGCAACATGTCTATATCGACTCGGGCATGACAGAGGAATGGCAGGAAGGACTCTCCGAGAGCGAACGGACGGAATTTCTGCGCTGGCTATACACCGCCGTCACCCGTGCGACAGAGAAAATATACCTATTGCGCTGAATTTTTATAAAAAATTTGCGTATATGAAATTTTTTTTGTAATTTTGCGCCCGATTAGGATTATAATAAACAAAATCTATATTTTTAGTTATGCATTTTAAACATCTGTATGCAGTAATTGCAATTATGGCGGGCTGTATGCTGGCGGGTTGTCACTCGAATGTGGACCTGAACAACATCGACCCGACTGCGGAGATTAACATGGGACTGGCTTTGCCTGTCGGTTCGGTTAATCTGACAATGGGGGATTTCCTTGGCTCCGGACAGATCGAACAGATTTATCTGGACGAATACGGTCTCTTCCATTTCCAAAGCACATTGGAGATCCCGACCAAGAACTACCACTCTATCGAGTTGAAGAGTTACATCATCCAGAATGCGAGTCAGCTGGTCTTTGACGTGAGCGAAAAAGTGCCCGCCGGAACCACGCTGGTCGGAACAGGTACCATGGTGTACCCTCTTCCCGCATTCGATCTGGATTTGACTTTCTCCGGTATCAATGACGACGTGACCGACGAACGTATCGACAGTATCTGGATCACGGAGGCTGTCTTCAGTTCATGGATTGACGTGGAGGATTTCGATTTGCAATGGGACGAAATCAAGAGTGTCAAACTGATCCTGGACAGCGCTCAATTCCGTCGTCCGCAAGGAATGGAGATCGAGCTGCCGATAGACGGTCAGGATTTCAAGGAGAAACTGGAGATCCGCGTGGATGATTTCACGATGAACCTCCTGAAGAATCAGAGCGACCCCAATCAGGGTACGGTGAATGCCATCTCGTTCAAACTCCAGTTCGAGGTATGCCCCTCTGCCGGACACATGATCACGATCCAGCCGACCAGCAAGCTCAAATATGACCTGACCGTGGACGTGCTTGACTACGACGCCATCTGGGGATTCTTCGAAGCAGGAAGCCAGATGAGCAATACCGACACCATCTATCTCAAAGACGAGTGGCCCGACTGGGAGAACATGAAAAAACTAAAACTGCGTTTTGCCGAACCGCGTATCGATATCTCTATCACGCACAAGGTATCCGCTCCGCTTATCATGTACATGGACTATATCAAAGCGTCCAACTCGGACGGAATCACCAAGCCCGCGACATGGGACGGCAAGACGTCCAAAGCCCTGTATTTCGAGACTCCGGATGAGTATATCTCCCCGTTGACGGAGACGCTGAACGACAGCGTAACGCTCAACCGGACCTTCACGTACGAGGCGGACAAAGGCAACATAGACGAGTTGTTTGACATCCGTCCGGACAGCTTCATCTATAGCTTCCATCTGGCGGTAAACCGAACGGCTCTGCACGACGACCCGAACTGGAGCAAATGGAAACAGCTCCGTATCATGAAGGATACGCGCGTATCCGGATATGCCATCGCGGATATTCCGTTCAAGTTCAACGAGGGTTCGGAGATCGCGTACACCTCGGTTATCGACAGCGTCCGTCTGAACAGTTACTCTCTGGACTCGCTGCTGGCGACGGTTCCGGTGCTTGACTCGGTCAACGCCGCTTCGCTCAAACTGATTCTGCAAGTAAAGAACTCCATTCCGTTTGACCTGCAGGGAACCTTCACGTTTCTGGACGAGGACAGCGTGGATCTGGGTCTGCAGCTGGTGGAAGACAATACGACGAACACCTTCCATTTCCCCGCACCTACGATGAGCGCACCGGGCGGACCGAACGAGTACGGAGAAGTAAAGACGCCGTCCGAGACCACGATTATTGTCAACGTGGACAAGAACGACTTCGACCGTCTGTCGGAAGTCAAGAAAGTCAAATTCGATATTGCCATTACCGGCAACCCGCAACGCTGCAAAATCACGAGCACGACCGGTGTAAACATCCGGATCGGTATAGCCGGACAGATTGATGCGGTGGTGGATTTCTCGAAAAACAACAACAATAACAATGAATAAGGAGGACTGAATCATGAAAGCAAACAGAATCATCGTATCAGCCCTCGCGGCTTTGTTGACCATCAGTGTGAGCGCACAGCAGGTGAACACGCTCTATTTCCTGGAGAATGCTCCGATGCGTCACACTATCAACCCGGCATTCCAACCGGTCAGCAACGGGTTTATCAACTTCTCTCCGTTAGGATGGATGTCTTTCGGACTGGGGAACAACTCCCTGACGATGAGCGACATCTTCTTTGTTGACCCGACTACCGGCAAGACGATCACCCCGCTCCACCCGAATGCGGATCCCAATGCGTTCCTGCGTACATTGCGCAGCATGACCTATTTCAACGAAGACACCAACTTCGGTTTTCTGAACATGGGTTTCCGTATCAAGGATGCCGGATACCTCACCATTGGTTTGAACCAGCGCATCGAGGCAGGTGTTACCATGCCGCGCACGTTCTATGACTTCCTGTTAGGAGGCGGTATGAAAGACCTGAGCGGCGGAATAAACACCCTCGATTTCGTGGGCTTTGGAGCCGGGGCATCGACCTATACGGAACTGGGAGCCGGTTACAGCCACAAGATAAACGACCAATGGACGGTCGGCGGTAAGTTCAAGTTCCTGTTGGGCGAAGCGTACATGGGTTTCAACAACAAAGACCTCCTTATTGACGCCAACGCATCGGAATGGCACATCTACGGCAACACCACGATGGAAGTAGCGGCTCCGATCAACGCTTCGTACCTCAACAACACGCTGGACGGTGTATCGCTGAACGATATGATTGATGTCATCCAGGCAGGTCAGTTCGTTGTGGACAGCCTGTTAGGCGGTAACATCGGAGGCGGAGACCTCATGCCGGTTATCAAACATCTGCTCACACCTGCCGGATACGGAGCTGCCATCGACCTCGGTTTCACCTACAAACCGATAGACCAACTCCAGATCAGCGCCGCATTGACGGATCTCGGATTCATCTACTGGCACAACAGCCACAACTACGCTGTTTCCGTGGACACGACCTTCACCGGTGCGGGTGACATTGACTACGGCGATCCCGCCTACCGCGATGCCAGCGGTAACTTCTCCACGGAGATCCTCATGGACACCGTGGTGAACAACCTCAGAGGTCTGCTCAACGGTTTCCGTTTCCAATCGCAAGGAGCGGCAGGCAAAGCCCGCATGACCTCGGCACGTCTGAACATCGGTATTGATGCCAACTTCTGGGACAACCGCGTAGGCGTAGGTATCGTTTCCGCGACACGTCTCTATAACTCACGTCTGTACGAGGAGATCACCATCGGTGCGGCATTCCGTCCGGTCAACTGGTTCAATATCGCCCTCTCCTACTCTTTGATGAACAACGGCAAGTACAGCAATATCGGTGCGGGTATCAGTGTGATGCCGTACGACGGTATCAACCTGACGCTGGCGATGGATTATATCCCGACCTCTTATGCGGCAATGAACGTCAACGGCACACAGAAATATATTCTCCCGTACAAAACCAAAATGGTCAATCTGGCGCTTGGCTTCTCTGTCTGCTGGGGTTCGAACCATCGTGACAAAGACAAAGACGGTGTATGGGACAAGCTGGATATGTGTCCTGACACGCCGCGCGGCGTACAGGTGGACAGCGTCGGTTGTCCGGTGGATACTGACAAGGACGGTGTACCTGACTACCTCGACCGTTGTCCGGGTACTGTACCGGAGGCACGCGGACTCGTTGACTCCGTCGGCTGTGCTCTGGATACGGACGGCGACGGTGTAGAGGACTACCGTGACCGTTGTCCGAACACGCCGGAAGCCGCTTGGGGCAAGGTGGACAACCAGGGTTGCCCGATCGACAGCGACGGAGACGGTGTACCCGACTACCTCGACGAGTGTCCGAACACGCCGAAAGAGGCATACAGCACGATTAATGCAAAGGGTTGCCCGATCGACAGCGACGGAGACGGTGTACCCGACTACCTCGACGAGTGCCCGAACACGCCGGAAGAAGCATACAACACGATCAACACGAGCGGTTGTCCGAAAGACAGCGACGGAGACGGTGTACCCGACTACAAGGACGAGTGTCCTGACACGCCGGTTGAAGCAATCGGTTTCGTGGACAGCAAGGGATGTGAACTGGACAGCGATGCAGACGGAGTACCTGATTACAAAGACCTATGCCCGCTTGTAGCCGGTATCGCAGCCAACAAGGGTTGTCCGGAAATCAAGCGCGAGGTAAGACAATTGCTCCAGAAAGCCATGCAAGGTATCGAGTTCGAGACCGGTAAGGCAACTATCAAGTCCAAGTCCTTCCCGCTCCTTGACCAGATAGCACAAACGTTCATCGAGAACGCCAACTATATCATCGAGGTACAAGGTCACACGGACAACACCGGTAAGGCGGACTTCAACAAGAAACTGTCGCAAGACCGTGCGGAATCCGTCATGAAATACCTGGCAGGAAAGGGTGTTCCGGCTGAACGGATGTCGGCTGTAGGCTACGGACCCGAAGTGCCTATCGCAGACAACAACACCAAGGCAGGTCGTCAGAAGAACCGCCGTGTAGAATTCAACATTACGTTTGAAGAGGTACACATCGAGACGATTCTCGACCACGCGGATCCGACTCCGACGGAAGAGTGATTTAGAATTAAAAATTGAGAATTTTGAATTGTAAAAATTGATATATTTATGGGAAGAGCTTTTGAATATCGCAAAGCGACAAAATTGAAAAGATGGGGACATATGTCCCGCACATTCACCAAGTTAGGTAAGGAAATCACGATTGCAGCCCGCGAGGGAGGACCGGATCCCGATTCTAACCCCCGTCTGCGCGCACTCATTCAGCAGTGCAAGCGTGAGAATATGCCGAAGGACAATATCGACCGCGCTATCAAGAAAGCGACCGACAAATCGTCCGAGGGATACAAGGAGATCAACTACGAGGGATACGGACCCCACGGTATCGCTATCTTCGTGGAGACGGCAACGGACAACCACATGCGTACCGTAGCCAATATCCGCTCCTACTTCACCAAGTTCGGCGGTACGTTGGGTACACAGGGCTCGCTGCAGTTCCTCTTTGACCGCAAGGCTTGCTTCACCGTGACGATGAAAGACGGTATCGACCTCGACGAACTGGAACTCGAGCTGATTGATTTCGGTGTAGAGGAACTCGGCGTGGACGAGGAAGAAGGCACGCTGATCATCTACTCGGACTTCAACGAGGCGGTCAACATGCAGAAATACCTCGAGGAGCACGGATTTGAGATCCAGGCAATGGAGTTCGTCCGTATCCCGAATGACACCAAGCAGCTGACCGAGGAGCAACGTGAGTCCGTTCAGAAACTCATCGACCGCATCGAGGAAGACGAGGACGTACAGAACGTATTCACCAATATGGCGGAGTAAGTTGAAAGTGGGAAGAATGCTGATTTCTGAATACTTTACATTAACGGAGCGTCAGGCTGGGCAGTTTGCCCGGCTTGATGCGCTGTATAGGGACTGGAACAGCAAGATCAACGTCATCTCGCGCAAGGACATAGACAACCTGTACGAGCACCATGTGCTCCACTCGCTTGCTATCGCCAAGTTGCTGCCATTCCAACCGAACTCGTCTATTTTGGATGTAGGTACAGGCGGCGGTTTTCCGGGTATCCCGTTAGCGATTATGTTCCCCGAGTGCCGGTTTACGTTGATTGATTCGATCGGCAAGAAAATCAAGGTGGCGTCCGAGGTAGCCCAAGCGTTGGGTCTGACCAATGTGGTCTGCAAGCAGGAACGCGCGGAGGAAGAGAAACAGAAGTTTGACTTCGTCGTCTCCCGCGCCGTCATGCCACTACCCGATCTGGTCAAGCTGGTACGCAAGAATATCTCCAACACCTACCGCAATGCCGTTCCGAACGGTCTGGTCGTGCTCAAAGGCGGCGACCTGCAGGAGGAACTCAAACCCTTCAAGGAAGCCGAAGTAACGCCTTGCAGCATGTGGTTCAAAGGAGAGTGGTTTACCACCAAACAGGTCATCTACCTGCCTTTGTAAGAGAGCCGATCAGGATAAGCCATCCGGCATACACAATAAACGCCTACCGCATTGCGATAGGCGTTTGTTGTATAGGTCTATTCAAACTTATAGGAAGAACAGAATCATTAATTGTCCGGTAAGCACGCGGAGGAACATGGTCAGCGGATAGACCGTTGAATAGGCAACCGCGGCGCGGTCATTCTGCGAGGATTGTGAGGTCGCATAAGCGAGTGCCGGAGGATCGGTCGTCGAACCGGCTATGAGACCCATGAGCGTGAAATAGTCCAGTTTGAGTCCCTTGCGCGCAATGATACCGATAATGAGGAGCGGCAAAAGCGTAATGAGTACACCGTATCCGATCCAGACGTATCCGCCTCCGAGGAGCGTAGGCACGAAGGTCTTGCCGGCGCCGAAACCGACAGAGGCAAGGAAGAGTGCGATACCTATTTCACGAATCATGAGGTTTGCCGAGGTGGTCGTATAAGTCACCAGATGGTACTTGGGACCGAAGGCGCCTATGAGAATCGCCACAATGAGCGAACCGCCTGCCAGACCTAATTTGAAAGGCTGCGAGAGTCCCGGAAGGGCTATCGGCAACGAACCGAGTGTCACACCCAACACGATGCCGAAGAAGAGCGATGCCAGGTTCGGCGCATCCAGTTTCTTGGACGAGTTACCGAAGGCTTTTGCCACTTTGTCCACCGCTTCATTTTCCCCGACCACGGTCAGGCGGTCTCCCATCTGCAAACGCAGTTCGGGCGTTGCCAGCAGTTCGATACCGGCACGGCGTACACGGGTAATGGTGATCTGGAACGCCTCGCGTATCTTGAGATCCATGATACGTTTGCCGTTGATCTTGGGCTTGGTAACGATGATATGACGGTTCACGAGGTGGATATTCTTCTCTTTCTCTTCCCACTCTATCTCGGTCTTGGGTCCCAACAGCAGAATGGTCCGTTCGTTGATCTGGTCACCCACGAAGCGCACTTTGTCCCCCACATGGAGAATCGTGTCGGCATCGGGCATGAACTCATTGCCGTCCTTGTCCAGAATACGGCTCACGACGAGCGTCACATGGGTGAGCAGCGACAAGTCCCGTACACGGATACCGTCCACCTGCGGGTTCATGAGCTCCACGTCAAAATGCACGATAGGATGCTCCTCCCCTTTCTCCGCTTTGACCTGCTCCTCCTCTTTGTCCATCTTGATGCGGAAGATCCACCGCAGTGCGAGCAACGAGAAGATGATTCCTACCACGCCGAGGGGATACGCCATGGCGTAGCCGGAAGCGATATCCGGATTCGCTACTCCTGTCAGATCCTGATAGGTCTGCTGAGCTGCACCGAGACCGGGCGTGTTGGTCACGGCTCCGAAGAGCACACCCGTCATGGTCGCTATATCGACTCCGCTGAGCAGATGAATGATATACGCGGTGACGCAACTGAGCAGCACGATGCCTGCCGCCAGCAGGTTCAGATTCAACCCGCCTTTTCCGAAGGACGAGAAGAACGAGGGACCGACCTGCAAGCCGATTGAATAGACGAAGAGGATGAGACCCAGATCCTTGGCGAACGATTCCACCAAGGGGTCCAAGGTCATCCCGAAATGACTACACGCGATCGCGCAGAACAGAATCCACGTGATACCGAGGGTTATCCCCTTGAACTTCAATTTGGAGCCCAAGAAGATACCCGCGGCGATCGCTATTGCCAGCACAAAAATCGAATGTGCGATACCTGTGCCGAAGAATAAATTACTAAACCAGGACAATGTTTTATGTATTATGTTTTATGTATTATGTATTAGAGCTCAGCGCCTAACATATTAAACTCTTTTCCGTCGCGGAGGATAATCACTTGTCCGTCACGGATCATTTTGGTCACTTGATTATTACTGACCTCCGTGTTGGTGATGTCCTCGTGCTCTTCTTCTCCTGCTACATTACCGAAACCACCGCGTGCGTTCGCTTTGCGCACCATATAGTTGACGCCGTCATACACGGCAAAGCGGTCCATGAACTCGCTACCCTTGATAATGCCGGCAAACTGACCATCGCCCTCTACCAGATAGATAGCGTCGGGCTCGAATTGGGATGCTTCTTTCTCACATTCAGCCTGCGTAGCGTCCGATTTTGCCGTTGCGCTCCAATCACCCAGCGTATAATCCATGGTGTAAACAGCCGCCTGCTCCGCCGTGAGGACGGTCTCCATCTGTTTCTCTGCGCCGTTGAGCACGAACTTGACGTTGTTGGATGCCGGCGTGATGTTCTCGCCTGCCGCGTTTACGGAGTAGTACTCGCCGAACAACTCAGGCAGTGCGTTCATGGCGCCCAGCGTCCAGCGCTCAATCTTATCCTTGTCGGCAGACGCCTCCTTGGTCATGTTGAGCACACCGTTGCTGTCATCGAGGAAGGTGTAAAGGAAGACAGTCTTGGGTTTGTTGTTCCATGAGCGTCCGAAGCTGACAACAGGCAGCGTGCCCTGGATACCATCGGCATAGCGAACGGTACAATGATCGAAGACATATCCCTTGTCGCTTGCATCGGCGTTGCTGGCTGTGAGTGCATCGCTACCACCGCCGCTGGTCGAACGCTGCTCGCAAACGAGTTCGGTTCCGTAGAAATAGACACTACCGTCACCGCAGATGAAGTCCACCGTTCCGTGTATCTCGCAATCCTCGAAGTACTTCACCGCACCAACGAGGTTGCTGTAATACGTATCCTGATAGGAGAGCATTCGTACGTTCTTGCAAACGGTCTTGGTACCTTGATCCCAGAGACAAACGGCACGACCGTTGTTGTTCTTGTAGTAGTCAAGCGCATTCTGGATGGTGAGATCCTGCAGGTAGGTGCCTTGCACGTTCTTGTTGATCTTGAGGGTCGCGGTCTTGTCGATTGACTCTGTCTTGTAGTCCGGTGCGTTCTTGATGATGACCCCTTCCATCGATTGACCGATGATGGAGATGTTATTTCCGCTGATGGCGGTCAGAACGGTCTCACCGAGGTCATACGTACCATTGGGAAGGAAGATCTTCGCGTTGCCTTCTTTGTTCGCCTGAACGAGCGCCATGAGGAACGAAGCGGCATCGTTGGCAGGTACCATATAGTAGCCCGTATTCTCATCTTTCTCTACGAAATCGAGCACGTTGTAAACGACTACTTTGTGGATATACTGCTTTGCCGTCCAGTTGATGGTCAACCAGCCTGCTTCGCCTGCGTACTGAGCACTCAACTCCGTACCATCCGGAGTCTCGTTCTTGACAACCGCATAAGTAGCTAACTCTTGCTCACCTGCCATCACTTTAACGTCGCCGCTCTCCGAGTACTTGCACAGCGTCACGACAACGATTGCTTTACCGGCCACTTGCACGTCGATTTTTCCGTTCTGGCCAAAATACCAACCATGTGTTGCATCATGCCAAGCACCATCATTTACCAATACGGTCTCATGATCTTCCGGATAGAAGGTTACATCAGCGAAATCATACGTCTGCACGCTACCTACTGTAACCGTCTCGATCGGCGTCACTTTGGCTTGAATCGTTGTGTTGCCTGTGATCGCATCACCGATCTTCGCTTTCTTGTTGTTCATATAGAACCATCCGCGGAACGCATTACCTTCTTCTATTGCCGGCAGATCGTCCACGGTATAAGGAATAGTCTCGAGGTTCGCACCTTCATAGGTATCCACTTTACCTAATATAGTACCGTTCTGGTCTTTAAAGGTGATCTCACACGGCATAATGTCCGTAGCTTCTGCTTTGAAATAGTTGCAGTACTGAATCGGACCAAAGGTCAGCACGTCAGCTTCACCCATGTAGATATAAGTGAACACGTTGTCCTTGTTATTATCGTCATTCTTGTAGCATCCTGCCTGCGGATAGGTCAGCGTAGCAATCGTCTCACCGGCGCTGTTCTTTACAGCAATCGGTTGATTTCCGTATTGGCAGTCACCGATGGTGAATTTAACCGTTCCATCTACCGGTACGGTGATCGTGAAGTTACGATAGCCGTGTTGGTCGGAGTTGAACGTACCGTTCGCCGTTACGCCGGTAGGCAGCGTCGCGAAATCGTAGTCTGCCGACATGTTGCACATAATCATCTCGAAGTCCACAAACGTACGAGCTACGTTCTCTACGAACTGAATCTTTTGCAGTACACCTTCTGCGCTGGACGAAGTACGCGTGATATAGATATTATTCTGCGCCTCCGTCAGATCAATAACGACCGTTTGCAGTTGTTCCACCTGTGCCGTCTCTGTAATCTTAGTCTCTGCTGCAGGCGTTTCGCCGGCCCAAGTATGTACCATCAGCGCAATTTTACCGCCCTCCTTACGCGGACCAAAGGTCAGCTTCAGTTTACCAGCCACGGCTGCTTTCGTAAAATACGCATAGCCGCTGCTGTTCATCTTAACGCCGTTTAAGCCCAAGTTGGTACTTGGAGCGTCATTTACGTAGGCTCCGTAATACAGGTCGCGATCAGGACCACTGGTCGGGATCTTTGCCTCCGAATAATCCCACAGCAGGTCGTTGTCGCCTGCCATCATGGCTACGCTCATCAGAGCCGCTGCCATCAAAGAGAAAAGCTTTTTCATGTAAACAATATTTTAGTTAAATGGTTGTTTCTAAAAAAAGCGTTGCCATAACTTCTTACTCGTGAAAACTCCTAAGAATAGGATTTGAGGCCTGCTTTTTCCTCTGTAATCCGGCCACCTCATCGCTACCCGGAAGTCAGGAATGTAAACTGACTCAATGCACGGGGTCTCGGCGCAGAGTACCGGCACGCCATTAGTGAAGCAATTGCACTCGGTATAAATTTTGTGTTGAGTTTTCCGGTTCCTATTTGTTATGGCAAACGCCTGGTTGATGTACAAAGGGACAATGTACAATGTATAAAGTACAAAGGACAATGTACAAAGGACTGTTTAATTATTTACGATTTTACAATTTACAATTTACAATTATTATTAATTACTCCCTGTGCCAGCCGATAGTAAGGACGATACGATGGGTGTCGGTGCGCATGTTGTAGGGACCGGCATTCTCATGTGCGTAGAGTCCTATATGCTGCCAGCGGTACTGGTATGCCGCCTGAACGATAACATGCTGCCCGCGATAGCCGATCGCACACGAAGCGTACTGCGACCAGCGGTTTTGCAGGAAATAGGTGTCCTGCCGGTTGAACGTATCATCCATCGGTACGATGCGCGCGGCGGAGCGGAAAGTGCTCTCGTACGCATATCCGGCATTGATATACATTCCCATGACGGGTATCACTTCGAGTCCGACGCGGAGGGAGTGCCAATCGTCCATGTAGGCACTGTGCCGGTAGTCGTACTGCAGTGCCGCCATGCCGTACGCACCTATCTGGAACGCCACGGAAGTGGATGTATGTAGCGGCATATGGAAATTGCGGTCACTACTCCTGCCATCCGGCGCGTACGAGTAGCGCAGCGAGTCCGTCTGTGCGGCGAACGTGCCGGACGTGCTGGTGACAATGGAGCCGATAGCCGGCGTCTGGATACCAAAGCCCAGACGCAGCCACTTCAACGGACGACAGATGAGTCCCGCGGAGAAATTGCACGTTACTCCGCTGAGAATGAGTTTGGTGGTGTTGGTATTGGCGAATGCTTTGCCGTCGGTAGCATACTTTTCAAAGAGTTCCCTGTACACCGCCTCGGACGAGAGCAGATACGATTGCACATGCAACCCTGCGCCCACATACCAGCGGTTCTTGATATTCATCGCCCAATCGAGGGCATACTCGTTCGTATATCCTGTTTCGATGAGCTGCATGGCGTTCGCGGCATTCGTCGGAAGCGTGCAGAACGGGATGTCCCAGTTGATAGAAGGCGTGTTGACGAGCGCTCCCAAGGACGCGCCGTTCGTTCCTTCGGCGTACATCATCCGGCTGTAGGCGTTGACGCGCTGGTAGGATATCTGGAAATTATTGAACTGCACGCCCACATTGTCGGGATTGAAGGTCGGGATGCTGATGACGATAGACGCCTGGGGCAACATGAACTGCAAACGGGAACAAGTGTTCGCCGTACCCACCTGACGTGTACGGTCTATCAGCTGGTCAAACGAAACGAGCACCTCCGTACGGCGGTACAAGCCCAGCGCGGCGGAGTTATCCAGCGTCGCAGACGGATCCGCTCCGATCGCACTCATCGCGCCGCCCATTCCGATGTACCTCGCCGTACCGGTGATGGAACGCTCACCAAGGCGCGCCAAGTCCTGCGACCATGCACAAAGGGACAAGGCGCAAAGAACCAAGGATACTATGTAACGAAGGCGTTTCATCTGTTAATCCGGATGGTGACGGTGGTGTCCTGGATGTTGATGTACTCGTACGCAGGTTCCGTAGATTTCGTAGTTTGCGTAGATTGCGTAGCGGTCTCGTCCGACCAATGGTAGGCATCGTCAACAGGGATGTTCTGCGCGGATCCACATCCGCACAGGAGCGCTACTGTTGCCACAAACACTATGTATCTGCAAACCTTCATTAAATCTTCCGGAAGCCTATGATTTCGCGTACTTCTTCAATCGTTTTCTCTGCGCGTTCCGCCGCTTTCTCCGCTCCCTGACGCATTACGCGATCCAGCATTTCCTCGTCTGAGGAGTATGCAAGAATGCGCTCGCGGATGGGTGCAAGCAGCGCATTCGCGTCCGCCGCCATCTGCTTTTTCATATCTCCGTAACGGATGGTCATGTTGTTATAAAGGTCGTTGTAGTAGTCCGCCGCCTCTTTGCCGCAAAGCAGTTCGCAGAGGGTGAAGAGGTTCTGGATGACCTCGGGTTTCTCCTGATTGAGCTGGGTCGGACCCTGGTCGGTCACGGCACGCATGATCTTCTTGGTCACCGTCTTCTCGTCGTCGCAGAGATAGAGGCAGTTTCCTTCGGACTTGCCCATCTTGCCCGTTCCGTCGAGTCCGGGCACCTTGACCGCTTTGTCGGCGAAATAGAACGACGCGGGTTCCTTGAAGTACTCGACGTTATAGATGCGGTTGAACCGGCGTGCAAAGAGACGCGCCATCTCCATGTTCTGCTCCTGATCCTTGCCTACGGGCACTTTGTCCGCCTTGTGCATGAGGATATCCGCCGCCATGAGGCACGGATAAGTCAGCAAGCCGGCATTGACGTTATCCGGCTGTTTGCGCACTTTCTCCTTGAAGGAGGTGACACGCTCCAACTCACCCAGATAAGCGTTCATATTGAGATACAGGTACAACTCCAGCACCTGCTTGACGTCGCTCTGCACGTAGATAGGCGCTTTGTCGGGGTCGATACCGCAGGCAAGGTACTCGCTCAGAATCGTCTTGACCGAATTGCGGATGTTCTCCGGCGTCGGATGGGTCGTCAGCGAATGCCAGTCGGCGATGAAGAACATGCAATCATACTCGTCCTGCATCTTCACAAAACTCTTCACCGCACCGAAGTAATTCCCCAGATGCAGGTTTCCCGTAGGACGTATACCACTTATTACTCGCTCCATTTTTCTTTCAACTTTAAACTCTCAACTTTAAACTATCAACTTTAAACTTTCACCTTTAAACTATCAACTTTCACCTTATATCTCAATCGGTAACTGACGGAAGATAGGCTGCGAGAGTGCCGTCAACGTGGTCGTGTCGGCAACGCCCGGTATCTCCTGGATCCGGGTATTGAGGAGGGTCAGCAAATGCTCGTTGTCATGGGCATACACCTTGGCAAGGATGCCGAACGCACCCAATGTATATTGCGCCTCGACGACCTCGGGGATCTGCTCCAACGCGGCGATGACCTGGTTGTACATCGACGCCTTCTCCATCGTGATACCGATATAGACACAGAGCTGATAGCCCAGCGTCTTCGGCTGCACATGGTAGCTGGAACCCGTTATCACCCCGTTGTCAAACATCTTCTGTACGCGCTGATGAACGGCGGCACGACTCACGCCGCATTTCTCCGCTACCTCCTTGAAGGGGATACGCGCACTCTGCGTAATGATCTTCAAAATCTTGCGATCCAATTCGTCTATCTTTTCCATTTTTTAGTAAAATGCTTAAAATTGCGTGCAAAGATACAACTTTTTTTGCAAATGTGCAAGATTTTGTGAAAAATTATCGCGAATATTTTAATATTTAGAATTTTTTTACTAAATTTGCAGCAAATTTGTAGCAGAATGACACTTGAAGAGTATATTTCCATTCATTCGACCCCTGAAAACGAGGTGTTGGAAGCTATCGCGCGCGACACGCACGTTCATATATTAAATCCGCACATGCTGAGCGGGCACGTGCAGGGGCGTTTCCTGAGCATGCTCAGCTATATGATACGTCCGAAACGGATTCTGGAATTGGGTACTTTCACCGGCTACTCCGCCCTGTGTCTGGCGGAAGGTCTGGAGGAAGGCGGACAGGTCGTCACCATCGAGCATAACGACGAGCTGGAGGACACGATCCGGCGCAATCTCGCCCGTTCGCCCTTAGGCGACAAAATAGAGCTGATAATAGGCGATTGTAAAGAAATTCTTTCAACTTTCCATACAGCGTCAGCAGATCGGAAGAACTCTCAACTTTCAACTTTATTTAATCTCGTCTTCATCGATGCGGACAAGCGGGAGTACTGCGCCTATCTGGAACTGGTTTATCCTCTGGTTCCTGTCGGCGGGTTCATTCTGGCGGACAACACGCTGTGGGACGGACATATCATCGACCCTGCCTACGACCGCGACAAACAGACCCTCGGTTTACGGGCTTTCAACGACCAACTGGCACAAGACACCCGTTTTGAGCAAGTCATTCTGCCGTTACGGGACGGCTTGACGCTCATCCGCAAAATCCGGTAACACAAGCCTAAAAAGGGTGCCAAGCAGGCTTTTTGAACCTCAAAAAGACCTAAAAATCCAAAAAATGAGGGTAAAAATGCATTTTTTTTCAAAAAAATTTGGTCATGTCAAAAAAAAGCAGTACCTTTGCACCCGCTTTTGAAAAAAAGCAGCTGGGTGCTATCGTCTAGTGGCCTAGGACAACGGCCTCTCACGCCGTAAACCCCGGTTCGAGTCCGGGTAGCACTACTAAAAAAGCCTGCAAAACGCAGGCTTTTTTGTGCTATATTAGATTCTTCTATTGCTTTGACTATTAGCCAGAGTCCATTTCCATTTTTTTTTGTAATATTTTAGGAAAAACTTGCACATATCAGAATTTTTGTGTACCTTTGCGCGATTTTCGCGCAGAACGGAAGAAATTATAGAACTTATGACCCAGATACAGCAACAGAAAGCCGCAAAGGAATTTGCGGCCAAATCTTTTGGAGCACGCTTCTCTCCGAGGTGTTCGGTGTTGAGCACGTGGATACCTTCTTGCTCTATGAGCAACAGGTACATCTCGACCACACGTCTTTCATCGACGGCTTTATCCCATCCACGCACGTCATGATCGAGCAGAAGAGCATCCAAAAAGACCTTGGTGAACCCATCAAACAGTCTGACGGCACATTCCTCAATCCTTTCCAACAAGCCAAACGCTATGCCGCTGAACTGCCGTACAGCCAGCGTCCGCGTTGGATTGTGACATGTAACTTCCGCGAGTTCTGGGTCTATGACATGGAGCAGCCGAACGGAGAGCCGCAGAAGATTCTCCTTGAAAATCTCGAAAAGGAGTACTACCGTCTCCAGTTCCTTGTGGATGAAGGTAACGAGCATCTCAAACGCGAAATGGAAGTCAGCGTCAAAGCCGGTGAACTTGTCGGTGTCATCTATGACAAACTGCTTGCGCAATATGGCAACGATGACCACGAA
>CAJOEJ010000028.1 GCA_905233375.1 Paludibacteraceae bacterium | reverse complement strand
TCACCATCCAACCATGTAATGGTATAAATCGGTGTTGCATCGAACTGCGCAGTGTAGGTAGCATCGCCATTCACCACAACGATACTCGGCGACCAGCTTCCATTGAACGTATAAGTGTATTCCGCAGTTGCAGACTTGGTCGGAGTCTCACCATCATACGAAGGCATAGCACCATAAGCGAGTACATCCGTATGAAGCGTATTGTCATCACCATCCAACCATGTAATGGTATAAATCGGTGTTGCCGCGAAGTGCGCAAAGTAGGTAGCATTAGCCATCACTTTTGGAGTAGCACCATTCGCATAATACGTACCTGCGCCGTCAGCCTCAGAGGTCCAGCCATCGAAGGTATAAATATAATCTTCGTTAGCATCTTTTGTCGGGGTCTCACCGGTGTAGGTAGATGGGGTCTTGTACTTGTAACCCACCTCCGCCAATGTCTGAGATCCATCTTCGCTCATCCAGGTGATCGTGTAATCCGGTTCATTTACCGTGAAGTTAGCCACGAGATTGATATCGCCGGTGATTGCCATTTGGCGAACCAGATTCGTACCTTCCTGTCCGTCACTCCAGCCGGTGAAGGTATATCCGGCATTCGGAATAACAGTCAGCGTTACGGCATTTGCATTCTCATTATACAAATATGTTCCAAGTCCGGAGAAGGTGGCAGCGCTTACAGGAGCAGCCGTCAAGGTCACCTCATAGGTATTCACCGTAGCTGCGAAGTGTGCATAATAGTTAGCATTTTCCGTAGCGACAGGAGTCATATTGTTCTTGTATGCACGATCGCCACCAACAGAAGTTGACCAACCGTCAAACGTATAGGTATATTGTGCAGTAGCATCCTTTGTCGGCGTTGCTCCCGGATAGATAGTGTTCGTATTCGCCTTCTGATCTACAGCCTCTACCAATTCAGCCGAACCATCCTCGTTCCACCAATGAATCGTGTAATCCGGATCGGATACACTAAAGTTAGCCACCAGATTGATGTCACCGGTGATTGGCATTTGGCGGGTATAAACGCCCTCATCCGGCTCTCCTATTGCGACGCCATCGCTCCAACTGGTAAATTCATAACCATCGTTCGGAGTGATAGTGATCGTAACAGCATCTTCTGCTTCGTCGTACTCATAAATACCATTTCCAATCAACGTACATGCGCCTGACGGATTGCTGATCAGTTTCACATTATACTTATTCGTGGTACTTGTTGTATCTGCATAATAATCCACATCTTCAATTACAGGTTGAATATTATCATCACCATCCATATTCTTCCATTGAATCGAATAGGTATATTGCGCTGTATTCTGTTTCGTATAATCCGGAATGACAGGCATTCCACCATACGGGATAGATTGTGTTTCGATCAGGGTTTCTTTATCCTCTTGATAGAAATTCACCTCATATTGTCTCGGTTCCTCCACGAACTGAGCTACATACGTAGCATTCGAACTTGCCGGAGCGATAGCCGGTTTCCAACCGCTAAAGGTATAGGAATACTCATCCGTCTCCGGTTTAGAGAACTCTTCTCCTGTATATTCCGGTGTTTCATCTGCATTTACCTCTTTTTGCTCCAGTTGCGAACCATCGTAGTTCTTGAACGTAATGGTGTACGTCGTGGGCGGTTCGGGCAACCAAGTAGCGGTATAGGTCTCATCTCCCGTCACAGGAGCCGGATCATTAGGACTCCATTGGAGGATGTAGCCCGTGCGGGTCGGTGCGTTTTCGCAAACAGGCACCTCGTCGCGTGCTAACAAGTGACGCTCAATCTCCACACCACCATCGTTCACGAAGACGATGGTATATTTGATCTGTTTCTCCTCGTAGGTTGCCATATACGTCACATCCGATGTCACTTTACCCAATGCAGGACTCCAGCCGGTGAAATCGTACGTATAGTCATCACTCGGTTCGCGCGTCGGGTTGGTGCTCAACCATTCAGCTTGTGTGCCATAAGGAACTTCATATACGATAGGGTCGTCATTCGCATCTAAGATTGGCGAGCCATCCCAATCAAGCCATGTGATCTCGAAACGAACTTCTTCCCATTGGCTTTCAGATTCATTCCACTCATAATAGGTATCATTATCCGGATGGATGCAGTGGTAATAATTATCTTTTGCTTCCACTTCCCACCATTGGCACGTCAGATTATCACCCACTTGGATGAACAGACGTCCTGCGCCGGCGGCATCGCTGAAGGTATGATTCGGATTGCCTTCAATGTCAATCGAAAGTATATTTTCATCCTCGGTAATTGTAAGAGACGAATAGGCAATTTCTACATACTCCTGCGGCTTGATGTAGATTTTTTCAACTGCATCTTCATAAGTTCCTGTTCCTCCTTGCGCTTGAGCATACTTTTGTTGATCAAACTCAGCCGTATAGCAATCCAGATAGATAAGAATTTGCTCGTCTCCAATCCACTTGTCATTTAGGTACATTAATGTATGACCACTCTCAATACCGGATGTTTCGGCAAATGCTGGATCTGCTACTCTATTTTTCAGTTTAGCAGGATAGAAGGTTTGATCTACTTGGCCGCCACCGGTTGCGCCGGAAACCTGACTTACCGTTTGGTTATCTATGGTATTATCCGCAAAGAAAGCAAACGTACCGGCATCTTCGTTTTTGGAGATGATATTTGCGCCATGTTCCGATGTATAAACATAACCACCTTCGGTAATTTCAAAAGTACCATGTACGAGAACCGTAGCATCTTTCAACTCTCCCTGTGTAATACCACGTGTAGAGGGTACACCGTAATTCTCGCCGTCATCAAACGACGGTGCATATTTTACTTTACGAGCCGGAGCAGCACCTGCATAATTACCCCAATCATCCGCATCGTACACGAACAAAGCTCCGCTGTTTACGTTTTCAGTCGGTGTAATATAGACTCTTGACTCTTTGTCAATCTCCACTTCAGCACCCGGGAGCAATTCCGTGGATTGCGTAAAGTCCATGATACCGCTCAGCAAGTGCAATTTGAAGTTGTTCGTAATCGGCAAGAAATACTGACCGGAGTTCATCGTAAGATCCTCAGGCAGCGGAAGGAAATTTTGTTGAGTAAAGAGAGGTGAACTAACCAATGGAATTATCAGATTGCCGATATGGGCACCACTATTGATTTCATATACCTGTTGGTCTTTCGAAGCGTCATACCATTTGCGCACCCAGGTATTCTCCGCATCCGCTGCTGCGTCCATCAAGAACATAGCCGGTTCCCCTTCTGTTACGCCAATCACTTTGATATCATTGGCGCTCATGGAGATATTGGCAGTACCCAAGATACCACTAACCGTAGAAGCCATCCCTCCCCACTCTTCTTCGGCGGCAGTTACACCTGCCGCCGTACTCAATACGGCTCCCGGGTGATATTTCACCGGAACTTCAATATTCTGGATAAAATACGTGTTCAGCGGGAATACCGGATTTCCTTCCAATAAGCCCATACCTGAGAAACGAGCGCCTTTCCAGTCTCCCATCTGGAACTGCTCACGTACCATAGCACCACGACGGGCATCAATCTCACCCATCGGCACGTTGTGCTGTGCATCCTGGTTCTCAAGATCACCGGTTACATATCCCCATGCACGAAGTTCCGAACCGTCTTGCAGTGTAATTTTACTGCCCTTGTTCATTTGCAATTGTCCGTAAGGACCATAAACGGCACTTGTGTAAGCATGATGAGAACTAAACTGCGTACCGCTTACTTCGATTGTACCATGGACATCCAGGTTAACTCCTTCGCTCAAGGTAAGGCAACGGAATTTCGTAGGAGTTACATAGTCCACTTCATATCCGGGAGTCTCCGAGTAAATAGCACGTTCTACTGTTTTCGTCTCATTACCTTGATCATTGTTCTTCGGGATGATTAACACCGCATTATCCGGCAAAGTATAATAACCGGCAGGCATGGTGTAATCATTATCCATGATAATAATTACCTTATCGGATGTTGTATTCGCATATGCCAACGCATCTTCCAGCGCCGCATAAGACGTACCACCGATATGACAAACGCTCACACCTGCTGCTTTGGCAGATTCCGCAGAGCCCACAAAGAACTCATATCCCTCACGGAACTCGGCACCGGACGTATTACGCCATACGTGCTTACCGAGCACTTCGTCTTCCTCGGAATTGTTCGTCTGGAAATAACCGGCATAGAAAGTAATCGAACCGTCCTTTAGATTCTCAGGATCGACAAACTTACCATTATTCACCGTCAGCGTATCACCATTGCCATAGAGCGCTTTTATATAACCGCCGATTTCGGCTAATTTTTCAATCGTCGTCGAACCGTCATCAGTCTGCACGCCATACAAAGTACCATAAATGCTACCTTTCTTAATTTGTGCCGAACCACCGGTGATATTGATAGCTATCTCACCCTCGAATACACCGCCGTTCACAATCAGCGTACCGGCAGATGTCAAACCGTCTTGGAAGTAGCCATCCAAAGTTGTCAACGAACCATTGTTCTCCGCAGTACCATCAATCGTTGCACCGTTCTGCTCTACTGTACCGCTTGCTCCGATTGTGAGCGTGCCGAACGTACCGCCATTCAGGATGGCTTTACCCCCGTTTACAGTCAGCGATGTAGCCGAACCGCCATAATTACTGAATGCAACCGTCACATTACCGCCGGAAACAGTCAGCGTATTGCTAAGCTCGTATCCATTGAGGTCAAAGGTGATATTTTTATTGATTTCAACTGCGTCACTATAGTTGCCGTTCAGTTTGATGATATCGCCGGTAACGGCTTTAGTTAACATACTTTCCAAGGTTCCGCTACCATCCTCACCGTCATACTGCACTTTCGATTTATTCAGACGAATAGCTTCCACTCCATCCTCAATGATACGTGCGCCAAGCAATACATTCATCGTGATATTAGCTTGGGTCGTCAGTCGCAGATTCGCCGTATATTCCGCTATGTTGGTATTCGGAGCCGTAAATTTAACCTCTACCTTAGCCGTCTCACCACTAATATCCAAATCGGAGATAGACAAAGCCTCACCACTGGCATTGGTCCAAGCACCGCCTCCTGTAGAAGAAGTGATAGCCAACGATTCGAAATCGTCGGCATCAATATCTTCTCCGACGAAATCAAACGTAACGGTCTGGGTGCAAGATGTGCCATCGGTAATAGTGTTCGAACCGCCTATCTCAAAACCGGCAATTCGTATCGGCTCAAAGGTAGCATACAATGTATAAACTGCAGGGAAATATTTATCCTCCACATACACCACATTACCATTTTCATCTTTTACCGGATCAGAATCTTCATTTTCCGGATCTACCGTCTCGTATGTCGATTTCTCTGTTCCCACATCGTATAGATCACTAAAGTTGTCCTGTTCTGCCTCTTCCGGTTTTCTCATTCCCAGATCGAATCCATTGTCTGCATACGACCAACCGACAAAATAATAGCCATCATCTGCTTTTTGCCACGTCGTAAAGGCAACTCTCATTCGATCCATGCCCTGCATAGACAATGCCAAGCCCTTTGTTCTCGTGTCGCTATCCACGAAATCCTCGTCTTGGGGCTCATAATTATCGCCATTTTGCCCTGCATCCAGATAAACTTTTCCACCACCGGTAGAAGAAGCACTGGCAGTCAACTGAGCCACATAGTACGGCTTGGTGCTAAAATCCGCCCATGCTGCGTTGATGCTCAGGGAGAGCATGAAGAGCAGCATTGATAATTTAAAAAATAGTTTTTTCATATATCTTTTGTTTTTTTGTGTTGATATTCGGTTATTTAACTTTCTTTACGTCTTTCACGCATTATATCTTTATACGCAATTTATTTCTCTCACGTACGTATATGTGTATATATGCGCCGAAAAAGCGGCGCAAAGTTACTGCTTTTTTTTGACATACACAAGGTTTCGGGGCAAAAAAGACGATTTTTAATAAATTTTGACAACTCAATCTTACAAAATGACACCCAAATAATGTACAAAGGGACAAAGGACAAGGGACAAGGGACAAAGGGACAAGGGACAAGGGACAAAGGACGGAGAAGGCGGTGTTTTCTATCCGCCAAGATTGGACGGATACAAGAGAAAACACCGAATGCGGGATAGAAAACCCGAATACAATTGCGGGATATGGACGAAGGACAAAGGAACCGATACGAAGGGGAATTGTCAGGCAAATGTCAGGCGAATTTCTCGACTCTGTCTCGATAAAGTGGCGGAAAAATCCGGGAGGGAATTCTTGCGGGGCAGGGAGGACTCCCAAAGAGGAGAGTGTTCCGCAGGGAGGGTATTCGGGGACCTTATTCCTGCGGGACGAACTGGAGGCGGAGGGTGGTGGGATGCTCGCGGATATGATCCACCATGTCTTGCGCGTAAGTGACGCCCTGGTCCGCAGCCGCCTGGAACCATTGGAGCGCCGTTTCGGTGCTCTGCTTGACGCCGGTGCCCAGATAGTAACAATACCCTAAATTATATTGCGCGGGCGCGTGTCCCATCTGCGCCGCCTTCTGGTAGAGCTTGAAGGCTTTCTTGAGGTTCTTCTTGACGCCGTCGCCGCGGTGATAGAGGTTTCCGAGGTTATTGAGCGCAAAAGCGTCTCCCTGCGCAGCCGCTTTCTCGTACCACGCAGCCGCCTCTTCGAAGTTGACTTTCACGCCCTGCCCCTTCTCATAACAATGCCCCAGGTTGAACTGGGCGTACATATAGCCCTGCTTGGCGGATTTGCGATACCATTTGACGGCTTGCTTGTAATCGGTCTCGACCTCGGTGTAATAGACCCCCATGTTGTACTGCGCGACCTTGTCGCCGGCTTTCGCCTGAGCAAGGATCCGGTTAAAATCGATCTCCTGTGCGCAAAGGGCGCTGCACGAGAGAAGAAGGGTCAAAAAGGAGATGCAAAGCGTTCTCATAAGGCGTAACAATTCGTATTCGGCTGCAAAGGTACGAAAAAAATCGCACATATGCAAATTTACAGGTCATTTTTTTAGTTAGATCACAAAGTAATTATATAGGAACGGGTACGCGTACCAAGGCAGTCCACGCAGACCATATTGCGGTCGGTCGTGACGCCGGCTCCGGTTTGCGAATGACCGTAGATCTGCTTGACGGCTCCGGCGAACAAGTCGTGCCGTTTGAGGGTTTCGGGTCTTATCCAGAGCGGCGAATGGGTGGGCGAAGTGCCGTAGTGGTCTCCCCACTCCGTCGCATTGGGGTCAAAGGTGAACGGTTCTTTGTCGGCTTTCCACAACCCGTTGATGCGCCGTGCGACCTCGTCCAATGGCTCGGACTGATAGGATCCGAAGTACTTCTCATACCAGTCTCTGGTCACTCCGGCATGGGTCACAAGCGCCTTGTTTCCAATGGGATACGCGACACCGTAGAAGAGCGGTTCCGTCTCCATGAACAAGCGCCAGTAGTCATTGGCAGCGGAGGGTTCATAGCGGCTGTAATGCTCGGAAGCGATGAGATAATGGAGATCATGATTTCCGTACAAAAGAACCGTTTGCGGATGATTTTGTGCGAAGGCGACCAGTTCCCGGAAGTTATACATCTGCTCCGCCGGAGAGATATACTCGTACGCATCGAAATAATCCCCTACGAAGATGTTGATTGCGTCTTCGCGAACGAGATCTTTCCAGTTGGTTCTCCCGTGGATGTCACCGATAATGTTGTAAATTTCTGTTGTGTTCATAGTTGCGGTGAATTTGCATTTAGGTTCGTTATTTTTCGTTTTCGGGTGCAAAATTACAACAAAAATGTGAAATAAGCAAAATTTTTTCAAAAAAAATGCAAAAAAATTTGGTCATGTCAAAAAAAAATAGTACTTTTGCGCCGATTTTGGTATATGTACGTGTATTACGTATGGAAATATTTATTATAAATTACTAATAATATTAACAACAAACATTAATTATTAACTTTATGAAAAAACTTTTTCTATTCTTACTCGCAGCAGTGCTGAGCACAAGCATGTATGCAGCAGGCGAGACCGGTAAGACGAAAGGTGATGCTGTCCCCTATGCATGGGGCGAGGGTATCAAAGTCACCTCGGATGCAGGTGTCGGCAAATGGTACGTAGTAGATTTGTATGGCAAATTCGATCCTTCAACCGGTAAATCGGCAGAAGGAAATGCAGATGCCAACATCGTAGTTGCTAACCCGCTGGACGAGAAAGCAAACGTTGACGTTACCGCTTATGTAGGCGACAACGAGACCAGCCGTCATTTCGCATTGGCTCCGGGTGAGTTCAAGACTATGAACATCGGTGCCGGTATGCTCGTTCGTATGGGTATCCGTTATGTTTACATGTTCATTGTAATGGACGTAACCATTCCAATTGAGCAAGCTGAGAAGATTGAGGTTGTAGTAGAAGACGCTCCGTCCAACTCTACTCCGTTCATTCCGATGGATTTCAACTGGGAAAACTGGCCTGCCAAAACCGCAGCAACCGTTATTCCGGCAAACAAAGAGACTTGGGTAAAGATCAAATTCGCTGACGAAAATCATGTATTAAGTGATGGTCATACCTACAAGTTCTACATTGAGAAAGACAATGCTACCGCAATTACTGTTAATGCAGGTGTAGCTTACGACTGCCCGGCTTCGAGCATTCAGGAGCAATCTTCAGAGTTGAAAAAGGCTGTAACTGAAAAAGTACTGGATGAAACCAAGCTGTCCATGATTCCGGATTCGATTTATATCCGCATCAAAGCAGCTCAACAAATTCGTCTGCATGTTGAGGAAGTAGAAGTTCCTGCTCCGACGGGTCCGGCTATCTTCAATATCGTTAACGGCAATAATGGTGAACCGGCTATCGAAGTATTACTTTGGGATGAGGTAGAACATCCGGAACGAGTATACACTCTTGATGCTGATCATCTTGTTTATTCCGTTGATTATGCTACTCTTGAGGCAGATGAGAATTACTACAGACAAATCGAGGTAACTAACAACGGCACCACCGACGTTACGATTGTTGGTAAAGCTTCCAAGACTCCGGATACGAATGGTGACGTATTTAGCGTTGTATCGAAGAGTGTAACAATTCCTGCAGGTCAGACTTATACCAAGAAGATCGACAAGACCATGCAGAATACTGTTGGTAAGGCTGCTGGAGACAAGATCTATGCACTTGGTCCTGAGTTCCCCAACGTAACCTTCAAACTGACTGAAGTACCTGTTGATCCTGAGTATTGTAAGGATGCAACCGCATTTGTATGGGATACATGGAATCAACAAAACGGCGGATACAAATGGTATTCTGTAGATATTGCAGCTGCGAAAGCAGCGAAAGCAGACATCAGCTTAAAGATGGAGACGATTAATCCGGGTGATGAGGCTAACATCACCGTTGATCTCGCAGCAGTATGTCAACTTGGTGAGCCGACACAAAACTACAACGGCAAATCCAAGAGCACGACAAAAACGCTCAGTTATTCACTCTTTGCGAACAACAGCAACGATGTTATGTACGTTCGCGTACGCACGGATAAACCTATTCAAGTAAAGGCCGAATTGCTTACCGCTATCACATGGAATGGTACAACTTGGGTAGGCGGTACCCCGGATCTTGTGAACAATCCTGCTCGTATCGAGGGTAATCTTACCATTGGCAACGGCGAGACTGTTAAGGCTTTAGGTCTTACTTTAGATACGATTCCTGGAATCCAACCTAAAAAATATGCTACCATCACCATTGAGGAAGGCGGTAAGTTGATCGTAGGTGCTGAAGGTATCAAGGGTTCGAACAATGTAAACCAAATCATTATTGAGAAAGGCGGTAAATTGTTCATTGATCCGGCAGCAACGACCAACAACAAACCGTTCATCACTGCGAAGAATACGGTTAAACTTGGTGAGCAAACTGCCGAAGGTGCTCAATTAAACGAACTGCACGCTTTCATCGCTCTTCCGATTGAAGACCGTGAAGCTCGTATCTCAACAGTGGATACGAATATGTACTACGCGAACTGGGTTTACACAGAAGGTTGGAGATCAAGCGATAACTTCCGCAAGCCGTTCGTAGGATACAACGTATATATCCCGTCTGGTGATTTAAGCTGCCCCGCAAGTGCTAAAGAAGTAAACGTTACTTACAAAGGTCGTTTAGCAGCCAACAAGGATCAGAAACTGGTTATGCCGGGTGAAGGTTGGCATGCATTCGGTAACTCATGGTTCGATGCTATCGACGTAGCAGACATCTACGGACAATTAGCAGGTGGCGAAGATAAAGAGGTAGCTGTACACAAATACATTGCTTCTCCGAGAACTGTAAAAGACCTTCCGATGAAGGATAACCAATATGCTGTAGTTACTGCTGAAAAGTTGCCTTATCTGGATGCTGATTTGAAAGTAGTTGCTTCGATGGAAGGATTCTTCCTCTACACCGCAGCAGCAAAAACAATCACGCTGGATTATGACAAACTGTTCAATGCAAACAAAGTTGCGGCAGCTCCGGCGAAACGTGCAGCAAGCCAGCCTGCAACCAACGTAGCCGTTGTAGTTCGCGGCGGTAACGGAAGCGACTATGTATTCCTCGTAGAGAAAGAGGGTACTAATGCACACAAGATGATAGGTAACGGTTTGGCACTCTATGCAGAGGACGGTCTCGACCAGGTAGCAAACAGCAACCTGATTGGTACGACCTTGACTCTCCAAACCAACGAGGCAACCGAGTACACACTCGACTTCGTATGGTTGAACGGCGAGACGATGTATCTGAAAGACCTTGAGAACGGCAACGTAATCGCTATGACTGCAGGTAACACCTATACGTTCACCGCAGCTCCGAATACGGTAAGCGAGCGCTTCCAGGTAATTGGTCGCAACCAGGTTCCGACCGGCATGGAGAACAACGCAGCTATCGAAGGTGCCAACAAGTTCATCGAGAACGGTCGCGTAGTGATCATCAAGAACGGTGTGAAGTACGATGTACTGGGTACACAGCTCTAATTCACGGATTAAGTAATTTTAAATAGAATCCAAAAGATATGAAAAAGAATTATTTTGTACCGGCAACAGATGTAGTTGCATTAGCAGGCGGTAATATCATGCAAATGCCTGCAGTTAGCCCCGCGACTTCGAATCCGGATCCTAACAACAACAATCCGGGTGGTGGTGGAGGTCCGATTGGTGACTAATACATTCCCTAACATGTGATAGTAACTGCACTCAAATGGGTGCAGTTACTATTATACGAACAAAAACGCAAACTATGCGCAGATATATAGTATTAATATTATTGAACGCACTCGCGTACATGTGCGTATGGGCACAATCCTTTTGTAATCTGGCAAAGCCCGTAGGTACGTCCTATACGGAAACGATCACCACGCCGGGTACGTATTACTACTCGGCACAGACAGAAAATCTTCCGATGGATATGTATTTCATATCCGCCGACAGCACGTGCGCCACTCCGCCTGAATTGTGGTTTGACATGACCTGTACACCGGGTTACTACAGCGATCCGAACATACGGGAACTCATCCAGGACACTGCTACCTATCATGTATCCGTCCCGATGAAACTCAATTGCGAGACAAGCTGGGTGGACAGTTTGCACGCATACGTACACCACCTCAAATTAGGCAAATCGTACCGCAACAAACTGAAGTTATTCGGCATCGACTACGATGTAACCGCCTATGTAAAAGCGATTATTTCGTGTAGTGGTGTTGCCCAGATAGAGCAGGACACGAGTAGCAACGCATGTGAGAAAGAAGCAAGGCAGGTCACCATAATGGACGACACCCGCGTACTGGCACACGACTCACTGAGTACGTATATTCTGCCATTCGAGGAATGGCTTACCCAAGCCGATAGCATAGCGCTTCACTGGGAAGGTCCGGAACCCGCAACCGTGTGGATAGAAAGCAGCAACTGCGAATTCTATCCGGACGAGATGAACGCATGGGACTTCTACGACATTCCGGCTTACGGAGACTACCATCTGTCGGGTAAAAAAATGCAGGAGGCGCTGGACGGCTCCATGAACTCCACGGGTTTCTTCTTTGCCAAGATTTTCTCGGCGGAAGAAGGCTATTTCTCCACACGCCCGCTGCTTCCGGAAACGAAAGGGGCGACGATGCTCCATTTCGACAGCATTCAGCATGTTTCGGTAGCGGAGGATTCGGTATTCTTCTGTTTCCCCAAAAAATGGACGGGCATCGAATGGGTAGCCGATACCCGCAGAATGGTCAAACTGTACGTACACACCTCGCCGGAACTGGCACCGGTGGACAGTTTTCTTTTCGATTTGCAAGATACGGCTATCCGTCGCGTATTACGTTGGACAAAGCCCGAAATGAACATCTTGCGCCCCTATGCAAACGGCGACCTGCTCTTTGTGCGTTTTGAGTGTTCGGGAGATTTCACGTTCACTCCCTACGAACTGACCGAATCGTCCGAATGCCTCCTTTCTGCTATCCGGATCCAATCGGGACGGCCCTATGAATGCGCAAAGGACAAACTGTTCAGTTTGAAATATGACGAGTGGAAGAACTATCCAATGGAAATCCGTTGGGAAACACCCGTATCCACCAACCTGCAGAACGTGTATCTTGTGGACACTTGCCATCTCCAATTCGGCTTGACGTGGAGCAGCACGAACACCTCTGTAAAAAATCACACGGTGTATCGCAAACAGACCAAACGCGGGGGAGAGACATGGACGGTGGACAGCGCTACCGTTACGGGCTGGGAATCGCGTGTGACGCCCGAAGGATTCTTCTATATCCAAATATCGGGAGGCGGAACGCTCACCTTCACCAATGACAGACCTGCGGAGCAGGATCCTGATGACGGACTGCCGCTGGATCCGCCACAGGAAGATCCTGGTCCGGCGACCGGTGTCAATTATACGCAACCCGAGACCGAATACACCAAGATCCTCCGCAACGGGCAAATATTCATCATCCGTGCCGGAAAGACCTATACGATCACCGGTCAAGTGGTTAAAACAGAGTAAAATTGCATTTTTTTGCAAAAATATTTGCATATTTGAAAAAATTGTAGTAATTTTGCAGCCCATTTCGCGTTATGCCTCTGGCGATTGCATTAGACTGGTCACGAGACGTATCACGGACAGCTCGAATAGTAGTATATGCCTAACGCGTAGTATTGATCCATAAAAAAGAAGAAAGAATGGATTTGATTAAAGTAGCCGAGCAAGCGTTTGCCGGCGAGAAGAAAGAGTTCCCTGCATTCAAGGCAGGCGACCAGATTACGGTGGGATACCGTATTAAAGAAGGTAACAAAGAGCGTGTACAGGAGTTCCGCGGGGATGTCATCTGCATCCACGGTAGCGGCGACAAGAAGCGCTTCACGGTTCGCAAGATGAGCGGCAACGTAGGTGTAGAGCGTATCTTCCCTATGGACAGCCCCTTCATCGAGAGCATTACTATCAACAAGTACGGTAAAGTACGTCGTGCCAAACTGTACTACCTCCGCGAGCGTACGGGTAAGAAAGCCCGCATCCAAGAGCGCAGAGTTAAGTAATGTGCAAACAATAGGGGTTCCGAAAGGTTCCCCTTTTGTTTATCATTCGATATACCGAAATATCGATATACCGATATACCGAAAAAAAGAAATACCAAAAAACGATGTTCCAACTCGAGAGTCCATATAAACCGACAGGAGACCAGCCGCAGGCGATAGAGGCGCTGGTGGAAGGCGTGAAAGCAGGCGCGGATGCGCAGGTGTTGCTCGGCGTGACGGGAAGCGGTAAGACGTTTACCGTCGCGAACGTCATCCAGCAACTGAACCGCCCTACCCTCATCATGAGCCACAACAAGACGCTCGCCGCCCAGTTGTACTCGGAGATGAAGGCGTTCTTCCCCCACAACGCGGTGGAATATTTCGTGAGTTATTACGACTACTACCAGCCGGAAGCCTACATCCCTTCCACGGACACGTATATCGACAAGGACCTGAGTATCAACGAAGAGATCGACCGTTTGCGTTTGAGCGCGGTCGCGGCGCTGTTGAGCGGACGCAAAGACGTCATCATCGTCTCGTCCGTCAGTTGCATCTACGGATTAGGGTCGCCGCAGGACTTCACGGCGAACGTGATCGAGTTGAAACGCGGCGACCGGATATCGATGGACACGCTGCTCAAACAGCTCGTCGGCGCGCAGTATATCCGCAATGACATCGAGCTGGCGCGCGGACGGTTCCGCGTCAAAGGGGACACTATCGACATCGCGCTCGCGTACGCGGACTACCTCGTGCGGATCGAGTTTTTCGGCAACGAGATAGACGCCATCCTCACGGTCGATCCCCTCAGCGGACAGGTGCTCGAAGAGTTCGACCGGTACAACCTCAGCCCGGCGACCATCTTCCTCACCTCCGCGGAGCGAATCGCAGCCGCCAAGGAGCAGATAAAAGCCGATCTCGCCCAGCAGATCAGGTATTTCATCGATATGGGCGAAGAGCTGTACGCCAAGCGCATCGAGGAGCGGGTCAAGTACGACCTGGAGATGCTGGACGAACTGGGTTACTGCACGGGCGTGGAGAACTACAGCCGCTATTTTGACGGCCGCGAACCCGGTACACCACCCTATTGTCTGTTAGACTATTTCCCGAAAGATATGCTGCTTGTCATCGACGAGAGCCACGTGACCGTTCCGCAGATACGCGGCATGTACGGCGGTGACAAAGCCCGCAAGGACAACCTCGTCACCTACGGTTTCCGCCTTCCCGCTGCCCGGGACAACCGACCGCTCAAGTTCGATGAGTTCGAAGCCAAGACGGGGCAGACGATCTATGTGTCGGCGACCCCGGACGAATACGAGTTAGAGCGGAGCGAAGGAATCGTCATCGACCAGCTCATCCGTCCGACGGGTCTGCTCGACCCCGAGATCGAAGTGCGTCCGACCAAGGACCAGGTGGATGACCTGATCGACGAGATCAAGTTCCGCATGCATCGCGGCGAACGGTGCCTGGTGACGACGCTCACCAAGCGCATGGCGGAGGAGCTGGACGAGTATCTGCGCAAATACCGGATCAAATCGGCGTATATCCACTCCGACATAGACACGATCGAGCGCGTCAAGATTATGGAGGATCTGCGTCGCGGCGAGTACGACGTGTTAGTGGGTGTTAACCTGCTGCGCGAAGGACTGGATCTGCCGGAGGTGTCACTGGTGGCTATCCTCGATGCCGACAAGACGGGTTTCCTCCGCGACCAGCGCAGTCTGACCCAGACGGTAGGTCGTGCCGCCCGCCACGTACACGGCAAGGCGGTGCTGTACGGCGACAAGATAACGCCCGCCATGCAGGCTACCATCGACGAGACGAACCGCCGACGCGCCATCCAGATGCGTTACAACGAGGAACACGGGATCACGCCTACGCCCATCAAAAAGGAGATCAACACATCGGCGCTCGCCGGGTTGTACCACGATCCCGAAGAAGAGAAACGCCGCCTGACAGAGGCGATCAAAGCGGGCTGGAAGAATGCCGAATGGCAGCACATGGACGTCAAAGCGCTCACCAAAGCCATCGAAGCCAAACGCAAAGCGATGCTGGAAGCCGCCAAAGAGACGGATTTTGAGCGGGCGGCGTTCCTGCGCGACGAGTGGATAGAGATGCAGAACAGGTTGCAGGCACTACAGGGTTAAGGCGCATGCTGCCTGAGTATAGCGAAGTTATCTTCTTTCGCTTCCTATAGTAGTCGGATCGCCGTGACCGGGATAGACGCGCACATCGGCAGGCAGGTCGAACAAGCGTTCCAGAGAGATAATCAGTTGACCCATATTACCTCCCGGCAAGTCCGTACGACCGTATCCCATCCGGAATAAGGTGTCTCCCGAAAGGAGCACTTTTTCTTTTTCCCAATACAGGCACACGCTACCCGGAGTATGACCGGGTGTCGATATAATCGACATATTGGTGATTGGTGATTGGTCATTGGTCATTGGTGATCGGAGAGGTTCTATCGGAAACGGTTCCGGCGTAGTCCGGATACCGAACATATTATATTGCGCCTGCATCGCCTGCGCCATCGGTATGTCGGATTCGTGCATCAGAACCGGCGTGTTCCATTGTTCGCATGCCCACTTGGCTCCCCATAAATGGTCGAGGTGACCATGAGTGGCAACTATAAGTAAGTTGAAAGTGGAAAGTTGAGAGTGGATATAACTATACAACTGTTGCTGCTCGTAGGCATTGGAGCATGCCGGGTCAATGAGCAGTACCTGCTGCCCGTCATTCACCACATAGGTGTTGGTCTCGAAGGGACCAAATGTAAACGTTTTTATTTCCAGCATTCCTGACATATTTGAGGTTGTTCGTGAATCGCCGCGCGGCGGAAAGCGATGGAGGCGCTATTGCCGAACAGCTCGCGCATAGGCGCGTCCATGATGTTTCCGTACGCGTGCGTGTGCGCTTTGTCATAGCAGCAGGGCAGTACGTCCCCCGAGGTCGTTATGACACAGCCGCTCCAGACGCGCAGACAACGCTTGGGCAGGCGTTTGCGGTGATACAAACCGTCCGCACCCTTGCTATACCGGCTCCAACGTCCCTCCAGCATAAGCGGATGACCATGACGGTAGTCGTACAGCTGTGCGGTCTTGAAGACCAGACGATCCGCGCCCAGAGACCGATAGACACGTTTCAGCTCCTCCCACTCGTGCTCGTTGGACTTCAGGCGCAAACACTGCAATTCTATTATTGGTGATTGGTGATTGGTCATTGGTGATTGATTCTTTGCTTCGCGGAGATAGCGGAGGGCGGCTTTGGCTTTTTCCACGTCTCCGCCGACCCGGTAGGCGCCGTAGGTCTCTTGCGTCAAGCCGTCCATGGAAACGATGATCCGGTCCAATCCCGCCTCCACCAGCGCCTGCGCCGTCGCGGGTGTCAGCGCCTGCGCGTTCGTGCTCACGATCGTATATAGTCCGGCTTCGTGCGCCTCGCGGATCATACGAGGCAGATCCTTGTTCAGCAAGGGTTCGCCCTGGAAATAGAACTGCATCGTGTGGGCGTACGGGGCTACTTCCTCCAACACCCGATGAAAGACCTCAAGGGACATATATTTTTCGATATTTCGATATTTCGATTTTTCGATATTTCGTTGTCCGACGGGGCAGGCAGGACATTTAAGCTGGCAGACAGCCGCGGGTTCGACGGAAACGAACAGGGGCATATGCGAAATACGCACCAAGCCGAAGAGGCTCAGCGCGTAATTCCAATAGCATTTGAGCGTATTACTGAACCGCGATCTTGTTAACACGACGCTCATGACGACCGCCTTCAAAATCCGTCTGGAAGAACACACGCACGATATCCAGCGCCTGATCCACGCGGATAAAGCTTGCCGGAAGACCTAACACATTCGCGTTGTTATGCAGACGCGCAAATTCAGCCAACTTGGGCTCCCAGCACAAAGCTGCACGGATTCCCTGATGCTTGTTGCAAGTCATCGTGATGCCGTTACCCGTGGAGCAGATAGCGATTCCGAAATCGTACTCCCCTTTCTCCACCGCATCCGCCATCGGGTGCGCAAAATCAGGGTAGTCACAACTCTCGGGAGAAAAACAACCGAAATCTTTCACTTTTGCACCGTTATCCTCCAAAAAGAGCTGGATAGCATGCTTGAGATTAAAACCTGCGTGGTCACTCGCCAGCGCAATGGTCATTTCTGAAAAATTTTTCATTTCTGTAGAAGTATTTAGTGGACGTCTAATTATTCATTAAAATATCGCCGCCATGTTGCCGAACATCAGTTTGCAAGCGATCGCTAACACGATGATTCCGAAGAACTTACGGATGATATACAGCGCCGTGGGTCCCAGGTATTTGGTGAGCCAGTTGGTACCGATAAGCACAAGGTACAGCACAATAATACAGCAGGTCAAGGACACACACAGGCTCGCGATGCTGTACTCGGCGGTGATCGCCAGCAGGGCAGTGAACGCACCTGGACCGGCATACATGGGGAACGCTAACGGCACGATCGAACCGGCGCCCTCCACCTGCTCCTCCAGCTTGTCGTTCTGGAAGATCGTGATGTCCAGAATCATCTCCAATGCCATCAGCAGGATGACAAAACCGCCGGCGATAGCGAAGTACTCAATCTGCACTCCGAAGAGCTTGAGAATCCATTCGCCGGCAAAAAGGAACGCCATCAGGATGACGAAACTGGCAAGACACACACGCCATGCACTGATCTTGATTCCGCGCTTCTCCATGGAGATCGTCACCGGAATATTACCGAAGGGGTCGATGATAGCTATGAGGAAGATAAAGGAGGACAAAACCTGCCAAATATCAATTTTCCCCCAGAAATTCATTATTGTATCCATAGTATTTGACAATTTAGGTTGCAAAATTACAAAAAAATTTGCATATATGCAAGAAATTTTGTAATTTTGCAGCGATTTTTGAGTAAAAGGGTTATTTTAATTCGTTATTATTAATTTAAATTTTTATGATAAACAGTCAAGACATCAAAAACGGCGTATGTATCCGCATGGACGGCCGTCTTTATTTCGTTATTGAGTTCCTGCACGTTAAGCCGGGAAAAGGAAACACGATTATGCGTGTTAAGTTCAAAGATGTAGTGGATGGCCGAGTACTCGAGCGCCGCTTTAATATCGGTGAGAAGCTGGAGGATGTCCGCGTAGAGCGTCGTCCGTACCAGTTCCTCTACAAGGAAGGAGCCGATTATATCTTCATGAACAACGAGACCTTCGAGCAAGTGCCTATCGCGCACGACCTGATCACGGGTGTGGATTTCCTCAAAGAGGGTATGACCTGCGAAGTCGTTTCCGACGCTTCGACCGACACCATCCTCTTCGCCGAGCTGCCGACCAAGGTAGAACTGGCTATCACCTACACCGAGCCGGGTCTGAAAGGCGATACCGCGACCAACACGCTCAAGCCGGCTACGCTGGAGACAGGTGCAGAGATCCGCGTACCGCTGTTCATCAACGAAGGTGAGATCGTACGCGTGGACACACGCGACGGTTCGTATTGCGAGCGCGTGCGCTAATCCATATAGTACGTGACCACGTGGTCACATGATCACGTGATTTCGTCATCACGACCCGCAAAAAAAATCGCAACCCGTAAGGATTGCGATTTTTCTTGTGCCTAAGCCTAATTACTTCAGCTTTCGCTTAGTACGTCTTAGCCAAGGCACGACTTACTTCAGCTCTGCCAAGTACTTAATGGTACGAACCATCTGGCTGGTGTAGCTGTTCTCGTTGTCGTACCAGCTGACAACCTGTACCTGATAGGTCTCCTCGTCAATCTTTGCAACCATGGTCTGGGTAGCATCGAAGAGCGAACCAAACTTCATACCGATAACATCGCTCGATACGATCTCATCCTCGGTGTAACCGAAGCTCTCTGTCTGAGCAGCCTTCATAGCAGCGTTGATGCCCTCTTTGGTGATGTCTTTACCCTTAACAACTGCAACCAGGATCGTGGTCGAACCGGTCGGAGTCGGAACGCGCTGTGCGCTACCGATCAGCTTGCCGTTCAGCTCGGGGATAACGAGACCGATAGCCTTGGCTGCACCGGTGCTGTTCGGAACGATGTTCTGAGCACCTGCACGGCTACGACGGAGGTCACCCTTGCGTTGCGGACCATCGAGAATCATCTGGTCGCCCGTATAAGCGTGGATCGTGCTCATGATACCGCTCTGGATCGGAGCGTATTTGTGCAGAGCAGCTGCCATCGGAGCGAGACAGTTGGTCGTACAGGAAGCAGCCGAGATAACGGTGTCAGCCGGAGTCAGCGTCGTGTGGTTTACATTGTAAACGATGGTCGGGAGGTCGTTTCCTGCCGGAGCGGAGATAACGACTTTCTTAGCGCCTGCCTGGATGTGAGCCTCTGCTTTTGCTTTGCTGGTATAGAAACCGGTGCACTCCAGAACTACGTCGATACCGAGCTCGCCCCAAGGCAGCTCAGCTGCGTTCGGCTTAGCGTAGATAGTGATCTCCTTGCCGTCAACGATGATCGAACCCGGAACAAGAACGGTCTTACCATCCTCAGCGAGTTGAGCGTCTTTGTAAGCTACAGTGTGCTTGCCCTCACCGAATTTACCTGCGAAACCACCCTGCTTCGGGCTGGTCAAGTCGTTGATTGCAACTACCTCATAACCCTCAGCTTCAAACATCTGACGGAAAGCCAGACGACCAATACGGCCAAAGCCGTTAATTGCTACTTTTGTCATAGTGATAAAATTTTTTTTATGTTTTATTGTTACAATGTTTTATTGATTTCAAATCCGACGACAAAGTTACTATATTTTTTTGATATACGAAAATAATTCGTATAAAAAATTAAAATTTGTTATCTTTTTTTTGCAAAAAGGCTCATTTCCGACCAAAATCGGCAGGAATCTCGCCCCAAGCCTTGGTGTCCCACTTGTAAACGGGTGTCGTCCAGGTGTTGTCATGGAGCCACATCTCCGCTTTGCGGATCATGAAAAAGAGGTCCTGATTGGATGCGTTCCACTCGATCTTGGTGTCCGCATGTTTCTTCTTGAGCCAGGACAGGGCGGTGCGGCTGTCCGAATAGAGCGCCCACGGCAGGTTGTTCTGCTTGAGATACGCCAGCCCCAATACGATCGCGAGGAACTCGCCGATATTGTTCGTCCCGCATGGGAAAGGTCCGCGATGGAAGACCTCCGTGCCGGTGTCGGCTATCACGCCGCGGAACTCCATGACACCGGGGTTGCCGCTACAGGCTGCATCCACGGCGAGAGCAGGTAAAATCGGAGATTGGTTATTGGTTATTGCTAATTGGTGATTGCCTTTCCCAGGAGATTTGCGGACGATATAGGCATCGTGTCCGGCGGAGAACGCCTGTTGCGCCTCGGAGAGCGTGGCAAAACCTTTATAGACGGCGCCCACCTGACCTTTCACCTGCGCTTCACACACCTCCCAGGAATCATAGATTCCCGGCTCCTTGCCTTTCCAAACGACGTAATATGCCTTTTTCTTCTTGCTCATGAAAGTCTCACGGAGAGATAACCCGGATATATTATGTTTTGTAGTCCCACCGAGAATCGAACTCGGATCTAAAGTTTAGGAAACTCGTATTCTATCCGTTGAACTATGGGACCAATATTTTTAGCACCGCGACGGAAATTCCCCGTACTCCTCGAAGGTGTAGTTGAGGAAATCGTTCATCGGTTTTGCAACCGTTGCTATATCCATTATTTTCCCGATGAAACCGGGAGAACTTACCTCCTCGTCGGTCAGCATCGTACTGAATGTATAGACTTTGTGTTTGAGCCAGTCCGCGTGCTTGAACTCCGGGTCAAAACCGGCAGGCACTTTCTTCAGCCCGCCCCACATCGTGTCAAAATCCTGGTCGAAGTAGCGTTTCCACTGCGGCGTTCCCATGATCTGCTCCACCTCTTCGTAGTTGGCTTCTATCTCTTTGCGCAATGCCGTCAGCAGTTCCTTGCCCGGATCCCATATACCGCCGGCAAACATGCATTGCCCGGGCTGGATATGTACGTAGTACCCGCCACGCATGGAGTGCTTGCCCCACGTCTTGGACTGACCCGGCACACCTGCGGCGGGGAACACGCCGAACCACTCTTTGTACGGACGTTTGTCATGGCTGAACCGCACATCGCGGTAGATGCGCCAGATACAGTCCTTGGGTTGCAGTTCCGCCAGCGAGGGGTCGAGTTCCGACAGGCGCGTGATATACTCGGCGGAGAACTCGACGAAGCGTGCGTAGCACCGGCGGTACCACTCCTTGTTCTCGGCGAACCACTCGCGGTTGTTATTCGCCGACAACTCAGTCAGGAAATCCAGTATCTCTTTCATCGCCAGCCCTTATTTTGACAACAGGGTCATACACCGTCTCAGTCCGTCCATCCAATGGGGGATGTCCACGCCGAAGGTTTTTTTGAACTTCGATTTGTCGAGCACGCTGTAATGGGGACGCGGGGTCTTGTATTGATATTCTTCCGATAAAATCGGATGAACCTGGCATCTGGTGATCCCCGCCAACTCGTGGATAGCGAGGGTGAAATCGTACCATGAGCACACGCCCTCGTTGGTGAAATGGTAGATTCCCGGACGCCATACATGATACTCGATCACGGTAAATATCGCCCAAGCGAGGTCGGCGGCGTAGGTCGGTGTACCGATCTGGTCGAACACCACGCCGAGGGAGTCCTTGTCGTGACCGAGCCGGATCATCGTCTTGACGAAATTGTTGCCGAACGACGAATAGAGCCAGGCGGTACGCAGGATGACGGCATCGGGGCACTCGGCGAGCAGCAGTTTCTCCCCTTCGTACTTGGTCCGTCCGATACACCCCTCGCCGGAGAACACATAATCGGTGCTGATATGAATAACACGAATTCCCTGGCTACCCAATACGGAAAGCGCATCGGCATTGATTTTCAGCGCAGTAGCTTCGTCCTCTTCGGCTTTGTCCACATTCGTATAAGCGGCGCAGTTAACAATCAAATCAACCGCATTGTTCGCAACGAACGCCGATACCGCTTTGCGGTCGGTGATATCCAGCACATACACGCCCTCCGACGCCACCACGTCGGTAAAGAAATAGTGATGCTTGGGGTGTTGCGCGCTCAGCACACGCATCTCGTTACCCAATTGTCCGTTTGCTCCTGTTACAAGTATATTCATTTTTCAATCTCCAATCTTCAATTTTCAATATTCAATCTCCAATCAAAACGGGTTGTCCAGTTCCTTCAAAGTCGGATGTTTGGTGTCTTTGGCGCTGATGATACGCAGATCCTCGGGCACCTTCCAGTCGATCGCTAAATCGGGGTCGTTGAGCAATATACCGCCGTCCGCCTCGGGATGGTAGAGGTTGTCGCACTTATAGGTGAAGATCGCCTGATTGCTCAATACCGAGAAACCGTGCGCAAAACCGCGCGGGATAAAGAACTGCCGTTTGTTGTCCTCGCTCAGCTCGACGCCGTACCAATGCCCGAACGTGGGGCTGTCCTTGCGCAGATCGACCGCTACGTCCAACACCCGTCCCACGGTGCAGCAGACGAGCTTCGCCTGACTGTACGGAGGACGCTGGAAATGCAAACCGCGTACCACGCCGTACGACGAACAGGACTGGTTATCCTGCACAAAAACGGTGTCAATACCCGCCTCGCGGTAACGCTGCTCGTTATACGTTTCTACGAAATATCCGCGTGCGTCTTTGTACACCTGCGGCTCAATCACGAGTAATCCCTCGATCGGTGTTTTGAGAATATTCATATCGTTCAATCAAAATCGCTAAACCGGCTCTTTTTTCCCGTGCCATAGGGCACTTGATTAAAAATCGGCTGCAAAGGTACAACTTTTTTTTGACATATGCAAATAAAAAAATCGATTTGATCATTATAGTATCCATCTCGCCGGATTTTTTCCCGCCACATAAACGGTTTTGTCTATTGTCCCGCCGAGGTGGGACAACGAACAAAGAGAGATTTCAATGCCTACATACAAAGGAAAAATCGCCCTCTTGGAGCGATTTTTCTTTGTACATTGTACTTTGTCCCTTTGTACTTTACTTCACCTCTGTTCCGAGCACGTTGTAGAACACGCCGTTCTTCTCGATGAGGAGTTTGCCGTTCACGATGCGCTTTACGGCATGGTTATCGGCGTTGGTGTTCTCTATTGCAGTCAGCACATCGCCAAAGACAGCCTGAACGGTTACATCTTCTGCCGGCATGACAAAACTAATCGGAGCACCCGGAGCAGACTGAACCATGGCAGTGCCGTTATAGGTAATGTTATTCAGCGCGAAGCCCTCGTTGGAAGTGATGTCCATTACAACTTCCTCATTCGGGAAAGCGATCGTCCAACCGGTAACGGTACCACCTTCGCCGATGTTATAAGTGATCGGGTACATCCAGGTTGCGATCGGTTGATCGATCATGATCTGCTTGATAACAACCGTCTTGTCGGAAGTCGTCTGCAGTTTAACGAGTTTCTCAATCGCAAAGGGAACCTCCAAATCCGCCAACTTATTGTTGGTCGGAACCAAACGCAATGTGTCACTTCCGGCAATCGCCAAAACCGGATCACCAACATAACCGAACTTGATACGGACGGTGGTACCCGGCAGAACGTTGCAAGCGAGGTAACCGCCTTGTTTCTTGATCTTCAGACCGAGGTACGGTTCGTTACGAGCTGCACCCTTAGCGTTGTTGAGCGAATCCAATGCGTCGATATTTTTGTAATCGTAGAAGTTAGCCATCAGAGCAGACTTAACATCATAACTCTTGCCGTTATTTATAACCATTCCCTCGAAATCAATCGATTCAGCATAAGCCTTATCGAAATCAGCGTAGAATGACATATCCGAATTAACTACCACCTGACTCAAATCTACCGTCTCGAGATAGTCGGAATCATACCAACCGTTGAAGGTAGCCAGCGGCATTACCTCGTATTGTGCATACTCAGCGGGGTAACCGCCAGCTGCAACTACCTCGGTGCCTAACACAGTTTCATCCGCCAACTTATAGGTAACGGTGTAGCTTGCGGCTTTTTGCATGATAACTCGGTATTCCGTATTTGCGATAACAGCGCTTGCCTCCCATACATTGTTCACTTCTACCAATTCTGCGGTTACTTCGATGTCCGTATCGCTCACTTGGGTGGTTTGATCATCGTACGTGATAACGGTGTGCTTTGTGAAGGTAACAACCGGAGCGGTAATATATTGGTCGTCCAATTGTATATAACGATCTTGTACCAAATTACTGAAATCAGCTGCCGAAATAGCGGTGCCGTTCACCTTAACCGCCGTCAGAGTCTCTACCGTCGAAACGATGGTCTTGGTCTCGTGCAACCAAACGCGGATACCGAGGATGTTGAATGTTTTACCATTACCGAAGTTTGAAACTTTCGTATCATTCTCCTTAAACTCGCGAATAGAACGGCTCAAATAAACCGTATAAGCCTCGGTGCTTGAAAGGTCGATGGTCTCCCAAACCGCAGCGTCCCATGACTTAGAACCTGTCGTTCCGTCTGTCACGCCATGAGCAAGCATATCAACAGCAGGTGTTACACCTTCGCCCCATGCAGCCCATGCGACATTGGTAGCGTTACCGTCGTTCGGGCAATACATCACTGCGATAGAGTCAATCTGTGAAGCGGCTGCAATACCAAAATACTTCCAAGACGCATCAGAAGACTTGAGGTTCTGGTTGTTGTTAATGTACCAGTGCCCGCTGACATTTCCAAGGGATCCCAGTCCTGCGTACGAGATGACGATGCCGTCATGATCTCCGGCAACAGCCTCTGCGGCAGATTGGCTGTCCCAATCGTAGGACTCAAAATCCGGCTCTGTAGCCATCAGGCTCATGCTTGCCAGAAGGGCAGCTGCAAATGTAAAGAATTTTTTCATGTGTTTTGTGTTTTTAAGTTAAATGAATAATTGGGTTTTTATGGTGTTTTGCTATATTTATTTTGCAAACCGGGTACAAAAGTACTACTTTTTGCGCACATACGCAAGTAATAAGGAGAAAAATATTGTTTTTTCGCAAAATACGTCAATTTTTACACATGACACAACAAGAAAAGATAAGAAATGATGAAAAAACGTTTTTTTCGCTTAAAAGTTTTGTGTATTCCAAATATTTGTAGTATCTTTGCATGCTTTTTTGGCACAATATAAAACATTATACATAAATGAGGAAAATCACAACATTATGTCTTTTGCTCATCGCAGCAACGACATTATTTGCTGTCCCGGCACGCCGCGGATGGCAAACACGCACCCAAGCGGATGGCACGACCATCGAAATTCAACAGATGGGTGACGAGTTTTATCACTACATGATCAACCGTGACGGCAAACAAGTCCGTGAGATCAACGGCATGTACGTGGAAGTCGGCGAAGCGCCGAGTGCAGAGGTAGCGAAAGCGCGTCATGCGAAAGCAGTTGCCCGCCGTCAGCGCAAGGACGTAGGCACGACTCCGAACCTGGCTCCGAAGGGTGTCGTTATCTTGGCGAATTTCTCCGACAAGAACATGCAGAGCAGTCACACGAATGCTACGTTTGATGAGATGTGTAACTCGCTGAACTGTACCGTTAATGGAGGTTATCCTTCTGCAGGTCAGTATTTTGCAGATCAGAGTAACGGTGCGTACCGTCCGCAGTTTGACGTGTTTGGTCCCGTGAACTTGAGCCGTAATGTAGCTTATTACGGAACAGACGGTAGCGAGGAAGGCGATGATCAGCATGCTACAGAAGCTGTCGTTGAGGCTTGCCGTCTCGCCAATGAGCAGTTTACTATCAACTGGGCGGACTATGACTCTAACAATGACGGATATGTAGATTTCGTCTATGTAATCTATGCCGGTAAAGGTCAGGCAGATGGTGGTTCGGACGAGACGATCTGGCCGCATAACTGGGATGTAACTTCCGCGCAGTCATCTGGTAGTGGAGGTTATTGTGGTAATTATTATAGGGATTCTGATCGTACCTTGGGCGGCAAGAAAATCGACAACTACGCGATGTCGAGCGAGTTGTCCGGTAACTCATTGGGCGGTATCGGTACGCTCTGCCACGAGTTCGGTCACGTAATGGGTCTGCCCGATTTCTATGACACCAAATACCGTACCAACTATGAGCAGTGTCTTACTCCTAACGATTGGGATGTAATGGACGGCGGTGCGTACGGCGGTGACGGTCACTGCCCGCCTAACTACAGCCCGTGGGAGAAAGAGTTCTTCGGCTGGCATACTACCGTTAACTTGGGTAATGAAGGTCAGAACGTAACGCTCTATGCAAACGGAACGGAGAATTATCAGGCGTATCAGATCACCTCAAACGGAAACTATGTCGGTCCAACGACGGCTGGTCTGCGCTATTATATTGAAAACCGCCAGGCAGTAGGATGGGATGAACCCTTGACCGGTCACGGCATGTTGATCTGGAAGGTGACCTTCAATGCAACCAAATGGACCAACAACGAGCCGAACAACACGGCGAATGACCCCTATTACACGATTGTTTCTGCTTCCGGTTCAAAGATCGGTTGGGATGGCTCTACGGATAACTGCAAATGGAACACCTTCCCGGGTACAGCAAATGTGTATTCCTATTCCGGTATCAGCGGTAAACCGCTGTTGAATATCGCTGAAGCGAACCAAGTAGTGACTTTGACTTACATCGAAACGCCATCGGTTGATCCGTTCGATGTGAACTTCGTTGCTTTCGGTCGTCCGTTTGAAACGGTACAGAGTACCGGTACGCTGGTATTGCCGGAAGAGAATCCGGTAGCATGCAGTGACGGTCGCGTGTTTGTTGGCTGGTGCAGCCAGGCGAACTACAGCAATCCAACAACCGCTCCGACGTTTGCGAAAGCAGGTGACAACGTAGCCGAGGGAGCGACCTTCTACGCTGTGTTTGCCAATATGGAAGACGAAGGCGCAGCCGCAGCCGCAACTTTTGACGGCACCACCGGCGGCACATTCAAGATCTACGCCCAGGCAGGCAGCACCACCTATTACGCTACCGGTACGGTTTCCAACAACAAGTTGCAAGCTACTACCAACGAAGCTCAAGCTGCCGACTTTGTGTTTACCCCTGTAACCGGCGGATTTACGATCCAGACAGGAGGCAAGTATCTGAATAATGGTTCGAAGACCAACGTAAGTTTGTCCAACACTGCCCAGACCTGGTCTGTAGAGAACGGCACCCAAGGCACATGGCGCGTCAACTCTTCTGCCAATGCCGGTCGTGCTTTGGTTTTCCGCGCAGGTGAGTATAACGTCTTTGGCGCTTATGCTACCAGCAACCTGAACGGTACCGAGTACTTTGATGTGGAGATCGGCGGTCAAGGCGGAGCATCGTACAGCAATTACAGCACGGCTTGCGCAAGCGGAACGGATATCGACCACGTAAACGGTGAGCCCGTACAATGCATCAAAATGCTGCGTGACGGTCAGTTGGTACTCATCGTAGGTGACGCTGTTTACAGCGTAACGGGTACACGTATCGAATAAATGAAACGCCTGAAATGGTATAGAACAGTACTTACATTTCTCGCTCTCAGCGCTGTGAGTTACAGCGTTGAGGCGGGAAATGTGACGCACACGTTCCAGACCATGCCAGCTGCCGGAACACTCATCATCTCCAACAGCGACCAGACCGGTGCGACCAGTCTGCTTACGTACCAATGCTCCGGTTCGGCAAAATTCGGAACCGTCAAGATTAGCGGAACTAACACCATTTGCCTGATGATGCCCAACAGCACGAGCGAGATGGTATCCGACCGACCGGTTCCCAATCTGTACAATCTGATCGTTTCCTATTATCCCAACGATGAGGCGCACTACAACATACAAGTGTATCTGTCCAAAGACGGCGTTGAGTGGGGCGAACCGCTGAGCGGCACTTATACCCGATCAGGCATCGATCTCACCTTTCCGCAAAGCGACTATTACATACGCATCATCAATACCTCTTCGACGAAAGTGTATCTGACAGGAATGTACTATGCGTGGGGCGATTGTGATTGCAAAGCCGTAGAAGTTCCCGAACCCTGATGGTAGTAGCCAACGACATATTGATCCCGGAATTAGGGCGCTTGCTGAACGAAGAGAAAGAGGTTCGTTTCACCCCCTCGGGTGTGAGTATGCGACCGTTCATCGAAGGCGGCAAGGACAGTGTTATCCTGGCACCTCTCAAGCGCCTACCGCGCGTAGGGGACATCCTTCTGGCGCACGTCACCGCCTTCAACGGACGGAAGACCTATGTCCTCCACCGGTTGATACGCATCGAGCACCAAGGCACCGGTGAGGCGGTTTATATCCTCCAGGGAGACGGCAACCTGACGGGCGAAGAGAGATGTACGCGGGAAGAGATCATCGGACAGGTCACCGCCGTTGAAGCGCCGTCCGGGAAACGGAAAATAATGACCCGCGGACGGCTGTGGTTCTACGCACGACCGATACGTAAATGGTTGTTAAAAGTATATCGCCACAGCCTGTTAAAATGGAATTATTAATCATCTAACAATACACCACATTATGAAAACTATTAAAGGATTCCGCCTGCGCAAGTTAGGAAACGAATATATCCTGGTAGGCGAATCAATGTCCCTCATCAATTTCAACAAGATGATCACGCTCAACGAGACAGCCGCTTTCCTTTGGGAACAAGCGGAAAAAGAAACCGCTTCCAACGGCTGTTTTGCCATTGAGACATTATGCAAGGCGCTCTGCGCGGAGTACGACGTGGCTCCGGAAAAAGCCATGAGCGATGTAGAAGCCACTGTCGCATCGTGGCAAGAAGCCGGCATCATCGAGTAACAGAAACATTATCATTCGGGGAGTTGTGCCCGGCACGACTGAGAACGATCAAACCCGTTGAACTTGAGCAGGTAATGCTGCTAAAGAAAATGAAAAGAACAATCTTTATTCCGGGCGTTATGCCCTTTGCCTTCGGGCTGTTTATCAGCGCGGGTGTCTCCGCGCAAGTGTTTAACCCTACCCTGTCGCAGCAAGCGCAAGAAGTCAAAGCGGACACTTTGACTATTTTGTCGCACCAGCTGGCAGACCTGGAAGTGTCCGCCAAGCGCGTCCAGCAGACGACATTGAGCACCGACATCGTGAGCAACGAGGCGCTGAACAAGGACAATACGGGTCAGAACCTGCCGTATCTGCTGACGACGACGCCGGGTCTGCAAGTGACGAGTGACGATGGTCTGGGTGTCGGCTACACGTATTTCCGCGTGCGCGGAACGGATCATACGCGCATCAACATGACGGTGAACGAAGTGCCGTTGAACGACGCGGAGAGCCAGACGGTCTTCTGGGTCAATATGACCGACATGAGTTCGTCCGTTTCGCAGGTGGATGTACAGCGCGGCGTAGGAACGAGTACCAGCGGTTCAGCGTTCGGCGCGAGTCTGAACATGCAGACGAATATGTTAGACAGCGTGAGCCGTCTGACTTTAGCGTTCAACGGCGGTATGTACAACACGTTCCGCGAGATGATCCACGCGCACGCGTCCATCAGCAACCGGTGGAAAATGAACGCGCGGTTCACCAAAGTCAACTCGGACGGTTTTCTTTATCGTACCAAGAGTGATCTGTACAGTTACTACGGCGACATCGGCTGGTACGGCAGGAAGACGCAGGTCATTCTGCGTGCTTTCGGCGGCGCTGAATCGACCGGAATGGGCTGGGAAGGCGTGAGCTACGAGACGGCGTACGGCATCAACGGTGCGGACAGACGGTACAATCCCGCCGGTGAATATACGGTTCCGGCAAGCGACGGTTCGGACTCGACGGTGTATTACCCGAACCAGACGGACAACTACTCGCAGCAACATGCGCAGTTGACCGTTAACCACCGTTTTACACCCCAATGGAGCCTCTCCGCCACCCTGCACTATACCCACGGGAGCGGTTATTACGAGCAGTATAAGAAGAAGAAATATACTTATTGGGGTCTGCCTTATAGCGGCAAGAGTTACGGTATGTACCAGAAATGGCTCAATAACCATTATGCGGGATTCATGGTGAATGCCAAGTATATCTCCGAGCCGGTGGATGCGCAGATAGGCGTAGCAGGAAGCAATTATATTGGTCAACACTGGGGTATATTGGACTATTTGGCTACGCCGCTAGCCGAGCCGCTGCCGATCCACTATGAATATTACCGAAACCATGCCAACAAGATCGACGTGAATACTTACGCCAAAGCCAACTGGCGGGTGATCAACAAAGGTCAGGAGAAGCTCTCTATATATGGAGATTTCCAGTACCGCTATGTGCGTTACAGCCGTGACGGCATCAATGAGGAGAGCATGGAAAACCTGCCGTTGACCGCGGAGTACCATTTCTTCAACCCCAAAGCGGGTCTGACCTACCAGAACCACGGACATATGCTGTCAGCCTCGTTCGCGATTGCCAACCGCGATCCGAGCCGTAACAACTACAAGGAGAACGTGCGGTACGATGCCGCAAGCGGCACATGGACGAACCTGCCGAAAGCGGAGAGACTGTACGACTATGAGTTGGGCTACCAATACACGCACCGCCGTTTTCAGGCGGGAGCCAACCTCTATTTCATGGACTATGACAACCAACTGGTACTTACCGGCGAGTATAACGACATAGGCGTCATGAAGACCGTCAACGTCAAAGACTCGTACCGGATGGGTATCGAGGTGTCGGCAGGCGTGCAGATAACGGACTGGTTCCGGTGGGAAGGCAATATCGTGTTCAGCCGCAACAAGATACAGCATTACAAGCAGTACATCGACCTGTACGACAACCAGAACGACTGGAACTGGATCGGACAGGACAGTATAGAAGGAGAGGTGACGATCGCTTTCTCGCCGATGATCACGGCGATGAGCCTGTTCACGTTTGATTATAAAGGTTTTGTCGGAACGATACAGACAAATGTGACCGGTCGGCAGTTTTTAGACAACACGATGGATCTGCACGCCATGCTGAAAGCATTCACGACGACGAATGTGAACCTGCAATATGCATTGCCGATGAAGCAGTGGTTCCATACGCGACGCGGCGTGCCGGATGTGAAACTGCTATGCCAGCTGAATAATATCTTTAATGCCAAGTACGCGAGCAACGGAGGTGCGGACGCGAGCCGTTTTGCGGACGCGAGCCGTTGTACATGGTATTATGCGCAGGCAGGCATCAACGTACACGCAGGGTTTGTCGTGCAATGGTAGAGGCGATATACGCCAAGAGGAAGGCGCCTGTGGGAATCCATCCCCAGGCGTTTTCTATTGCAAAGAAGTGTGCCCAAGGGTTGGTGATCCACCCGAGAATGATAAAGACAGCAGCCCATATGGCTACAACGGTACAGCCGACAAGCGTAGCCGCAAAAGAGCGGAAGGAGAAGAGATTCTGATAAATCAAATACCCCCAGACAGGAATGATAAGAAATACTACCGTCGGTAGTCCATACGAAGCAATGCCCAGCAATAATGCGACCTGAAAACATTGCTCCACGGAACTTGTATGCCGCGGAATACGGCGGATAATAAAAAGGCAGAGCAGTACGATAAGAGCGACTGCAAAACCGTAGAAATAATTATAGTTGACATATCCGTCGAAGTCTACCCAATACATGAGTATCAGTACGAGCGGCACAAGGCTACCACCTATTGCCAGCAGCCAAAAGACTACCGGCAACAGGTGGTACAATATATTTTGTGTGGAGCGCTTCAAGGTCTTTAGGGTTTAGTCGATGAAGCCTTTTCTGCGGAGCAGGTTCTTCGGATCCGCCTCTTTGCCGCGGAACTCGAGATAGAGCTCCTGTGCGTCCCGCGTACCGCCTTGCTCCAAGAGGTGACGGAAACGTTTTGCCGTTTCGGGTTCAAACAGGTCACCGGTCTCTTTGAAGGCGGCGAACGCATCGGCATCCAGCACCGCAGCCCACGTGTAGCTGTAGTAACCGGCTTCGTAGCCCGTCGTGAAGATGTGGTTGTAGAACGTAGGACGGTAACGGACAATAATCTCGTCTATCATCCCCATCTTGTCGAGACTCGCTTTCTCAAACGCATTGACATCCAAACCCTCGGCGGTCGTCAGCTCATGGAAATCCATATCGAGGATAGACGCACTCAGCAGTTCGGTAGTGACAAAGCCCTGGTTGAACTTACCGGCTGCATTGATCTTGGCGATGAGTTCGTCCGGGATCACTTCGCCTGTCTGATAATGGAAGGCATAGGTCTTGAGCACCTCGGGTTCGTAGGCGTAGTTCTCCATAAACTGGGACGGCAGTTCGACGAAGTCACGCGGGGTGTTGGTACCGCTCAGGCTCTTGTAATGCGCTTTGGAGAGCAGTCCGTGGAGGGCATGACCGAACTCGTGGAAGAGGGTCTCCACATCGTCCATAGAGAGGAGGGAGGGGTTGCCGGCTGTCGGTTTGTTGAAGTTGCCTACGTTGATGATGACCGGACGATGATCCACGCCCTCGGCATCGATGTACTGCGAGAGGATGTTGTTCATCCACGCTCCCGGACGTTTGCCGGCACGCGGGAAATAGTCGGTATAAAGGATTCCCACGAGGGTGCCATCCGATTCGGTCACTTTGAAGACCTCCACATCGGGATTATATACCGGCATGTTTTTGAGCGGCTCGAACTGCAGGCCATACAATTTGGTAGCTACGCCAAACGCACCTTTGCGCACGTTATCGAGTTCGAAATAGGGTTTGAGTTCCTCTTCGTCCAATGCATATTTGGCTTTGCGCAGTTTCTCGGCATAGTACCACCAGTCCCACGGTTGCAGTTTCTCTCCGGGCAGATCCTGCTCAAGCAGTTCCTGCAGCGCAGCCGCTTCGCGTTTGGCTGCTTCGAGGGACGGCGCCCACACAGACGCGAGGAAAGCGTCCACCGTCTGATGGTTCTTTGCCATGCAGTCCGCCAGGATATAGTCGGCAGGGTTTTCATACCCGAACAGTTTGGCTTTCTCGATACGCAGTTCCATCTCACGAAGGATGACGGCTTTGTTATCGTTCCCGTTGTCATGGTTTCCACGGGTGGTATAATCCATGAGCAGCTGCTTGCGCAGTTCGCGGTTCTCGCAGTACTGGAGTACGGGCGTGAAGGAGGTACGCTTGGGCGTGAAGAGCCACTCGCCGGGATGACCGGCTGCAGTTGCTTCTTCGGCAGCCGAGGCTTTGGCGCTCTCGGGCAGACCCGCCAGCAGCGACTCGTCCGTCACAAAGCGTTTCACATCATCGCTGTTCGTCTCCGCTACGACGTTATTGCCGAACTTGAGGGAGAGGAGACCCAGTTCCTGGTTGATCTCTTTGAGACGCTCTTTCTTGTCCTCCGGCAGGTTGGCGCCATTGTCGGCAAAGTGCTTGTAGGTCTCTGTCACCAGACGCATCTGCTCGGCGTTGAGACCCAACTGCTCACGCTCGTCATAGACGGCTTTGACACGCTGGAACAGCCGGTCATTGAGGATAATACCGTCGCTCAGTTCACTCAGCATCGGACTCACCTGCTCGGCGATAGCGTTCATGTCGTCGTTGCCGTCCGCTTCGAGCACATTGAAGAACACACCGGATACGCGGTCGAGCAGCAGACCGATACGATCCAGCGCCACGATCGTGTTCTCGAACGTCGGTTCGGCTTCGTTATTCACTATGGCATCCACTTCTGCCTTGTTCTGCCGGATGGCTTCTTCGAAAGCAGGCATGTAATGCGCTAACTGGATTTGGTCAAACGCCGGTACACCGTAAGGCGTGTCCGGCTGCTCCAACAACGGGTTGGTCTTGTTACATGCTAATACACTCATAGCAATAACTCCTAATAAAAAAATCTTTTTCATAACTGTATATTGATTATTCCCTGTTTGTCCCAACGGCTAAATCGGGTGCAAAGGTACTACAAAAATTGCATATATGCAAACATTCGGTTTTTTTTTGCCGAATAAAATGCAATTTTATGTATTGAACGCGTCTGTAGGGCATCTATGCTCGCATAGGAATGACCTATAGACACGTTCTATACGAAAGCCTTTGGCTTGGCAAAAAAAGCCCGCTTTTGTATATATCCCGCACTTCGGATAGCACTCCGAGTATTGTACCCGACGAGTACCCACTCGGAGGATTAGTACAATACATAGAATTATTCAGGGAGGACCGAAGGTACAACAAAAACACCCTCCGTGTGAGGGAGGGTGTCGGATTGGTCATTGGTCATTGGTGATTGTACATTGTACATTGTCCCTTTGTACATTAATTGTCCCTTTGTACATCCCCACACCCCTCCTTTTAGGGAGGGTGTCACATTGGTCAATGGTCATTGGTGATTGGTCATTGACCTTCCCTCCTCCCCTTGAGGGGGAGGTCGGGAGGGGGTTGTGCCGGTTACTCATGATTTTCGTCATAAGCCGCCAACTCGAGCGACCAGATGTAGGAACGCATGGTCTTCTTGCCGCCTGGGGTGTCCTTCTGCGCGATGAAGGCAGCCTGATCCGCGGAGATCTTGTTCAGATCATGCATGCGGGTGTTGACTGCGCGGCTGACCGCGGAGAAACGCAAGCGGCGGTTCGTCTCGTCCTGCGTTACGGGCGTCGATCGCTGCACTTTTCTGCGCAGGTACAGACGGTTGCAACTGTTGTTGGTTGTGGCGGCTACGCGGTGCGTGCCTAACAGCATCTTCGCGCAGCTGTGCTGACCGCTCTTACTGGGTTTGCTCAATGCGCCGGATACACTGTCGATTCCGGCACTCCATTCTACATGTGCCATAATGTTTTCGTCTTTGTTTTGTAGGTTTTTTCAACTCCATTTTCCTCCCCTTGAGGGGGAGGTCAGGAGGGGGTTATTTCTTGCTCGCATCGTAACTCTCGGAGGTCTTCGTCTGAATCATGACCGCCGTGTCACCACGCT
>CAJOEJ010000027.1 GCA_905233375.1 Paludibacteraceae bacterium | reverse complement strand
AAGTGGCTCAAGCAACACCTCAAGATTAAGAAATTTTGGGGTACAACTGAGAACGCTGTCAAGATACAAGTTTACGCAGCAATGACTGCTTATTGCTTATCGTGACTGCTTGATATAAAATGCGGTCTTTAACATATTGGATTAGCGCGCGGTCAAATGACCGCAATAAATGATGCTCATAGTGGTATATTGACACGAATTATGGTGGCATGTTGGCACTAAATACGCAAAAAACACTTTTAAAGGTGAAAAAATACTACCTTTTTGCACAAAAACTTGCATATGTCAGAAAAATGCAGTACCTTTGCACCGTGAAAAGTGCATAAAATATATAAACATGCACCTTCGAGAGTGCAAATTAAACAAAAAAACTATGATAGACGAATCATTATTGCAGTACATGAAGGAGCAATTGGACTTGACATCAGTGGATTTCAAGCGGTATTTGTACGACCAATTGGATTGGAATAAACGTCTCCAATGCCTGATTGGCGGGCGGGGTGTTGGTAAGAGCACGATGGTGAAGCAACATATTATCGAGACTCCGGAAGAGCGTAGTCTCTATGTGTCTGCCGATCATAGTTACTTCACCATACACACGCTGATTGAGTTAGCGGATGAGTTCGTGAAAGAAGGAGGAGATCATCTGTACATCGATGAGATTCATAAGTATGACGGTTGGAGCCGCGAGATAAAACAGATATACGATACGCATCCTGCATTGAAAGTGTTCATTACCGGTTCGTCTATACTGGACCTGCTGGACGGTGAGGCAGATCTGAGTCGCCGCGTCATAATACGGCATCTGCATGGTATGTCTTTCCGGGAGTATTTGAAACTGGTGCATAACATAGATGTTCCGGTGTATAGCCTGGAAGAGGTATTGGCAGGCAAGGCTCAGCCTAAAGCGTTGCCACATCCGCTGCCGTTGTTTCGGCAGTACTTGCGAGACGGATATTATCCCTTCTCGTTAGAAGGCGATTTCCAGGAACGCATGCAGAATGTGATCCGTCAGACAATGGAGTCGGACATCCCGCATTACGCAAAGATGAGTCCGGCGACTGGACGCAAGTTACGGCAGATGTTAACCATTATTGCGCAGAATGCCCCGTACAAGCCGGAAGCACAATCGCTGGCAAATGAACTGCGCATCAGCCGTAACGATATTCCGGGCTACCTGCTGTTCATGGAAAAAGCAGAGATGACAGGTCAGTTGCGCGATGATACCGGTGGTATGCGCGGATTGGGCAAAGTGGAGAAAGTGTACCTCAATAACACGAATATCCAATATACACTTGTGGGTGAAAAGGTTGAGATTGGCAATGTGAGGGAGACGTTCTTCTATAACCAGTTACACGTGACGCACGATGTGATATCGTCTCGTGTGAGCGATTTCTGCGTAGGTGACTATACATTTGAAGTAGGAGGCAAGAAAAAAGGAAAGAAGCAGATATCGGAAGTACCGAACGGGTATGTGGTTCGAGATGAGATAGAATACACCACTAATCAAATCATTCCATTGTGGGCATTCGGACTGATGTACTAATCCGATAGCATAACCCTTCATCCGTTTCCACCCGTACGCATTACCGCGTGCTGGTGTTTTGTTTTTGATCATGATATACGGATATATACGCGTAAGTTCGGACAAGCAGACGTTTGCGAACCAGCGTTTTGAGATCACTTATTGGGGGCAAATAATAACGCACTGCCAGTAATACAACAAGACACAAGAAGTAATAAGAACTTGGTGTATGTCGTAAAAAAGTACCAACTTGCACCCGCAAAAGCAGTAACATGCCGATGATGGATTGCAAAGTTTTTATGTTTTAGGGCATAAAATGACATTTTTCTTCTCATTTATTTGGCTATGTGAGAAAAATATCGTACCTTTGCACCGAAATTTATCGTTCGAGTTTCTCGAGCGAGAAAAGAAAATCCACGCTGAAGGGAAATGTCTCTTAATTAGGCGGGATTTTCAGACATATTAAATAGCGTTTATTGACGCTTTGTGTTTGACACACGGAACTTCGCAACTTTCGGAATTAAAAGTCAAAATCAAAGTGAGCAGTAGATGCCTATGGGTATGACTATAATACCCGTCTTGCTATATCTTAGCAAGCGGATTGTCATATCGGCGTAGGTTTCCTGTTGTTTATTTGACTTTTAAGGCAATGCGAAGGCCTCGTGTGTAAGTAAGCAACACGAGGTCTACGCTTTTTTTGTGTGTATATGAAGCAACAAGAAGTAAAAAGTAATAATCGTTTATTTCTTGAACTAATAAGAAGTAACAAGAACTTGGTGTATGTCATAAAAAAGTAGTAACTTTGCACCCGAAAACGAAAAGCACCAAACAATAAACATCGGAGAAACCTCCTGCCAAATAGTAAAGAGGGGGCATTATAATTTATAAAGGAGTATCGAAAAGCCGTTAAGTGAGTAGAGAAATTATGAAATTATTTATGAAAAGAAATTGCATTAACATGGTTGTTTTTAGTGTTTTATTAGCAATGCTGTGTGTATCTTGTTCTGAAGATCCACGATACATAGATGCCAAGTATCAATACAAAGGAGAAATCAATAGCCACACTTACAATATTCAATTGACCCTTGATAAAGAGGGGAGAGCACATCTTCAAATGTTGGATAAGCCTATCATAGAGAGGATGGGAGATTATGATTTGTGGGATTTATATAATAAGGGTGTAAATGGATATTATGAATTCGACAAAGAATGCAATTGTTATCATGTAATTCCATATAGTGACTATTGGTATAACACGTATGCTTTTGATTTGGTAACATCAATATTTTTAGGTGATGATGGCTATTTATACTTTAGTAAAAGAGTATGGAATGATACAGCCAATGGAAAATTTATTGATGCTTCTTCAGACGTAAAGAATCATACCAATAGGGGACCAAGATATACAAAAATTCAGTAAACGGCATACAAATAAGTACTATAATCATGGTATCCCCAGAAATATGTCGAGTTAGGAATGAATCGCGGGAGCCTAAAAATAGTTGATTTTAATTTTAAATGATTTGAAACATCAACGGGCTATTATATTATAATTATTAATGGCATTTGCTCGGTGCCTCATCTAAAAATCAAATCTAATTTAATTTATGGAACAAAGTAAAATTGATTGGTTTGTCGCTAACAATGCGGGCAAACTTACAGATGACAAAATGGTCTATGTAAAAGGAAAAATGGCAACAATGAGTGACGACAAATTCGCACTCATTCAAACAACTTCTTTACTGAGTCCGACACTCGTATGGGTTGTTTCATTCTTCTTTGGTTACCTCGGTCTTGACCGCTTTATTATCGGCAGTGTTGGCGCTGGTGTAGCAAAGCTCCTAACGTTCGGAGGTTTCGGTATCTGGTGGCTCATCGATTTGTTTATCATCGGTGGAAAAACAAGAGAAAGAAACTTCAACAAACTTGCAGCGTTTTTGATCTAAAGATTTATGAGCTACTCGGAATAAAATCCGGGTAGCTCTGTATTTTAAAATTTTCTATGCAAGACATCAATGCTGTCAATACATATCTGAAACTGCATGAAGATTATTTTTTGCAAGCAGATATCGATATTTTACGTGGCAAATTATTGAATTGCTCGGATTCTAAATGGAATTCTGTTAGATTGGTAAACCTTAAAAGCCCTTTTACATTATTACTCATATCACTGAGTGCTGGAATATTGGGTGTGGACAGGTTTATGCTTGATAAAAAAGGCAGTGGGGTGCTAAAACTACTTGTTTGCCAACTGGGTATCTTTGCTGGAATAGCCTGTTTCTTCCTCTTTCTTTCGGAAATATCTGGCTGGGGAACTTTTTGTTTGATTTGGTTTGTTGTAGCAGAAATCTGGTGGCTTGTAGATGTTTGTATGAGTGTCAAGTGGACAAAGGAATATAATTACAAATTGGTTGTACGTGTATTGAATATATAATATAGTTGTCTTGTGCGCGCTACCTTCCGATAGCGCGTTCTCTTTCTTCTCATCGGTTCAGGCGGCACTTGTCGCCATTAGCCGCCCTCCTTACATCCGCTTTGTTTTCTTCATATTCCTCTAAGGTGTCGATACTATTCATGAAAAATGCACTAAGAAAAGTAAGAAATAATCGTTCCGAAGGATAAGAATTCTTAGATTTCTCACAATTCTCATGCAAATTTTTGCATGTCAGTTTTGTCAGTTCTGTCAGTATGATGTCAACTTTTTTAGGAAAATTGCTGAAACTGACAATGACAGAGCATTTTTCTTGCAAATTTTTGCATGACCAACTTGACTAAGTTGACAAAGTCCCGCTATCAGCATGTATCTTTTTGCTATGATATTACATGACATAATAAGTAATAATCGTTTACTTCTGATTTACATAAGAAATAATAAGAACTTCTCGTATTTCAAATATTTGTTGTAACTTTGCAGCGGAATTCCGAAAGGCGTTCCGCTGATTTGTTTACAATAAGGAATACGCCTCCTGCCAAATAATAAAGTGGAGGCAAGAATATTAATGATCATTAAAATGAAAAAGTATTTTACTCTCCTGTTTAGTTTGCTTATGAGTGTACATGTCCTATATGCAGAAATCGGGACATGTGGTGAAAACCTCTCTTGGAATTTAACGGATAGTGTTTTAACAATCAATGGTACCGGCACAATGGATAATTACGACAGTTATAGTCCAAGAGCCCCATGGTATCAATACCGCGAGAGTATTTCAACCGTTATTTTATCAGATGGTATAACAAAGATCGGGAATTATGCATTCGATCATTGCATTCATTTATCTACAATTGTGATTCCTGAAAGTGTGAAAAACATTGGAAAAAGTGCTTTTGCGGCATGTTATAGTTTAACTTCTTTAACCATTCCCAGTAGTGTCACGAGCATAGGAGTTTATGCGTTTAATTGGGTCCCCAATATAGTATATTCCGGTACCGCTACATGGCAGCAAAGTAATCCAAGATGGGGAGCAAGAAGTCTTAATGGTATAGTAGATGGCTGTTGGGTGTATAGCGATACAGCGCAAACCACTTTAATAGCCTGTTCTGCTGTCGCTAAAGGAGATATTACTATTCCATCTGCAGTTGTCAGTATTCAGAATTATGCTCTCCATAGTTGTATGGATATAATATCCGTAACAATTCCCAATTCTGTTAGTCAAATCGGTTTAGGAGCATTTGAATTCTGCACAAATCTGATTTCGGTTACTATTCCTTCAACGGTTACGAATATTGGAAGATATTGCTTTGATGAATGCACAAGTTTGCAATCGGTGTTCAATTATTCCCCCAATCCGCAAACAATTACTTCTGATGTCTTTGACGATGTGAACATATCGGATTGTAAGTTATATGTACCGGAACAATCTGTTCAGCGCTACAGATCTTCGTCTGTATGGAGAGAATTTGTAATAGAATCTATTCCACCAACGGAGGTGATAAACAACATCTATCTCGATGCGCATCCCACAAAAGTCCTGCGCAACGGTCAAGTACTCATCATCCGCGGGGACAAGACCTACACGCTCCAAGGTCATGCGGCGCAATAAACGAAAAGTTTTTTAATGCCGGATAATATCCGGCGACAATAGACAAAGCCTGTCAGGGTTTGATTAGGGTCTGGTCAGGTCGTTCTCGGGACGTGGTCCCGTGATGGTCGCGTTCAAGCCTCGTTCAAACCTCGTTCTGTATCGATAAATGCAGGTTGCTGATGTTTATATTTTGTAAAAGGATGGTACTGATGTTGATATTCTATCAGTGAACGCAGTGAAATGCAGTGAAAAGCAGTGAAATGGTCTATATTCTAAAAAAAACGCACAAAAATTTGCGTATGTGCGTTTTTTTTTGTATCTTTGCAGCCCAAATGAAAACACACTAAATACCGACGTTATGGATAAGCCCCGTAAAAAACGCGTTTTGGTAACGTATATCGAAGCCGGATTCGGTCATATCACCACTGCCAATTCGATTGCTGATGCGATAGAAGCGCTGCATGACCCGAACATTGAGGTCATACGGAAATACACGTTCAAGGACGATCCTGTGTTGCACAAGATAGAGCAGCGCTTTGTCAAAGACGTCAAATGGGCTAACACCTTCCCCCTGCACAATTATATCCAGATGCTGGCGACGCACATTTTCGGCATTCATAACTCGTTGCCGTTTGTGGTCAATACCGTCTATCGCCGTGCGCGGAAGATCTACCTGCAGATGCTGGAGGAAATCAAGCCGGATATTATCATTGACACGCACTATCTGACTTCGTTCCTTGCCACGCAGTACCGCGACAGGATAGACCCACATGTAAAAGTGGTGACGTACAATCCGGATAACAGCGTGCATAACTGGTGGAACATTCGCGTCGATAAGTTTGTTGTGAACTGCGTACTTGGTTTCCACGATGCGCTCAAGCATGATTTTACCCGCAAACAACTGATGATAGTGCCTTTCGTGACCCGCAAGGAGATCATGGAGGTGACGGAAAGCAAGGAGTATTACCGCGAGAAATACGGGCTGCCGAAAGACCGTTTCACGGTGATGATAGCGGCGGGCGGTTACGGCAAATCGGGTATGAGCAGGGTGATCAACGCCTTGGTACATCATGTCAAACATCCCATTACGCTCATTGCCATTTGCGGCACGAACAGCCTCCTCTACCGCAAGTTGCAGCGCCAGAAGGAGAAAGCGCCGTCCATGGTTGATATCCGTCCTTACGAGTTTGTCGATAAAGTGTATGAACTGAACCGTGCGGCGGATGTGTTCCTGACCAAAGGCGGTCCGAATGCGATGTTAGACAGTGCGTTGATGGGCGTACCTGTCGGTGTGTTCTATTTCGCATCGAAGATAGAGTATATCTCCACGTATCTGTTCACGGACGTGCTCAACTGCGGTCGTTCGTTCTATCAATCCTGGCGCGTGGTCAAGTGGATCAACGAGTGCGTGGAGGATCCGACGATTCTGGATATTTATATCCAGGGCGCGCATCGTGTGCGTCAGGAAGGCAACGGAGCAGTGCCTATCGCGCAGTTCATACAGAATTATGAGTAACCCCTCCCGTTTGTCTGGTTGGAGTGACGCTCCCCGCTACTCCTGCCGTTCGAACTGCCAAGTCAAGGCAGTTCTCCACCCCTAAGGAGGAGAAAGGAATAGGAATCACATGGATGAAGAAGTAAAACGATCGAAAGAGAACCGCTCGGTAGCGTCCCGGTTTAAGCCGTCGATGGTCATATGGCCCATCTTGTTCGGTTTGATCGGTGTAGGCGTCATGTTATGGCGTGAGATGAAGGACGGTCTTCCGCATGAGACTTTGGGGCTGGCGGATCACTGGTGGGTATTCGTCCTGTTAGTGTTGCTATTCACGCTCTTCAAGGATTTCTCGGGCATGTACCGCTTGCGTGTCATGTCGGGCGCTCCGCTCACTTTCCGTCAGTTGTTCCGAATCCGGATGTTGTACGAGTTCACCTCGGCGGTCACTCCTTCGGCAGCAGGAGGTTCGTCTCTGGAGGTGTTGTTCATCCATCGGGAGGGTATCAAGGTGAGCCGTGCGACGTCGATGACCATTTTGGCGCTATTCCTCGACGAGATGCTGATGATCGTGCTCTTCCCCTTATTGCTGCTCCTCATCCCGTACGGCGAACTGTTCACCTCCAACGGCTATTTCCAATACGGCTATCTGTGGGCGTTCATCATCGGGTATGCGATGAAGTTCGTCTGGGTGACGCTGCTCTTTATCGGCCTGTTCTGCAAACCGTCCATCTTCATAAAGATCAACAGCGTCATCTTCTCCATCAAATGGCTGCGCAAGTACCGTTACCGTGGTCTGCGTACGGCGGTGGAGATCCGTCAGTGTGCGCAGGAGTTCAGGCATGAGTCTTTCGGCTATTGGGCGCGTTTGATCTTGTCCACGGTCGGCATCTGGGGATTCCGCTTTCTGATAGCCAACATGGCGATCATGATTTTCAATTCCTTGTCGGGAATGGAGAACCTGATGTGCTTTGCGCGTCAGTATATATTAGGAATCGTCGGCATGATCGTTCCTACGCCCGGTGGTAGCGGCTTTGCGGAGGTGATGTTTGGTGACTTTTTGTCGGAGTTTATCGTGCAGGCGATATCCATTGTGGCAATTACTTCCATCTGGCGTTTGTGTACGTATTATTATTACTTAATAGCGGGTGTTATTATCCTGCCGCAATGGTTAGGTAAGAGCCGTTTAATCAAGAACCGTCATGAAAGCAAGTGATATCCTTTTCTGCATCTTCAATTACCGTGCAGCATCCAATGCGGAGTTTCTGTATCATGAACTTCGTCCGTCTTTTGAGTGTCATATCATTGATGCGGACAGCGGTGAGCGTCCTGATCCGTGCGGCGGAGACACGGTCTATCTGCCGAACGTTTTCTACAGCGGAATGATGCATCATGCCATCACCATGGCGAAGGAGGGAAGCTATCCGTATCTGTTCTTTATCTGCTCGGATGTACAGATGAGTCACGAGTCGCTGGAACGGTTGAAAGCCATCCTGCTCGGCGAATCATTCGACGGAGTGGGAGTCTATTGCCCTTCGCATTCGGATGATTCCTACACATGGGTAGCATGGTCGTATGTGCGTCCCAGCGGAGCTCGCCGTCCGGTAGCGTTTGCGGAAGGGATGCTGGGCATGTATGCGCGTCGGGTGTATGAGCAGTTGGAACCGCTCGACATTAACCCGCACGGTTGGGGATTGGATCTTGTGGCATGTTTCTATGCCCGTTTCTGGGGTATGCGTTGCGAGATAGACGACAGGCTGTCTATTACGCACCCGAAGGGCGATGTGCATAAAAACACCCTCGCTCGTAATGAAGCAAGGGCGTATCTTATGCGTTATCCGGAAGGGAAAGCGATTCGCCGCTACTGGGTGGTATGTTCCATCCGTAATGCCGCTATCCAGCCGTTCATTCTGCCTTCATCCTATCGTAAATGGTTAGGGTTCTTTCTCCCCGTGTACCGTTTCTTCCATCGGAAATAAATCACCAATTACCAATCACCAATAACCAATCATCTCCAGTGGTATCCTATCCCCAAGGAAACGGATTGCGGATAGATCAGGGCGTCGGCGACGGCTTGTCCTTTCATCTCGCTGTAGAAGCCGGCGATATCTGACAGACTCACTTTGTAGTGGGCGTTGATCTGTATGCCGATAGGGAATTCATATCCCACGGTGACACATACCCCGAAGTGGTTGTTATGCAGCGAGTACAAGCGGCTGTAGTCATATCCGTCACCGGTCGGGTCGCTACCTATAGCAGGGGATGCATCAACACCCCGATAGCGGTTCGGGACATTGGAGGCGAAGGTGAAATGCGTGAATATTCCGCCGCCGAATTGCAGATAGCCTTGTTTCAGGTTTCCGAAACGTCCCAAGAAATAGACGGGAATCTCCATTCCGAAGGACCAGAGATGGTTGGCTGTATCCGCGGCGGTGAAGTAGTTCTCATGGGCGGTGAACATTACCTGCGGCTGGATCGAGAAGTGCTTGGAGATGCGGAAATCGAGGAATCCGCCCAACTCGCCGCCGATACGCATGTGCGAACTCATGGGCTTGTGATTGCGGGTGATAATAAAATTACTCATGTTCACGCCTCCCAATATACCGCCGGATACGAGTCGCGGCAAGCGTTCCTGATCCAGCGAATCGAGCAGCGTCTCGGTATCGAAAGCTTCCAGTTTCTCCTTTGCGTCCAACAGGTTCTGTTGAATCATCTCGTTGGTCAGTTTGTCCTGCGCGGTCATGGTGACAACGGTCAGGAGGCATGTCAGTATGATAGTAAGTGTCCGTTTCATAGCTTGCTGTTTTTAAGGGTTAGAGCGAGAACCGTACGGTCAGTTTGACGCCGTTTCGTCCCCATCCGCCTATTTTGCGATGCACATTGACCATGACCGGATCGCCATTCTCGTCGAACATAGGCTGTCCTAACGCGTCCATCTGCTGCACTTTGTACGGCAATTCGTAGTCATTGTACGTAATACGGCGGATATAGTCGATACGGATGAACTTGAGGATGTTCTCAAATCCGGCGGTTATTTCCATGTAGGGCAGTTTGCCGATGGGGGACGAAGTATGGAAGCCGTCTTTGATATAGGGTGTCGAACCGCTCCATGTCACGTCCTGTCCGGCATCGATACCGTTTGTAAAATCCGTATGAGGGAAGTCATACAATCCGCTTCCTGTTTCCAGATACGGGTTGTTCTTCTTGGTCAGACCGCCGTATATTCCGGCAAAGCTGACGACGCCGCGCAGTTTGAGTTTGTTGATACCCGGTATGCGGTTCAGGATCCATCCTTTGAAATAATAGGTCATGTAGAGCGATACATACTCGTCCATGATGAACTCCATCGGTTTCATGAGGTTGAATGCGCGCTGACCGAGCAGGATACTGGTCGATGTGGGCGGTATATGCAGCTTGGTGAACGGAACCTGCTGCCATATGATACCCGTCTGGATACGCATGTCCAGGTGACCGAAGGCGGAGAACCAGAAACGCTTGTCGAACATGACTTCCGTCTTGTTGTAAAGGAATCCTTTACCGCCGTTGTGCCGGTCGTCCAGGTATCCGAGCGTGTGCGTCAGTTTGATGGTCGGCGCATCTTTCTCGATGACCCACGGACTTTTGATTCCTTCGCGGTCCATTCCGATGGTGGAACCGGGCGAGTACTCGAGGTCGAACACGCCTTCGTAGTTACGGTACGAACCGATATTGGTCATGCTTTGTGAGTACGAGGTGTCGTTCGTGAACGGATTAATCTGCTGGGTGTAGTCGATACGGTTGTAGTGCAGCACACCTGCCGCTTCGTTGTTGGTGAAATCGAACGAGGTCTGGAACATGAGGTTGTTCCGCCATTCCTTCATATACTCCGCTTTTGCGTGGAACACGTATTGGGCAAAGGGAAGAGTAGGCTTGCTCGTCGGAATAGACATGAGGATATTGTCCCTTCGCACGACATCCGTTATCTGTCCGGGTTCCTCCACGTCGTACTGCCCAGTGACTTGCAAATGATGTTTGATACCGTCGTAGGGCTGGTTCTTGTGCTTGCCGAAAGTGTAAACGAACGTGGCGCTGTATTTGGGTCGCAGGTCGGTCGTACCGAAAGCGGCATAGCCGCGGAAATAGAACTGGTCGTGTAGCCGCGCCGTCGAACCTCCGCCGACACGCAAGCGTACGCCTTCCAGCATGTTCCAACTGACGAAGTTGAAGATAGGTCCGAAATCGAACTTGCTGAGGTACATGAACTCCGCTTTGCGGGTCGGTATATATCCGGTGGTCAGCGCATTGACGAACAGGGCGAGGCTGTTGAACTTGGGTGTGTTGGTGAACTCGCGCACCAGATCCACGACCGAACTCTCGTACTTGGTGAGCGGTTCAGGCCGCATACTGTCCGTCCAATAACCTTCGAAAACGAGTTCGGCTGTCGTGTCGTTGTTCTCGAATTCGGTTGTTGCCAGGCTGGAGAACGTCTCTTTCGGAATCGGGTTCTCCAGATCCCATCCGGTATATATCTTCGTCTGGCGTGCCAGCATACCGCGTTTGTTGTTCAGGATGTAGAACTTGGCGTATGTGCTCGTTTTGTTCGGAGCCCACAAGCCGTTCTCCAACTGCTTGTAACTGTGCTCGATCGAGAAATTGCTCACGAAATTGAGGTTGATATCGGGCGGTACGTTGATCGCGTATTTCTTAAGCCGGTAGGTCGAGTCGTTCACGATGTACAGGTGACCCGTGAAGCCGAAACTCTCCGAGTTCACCGGCACGAAGGCGAGGTCGATACACGGATAGCCGTCCACCATGACGGTATCCATGATGTAGTATTGGTAGAACGTGACGGCGAGGGTGGAGGACAACGGCGAAACGAAACGGTTGAACAGCAGGTTCAAGTTGTTGTCGTTGATATCCACGTCTTTGAAGATTGCATTGATGTTCTGTTGAAACGACTCCGATCCAATCACACTCTCTATACCGAAGATACGCTTCTTGTCCAGCACTTTCTTCTCGCGGTGCGGCTTGCGCTGGTAATACTCCGTGTTGATATGTTCGCGGATGGAAACCGTCACGTTCGGATAGACACCCGTCGTGTCGATATATTTGCGAACGAACTGAAAATCTTTCCAGAACGGTCTTTCCCAGTGGATATTGAGATTGTCGAGCGCGAAGGACATACGCGAATAGGTGGTAGCGGTATATTGATCCACCGTCTTGACCTGGAACGAGTCCTTGTGGGCGATGACGTTCTTGATGAGTTCGACAGCCGGATTGCCTTTGCGCTTGTAGTCGCGTTTGCGGTTCTTGGGCGTGACGACAATATCCTGCAGACAATACACATCCGGCGTCAGTTTGATTTTCACGTTCTTGCGTTCCTGCCCTTTGCGCAAAGTCAGCATCTCGGTCTTGTAACCGACCATCTGAAAATTCAAGGTGATATAGCCGGAACTGTTGCTGATGGAGAAGTTACCGTCCAAGTCCGATGTGGTACCTACTTCGGAAGCCACCATTCCTTTGTTGGTCGTCGATTTGAGAAAATAAATCTGCACGAACGGAAGTGTCTCTCCCGTATCGCCATCTACGACGACGCCGGAGATACCTGTCCGCTGGTTCGCGTCCTGCGCCCATGAAAAAGCACAGACGTTCAACAGGAGTATGATAATATAGAATCCAATTTTTTTCACTTTTGTCTCTTTAAACTTTCTTGATGTATAGCCTTCATGACCTGTTCCACGAGTGCGGCATCCAGTCCGTTCTGCTCCGCCCAAGCCATCCGTTGGGACAGAATCTGTCCGAAGCGTTGCGGCTGTAACGGAGTCACGCTGTGCGCTTTCTTCCACGCGCCGATACGTTCGCTCACTTCCATCCGGGCAGCGATAGTGTTCCACAGCGCATCGTCCAACTCGTCTATCTCCGCCCGTAACCAGTTCAGCTCTGTCTCGTGAATGTCTCGGGGAAAGTCTAGGATTGTCTCGATGCAGTCCCGTAATTGTCCCGGTGTGATCTGCTGTCTGGCGTCTGATAGCGCCGTGTCAGGCCGGTGGTGTACTTCCACCATCGCGCCGTTGAGATCCAATTCGGAGATCTTGGTCATTAATGCCGGAACCTGTTCTGCATCTCCGCTCATGTGACTCGGGTCAAGGAGCATCGGGATGTCGGGACGTCTCGTCCGTACGACATGCGCCATCTTCCAGCACGGCTGGTGGTTACAGCCGCGATGAACCGCCATAACGGGTATGCCGGTTTTCTCCAGGCGCTCTATATTGCCCAGCCATAATTCCGGGTCGGCGTTAACGGGGTTTTTGATGAGAACCGCTTTCAGGTTCGAACTTTCGGGATCCGTATTCCTGATTTCTGCGACTTGCCGGCTGACCGCTTCGACTGCAATGGGGTTTGCACTCGTCCGCGCACCTATCCACAGGTAGTCTATACCGGCTTTCATTGCCGCTACCACTTGTTCGGGTGTCGCCACTTCGGTCGCCACTTCAATGCCCGTCGTCTGCACCTCTTTCAGCCAGCCGAGCGCCTCTTCTCCTGCGCCGCGGAACGTATTCGGATTCGTGCGCGGTTTCCACGCGCCCGCGCGAAAAATAAAAGGAATACCGCCGCAAACGGCACGCAATCCGCGTGCTGTCTCTGTCACTTGCTCACGGCTTTCCGCGCTGCATGGACCGAATATATAGACTGTTCCGTTCAATAAATCAGCTGCAGGTGGAAAACCATCGCTTCGGGGTTGATCAGATACCCTTGTTTGTCCTCAGGATAGAAGAAATCCGAGTTGGTCACCTGAATCTCCACATATCCGACTCCGAGGATATAGTCCACCAACTGGGTGTAATACACATCGGTCGTGGTGTTTCCGTTGGTCACCGTCTCCATGCAAAGAATACTCTGTGGCAGCGCCACCTGATACGCGGTGTTCAAGCCGGTATTGTACTCCCGGTGAAGCGAATAATTGCCGTAGTTATAGATGTCGGCAGTTATCTCCGGCACATCGAAACGGGTGTAGAACTGCTGGTTCTGCGAATCGAATTTCCATTCGTTCTGCTTCACCTCCAGATAGACTGTCTTGGCATTATACTTGCAATCCGGAGCAGGTGTGTCATTCCTGATAATGCAGCTTGTCTGCGCGAACGCAATCAGCGTCAAAACGCATAGAATAGCATATTTTTTCATAAATAATTCAAATTTGCGTACAAAATTAGTGTTTTTTTTGCATATATGCAAATTTTTTCGTACTTTTGCAATCGTTTTTGTGCAAAATACGTATGAATATGAAAAAATATCTGCTTTTTGGTATTGTAACGGGGTTGTGCGGAACGCTGTTTGCCCAGCAAGCCAATCCTGTTTATCTGGACTATATCAACCAATGGAAATCCACCGCCGTTCAGCAGCAGGAGGATTATGGCATTCCGGCTTCCATCACGATGGCGCAGGCGTTGCTCGAGTCCGCAGCGGGAACGAGCGAACTGGCTGTGAATGCCCGGAACCATTTCGGTATCAAGTGTACGAGCGAGTGGTTCGGAGGTGTCTATTACTACGATGACGACAGCAAGGGCGAGTGTTTCCGCCAGTATGCGAACGCCGCGGAGTCGTTCAAGGACCATTCGCTGTTCCTGCAACGTCCCCGTTATTCGACCTGCTTCGAGATCGCGGTGGAGGACTACGAGGGCTGGGCGATGCGCCTGAAAGAGTGCGGTTATGCGACCGACAAGCATTATGCCGCCAAGCTCGTCAAACTGATAGAGGACTATCGTCTGGACACGTTGAGCACGGGTGTGAAAGCCGGAGAATACAATCCCAATGCGGAGCAGACGTTACGCGACAAAGAACCACAGCCGCATCGTCCGCTCAAGGCGACCGTTGTGCATCGTACAGAACCCATCATGACGGTTAACAACAATCCCGAGCCGCCTTATGTCAAACCATTGACGGCTCGTCAGGAGCGCGACAGCTTCCTGCTCATGCATCCGAAAAAACGCTGCAACGGAGTGGCGTATGTGATTGCACGCGAGGAAGATACGTACGCGAATGTGGCATTCCGCCTGAACGTGCGCGAGCGTGATTTAAGGGAGCATAACGATGCGCTCGGACGCGATTTGCAGAAAGGTGACCGTATCTATCTCGCGCCCAAGAAAACGACCGGCGCGGAGGTCTTTGTGTGGACCCATACGGGACAGTCGCTCTGGCAACTGAGTCAGGAAACAGCCGTGCAGATCGAAGCCATCCAGAAACTGAACGGACTGGATTCGCAGATTCGTACCTTCCGCACCAAACAGAAGATCTATCTCAAGAAAGTGAAGGAAGATGCCGTCAAGTAGCACGTTGTCGATATCGGATGCGCTGGTGGAGTACCTGCGTGAGAGCGGATTGGAGAAGTCCGTTCTCGAGGTGCAGGTGGAGGAAGCATGGCCCAAGGTCATGGGTGCTGTTGTGGTCGGACTGACCGAAAGCGTGGAGATGAAGGACGGAGTGCTGTACGTGCGTGTCCGTTCGGCGGCACTCAAAACACAACTGTTCGAGAATCGCTTCGAGCTGGTACGAAAACTGAACGAGGCTGTCGGCGCGAATGCCATCAAAGACTGCCGTATTTTAGGATAACAAACAAGTACATATTACGAATAATCCGAATCACATAGAGCATAAGATTGACTTCGTGGTCATCCGCGAAGAACTGAACCGCCGTTGTTCGTCTCCGTTGGGACGCGAACGCGTGGAGGCGATGCAGATGGAGACCGCTTACGAAACGGTCAACCGCCTGTTGCTGCTCACGGAGCAGATGCTGCTGGCGCGTACCGACGCACGCCTCACTTTTCCCCGCGGGGAGATACACGACATCCGCGAAGCAGTCAGCCGGATCCGTGTCGAAGGATTGTTCCTTGACGAGGCGGAACTGGACTCTCTGCGTCACAGCCTGACCTATGCCGCCGAGCTGGAGGCGTTCTTCGCTTCCCTTGACGAGAACCGTTATCCGCTGTTGAAGAACCTGTCCGGAGAATCAGTCCATCCAAGCAGCAGTCTGTCATCCATCGTGAAGTCGATAGACGGTATCCTGGACCGCTACGGACGTCTTGCCGACCATGCGTCGCCCGAACTGGCACGCATCCGGCGTGAGCTGGTCAACCAGCAGAACTCGGTCGGACGCACGTTAGCGGCTATCCTGCGCCAAGCCAAGACGGACGGTTTCGTGGATGGCGATGCGACGCCGACCATACGCGAAGGGCGGCTCGTCATCCCGGTGTCTCCTGCATACAAACGCAAGATAGGAGGTATCGTGCATGATGAGTCCGCTACCGGCAAGACGGTCTATGTCGAACCGCAGCAGGTGGTCGATGCCAATAACCGTATCCGCGAACTGGAAGGAGCCGAGCGGCGCGAACGTGTGCGTATCCTGACGGCGATGACGGACGAACTGCGTCCGGTTGTGCCGCAAATCATGCAGAGCCAGCAGTTACTGGCGGAAGTCGATTTCCTCTCTGCCAAAGTGTCGCTGGCGCAGACCTTGCACGCTATCCGGCCGGAACTGCATGACGAACCGATGCTCAACTGGCAGGATGCGTATCATCCTGTTCTGTTGCTGCACTATCTGCCGCAAGGCAAACCGGTTGTGCCGCTGTCCATCCGTTTGCAGGGGAATGAGAACCGCTTGCTGATCATATCGGGTCCGAATGCAGGCGGCAAGTCGGTGTGTCTCAAGACGGTCGCCTTGCTGCAATACATGCTCCAATGCGGTCTGTTAGTGCCCGTGTCGGAGAGCAGTCAGGCTGGTCTGTTCGAACGGATTATGATTGACATAGGCGACGAACAGTCCATTCAGGACGAGTTATCGACCTATTCGTCCCATCTGCGCAACATGAAGACCATTCTGCGGGAAGCGGATGCGAACACTCTCTTCCTGATTGACGAGATGGGTTCGGGAACGGAACCGCTCATAGGCGGAGCGCTGGCGGAGTCGATATTGCGCGAACTGGTCGCCAGACAGGCGTTCGGACTCGTCACCACCCACTATACCAACCTCAAGCATTTTGCCGAGCAGACAGACGGAGTGGTCAACGGCGCGATGCTGTACGACCGCGGAGCGATGCGTCCGCTCTTCCAGTTGTCGATCGGGCAGGCGGGAAGCAGTTTCGCCATCGAGATAGCCAAGCAGACAGGCTTGCCGGAATCCATTATCCGCTACGCCACCGAGCTCGTGGGCGAAGAGCATATCGACTACGACCGGCAGTTGCAGGATATTGCCCGTGACAAACGCTACTGGGAACGCAAACGCCAGCAGATACGCAAACGGGAGAAAGAGCTGGAGGAGCAGATAGCGCATTACGAACAGCTATTGGGCAACGTCAAGCAGAAACAGAAAGAGATGATCGAGCAGGCGCGGCAGGAAGCGGCGGAGTTGCTCGAGCAGTCCAATGCCACTATTGAACGTACCATCCGCGAGATCAAAGAAGCCAAAGCGGAGCGCGAACGGACCAAAGCGGCGCGTGCCAAGGTGGAGGAGATGAAAGAGAAAGTGGCGGGAGAGAAGCCGGAGAAAGCCAAGACCCGCAAGACGCCTGCGAGCCGGTCTTCCGTTCCGGAGAGCAAACCGGACAGGGAAACCGCGCCGAAAGTGCTCCGTGATTTCCGTGACCTGCGCCTGTTGGGTGGTCACATGGACGCTTCGATGCCTGATCCGAAGACTCCCAAACCCAAGCCGGCGCCCAAGCCCAGGACGAATGCCAATGCCGCCGCCATTCACCAGCGTACCGTCTCCTTCTCCCGCGTGCTCGACCTGCGCGGAATGCGGGTGGATGAAGCCACAGAGACGCTGATCAGCTATATGGACGATGCGCTCATGGTCGGAGCAGGAGAAGTGACCATCCTCCACGGAACAGGTACAGGCGCTTTGAAACAGCTGACACGTGATTATCTGGCTTCCATCAACGCCAAACGACGTAAGAGCGGCAAGGCGCCACTCGAATACGGAGACGGAGACGTCAATCACGGCGGAGCGGGACTCACTATCGTCAAATTAGGATAAACTTAAAATTATACAGGAATGCAAAACAAACGAATTTTAATTCTCTTGTGCGCCTTTCTCATCGGCGGAGTAGGGGTGTATGCTGCCGGCAACCCGGGTTTCGGGGACAGACGCTATTCCATTTCGGGAATGGCGGAGTACAGCTACAACAAGACATGGTCCCACCATGCCAATCTGGATGTGCAGACGCTGCTGCCGTTCAATCCGCATTTTGAGATGGAGGCGCGACTGCAGTTCTCCACCGCCAATGTCTATTCCGCGGCGGTACAACTGCGTCCCAAGTTCGAACTGCCGGTGGGCGAGATGTTCCTCGAGACGGACATGTACTACCGCGCCATCGCCCGCAACCGTATCTCCGACTGGACCGCTGCGCTGGCGCTCGGCTATCGCATGGACTATGTGTCGGTCGCTTTCGGAGTGTTCACCCGCGTGATAGACAACTGGGACCGCTCATGGTACAACGACGAGACGTTTATGGTAGAGCCGTTCAATCTGCTGTACCGCGTGGAGGTCTTCTGCCGTCCGCAGAACAACCCGTGGAACCTGTCGTTCATGGTCAGCAACATCGACGACTACCAGATAGAGCGCTCTTACCAGCCGCTCTTTAGTGCCGGCGCATGGTATGACTTTAACGAGCATTGGCGGCTGAACCTATGGGCGCAATGCAAACCAACCGGAATGTTTCACCTCGATGCTACCTTCTACGGAGCCACCTTCCGTACAGGATTCAGTTATCGTTTCTAATATTTGACTGATATGAAAAAGAATATTGCTTTTTTGATGACCGTTTCGTTGCTGTTCGTCTCGTGTTCGGACGATTTTACGCTGGACATAGCCGGTATGTTCTCGCCGAACGGAGAGACGATAACTACCCGTTTGCAACAGTCGGTGGCGTTTAATGACTCTGTCGGGTATATCCATATCCAGATGTCGCAGGACGATTATGAAGTGTATGTATGCACGGACAGCCATATCACGCGCAATTCGCATCGCAATCTGGATCATTTCATGAGTACCTACAATGCAGCTGCGGCTCCCAAGTTAGCGGTTCATTTAGGCGATTTGATTGATGCGCAGAAGAACTATCCTTGTGCGGACAGCCTGCTGCATGTAGGCAATCCCAATATCAACGAGCCCGGAGCGACGCTGTTCATCACGCCCGGAAACCATGATATCTACTTCAAGCAATGGCCGTTGTTCCGCGAGGCGTTCCATACGTCCGTTTACTGGTTCGACACCAATAACGGTTCGAAGAAACTCGACCTGTTCATCTGTCTGGATAGTGCGGAAGGAGAATTGGGACCGGAGCAGACAGCTTGGCTCAAGAACCTGCTAAACTCCAAGTCCAAAGAGGGATACCGCCATATTATTGTCTTCACCCACTCCCATCTGTGGAAACTGGACGGTTCCCAAGGGCATACATCCAACTATGCGCTGGAGGCGACGTACGAACTGACTTCGACGCTCGCGCAGTATGGAGTGGAGTACGTATGGAGCGGACATCAGCATGCACGCCAGTCGGTGAATTTCAAGGGAGTGCATTATCTGGTTCTCAATGCCACCAAGGATTCGGAGCACGGACAGTCGTATATGATCGCGTCGATGTCCAAGGATGTCCGGTATCAGTTCATCGACTATCCGGGCTTATAACTCCGCCGAGTCCAACAGGATAGTGACGGGACCATCGTTGATGAAATCCACTTTCATGTCCGTGCCGAAACGTCCTGTTTCCACACGCAACCCGTACTGCTCGCGTAGTATCCGGTTGAAGTAGTCATAGAGCGGTGCGGCTGTTTCCGGTCGCGCCGCTTTGATGAAACTCGGACGGTTCCCCTTGCGGCAGTCCGCATATAGCGTGAACTGCGAGATACTCAGAATGGCACCCTCGACCTCATGAAGACCGAGGTTCATTTTTCCCTCGCTGTCTTCAAACACGCGCATCTGCGCCACTTTTCTTGCAATCTTGTCGGCATCGGCACAGCTATCGCCGTCTGTCACACCCACTAATAGCACAAATCCTCGACCGATGGCGCCTGTTACCGTATTATCTATGCGCACCTCCGCGCGCGAACATCTTTGTAAAATAACTCTCATATCGAGTGCAAAATTACTAAAAAAATGTGAAATTCCAAAGAAAAACAGCATAAAATGCATTTTTTTTGCATTTTTTTGCGAAAAAATTTGGTCATGTCAAAAAAAAGCAGTACCTTTGCACCCGCTTTTGAAAAAGAGCAGCGTTCCTTTACAAATGCCACCCCTTAATTGGGGAGAGCGGAAGCCCCGAGAGACTTACCCTTACGACGTAGTCGTACGGCAGTCCGAGGGTGCTGAACGCGAGGGTGCGGTAGTTCAGTTGGTTAGAATACCGGCCTGTCACGCCGTAGGTCGCGAGTTCGAGTCTCGTCCGCACCGCAGAGGTTGAAAATCAACAAG
>CAJOEJ010000026.1 GCA_905233375.1 Paludibacteraceae bacterium | reverse complement strand
GAACTACTAAATGCTCAAATAGATGTGTTAAATCAAAATTCCAAAGATCAATTAACTTTATTTGATAAAACGTGCGAAAGTTAACGCACCAGTACTAATAACAAACAATTTTTGTATATTTAAAATTCGAATACAATGAAAAAATCTATTCTTATTGTAACATTGTGTGTATTGACGACGCTGACCATGACCGCTCAGACGGTTGATAAAGCGAAAGTAACTTCGAATGCGGACGCCGCGGCAAAGGCAGGAGCGGACTTGCAGAAGTTGGAGAATGGTGACAAGGCATGGAAATTCGACGGGACGTTAGGTCTGAACGCCGCTGCAACGGGTCTGGTAAACTGGGCAGCAGGTGGTAAGAACAACGTGAACGGCGTTGCTTATGTCAAGCTTCACCTTCTTTATCACAAGGACGCTATCGCGTGGGAGACCAATTTTGACACGGATTTCGGTATGACGTGGATCCAGCAAAAGGAAGACCCGTTCCAGAAATCGAGCGATAATATCAAGTTGGCGACCAAGTTCGGATGGGAGTTCAAGCAGAACTGGTACCTGACCGTTTTGGGTTCGTTCCAGAGTCAGTACGCGCTGGGTCGCAGTTACGAGACGGGTTATAATCCGATCATCTCGAAGTGGCTTGCTCCTTCTTATACGGATGTGTCTGTCGGTATTGACTGGAAGAAGAGCTACAACGGCGCCGATTTCTCCATTTATCTGTCTCCGATCGCAGGTCGTGTGACGACCGCTTATATCGGCGATGCGTGGAATGCGCGTTACAGCGCCGAGTATGACAAGGAAATGGGCACGACGGGATATGACCTGCGTACCGATCTGAAGGATCGTTACGGCGTGGCATATTATGATGCAACCGGCACGAAGATGTACAACCGCGATGCGCGTGCCGAGTTCGGTTTGAGCTTCAAGGGCGGTATTGTTTATACGTACAAGGATTTCAAACTGAGCACTACGCTGGGACTCTTCACCCCTTATGCCGGCAAAGGTAATGCGCTCGCTTCTTATGAAGATGCAGCCACCCGTGCTACGAACCGCGAGACAGACCCGACTTATGTTGAGGCAGACCACTATTTCAAATATTCGAATATGAACCGTCATTTCGGTATGTTCGATGTGGATTGGGACGTAGCGCTGAGCTATCAGTTCCTGAAATGTCTGCAGGTAACGCTTCAGACGAACCTCAAGTACTATCCGGGTACGCTTATCGAGTCCGCGGAAGGCGTGCTGAGTGAGCGTTGCCAGTTCAAGGGCGTTCTCGGTCTGGGAGTCGGCTATTCGTTCTGACGAACATTGGTTATTGGTTATTGGTCATTTGCATGCAAGCTCTTGATGAACTTTCGCAAAATGTGCATCTTCTGCTGGAGCGCTACGAGGCGTTGCAGCAGGAGAACGCGCGTTTGCATGAGGATATCGCCCGCCAGCGCGAGGAGATGATCCGTACGCACGCGGAGTTAGTGGAGCTTCAGGCGCAGAACAGGCGGCTGGCAACAGCCGGTGCGCTGGGTTCGGCGGAAGGAAACGAGCTGGCACTCAAACGTATCAATGCGCTGATAGCGCAAGTGGACAGGGCGATAGCAGCGTTGAAACGCTGATTGGTGATTGGTCATTGGTTATTGGTGATCGGTAATTGGAGATTTTGGAGACAGACAAGCAACATATCAATTTGCATTTAGATGCGCACACGGTGGGACTGGATGTGCCGCGCGAAGCGGAGCAGAACTACCGTGAGGCGGCGGTGTTGCTAAACAAGCGTTACCAGTACTACCTGAAACTGCGACCGAACGCATCGGCGGAACAACTGTGGATGTACACGGCTCTGGAAGTGGCGGTCGCATTGGAATCCGACGCGCGGGAGAAGAGCCTGGAGCCCGTAGAGAAAGCACTCAAGAATCTCAACGAGGAGATTTTGAACGTATTAGAGAGTTAACATGGTTTTCCATGGAAAACAGTAATAATTAATTTGAATTTTTATGGTAATTACAGCAATTATTTGTGGAGTAGGCGGTCTGCTGATCGGTGCAGGCGGCTACTATCTGATCACCAAAATGGCGGGTGCCAATCTGCTCAAGAAAGCAGAGGAGGAAGCTGAGGTCATCAAGAAAAACAAGATTGTTGAGGCTAAGGAGAAATTCATCGCTCTGAAACTCGAACACGACAACACGGTTCGAGAGCAGGAGAAACGCATACAGCAACATGAGCAGCGTCTGCAGCAACGCGAGCAGCAGCTCAACCAGCGTCAGGGCGAAGTACAACGTAGTCTCAACGAAGCGAATCAGAAAGTGCAGCAAGCAGAGCAACGCCAGCAGGCATTGGACTACAAGCAGCAGGAAGTGGACCGCTTGCACCGCGAGGCAGAGAAACAGTTGGAACAACTGAGCGGCATGAGTGCGGAGGAAGCGAAGAAACAGTTAGTGGAGGCGCTCAAGGATGAGGCTCGCACGGCGGCTATGTCGTACGTGAACGAGATCATGGACAATGCGCGTCTGGAGGCTAACAAAGAGGCGAAGAAGATCATTATTCAGACCATTCAGCGCGTTTCTTCCGAGACAGCCGCCGAGAACACCGTCTCCGTCTTCCACATCGAGAATGACGAGGTGAAAGGACGTATTATCGGTCGTGAGGGACGTAATATCCGTGCGCTGGAAGCTGCTACTGGTGTAGAGATCGTCGTAGATGACACACCGGAGGCTATCACGCTGTCTGCGTTCGACCCAATGCGCCGTGAGATAGCCCGTCTGGCGCTGCATCAACTGGTTCAGGACGGCCGTATTCACCCGGCACGTATCGAGGAAGTGGTTGCAAAAGTGACCAAGCAGGTCGAGGACGAGATCATCGAGGTCGGCAAGCGTACGGCGATCGACTTAGGCGTACACGGCTTGCATCCCGAGTTGGTTCGTCTGGTTGGTAAGATGAAATACCGCTCGTCGTACGGACAGAACCTGTTGCAGCACGCCCGCGAGACCGCGAACCTGTGTGCCGCGATGGCAGGTGAGTTAGGGCTGAGTGTGAAGGCTGCCAAACGTGCGGGTCTGTTACACGATATAGGCAAAGTGGCGGAGGACGATGTCGAACTGCCGCACGCAGAGCTCGGTATGAAACTGTGCGAGAAATACGGCGAGAAGCCGGATATCTGCAATGCCGTCGGTGCCCACCATGACGAATGCGAGATGACGACCCTCATTGCGCCGATCGTACAGGCGTGTGACGCTATCTCGGGTGCCCGTCCGGGTGCGCGCCGTGAGATCGTGGAGAGTTATGTGAAGCGTCTGAACGACCTGGAGAATCTGGCAATGAGCTTCCCGGGTGTTGTGAAGACGTACGCACTGCAGGCAGGTCGCGAACTGCGTGTCATCGTAGGCGCCGACAAGTTGTCGGACAAGGATACCGAGCTGCTGTCGTTCGATCTGGCGAAACGTATCCAGGACGAGATGACGTACCCGGGACAGGTCAAAGTGACCGTTATCCGTGAGGTGCGCGCGGTGAATGTGGCGAAGTAGCGGAGAGCCTCCGCAGGCGCTTAGCCATGCGGATTAGAGATAAAACTCGCGACAGAGTTCCGAATAGGCGGCTGAACGGCCGCCTTTTTCGTCTTCCAAGACGAGCTTGTCTTCGGTATACCGGTATCCCGTTATCCCGTTATCCCGAGAGAAAACCATCATAACTCTTCTTGCCGGCTTAGTCTCCTTACTATATACGCGCGTGATGCGCGTGCATGAGAGGGCATGTTGTGCTGCGATTTGTAGAATCTCCGTTTCGGCTTCGGCAGGAAGGATGAGTGCCAGTTGACCGTTTTCTTTCAAAAGCCGTGCGCTGTGTGCGATCAATTCGTTATAACTCAGCGTATCGGTATGCCGTGCCGTCTGACGCCCTTTGTCGGGGTTCTTGAGGCTATTGCGGAAATAGGGCGGATTAGAAACGACTAAGTCGTACGAGCCCTGCCAATTCTGCAGCGAGGAGCAAAAGGCTTTTACACCATTTTCGCGGGCTTGTTCTACAGCCGCTTCGTCAATGTCTATTCCTTCGACCTCCGCCTCTGGACACCGCTGCATCAACATGCGTGCGATGAGTCCGCTTCCGGTGCCGACATCCAAGATTCGGGTGCCCGTCGGACACCACGCACCGAGCAGGACACCGTCCGTGCCTACTTTCATGGCGCATTTGTCGTGCCACACAGTGAATTGCTTAAAGCGAAAGTTCGGTGTGCTCATGGTGGTGATGATGTCCGCATTCGCAGCCTTCGTGGTATTCGATCACGCAATGAACAGCCAGATATATACCGAAGATAAGGAACAGCACCGCGCAAATATGCCGGAACCATTTCTCGAAGGTCTGCATCTTGCTGGTCAGTTTGCCGATGCTCACCGCGCTGTAGCTTACCAGCCACGCAATCAGCATGATAGGCAGTCCTGTTCCGAGGCTGAAGATAACGGGCATAAGCCAGTTATAGGTGTTCGGCAACGTGAGCGTGATATCTATCATGGTCAGAAAATAGACCAGACGATGCGGGCAGAACGCGATTGCGAAGAAGATACCGAGTATGAAAGACCACAGCCAGCTCTCCTTGCTGTCCGTGTCTTTGAGCCATTTGCTGATGCCGTGGTCGTGCTCGTGGTGGTGATGTCCGCTGAAAAGGAGTACGATACCGCATATGATCATGAAGCCCGCCAGGATGGGTTCGCCCCAATGCCCGAGCAAGTGCTGAATGCGATCCGTTTGAGCGCCCATGAGGAACGGGATGCTCAGCAGCACGTAGGTAGCCAGTTTGCCCAAAACGAACATCAGACCGTTCGTCAAAACGAGTCGGCGGTTGTTGATTTCTTTGTCAATGTATCCGATTGCTGTGATGCTGGTCATCAGCGTGCATGGATCCAATATGGTAAGCAGTCCTAATAAAAAAGCAGTAAAAAATTGCATAATTTGTTATTTTTTTTCAAAAAAGTTTGCAAAGGTACGAAAATTGTTGTAATTTTGCAAGCGGAAATGAAAAATAGTTGCAAAATAGTGCATTTTTTGTGCGTAATGGCGCTTATTTGGGTGTTCAGCGGTTGTCATTCGTACTCATCTGACGGCAAGCGTCTTCAGATCCAGCTGTCGGAGCGTGAGGTCTATGCGGAGACGCAGACCGCGGTGCTGGCGGCGGCTTTGGAGCGTCATTCGTCCATGGACAGCCTTCGTGCGATCGCGGAGAAAGACGAGCACTTGCTGTTCTACGTCTTTGACGCGCACGAGATGGTCTATTGGTCCAATAACCAGCTGGCGTCGGAGGAGGTCTATCTGTCGTCCTATGACATATGGCGTTATCTGGCGTTCAGCAATGCCCAGACGATCGCCCGTTGGACAAAGGCGGGTGAGTATAACATCCTTACTGTCATCCCGATACGATACGCTTATCCCTTGGAAACCAAGTGGGTGCGCAATGAGTTCGTCCCGCCGTTTGACATCTCCGCCAAACGCGGTGTGACGCGTTACCGGCGTGAGGATTATACGCCGATTTACTCGCGTAACGGCGACTACCTGTTTTCGCTTATTCCGGCGGTGGAACCCCAGGATAACACGGAGGGCTACGCCTGGACGTCACAGTCCTTCTCTTTCCGCACGCTTTTAGAAACGGACACCGAATCTACTCCGCTGAAAACCAATCCGTTCTATTTCCTTATCATCGCGCTTTTTGTGTTGGTGGTACTGGTGGGCGCGTACGGTCTGATCCGTTTCCGCGGAATACGCAACATGCCTTTGTCCACCCGTATCATGTACGTCATTTTAGCGTGTGTGTTAGGGGTGTTCATTTATATCTTTGTGATGTCCGTCCGGTACGTGCGCACGAACTACGAACAACGGCAACGGGACGACCTGCTGACCCGCAGCGAGTATGTGCAGTCGTACCTGCGCACGCTCTATTACTGGGATCCCAAACTGCTGCCCTCCCAGTCGCAGGGATTGGGTATCGATTTGCACGATTTGGGATATGATATCAACCGTGATATCCATGTCTATTCGCTCTCGGGCGAACTGATCGCGTCTTCGTCCACGGCGTTGTTCACCAACGGTGTGCTGTCCCGCCGGATGGCACCGGAAGCGTTGTTCGGTGAGAATCATTCCATTGTATGTTACGAGCAGTTGGCTACTCATCCGTATCTGGTGTCTTATGTGCCTTTCTACAACGGTTCGTTTGCCCCGATTGGCTATATAGCGATGCCGTCTTTCCTTAGCGAACAGACGCGTAACTACGAAGTGGATCAGTTGATGGCGCGCCTGTTACCGCCGTATATCATCGTCCTGATTCTTGCGTTGCTGTTCTCGTATTGGGCGGCGCGTTCGATGACGGCTCCTCTTGCTATCCTGAACGAGAAAATGCGGCATTTTGAGATAGGCGCGAAGAACAGCCATATTGACTACCCGTATCACGACGAGATAGGTGTGCTTGTGGAGCGCTATAACATGCTGGTGGACAGGGTGGAAGAGTCGGCGGAGCAGTTGGCTGTCGCGGAGCGTGAAGGCGCATGGCGGACCATGGCAAGGCAGATCGCCCATGAGATCAACAACCCGTTGACGCCGATGAAACTGTCTGTGCAGAAACTGCAACTCAAGCGTGGAACGGAAGGCTTCGACGAGTATTTTGACCGGACGACCAAGATGCTGATAGCGGAGATAGACAACTTAGCGCATATCGCCCAGTCGTTCTCTGCGTTTGCCAAACAGCCCGAAGTGGTGACGACTGAAGTGGATATCGCGGAGAAACTGTCTAACGTGATCACCTTGCAGCGCGCCAATGACGAGCAGATACCGATCCGTTATGTGGGACCCGATTCGGGCATCATCGTCCGTGCGGACAACGAACAGGTCAGTCAGGTCTTCGTCAATATCATCCGCAATGCGTTGCAGGCGTCGCCGACCGATATCATCGTCCTGCTCAATGCCGCCTATTCGGAACGCGAGGTACAGATATCCATTTCCGACGACGGAACAGGCGTCCCAAAAGAGATACAGTCGCGTATCTTCCAGCCGAACTTCACGACCAAGTCCACCGGTAACGGTCTCGGCTTGGCGATATCCAAACATATCATAGAAGGGTCGGGAGGACGGATAGAGTTTGAGACATCCCCCAAAGGCACGACATTCTATATCTATTTAAGAAAAAAGTAATGTTTTTCCAGATTATACAACCGACACCGTCGCTGAGACCTTATATAACGCGTTATGTATTCGTGCGCGCAGAAGGGTCAACGGATACCATGACGCCGCCTACTGACGATCCGCATTTCGTGAACGGCAAGCATGTGCAAACTTTTCTTCCCAATTACGGAAGTCTGATTTTTATGCGCAACACGACGGTGGATATGAACGGCGTGACAGCAGATGGTTTGACGTTGGTAGGTGCGTATCAGCAATCGATGGCAATGACGACCTTAAGCGGTTGGTTCGAAGGGATGTTGCTGGATTTTGAACCCGGAGGAATGCATGCCCTCTTAGGCATTGACCTGCAGCAGTTATCGGGGAAAGTGTTAACGGCAGAGCAATACGGAGATGAAGGGTTGATGCAGTTAGACCGGATCTTCAAACAAAACGAAACTGCGGAGCAGATAACTCAGTTGTTAGATGCGTTCTTTTTGGGTCATCTGCCGCATCGGGAAGATATCAGCTATGCGCGCATGAGGAACGTGATAACTGCGTGCGATGCCGCTAAAGGGAATATCTCGGCTGCTGAGATGGCTGGCGTGGCATGTTTGGGCGAACGGCAGTTCTTGCGCGTCTTCCGTCAATATGTGGGGATTGCACCCAAGCAGTTTATTCGTTTGCGGCGTTTTCACAAGTCAATACAGGAGATGCAAATGAAAGCGCATAGCGGTCAGACGATCGACTTAATGGCAGTTGCTTTGAACCACGGCTATTATGACTTGAGTCATATGGCTATGGAGTTTCAGCAGATGGGTTGCGTCAGCCCGAGTCATTTTAGAGTGTTAGGAATACCGTTAAGTGCAGATTTTTCAATCTTTTTTGCTTAAAAAGTAGCGAATGTCCGATTTTTCATATGTCATGTGCGCAAAAAGCAGTACTTTTGCACCGAATTTAATCAATTAAACTATTAACAATATGAAAACAAGACTTGTTATCGGAGCAATTTTAGCGCTCGCAGCTGCTGTACGACTGCTGATTTTGTGTGGTATTATTCCCGTAGAACCGCACATCAGCGAAGAATACGTGTATAATTTCGAACCCTATCTCTCTGCGTCGGTCATCCTCTTCTTGGGAGCTTTCCTGTTCTACGACAGTTATAAAAATCTGAAGAAATGAAACGCTTCTTATCAGGTATCTTGTTGCTACTGACCGTCTCGGTATCTGCCAAAACGATCAGTGGTCGTGTGGCCACGCAAAGCGGCGAACCGATGCCGTTTGTGACCATCTCTGTGCTGGCGCAGGACTCCAGCCTTATCACCGGTGCGATAACGGACGATGACGGTCAATATGCAGTCGAGGTCAACGCGGCGAACTATATCATCCAGGCGTCCTATATCGGCTATCAGACCGTCTTCGGCGGACCCGATTTCGTCCTGTCCGAAGAGGCGGAGCAACTCAAAGAGTTGGAGGTCAAAGCCAAGAAACCGCTGATTGAACGCCAGATGGACAAGTTGGTGGTCAACGTGAGTGCTTCGCCGCTATCGGCGGGTTCCAACGGAAACGACATCCTCCGTCGTGCGCCCGGTGTGCGGATCGACAAGGACGGCAATATCACCGTCAACGGCAAGTCGGTCGAGATCTATGTGGATGGCAAGCCGTCCTACCTCAGCGGACAGCAACTCAAAGCCATGCTCGACGGAACGGACGGAAACACCATCGAGAAAATCGAGATCATCTCCAATCCCTCTGCCAAATACGATGCAAGCGGACAGGGCGGTATCATCAATATCAAGACCAAACGGAATATGATGAAGGGCTTGAACGGCATGCTGTCCGCCGGCTACGGAGGGATGTATTTCAGCGACGTTAACCGGTGGTTGCAAATGGACATGGTATCTCTCAACCTCAATTACCGCGGCGAGAAGACCTATACGTTCGGTCAGCTCACGCAGGTCTTTGCGCAGAACGATATCGAGTTTGAGACCTACCGCAAAACGCCTTCTTTGGAGAGTTATTCCCATTCCGGCTATGACATGAATTTCCAATACTATATGCTCAAGGTTGGCAATGATTGGTATATTGATTCGCTCAATACGCTCGGATTCATTCTGCAAGTGCCGTATATGGATGTGAATCAGCGTATTATGCCGGGTCGGAACGAGGCATATGTCATCGCGGGAACGGACACGACGAACAGCAAGACACAATCGCAGAACCGTCTCCAGGCACCCCAGCACACGGCGAACCTCAACTATACGCACACTTTCTCCGAGGCGCTCGAGCGCGAACTAACGGTTAATGTCGATTATAACCGCTATAACAACCGTTCGCGCAACTATCAGGAAACGACCTACGACAAGCCCTACGAAGGCAATACGTCCCTCGGGCTGAATATCGTTTCGCAGCAAGTGGTGGACATCTATAGTGCCAAGATTGATTTCCAGACCAAGTTCTGGCAGACCGGAATGATTGAGTGCGGTGTCAAGTACGGACTCTCGTCCACCGACAACAGAATGTTGACCGATTCGTCGCGCAACAGCACTCCGCTGCCTACGGACACGAGTGCGTTCCGTTACGACGAGCATGTGGCAGCAGCCTATATATCGGTCGGCAAGCAATTCGGTGAACATTGGACCGCCAAACTCGGTCTCCGCGGTGAATATACCTTCAGTCACGGCGACTGGAAGTCCGCAGGGGTAGTGACGGACAAGTCCTATTTCAACCCCTTCCCGACGGCGTATGTGGGATACACTTCTTCGCCGTTTGGCAAGCTCAACCAGCCCGTTTCGGTCAGCGCCAGTTACACCCGCCGTATTAAACGTCCGAGTTACTGGATGATGAACCCCTTCCGTACGTATGTCGATGCATACAGCTATCAGGAGGGTAACACCGAACTGACGCCGGAGTTTAACAACGATGTGGAGGTGCATTTCTCGTGGACGCAGTACCTGAATGTGACGTTCAATTTTGCGCACACCCAGGATATGTTCTCTTCCAAAACGACCATCCTGCCGAACGGCATGGGCTATACGCGCTGGATCAATTTCGGTACGTGTACCACCCATGGCGGCAATATATCGCTTACCGAACTGCCGCTGGTACCTAAGTACCTGACCCTGGACGATGGTTCGAAGTCGATGGATGGCGCATGGCTGGCGCTCACCGTCAATGCCGGCTGGCTGCATTTCATCAACAAATCGTACGAGAAACAGGCGGACGGCGTGACGCCGGCATATGTGAGCCGCAGTCACTACGGCTACGTCAACGGAACGCTCTCCGCATACCTGCCCAAGGACTGGACGCTCACCGTCGACGCCAACTGGTCGTCGCCTATGCTCACCGGCTATTCGCAGTCAGGAAGCACGTTCTTCTCCAGTTTCGGTGTACGGAAGATGTATATGAAGAAAGGACTCATCTTCAACCTCAATGTGCAGGATCTGGCGCGTTCGTTGTCTTTCGTGAGTGAGGAGAAGGGACTGCCTGACGGGCAAGCCAGTTGGTATAAGAATACCATCCGCCAGCAACGTGTCATGTTCTCTCTCACGTGGATGTTCGGACAATACCAGCAGCATAAGAACCGCAAGGTCGGCGATCTGGACGAACTCAACCGTCTGGGCGGTGGAGGAGGCGTTTCAGGCGCCAACTAAGGAAAAAGAGCGGCTTTAGCCGCTTTTTTTTGCAAAATGCTTGCATATGTCAAAAAAAAGCAGTAAATTTGCAGGCAAATTGAAAATACTTTGTAAAACACACAAAAAATTGTAAGTATGAAAGTACAAACTATCATGCAGCAGTTGGCTGCAAAGCACCCGGGGGAAGCAGAGTACCTGCAGGCGGTTCAAGAGGTTTTGGAGTCGATCGAAGAGGTGTACAATCAGCATCCTGAGTTCGAGCAGGCTAAGATCGTGGAGCGTATGGTCGAGCCCGATCGTATATTCACTTTCCGCGTGACGTGGATTGATGATGAGGGTGAAGTGCAGACGAACCTGGGCTATCGCGTGCAGTTCAATGCAGCGATCGGTCCGTACAAAGGCGGTCTTCGTTTCCACCGTGCCGTAACGCCCTCCATGCTCAAGTTCCTGGGCTTTGAGCAGACCTTTAAGAATGCCCTCACAACTCTGCCGATGGGCGGAGCAAAGGGCGGTTCGGACTTCGACCCCGTAGGCAAGTCCGATGCGGAGATCATGCGTTTCTGTCAGGCGTTCATGCTCGAGTTATGGCGTTGCATCGGTCCGGATCAGGATATCCCAGCCGGTGACGTAGGTGTCGGCGGTCGCGAGATCGGTTTCCTCAACGGCATGTACCAGAAGCTTGCGCGCGAGTATCATACCGGCGTCCTCACCGGAAAAGGCATGACCTGGGGCGGTTCGATCCTCCGTCCGGAGGCTACCGGTTTCGGCGCACTCTATTTCACTCAGCATCTGTTGCATAAAGCGGGCAAAGATATCAAAGGCAAGAAAGTCGCTATCTCCGGTTTCGGTAATGTGGCGTGGGGCGCTGCTACCAAGGCGGTCGAACTGGGCGCACAAGTGGTGGCAATATCCGGTCCCGACGGTGTAGTGGCTATTCCGAATGGTATCACCAAGGAAATGATTGATTACATGCTTGTTATGCGTGCTTCCAACCGTAACAAGGTACAGGACATGGCGGACAAGTTCCCCTCTCTCTGCCAGTTTACGGAAGGCAAGAAAGCATGGTCTGTGCCGTGCGACATCGCCTTGCCGTGTGCGTTCCAGAACGAGCTCTCCGAGGACGATGCCAAGGAACTCAAGGCGAACGGTTGCTGGTGTTGCTGCGAGGTGTCCAATATGGGATGCCAGCCGGGCGCTATCCATTTCTTCCAGTCCAACGGAGTGCTCTTTGCGCCGGGTAAAGCGGTCAACGCAGGCGGAGTGGCTACTTCCGGTCTCGAGATGACCCAGAACGCCGAACACCTCAGCTGGAAAGCCGAAGAGGTGGACGAGCGTCTCCACCATATCATGGAGTCCATCCACGAGCAGTGCGTCCGTTACGGAACACAGCCGGACGGATCGATCGACTATGTCAAGGGCGCGAACATCGCCGGATTTATGAAAGTGGCTACCGCCATGTTGGAGCAGGGTATCATCTAAAAAAAAGCCATTATGTACGAGCAATTTCAAAAGCACCTGCAAACGACGCTCGCCGAAATCCGCGAGGCAGGTCTGTATAAGAACGAGCGCGTGATCATTACGCCGCAGTCAAGTGGTATAAAGGTTGCTGTCCAAGCTCCCTCCCTTAAGGGGAGAGACGGGGAGGGGTTCGCCGAGCAGGAAGTGATCAATTTCTGTGCGAACAACTACCTCGGCTTGGCGGACAACCCCGAGCTTATCCAGGCGGCAAAGGAGCGCATGGACGCGCGCGGCTACGGCATGGCGTCTGTCCGTTTCATCTGCGGTACCCAGGACACCCACAAGGAGCTGGAGCGTGTCATCTCCGACTTCTTTGGCACCGAGGACACCATTCTCTATGCGGCATGCTTCGATGCGAACGGAGGTCTGTTCGAACCGCTCCTCACCGAGGAGGATGCGATCATCTCCGATGCCCTCAACCACGCCTCTATCATCGACGGCGTGCGCCTGTGCAAAGCGGTGCGCTACCGTTATGCGAACGGAGACATGGAGGACCTCGAGCAGAAACTCAAAGAGGCACAGGCTCAGCGGTTCCGTATCATCGCTACCGACGGCGTCTTCTCCATGGACGGCAATGTATGCCCCTTGGATAAGATCTATGAACTGGCGCAGAAATACAACGCCCTTGTCATGGTCGATGAGTCGCACTCTGCCGGCGTTGTCGGTGCTACCGGACACGGTGTCACCGAGCTGTACAACCTCCGCGGCAAAGTGGAGATCATTACCGGAACGCTCGGCAAAGCCTTCGGCGGATCGGTCGGCGGATTCACAACGGGCAAGAAAGAGATCATCGACCTGCTGCGCCAGCGTAGCCGTCCGTATCTCTTCTCCAACTCTATCCCGCCGATGATAGCTGCGGCTGGTATCAAGACCTTCGAGATCCTCACGCGCTCCAACGAGCTGCAGGACCGCTTGCACGCCAATACTGCTTACTTCGTGGAGAAGATGAAAGCGGCTGGCTTTGATATCAAGCCGACGCAGTCCGCTATCTGTGCGGTCATGCTGTATGACGCACGTCTCAGCCAGGAGTTCGCTGCGGCGCTTCAGGAGGAAGGAATCTATGTCACGGGCTTCTATTATCCCGTCGTTCCGAAGGGACAGGCACGTATCCGTGTACAGGTTTCTGCAGCGCATACACGCGAACAATTGGATAAATGTATCGCCGCCTTTATCAAGATTGGCACGAAACTTGCTGTACTGAAGTAGTGTGAAAGTTTGAGAAGGTTTGAAGGTTTGAGATAGTTAACAACATCAAACGATTTCAAACAAACTCAAACGCGAAGCATTAAACGATTATAGTTATGAAAGCATTAGTCAAGAAATATGCTCAGCCCGGTATCTGGATGGAAGATGTTCCGATGCCGATAATGGGAGTCAACGATGTCATCATCAAGGTGACCAAAGCGGCTATTTGCGGTACCGACCTCCATATGTACAAATGGGATGCTTGGTCGCAGGCGCATTGCAAACCGCCATATACGATGGGACATGAGTTCGTCGGCATTGTGGCGGACTGCGGTCCCGGTGTACGCAACGTCAAGATAGGCGACCGCGTTACGGCGGAGGGGCATATTGTGTGCGGACATTGCCGTAACTGCCGCAGAGGAATGGGACATGTGTGTGAGAACACGATCTCGGTCGGTATCATGGGAAAGGACGGCTGTTTTGCCGAGTTCGTCTCTATCCCCGAGTCCAATGTGGTCAAGCTTCATCCCCGGATTCCCGATGACTTCGCGGCGATCATGGATCCCTTTGGGAATGCGACACACACCGCGCTCGCTTTCCCTTTGCTTGGCGAAGATGTGCTCATTACCGGAGCCGGACTCATCGGAACGATGGCTGCAGGTATATGCCGCTTTGCCGGCGCGAAGAATATCGTCGTTACTGACATTAATCCTCTTCGTCTTGAAATAGCCCGCAAAATGGGAGCCACGCTTACCGTGGACGGATCCAAAGGAGAGACGATTCAGGATGCCATGTTCCAACTCGGAATACGCGGCTTTGATGTCGGACTGGAGATGTCCGGAGCACCCGCTGCTTTCAACGACATGATCGCGCACATGTACAAAGGAGCCAATATCGCACAGCTCGGTATCTTGCCTTCCGACACTCAGGTCAACTGGTCCGATGTCATCTTCAACGCCCTGACCATCAAAGGAATAACGGGAAGACGCATGTGGGAGACATGGTACCAGATGGAGCAGATGTTACTTGGCGGTCTCGACTTGTCGCCGGTAATCACGCACCGGTACAAGTTCGACGATTTCCAGAAAGGCTTCGATGTCATGGTGTCCGGACAATGCGGTAAAGTGCTGCTTGAGTGGTGAAGGAGTGCCTCGGATGGCACTCCAAGCGAAGCGCCCGAACTGTTCCCACAGTGAGGATGAGGCGCGAGCATAGAATGGCGCGACCCTTGCGGTCACGCAGCCGATAGGCTATAGGGTAGCGGCGTACAGGGTAGCCGCGACCGCCAAAGGTAAACAATTATGTTTAATTAAATAATAACAAGTATGAAAAAGATTCTACTAAGCGCGCTGCTGCTTGTTGGTAGCATCGCAGTATGCTCAGCTTTTACCCGTGATGGACTGACTGAGTACAAGTTGGACAACGGTCTGACCGTCATGTTGTGGGAGGATCACGACCAGCCGGATGTAACGGGCTACGTTGTAGTTCGTGCCGGAGCCGTGGACGAGCCGGCGGAATATACCGGATTGGCTCACTACCTCGAGCACATGCTCTTCAAGGGAACGCAGCGTATCGGTGCGCTCGACTGGGAGGCGGAAAAACCCATTTATGATTCTATCATCGCGCTCTATGACCAGTATAGCGAGACGACAGACCCGAAGCTGCGCGAGCAGTTGGCGACCCAAATCAACGAGTGCTCCATGCGAGAGGCGAAGATATCCTCTACCGAGGACTTCTTCAATATGCTCGACCTCATCGGAGCGGAGGGAGTGAACGCCTATACCTCTTATGACCTCACGGCGTACCACAACTCCTTCCCCGCAGCGGAGATGTACCGCTGGCTTACTATCTTCTCCGACCGTCTGATCAACCCCGTCTTCCGTACGTTCCAGGCGGAGTTGGAGAATGTGTTCGAGGAGTATAACATGTATGCCAACGAGCCTTCGTCACAGGTGTCGAAACAACTCATGGAGGACATCTACAAAGGGAGTCCGTACGAGCGTGACGTGATCGGTCTTCCCGAGCACCTCAAGAACCCGCGTCTGAGCAAACTCATTGAGTTCTACAACACGTGGTATGTACCTAATAACATGGCGCTTATCATCGTCGGTGACTTCGATACCGAGACCACCAAGCCCATGATTGCTGAGACCTTCTCGCGCCTCGTGCCCAAAGAGTTGCCCGAGCGTCCTTCCTATCCCGAGGTACAACTGACAGGAAAGAAGCACTACAACCTCGGTTACAACCCGCAGGTGGCTTGGGTTTATCCCGGCGTCAAGGAAGGCGATCCCGATCAGGATGTTCTGGATTTCGTTTGCGCACTCCTCTACAACGGTCAGACAGGTCTGCTGGACAAGGTGAACACCAAGGGTGACGTGCAGTTTGCAGGTGCTTTCTGCGACTCCCGTCGTAACGCAGGACGTATTATCATCGAGGCGGTACCGTACTACGATGCCAACCAGCAGATGTTCGAATCCGACGATGCGACCGAGAAAATCGTCATGAAGGAAGTGGAGAAGATCAAAAACGGGGACATCGATGACGAACTCATCAACAATGTGAAACGCATGTACGCGCAGGGCGAGAAGATGACGAACGAGTCTCCTGCTGCCAAGATGCAGGCGCTTGTAGAGTGCTTCACCTATGCACAGCCGACGGAGGACATCTTCACCCAGTATGAGAAGATCCAGAACCTCACCAAGGACGAGATAGCACGCGTGGCGAAGAAATACTTCAGTGCCGACCATATGACGATCTCCTTCGACGAGGACTCCAAGACACAGAAGGCGAAAACATTGCCGAAACCGAACATCAAACCGCTCGATCCGGTGAAGAACGCCAAGACGGTTTATGCCGAGGAGTTCCGCAAACTGCCGAAGGGTGAACTCAAGCAGACTTTCAACGATTTCAACGACGTTCAGGTCAGCACGATTGCGGAGAATGTAACCTTGCGTTACACCCCCAACACCAAGAACGATATCTTCACCCTCAACCTCCGTTACGGTGTCGGTGAGCACGAGATGCCGTTGCTTCCTTATGCAACCGCGCTCATGGAGAACGCAGGTATCATGGGTAGCCCCGCTACCGAAGGAAAGGACTTCGACCAGAAGATTGCAGAACTCGGAGGAGCTGTTTCCTATGGTTGCAACGACTCGTATTTCTACATCTCTATCTCCGGCGAGGATGAGAATCTGGGCAAGATCATGAACCTCGTGAACCGTCAGTTGTTGATGCCGTACCTCGAGAAAAAGCAGTTGGACGCTATCAAGGGTTCGGAGTTCTTCAGCCGTTACAGCCGTCAGAAACGTACGGCTGTGCAGAAGTCTGCGCTGCTCCAGTACGCCCTCTATGGCAAGAAATCAGCCTACCTGGACGAGGTGCCCTTCATCGACATCTGGACCCTCGACGGTGTCAAAGTGCAGCAACTCATAGCTTCCGCTCGTACCTACGCACTGGATATCTTCTACTGCGGTACGCTTCCTGCGGACAAGGTCGTAGCGGAACTGCCGCTCACCGAAGGAATGCGTCCCTCCAACTCGCCTTTCATACAGGATCGTCAGACCTACGACAAACCGACGGTACTCTTCTTGCCCAATAGCAATGTGCAGCAGGCGGATTTGTACTTCTACATCAACGGTCGTCCTTATGACAAATCGTCGGATGTGGCTTCCGATGCCTTCAACCAGTATATGTCCGGCGGATTCACGGGTGTCGTGCTCAATGAGATTCGTGTAAAACGCTCGATGGCTTATACGGCGTACGGCGTGGACAGAACTCCCTCGCTCCCCGGCAAGGAATGCTTCTTCTACGGATACGTAGGTACACAGTCGGATAAGGTCGTAGATGCGATCAACGTCTATATGGACATCCTCAACGACATGCCGAAAGACTCGACCAACCTCGCAGCCCTCAAAGCTGCCCTCAAGCAGGCGGCACAGACGGCGAAACCGTCCATGCGCGGTAAAGCGTCCACTTATGAGTATTGGCAGCGTCTCGGTTATACCGATGACCCCGCACGCGTCAACGCACAGGCGATAGATGCCCTCACGTTTGACGACATTGAGCGCTTCTACGAGGAGAACATCAAAGGCAAACCGGTGACCATCATCCTCATGGGCGATCCCAAGAAAATCGACCTCAAGGCGATCCAACAGAAATGTGGCTGTAAGGTAACCAAACTGTCCCCTGCGAAGATCTTCAACTCGACGCAGGAACTCATGGACGCCATTATGTAATATGGAAAACGACCTGTTACATACTACCAATGACAACTGTTCACAAAGTCACCGGAGTGGCTTTGTGAACATCGTTGGTAACCCCAATGTGGGCAAATCGACACTCATGAACGCCCTGGTGGGCGAGCGCCTTTCGATCATTACATCCAAGGCGCAGACCACGCGGCATCGTATCATGGGAATCGTCAACGGAGAGGATTTTCAAATTGTTTACTCCGACACGCCCGGTGTCCTCTCGCCCAACTACCGCTTGCAGGAGAAGATGCTTGAGTTCAGTCGCTCGGCGCTCGTCGACGCGGATGTGCTTCTTTACGTCACCGACGTCAATGACACTCCCGATAGAAACGCGGATTTCTTGGAGAAAGTCCGCCGCATGGCATCTGCTCCCTCCCTTGAGGGGAGGGCTGGGGTGGGGTTCTCTCCGCGCGTGTTCCTTATTATTAATAAAATAGACCTCACTACGCAGGAGACCCTCGAGTCCCTCGTTGAGTTCTGGCACAGCCAACTGCCCGAGGCGACCATCTTTCCCATCTCGGCGCAGGAACGCTTCGGAGTGGCGCAACTCTTTGATGCTATCAAGGATGCACTCCCCGTCGGACCTGCCTTCTTTCCCAAGGATCAGCTCACCGACAAACCCGCACGGTTCTTTGTCAACGAGATAATTCGCGAGAAGATTCTCCTCAACTACGACAAGGAGATACCGTATTCCGTCGAAGTCGAAGTCGAGTCCTTCATCGAAGAGGAAGACATCATCCGCATATCGGCTATCATTTTTGTTGAGCGGGACAGCCAGAAAGGCATCATCATCGGCAAAGCCGGTTCTGCACTCAAGCGTGTCGGATCACAGGCACGCAAAGACATCGAGGACTTCTTCCAGAAACAGGTCTTCCTGCAACTCTTCGTCAAAGTGGACCGCGACTGGCGTTCCAACACTGGGCGTCTCCGCCACTACGGCTACGATCTGACATGACACGCCGCATGGAATTAACGGGTGTCAAGCCTCTTGACCTGCCAAATTGGCAGGTTTTTTTGTATGGCACGGATTTTGTCATTAAATAGGTGAACGGCTTCGAAATTCCGGTAACTCGAAATCTCGATGCCTCGAAAAAAAGATTGTTGAACTAAAAAAATATACTGTTATGTCTAAAATTATTGGAATTGACCTCGGTACCACAAACTCGTGTGTAGCCGTAATGGAGGGTAACGAACCTATCGTCATTGCTAACGCTGAAGGTAAGCGTACAACCCCTTCTGTTGTTGGATTTATTGATGGCGGCGAGCGCAAAGTAGGTGACCCTGCAAAGCGTCAAGCTATCACAAACCCGACCAAAACTATCTATTCGATCAAGCGTTTCATGGGTGAGACCTACGACCGCTTGCAGTCTGAAATCGCGCGTGTTCCCTATAAAGTAACGCGTGGCGATAACAACACTCCCCGTGTGGATATTGACGGACGTCTCTATACCCCGCAGGAAATCAGCGCGATCATCCTCCAGAAGATGAAGAAAACCGCGGAGGACTACCTCGGACAGGAAGTGACCGAAGCTGTCATTACCGTTCCGGCATACTTCAACGATGCGCAACGTCAGGCAACGAAAGAAGCCGGCGAGATCGCAGGTCTCAACGTACGCCGTATTGTCAACGAGCCGACCGCAGCTGCCCTGGCATATGGACTTGACAAGTCCAACAAGGACATGAAGATCGTTGTCTTCGACTGCGGTGGTGGTACCCACGATGTCTCTGTCCTCGAGCTCGGCGACGGTGTCTTCGAGGTAAAAGCAACCGACGGTGATACCCACCTCGGTGGTGACGACTTCGACCATCGTATCATTGAATGGCTCGTATCGGAGTTCAAGAGCGAAAACGGTGGTGCCGACCTGAGCAAAGACCCGATGGCGATGCAGCGACTCAAAGAGGCGGCTGAGAAAGCCAAGATCGAGCTGTCTTCTGCAACGACCACGGAGATCAACCTCCCGTATATCATGCCGGTCAACGGTGTGCCTGCACACTTGGTGAAGACCCTCACGCGTGCTAAATTCGAGCAACTGATCGACGACCTGATCCAGCGTACCATCGCGCCGTGCCGTACTGCTCTCCAGAGCGCCGGACTCACGACCGCCGATATCGACGAGATCATCCTCGTAGGTGGTTCGACACGTATCCCGGCTATCCAGGACGCTGTACAGAAATTCTTCGGCAAAGCGCCGTCAAAGGGCGTTAACCCGGACGAGGTAGTAGCCGTAGGTGCAGCCATCCAGGGTGGAGTACTCACCGGCGACGTAAAGGATGTCCTCCTGCTCGATGTAACCCCGCTGTCCCTCGGTATCGAGACCATGGGCGGTGTTATGACCAAGATGATCGAAGCCAACACGACCATCCCGACCAAGAAATCGGAGATCTTCTCCACCGCGGTGGATAACCAGCCTTCTGTTGAGATTGTTGTGTATCAGGGCGAGCGTCCGATGGCAGCGCAGAACAAACTGCTCGGTCGTTTCCACCTCGACGGCATCATGCCCGCACGTCGTGGAGAACCGCAGATCGAAGTGACTTTTGATATCGATGCGAATGGTATCCTTAATGTCACCGCACGCGACAAAGCGACCGGCAAGGAGCAGAAGATCCGTATCGAAGCATCGTCCGGTCTCTCTGACGAAGAAATCAAGCGAATGAAAGCCGAAGCCGAGGCGAACGCCGAGGCGGATAAGAAAGCCAAAGAGCAAGCGGACAAACTCAACAAGGCGGATCAGATGATCTTCCAGACGGAGAAACAACTCGCTGAGTTCGGAGATAAGATCCCTGCTGACAAGAAGGCTCCGATCGAATCCGCACTCGCTGACCTCAAAGCCGCTTACGAGAAGCGTGACGCCGATGCCTGCGAGGCTGCCAGCAACGCACTCATGACCGCCTTCCAAGCTGCCAGTGCCGAGATGTACGCTGCCCAGCAAGCCGCACAAGGTCAAGCCGGCCCGCAAGGTCCTGCCAACGACCCCAACGCCGGCTCCAACGGCTCTAACGGCTCCAACAATGGAGGCAACCCCTCCGCCGAGGACGTCGACTTCGAAGAAGTGAAATAATCCATCCGCCAATCTTGGCGGCATCCCGCCCGCATGGCATCCCCTCCGCCTTTTCCTCCCTTCCTTTTAGGGAAGGGTCGGGGTTAGGCTCCCAACTCCCCCTCTCTCCCGTAGAGTGGGGGATTTTCTTTTCGTTCCTTCTCGTTCCTTCCGTCCAATTATCCCCTTTCCTATGTCCATTTCGGTGGATACTATCTGCCTTGTTCCTTTGCCGGCTTCGCGGGCGCGAAGTCTCTCTTTCTTCTATTGTAGGGCAATCTGATTGCCCGCTTGTGTCCGAGGCTCGCAAAGACATGACCGATAGCCTGAAATTAGCCGTAAGGGATTGGTTCATCCATGCCAACATCGCTCTTGTCCCGGGCTCTAAAAATGGTCAAACGGAAGATGGGATGCCTGTACATTTCACCATTCGTTACTTACCTCTCTTCTTTGCGCAAACAGGCGATACGCTATTTTGTTCTGTAGAAAGGATTCAGCATGCCGGAGCGCATGGAGAAGAAGCCGTTGGATTCTATAATTTATATGTGCGCAATAGTAAGAATTCAGGATCTTATGCCAAAGTCCGCCGGTCTCAAAACGATTTGACTCTACACTGTTTCGATACATTGCACGAGCAGCCTTTTTTAGTGCAGAAATATGTCATTAACGCACCGGACAAAATAGTTAAAAAGGGCTTTCAGCAATATCTGAAGGACAGGAAAGTACATTATCGCCAGTTCTATGAATCGGACTACATGCGTTATGCCGAGGAATTTGGCAATACGAAACAACTATATGCCAAATATTTTATTGAATATAGGGCAAATAACTCTTACCCTCAATTAAGCAAAAAGGAAACATATTATCCTTCCGGAAAACTTCAATTATCAACCTCCTACTTCAAAGACCAAACAGTTATAACCGCATATAACGAGGATGGAAGTAAGGCGACATTCACTCCGGCGAAGAATGCAAACAAAGACGTCACTAAGTACTTCAAAAAGCATTTCCGTGCGCCAAGTACGCACGGCCTGGCTGCTGATGTCAATCATTTCATCCTAAATCTGGACTTAATGTTGCGTATCAACGAACAAGGACAGATTACTATTCAAACGTCTGATGCAAAATGGTCTTATAATTACGCTACATATTTGGCATCACCGGCTTTTGATCAGAGAATTAGCCAGGCAATTAGAGAATATTATACACCATACCTGGACACGGTTTTGAAAGACTTAGCTGAGCAGAATTTTCAATGTACGCCGGCTAAAATAAATAATCAACCTGTCTCTTCGACTTTTTTGGTACACATTGAGCACGAATTCATACCCAGGTAATTATTTATGCTTTAGACACCGATCCCCCTCTCTCCCATAGAGTGGGGGATTTTCTATTCTTTTGTTCGTCCTCCGCTTCGCGTGACAGCGCTAAGTCTCTCTTTCTTCTATTGTCGGGCAATCTGATTGCCCGCTCTTGTCCGGGGCTCGCGGTGTAGGCGGATTAGCCGCTCGCTTGGCGTCCATTAGGCATTTACCTGCGGTGCTGTTACTTTTCGTCCGTTAGTCCGGAATCTTATTCCGGCCTCTATGTCTGTTGTTCGGCATGTCATGCCGCTCGTTTCGTCCATTGAAATCGGATTCTATCCGATATTTTTCATCGAAAAATCCATTTTTATTTGCATATATCAAAAATTCTTTGTACCTTTGCACCCGAAAATCTACGCTGGAGGGATATGTCTCTTCTTATAGGGTGGATTTTCTGACATATTGATAGCGTTTATTGACGCTTTGTGTTTGACGCACGAAACTTAGCAACTTTCAAATTTAGAGTCAAAATCAAAGTGAGCAATAGATGCCTATGGGTATGACATTACCCGCACTCGCTGTATCTCAGCGAGACGTTGTCATATCGGCGTAGGTTTCCTGTTGTTTATTTGACTCTAAGGTAATGCTAAGACCTCGTGCGTAAGTAAACAGCACGAGGTCTACGCTTTCTTTATGCATATGTATATGTTGTTTATCAATGTGGCGAATGCCGAAAATCCGATAAAGAGTAGATGAAAATATAATAAATATCAACAATTCACTAGTGTCCCATTAAAATTTGGAACGGTTAAAAATTTATAAATAATTGCCCATTTTGGTCGTTTTGATCTTTGACATTTTGTAAATTAGTCTTATC
>CAJOEJ010000025.1 GCA_905233375.1 Paludibacteraceae bacterium | reverse complement strand
TTTGTTGTGAAATAAGGCTTACAATCATAAAACACACGGGCGACTCATTGAGCCGCCCGTGAGATTTGTACTTGGTACTTAGTCCCTTGGTCACTTTACCATAGGTAGATGATGCTACTACTCTGCGATAGATTCGCTTGCATTTGTTTGAAGCATTTTGGATGCAAACAAGTCCTTCAACCGAATCAGGTGTTTTTCCCATGAACTACACGATAAAATTTCCAATGTCCGGAAAAAGTAACCTATCCGTTCAATTGGATATATTTCTTGAGGTGGGCGTACACGAGGTGTGTCGGAAAACCCATCACGTTGAAATAGGAGCCGTGTATGGCGGTGCAGGCGATGTAACCGATCCATTCCTGCACGCCGTACGCTCCCGCCTTGTCCATAGGACGGTAACAGGTGATATAATGGCGGATCTCCTCATCCGTCAGTTCGGCAAACGTGACGTCCGTACAATCCACTATCGTTTCCAATTGGTAATTGGGGGCTTTTCGGGCAAAAGTCACCGCCGTATAGACCTGATGGGTCTTGCCGCTGAGGGAACGGATCATGTCGAAGGCTTCCTGCTCCGAATGAGGTTTGCCGAGCATGTGTCCGTCAGACCAGACGATGGTGTCGGCGGTGATCAGCAGTTGGTCGGGACGTAACTGCTCCGCATAGGCTTGCGCTTTGGTACGGGAGATGAAAGCGGGTATTTCACCGGCTTGCAGTTCCCCCGGATACGACTCATCCGCATCAATGGATACTGCCGCAAAAGGCATGCCCAAGCCGGCTAACAGCTCGCGCCGGCGCGGAGATTGTGAACCTAAAATTATTTCCACTTGTCAGAATAAATCAAGTTGGGTATCCTTGGGTTTTTCGATGGTCATCGGTACCCCTTCCACCTCCAGAGAGGTGGATTGGTCATTGGAAGAGGTCTCGGCTTCTTCCATGCCCGTTTCACTGCTCTCCAATCCCTCATCGGTAGCGCTCTCCGGTTCGGGTTCGGGTTCGGGTTCGGAATCCGGCGTGATGTCCACGATGTCTGCCACCTCGAGGGTCGTGACGCGTTTGCCCTTGGCTTTGGCGCTCTTCTCGTCGATGAACTCCGCCATAACGATGTCAAGCGGCTCCCGTTTGTCGTCCTCAAAGAGGACACGGAAGGTCGCCTCGGAGCGGTCGGACAGCACGCTGATACGCGAGTCCTTGTCGTCGCCTAAAATGGATTGCACCTTCGCTTGGGCGTCGTCCAGACGGAAACGCTTGCCGTAGTAGAACTTCAACTCGCCGTTCCACTGGATGAGGGACCATACCTTCTCCGGCTTCCATTTCTCGATTCGCAGTATATTGGCTTCGAAATGGGCGGACACGTCGAATCCCGTCGTGTAATAAGTACCGTCCTCGTAGATGACCAGAATACGGTCCTCGTCCCAGAACTCGCCCAGATACACTCCGTGCTCGTCATAGTTGACGCGGAGCACATCCGCATCGAACCACACTTTGCGTCCGCCGAGTGTCGAGTGACCTTTCTGCTTGAGCGTGACGGACTTGACATCGAATTTGGTGAGCACGTTGCCTCTCGCCGTACGGGACTTGATAGCCAGTTCGCTCAGGTCCTTGCATACCTCGAGTTTTTTCAGATGCAGCGCGGGTTTGAGCACCACGCGTATGACCTCCGCCTCGCCGTTGGGGTTCGCGGTAAAATAAACCACTTTCGAACCCGGTTTGCCTTGCGTCAGGTCGTATTCCTTGTCGCGCGCTACGCCGGTGACGGTGAAGCGCTTCATGTAATAGATGCCTTTCTTGCCGTCGCGGTACACGACGTTATAGACCGTTCGTTCGTCCCCGCGCTGGAAGATGGCGATGTGCAGCACGTCCGTACCCACGAAAATCTTCTCCGCCACCTTGACCACTTTGTACTTGCCGTCGCGGTGGAAGATGATGATTTCGTCGAGGTCGGAGCAATTGAAGAGGAACTCGTCCTTTTTCAGACCCGTTCCGATGAACCCTTCTTCGCGGTTGATATACAGCTTCTCGTTGTTCTCCACCACCGCTTTGATGTTGATGGCGCCGAAGTTACGCACCTCGGTACGTCTCGGATATGCGGCGCCGTATTTGTCCTTGAGCATCTGGAACCACGCGATCGTGTATTCGGTCAGATGGTTGAGGTGCTTGATGCAGGCTTTGATCTTCTTCTCGAGCTCCTTCATCAGTTCGTCCGCTTTCTTGGAGTCGAACTTGGTGATGCGGATCATGCGGATGTCGAACAGTTTCTCGATATCCTCGGTGCGCACCTCGCGGATGAGCTGCGGTTTGAACGGCGTCAGCGCCTCATCGACAAACGCAATGAGTTTCTCTTTGTCCGGTGCGTTCTCGTACCCTTCCTGCTTGTAGATGCGGTTCTCGATGAAGATACGCTCCAGGGAGGTGTAGAAATACTTCTCCTCCAACTCGCTCTTCTCGATCTCTAATTCCCATTTGAGCAACGCTTTGGTGTTCTCGCACGACAGTTTGAGCAGGTTGCTCACGGAGGTGAAGATCGGTTTCTTGTCCTGCACCACGCAGCAGTTGGGCGATATGTTGACCTCGCAGTCGGTGACGGCATAGAGCGCGTCGATGGCTTTGTCGGAGGACGAACCCGGAGCCAGTTGGACGACGATACGCGCCGCGTCGGCGGTGAAATCGTCGATCTTGCGGATCTTGATCTTGCCCTTCTGGTTGGCTTTGAGAATGGTCTCGATGATCTTGGACGTCGTAGTCCCGTACGGTATCTCGGTGATGATGAGCGTCTTGTTGTCCTCCGACTTCTGGATACGCGCACGTATCTTGACCGAGCCGCCGCGTTCGCCGTCGTTGTACTTGGTCACGTCGATGATACCGCCGGTCGGAAAATCGGGGAACAGGGAAAACTCCTCGCCCCTCAGATACGCCAGGGAAGCGTCGCAAAGCTCGTTGAAATTATGCGGGAGGATCTTGGAGTTGAGTCCGACCGCGATACCTTCGACCCCCTGCGCGAGCAGCAGAGGGAACTTGACCGGCAGGTGGATGGGTTCGTTCTTGCGTCCGTCGTAGGACTTCATCCACTCGGTCGTCTTGTTGTTGAAGACGGCTTCGAGCGCAAACTTGCTCAACCGTGCTTCGATGTATCGGGGCGCAGCCGCTCCGTCACCGGTGAGCACGTTGCCCCAGTTTCCCTGGCAGTCAATGAGCAGGTCTTTCTGACCCAACTGCACGAGCGCGTCGCCGATAGAGGCGTCTCCGTGCGGGTGGTACTGCATGGTCTGACCCACGATGTTCGCCACCTTGTTGTACTTGCCGTCATCCACACACTTCATTGCATGCAGAATACGGCGCTGCACCGGCTTCAGACCATCCTCCACTGCCGGCACGGCACGCTCCAAAATGACGTACGACGCATAGTCCAGGAACCAGTCCTGGTACATCCCCGTCAAATGGTACTTGATCGCATCATTGAACCCGCCCTGGGAAGCCATTTATCAGCCGAGCTTTTTATTGATGAAGATGTATGCGAGAATGCCGGCAAGCTCCAAGGCGATACCGGCGATCAACAGACCGTTCTCCGGCAGCGCGTATTTGTAAACCACCAGACATACAACACCCAACAACAGGATAATAACTCCCAGATACTTTTTTAATGTTTCCATAAAGGTATTTATGATTTATATTTATTAATTACGAATTACGTGTTTTCTTTCGGGCTGCAAAGTTACAAAAATAAATTGATATATGCAAATAAATTTTCTTTTTTTAACGCACGAGCCTGTAAATTCCGCCCGGAAGGGCACGAACGCGCCCCTGTAGTTCGAGTTCGAGCAGGTCGGAGGACACCTGGCTGTAGGGCAGGTCGGTCTCCATGACGATCAGATTGGCATTGAGTCCGTCTTCCGTTTCCCCGAGCAGGTTGAGAATCGTCTGATGCGATTCGGAGCATCCTTCGCCGAAGGCGGTGAGGCTTGTCTGGACGGGTGTGTGCTGTTCGTTGCGGGGGGTCCAGCCCATGGTCTGGATGAGGTCGTCGGCGTTTTGGATGAGATGCGCCCGGTTGGAGCGGATGAGTTCGTTGCAACCGCAGGAGGTGGCATCGTCCGGTCGTCCGGGGAAGGCGAATAATTCGCGGTCGTAGTCCACTGCCATCCGTGCAGTCGCCAGACTGCCGCCATGCTGCTTCGATTCAACGACCACCACCGCGTCCGCCAGACCGGCGATGATGCGGTTACGGCGCAGGAAATTGCCTGCCAGCGGTTCGGTGCCCGACGGGTATTCCGTCAGCAGTCCGCCCGTCCGGAGCGCCTGAACGGCTTCGCGCCGATGGCATTGCGGATAGATACGGTCCAGCCCGTGAGCAGGAATCATAATAGTCGGAATCCCGCATTCTATCGCCGCACGGTGCGCGGCGATATCGATGCCGTACGCACCGCCGCTGACGATGGTCACCTGTTCCAGCCGGTCGTGCAGGTCGCGCACCAGACGCGTCGTCAGTTCCTTGCCCCGCTCCGTCGCGTGGCGCGTGCCGACGATGCTCACGATATGTCCGTCCGACGGATGTATATTGCCCGTTGCGAAGAGCACGACGGGATGGTCGGGACACTGGAGCAGCCGGTACGGATAGGTTGCGTCCGCCGGTGTGATGACCTGAACCGAATGGGCTCCTGCCCATTGTAGCTCCTTCTGCGCCTGCTCCCATGCCGCCTGCTTGCCCGGCTCGTTCGCATGAGCCCACGCCGACTCCGCCGAACCGTAGTGGTTCAGCAATGCCAGACCTACACGCAACTTGTTGCGGTAGAGAAGGGAAAGGGCTATATAACAGGTCTTATCGGTCATCGGGGAGGGGACGTTATGCCTTGCGGGATGTAAAGAGGACGATAAGGAGCACGATACCGGTTCCGGCAGCCGCTCCGAGGAAGTCGGCGAGCCAGTCCGTCCATTCGGCGGAACGGGTGAGGGTGCAATACTGCTGGAGCAGCTCCATCAGTCCGCCGTACAGGGTAGCGAGCGCGCACGTCGTTATATAGTACCGCGTCCGCGTGCGTCCTGTATATGCGAACGCGCCCATGAGTGCGCCCGACAGAACGAGATACATTACACCGTGCACCAACTTGTCATTCACCTGCGCGGAAGGCATATGACTGGATTCCGCCAGTGAAAGTACAGCAATGCCTGCCGCCACCAGGACAGCAGGCATAAACGCCATATACGGTTTGTCAGTTGCGATCGGAGAGGTGTATTTTGGTTCCGTAACACAAATCGCCGGCATCGCCCAAACCCGGAACGATATATTTCTTTTCGTTCAGCACCGGATCAATTGCCGCACACCATAGCGTCACGTCCTCGCGGTCGTTGAGCGAGGTGCGCAGACACTCTATCGCCTGCGGTGTCCCGATCGTACAGCATAAATGCGTGTGTTTGGGGGTGCCGTGACGAAGGAGCGCAAGATAGCCCACCTCCATCGACATGCCGGTAGCCAGCATCGGGTCCGCTACAATCAGCGTCTTGCCGTCAATTGCCGGAGCCGCCATGTATTCCGCTACAATCTCCAGTTCGCCCGCTTTGTTGACCCGGCGGTACGCACTGAGGAAAGCGTTCTCAGCCCGGTCGAAGACATTCAGGAATCCCTGGTGCAACGGCAGACCGGCACGCAGGATGGTAGCTATCACCAGTTGGTCGCTGATGGTCGGAACGCTCGTCGCAGCCAGCGGCGTTTGCACTTCGGTCGCTTCATAGTCCAGCGTTTTGCTGACCTCAATTGCCATGAACTCGCCGATACGCTCGATGTTCTTGCGGAAACGGAGAGGATCCTTCTGGATAGTCACGTCGCGTATCTCACGCAGGTACTGGTTGAGCACGCTGTTGTGCTCGGAAAGGTTGATGACTTTCATATCGTTATTTCATTTTCTTGACGGCTTTCTGCTCCGTTTTGATCGTATTCACCAGATTCTTGTACTCGGTCTCTATCTGCGCCAGATCGCTGGCTTTGAGCTCGGTCTCGTGGATGAAGGTTTGCATTTCGTTCTGGCTGGCTACGATAGCTGCTTCCAGATCGGAAACGGCTTTCTGACGGTCCACTATATCGCGCAGGCAGTATGCCAGCTCTTTCTGCTGTTTCTCCAGGAAACGGTTGTACGAGTCTCTGGTCTCCGAATTGAGTTCTTTCTGCTTGTGGAGCGTCTTGACCTGCTTGTCCACCACTTTCTGCATCTTTTTGATTTCACTTTCCTCTTTGGCGTACAGTTTCTTGAGCGAAGCCGCCATCTTGGATGCTTCCTTGAGGGACTTGGTCATCTCCTTGCCGTGCGCCTGCTCCGCCTTCAGTTCGCTCTTGGCGGTTTTGATGGCTTCACCGGTGCTGTGCAACTGCTGCGCAGCCACCTCCAACGAAGCACGATACATGGTCGGCTCGGAGATATAAAGGGTGCGGAGAGAGTCTATCCGTACGTCTGAAAGGGGAATGTTCAATGGCGTCACATGTTGCGCCATAATAGTCATACTGAATGCCGTAAAGGCTAAAAGAATGATACGTTTCATATGAATATTGATTAAAAACGCTGCAAAGTTACGCATTTTTTTGCATATTTCAAAATTTTTTTTTATCTTTGCATGATTTTTCTTAAATAGGCGTATGAAAAATTATATTTATCAGGATAATACAATCGCTTTTGTGACCGCCGCGGCGCAGACTTGTCTGCTGGTGGAGCAGGTGAGCGGATACTCGTCCGCCGAGTGGCGCGAGCAGATGTTGAGGCTCCTGCCGGTGCTGTATCTGCGGACACGCCTGCTGGACGCGGAGGAGCGGATGATGGAGGACGAACCGCAACGGTTTGTGACCGAGGAGGATTATAACTACGTGCTGGTAGGTGTACGTGAACTGATGGGTTCGGACGATGCCTATCTGGACGTGTTTGTCGACAGGGGCATCTATACGGACGAGGTGCAGACGGCATATATATCGGAAGGAGTGGCGGATATCTATCAGGAGTTGAAGGATCTGGCGGCGGCTTTCCAGACAGGTGAGGAACCGGTCATGCACGATGCGGTCATCCTGTGCCGTGAGGCGTTCGAGGAGCATTGGGGAAGAAAACTACTGTCTATTATGCGTGCTATCCATGAGATACCAGAGACACCATATCAGTAAGGAGGAGTTGCAGCGCCTGCCGGTGCAGGTGTTTGAAGGGCAGGTCGTCGTCATCGAGACTGCCGACCAGGCGGCGGAGGCGGTGGCGTACCTGCGCAGGAACCGCGTGGTGGGGGTCGATACAGAGTCGAGACCGAGTTTTCAGCGGGGCGTGCATTATCCTACGGCGCTGGTGCAGATAGCCGACCATAAGCGCTGTTACCTGTTCCGCCTGACCCATATCGGCATGCCACAGGTGCTGGCGGACTTCTTTGCGGACGAAAACATATGCAAAGTGGGACTGGCGTTCAAGGATGATATCAACGGTTTGCGCCGCCGGCACGATTTCACGCCGGCAAACTGCATCGACATCCAGAAATTAGTGCCGCAATACGGTCTGATGGATTTGGGATTGCAGAAATTGTTCGCCATCTGTTTCGGTCGCAAGATCTCCAAGTCGCAACAGCTGACCAACTGGGAGAACAGTCATCTGACGCCCGAGCAGGCGCGGTACGCCTCGACGGACGCCTGGGCGACGCTCCTTATCTACGAAGACCTGCTGCGTCATGAGCGGCTGGCACCGGAGGAGGTAGCGGCGTTGCAGCGCGAAGAGAAAGAGCGCATGATCGAGCACCAGCAGCAGATACAGGACCAGCGGCTGCGCGAACAGGGGATCGAACCGCCGCCACACCGTACCCCCGAAGAGCGGCAGGAGCACCAGGCGGAGCGCAAACGCGAGGCACGGAAACGAAAACGGCAACGCCAGACGGCGCGGAGAAACGCACAACGGGAGGCGCAGAAAACAAAGGATAATAACAACCCTAAAAAACAATAGAACTATGAAACGAATGATTATTTTATGTACTTTGTACATTGTATCGTTATCGCTATTTGCGGAAGTCAGGTACGTATTCTATTTCATCGGTGACGGCATGGGCACGAACCAGGTGCTGGGTGCGGAGATGTACCGCTCGGCAGTAGCAGGCCAGCCCTTGGGTCGCGTTCAGACGCTCATGACGACGTTCCCCTATTCGGGACACGCTTCGACTTATTCCAAGAGCAACGGCATCACCGATTCGGCGGCAGCGGGTACGTGTCTGGCTACCGGTTCCAAGACCAAGAACGGGACGTTGGGACAGGATGAGAACGGCAAGCGTCTGACTACTATCGCCGAACAGCTGAAAGAGCAGGGGTGGGGTGTAGGTATCATGACCACGGTCGCTATTGACCATGCCACGCCGGGCGCGTTCTACGGACATGTGCCCAACCGCGATGACTATTATGATATCGGTCTTCAGCTGGCGGAGAGCAAGTTTGACTTCTTTGGCGGCGCCGGATTCCATCATCCCCAGGGCAAGAAGGATGACAAGGAGATTAATTTGTACCGCAATGCGGAGCAAGCCGGATACGTGATAGCGCACGGCTATGAGGAAGCGCAGGAGTTGCTGAGCGGCGATTTCGTGCAGAGCACGCAGCCCGGAACGCCGAAGGTACAGAAGATGATTATGGTGCAGAAAACGGATGACGACGGAGCCAGGCACGGATCGAACCTGAGATATGCCATCGACCGCAAGGAGGGTGACCTGACGCTCCGCCAGATCGTCAGCACGGCGATTCCGTTCCTTGATGCACGCTACGATCGGTTCTTTATGATGGTGGAAGGCGGTATGATCGACTATGCCTGCCACGGCGACGATGCGGCTACGGCGATCGGCGAAGTATGGGATATGGACGAAGCCATGAAAGAGGCGTTTGCTTTCTATGAGGCGCACCCGGACGAGACGCTTATTGTGGTAACGGCGGATCATGAGACCGGAGGTATGGCGCTGGGGAACAGCGATTATACCCTCTATCTGGAGCAGTTGCAGTACCAGCGCTGCTCGGCGTGGGTGCTCAGCGACCGGTTTACCCAACTGTTCAAAGAGCAGAAGAAACCGGGCTGGAACGATGTCAAAGCCATCTACAAGGAGTTGTTGGGGCTGTGGGACCAGGTGCCGGTTTATTACGAGGAAGAGCAGGCGCTCAAAGCAGTCTATAAAGCGGTTCTCGCCAAGAAGAGCGTCAGCGCCAAGAATATGTACAAGGATGTCAACGCCTTGGGTGAAGCCGGTCTGCGTCTGCTGAACGACAAGGCGCATGTCGGCTGGACGACCCGTGCGCACTCGGCGCATGCAGTACCGATCTTCGCAATCGGTCCCGGCGCAGCGCGTTTCTCAGGATGGCATGACAATACCGAGATAGCTCCCATGATCATGGAATGTACCAAGTGAGTCAGCGGATGACGGGCAAAAAATAAGCGGCGCTTATGCGTCGCTTATTTTAGTTTTTTCTTTTTGAGCGCTTCGAGTTGCTCCTGGAACGTATCGGCGGAGGTAGATGCTTTCTCGTTCTCCCGGAGGAGGTCTATCTGCGCCTGGATAGCTGCTATCTCATCCACGAAACCGCTTTCGGACTTCTTCTGCTTTTGCACCTTCTTGATCGCCTGCGGAATCGTGCGTTTGAGTTCGGTAGCTTTCTTGGCTGCCTGCTCCGGCATCCTCGCGGCGTGCTCTTTCAGTTCGGCACTCTTTTCCTTGTTGAACTCGGCTGCTTTCAGCATCTCGTCCCGCGCTTCGTAGTAGCGCTCCTGTTCAGCCGCTCTGATGGCAAGCTCCACATGCTCCTGAAACTGCCGTTCCTGATCCTGCTTATAGAGCGAACCGGCTATCGGAACACCTATTGCCAGAAGGAGGAACAGCACGAACGTCCACCAGCGAAGGAAAATGAGTTTCAGACCATAGACGATACCTTTGAGTATTACTTTGGCTAACATTCCGCCTATCGCCACGGCATACAGACCGACATATACGCATGCGAGGATCTCAAGGATGGCAATAAACCAATGTCCGGTAGCGAATGTTATCACGATCGTTGCCGCTGCGGCTATACCTGCAAGGATGTAGAAAATGATCTCCGCATACTGCGAGATATATTCCAGCCAAACGTCCAAGTGGAACTGGATTGTCTCAAACCAGTCATCTACGCGATCCAGGAAATTGGGCGTATGGGGTTTCGGACTATAGGGTCTCGGCGGCGTAACGGGACGACCTCCGCGGTTATTGTTCGGTTTGGGAGTGTTGTTGCCAAACGGGTTCGGTTTACCGAACGGATCGGGTTTACCAAACGGATCCGGTTTGCCGAACGGGTCAGGCTTACCAAACGGAATAGGTGCGGGAGCAGGTGTTGCTCTGTGGCGGTCCTGCGGTTTGGGTAGCCATCCGTTCTTTTGCAGACACGCGCGTGCCTCCTGGGGCTTTTTGTACAACTGGGTACAGGCGGCGAGGAAATTACGGAGCGACGTGCGGATAGAAGCGCTGCCGAATGCAGCACTTCTACGTTGCAGTCTTGCTTTCGCCTCGTCTACCTTGGCGGTGTTGATGGTGTCCTTTCCAATCTCCGTCGCCAGAAAGAAAAAGTCGTTGCTGTACTTGTCTTCCGGAGTATCCAGACGGTCTATATCCGCCAGAATCGTCAGGTACTCGCTATGCCATCGTTCGGCGTAGGTGTCAATATGGGATTTGTGTTCTGCCATCGGTTATTTGCGCAAACTCAGTCCTTCAGCACCCGGCGTAACGAGTTCAAACTCACCCTTTGCGCCCATACACTCTGCGAAGACGCGTACACGTCCGCTCTTGTCACGATCCACGATGACGTCAATGGGAGTACCGGCAGGTACCGGGCGTCCCCATTCGATTTTACCGCCTTTGCCCTCCAACTCCAATGCAGGGTCGATGTCAAGGTATTTCTCAGTGCTCTCGTTCTCATAGAAATGGAACTTCACTCCGGTCTGACCGTCGCTGTTGGTAACGATACCTTCCTCCCGGCGGTGGATTTCAAGGTCGTCGTTACGCATGATAATATTGAGAATCATGTCGCGGTTGTACTGCGGGATGAAGCAGTCCATTCCATATGCACGCGAACCTTTATCCTTGCCGAGCGTAATGCCGGAACCGATATAACCCTGGTCGCTCTGGAGTGCGGTCAGCGCTGCACCTTTGGCAACGGCGAGGTTGGGGTCTGCCATCTTGGGGGTCTTGCCCATCTTCTCCGTAACGGCTGCTTTGACCATCGGCATGAAGGTGGAACCGCCGACGAGCAGTACTTCGTCGATCTGCTGCGGGCTCACACCTGCCATCTCCAGGGTTTCGTCCACGAGCATCATGGTGCGCTCGATGAGGTCGAAGGTGAGTGCCTCAAAGTCCTCGCGGGTGATCTCTACATTCTGGATACCCTTGTAGGAGAAGGTCATGTTGGCTTTCTCCATGCTGGTGAGCGTTTTCTTGGTGTCCTCGGCTGCGAGAAGCATCATTCCCTGCTCACGCGGAGTCAGTTTCTCGAACGAGGTACCGATCTCCTTGAGGGCATAGTCCACGATCACGCGGTCCCAGTCCGCTCCACCCAGATGGTGGTCGCCGTGGGAAGCGAGCGTGTCCATGATACCGTTCTGGATTTTCATGATGCTGACGTCGAACGTACCACCGCCGAGGTCATATACCATGATGGTCTTGTTGGCTTGGTTCTTTTTGCCGTACGAGAGAGCTGCTGCTGTCGGCTCGTTGATGAGCTGGAGCACGTTCAGACCTGCCATCTTGCCGGCGGCTTCGGTACGCGTACGCTCCATCGTACCGAAATAGGCAGGAACGGTGATAACTACATCGTAGATAGGATCGAGACCTTCCTCATCCGCACGTTTCTGGTTGGCTTTGTCCACCAGCTCTTTGAGGATGAACGAAGAGATCTCCACGGGGTCGTAGTCATGTCCGTGAATACGGCGTACATAGTCCTTGTTGGACATTTCGCGTTTGATGAACACGACAGTGTCTTCCGGTTTGTTACCCAGTTGGTTTTTCGCTGCACGACCTACCAGCACCGAACCGTCATCGTCGAACGAGACAGCCGAAGGAACAGTCAGTTCGCCGGTCAGGGCGTGTGGGATAACGGTTACAATCTCGTCACTGTCGATGGTGGCGATACAAGAGTAGGTAGTACCTAAGTCGATACCGTAAAATGATTTAGCCATGGGGAGTAAAAATTATTGTTGTTTAACGTATTTATATGCAATGATTTGTTCCGTTTGCAGGAGGAACGTATAGTGTTTGATTTCCTCGCCGTTCTCGTTGAGTTTGGCTTTGAGGATGTAAGGAAGAGTCCATACGAATCCGGGGCTGACGCTTTCCGCTACCGTGCCGTTAAGGGATTCGTCATCCGTTTCCCGGACGCCGATCACTTCCTGGTAGTCGGCATTGATCTTCTCGCCGACCTTGGCAAAATGGCGCATCTTGACGCCTTCATCGCCCAACATGCTTTCGATGCCGATGACAATATTCTCCAACTGCTTGCGAAGGAATTCTTCTTTCTGCTCTGCAGTCATCGTTTCGCTCATTGCGGGATACTCGTGAATGGTCTTGCGGATCAAGTCTGCATGGAAGATGCAGCGGTTGATCAGTTTGAGTTTGTCCTTGCGGAAACGGTCTTCCTGTACCGTTTGGATGATGCGCTCGAGTTTCTCCTGCTTGATGTCGTTCTGCTCCTCGACCGCCTCTATCTTCTCCTGCTGCTCCTCCTTCATTTGCTTGAGCAGGGTATCATGGCTTTGCAGGATTTCCAGGATGGCACTCTGGTTCTTTGCCATCTCGTCCAACCGAGCATACAATGCTGTCTGTTCCTCCGCATGGGGTGTCTCTTCGTGAGTTTCCGCAACCGGTTCAGGCGTTGCAACCTGCTCTTGTTCCTCTTCCACGGGCACAACCTCCTCCACGGGTACAACGTCCTCTACAACTACCGGTTCTTCGGGTTTGTCCTGCTTGTTCTCACGGAGGGCTGCCCACATCGACTGAATCTCGTCGCATACTTCCTGAAGCTTCTGTTTCGTGGCTTCACAACGGTTTTGTAATTCCTGTAAATCCATATTATCGCAATTTAAAATGAAAATCGGGCACAAAGATACGTAAAAAAAATGAGTTATGCAAATTTATTGCTGTAATTTGCATTAAAAAGTTCTTTTTGTAATATATATGGCGTCTAAATGCGCCCATAGACTGCTATCCAATGAAAGAGAGGGAACCAAGCGGTCCCCTCTCCTTATTATACGCGTACGCGTAAGGAATGCTCTCGTTAGCGAACGATCGTACCCTGTGCATTGTACTTCACGCCGTTCTTGAGGATGATGAGTTGTCCGTTCTCGATGAACTTGACAGCCTTTGCCTCGATAGCGGTGTTGCTGATACCCGTAGTCTCAGTTACGAAGAAGTAGCCTGCGTACCATCCTTCAACGCCGCCTTCCGGACGGAAGTAGATGGTTACGTTGCCTGCGTGAGCAGCATCTACAACATACTCGTTGCCTTCGCCATCCGGATACCAGGTCAGTGTCTCGCCCTGAACGCCGAGTACCTTGATACCTTCGCCTTCTGCCAACGTAGTGGAAATTATGTATTCCTCTGCGTTATCCGGGTTAACTGCGAACAGATTAGCCTCAGCAGCTTCCCAACCCTTAGCTGAACCTACGAGATAGTATGCAATCTCTCCCTGCGGTTCGGGGCACTCTGCCTCTTCGATGACAACGTCGTAGATCTCGATGATATCACCGGTCTTGGCGAAACCGAAGTCGAGAACCATGAGACCGTTACCACCGTCTTTACCGGCTACAGTCTGGTCGAATACATACTCAACGTCTGCTGCGAGCGCTGCGTCATTGACGTAAATCATCTCTACGTTGTCTTGGTACTTGATGGTCACGTTGTTGATAGCGTGGTTGGCTTTCATCTTGAGGGCTACGCGGTAGCACTTGCCTGCCTCTGCGATCGGACCGTGGTACTTAAGCTGGGCACGCCACTGACCGTTCTTGTCCACATTGATATGAACAGTAGCTTTTTGGTTCTCGCCATCCCACTCGAGGTACGACTCTGTCTCGGTGTTCCAGCTGTCACCACTTGCGAACCAAGTCTCCCAAGGATTAGCGTTCGCGTCAGCAGCCACGAAGATGCAGCCTGCATGCCAGCCTTCGCCACCCTGATAGTCCGGACGGAAGTAGATGTCTTTCTCACCTACGTGAGCGAAGTCAACTACGAAGTTGCCAGCCTCAGCGGGATACCAAGCAGCGATTTCGTTGCTTGCTACAGAAACAACCTTGAATGCATTGCTCTCTGCCAGCGTGTAGTGGAGAACGAACTCACCTTCGTTTTCCGGGTTGGCAGCGAACTTATGGTCAGCTGTCAGGTTGTGGATATCCCAATCATTCATGGTGCCGATCAGGTAGTAACCGTCTTCGATATTAACGGTCTTCTCCTGGGTCGTGTAGAAGTAAACGTTGTTGAGCCAGAAGGTCAAATTGCTAGCGCCGGCAATCTTAATCTGGTATACGTTCGTCCAGTCGGTAATTACATCGTACTCCGAGAGAGCGATATTGATACTGTTCCATTGTCCACCAACCAGTTGAACGGTCTTGGCTTGCTCTGTACCGCCCCAGATAGGATATACATCAAATTGTGCGTCAGCAGCAATCCATACATCGAGGTGGAGTCCCTCCATCTCGGAGCAATCCATGCCGCTAAACTCGAGACCGAAGTAACCATTGTTGTTGGTTACATACTTCTTACCGTAAGCCTCTTGTGCGTATTGCGTACCGGAGCTCCACTCGCCGAAGTTGCAGTCAGCCTCGTACTTGGCAGAGTAAACAGCCTTAACTTGGTAGCGCTCATAAGTCGGTTCTGCCGGAGCAGCAGCCGGAGCGTCTGTCGGAACTTCGTTAGCAGCAACGAAGATGCAACCATAGTGCCAGTCTTCGCCACCCTGATAGTCCGGACGGAAGTAGATATCCTTCTCACCTGCGTGAGCAGCGTCAACGACATAGTTGCTTGCCTCGGCGCCTTCAGCAGGATACCACGCGTTAGAAGCGATCTCAACTACTTTGAATGAATCATCCGCAGCGAGTGTGTAATGGAGAACGAACTCACCTTCATTCTCAGGATTAGCCACAAACTTATACGCATCATCCGCTGTTAGAGTCCAGTTGTTCATGTTACCAACGAGGTAGTAAGCTGTCTCCGGTTGCGGAGCATCTTGACCAGCCTTGAATGCGAAACTATAGAAGTTCATACCTGCGGTATAGCTTACGCGTACAGAGCCGGCAGCAACAGCTACTTTTACGTACGGATAAACTTTTACAGTATCCTCACCTTCCTGTACCTCTACTGCCTGAGTCTCTTGAACGATAGCATTGTAGAGGGTATCTTCGCCTTGAGTAATGATGAGAGCACGGTCGGTTGCAGCGTTCGAACCGGTACGCGGAGCCAAACGAAGGGTACCTTCCTCCGGGATGTTCAGCGTGAAGTAGTTCTTTGTAGAAGAAGAAGCACCACCGGATTTGATGCGGAAGTTGTACATCTCATAAGCTTCAGCCGTACCAAAGCGGCAATCGTTAGCGTCGATAGCCATCTTGTTACCGGCATCATGGAGTATAAGAGCGAATTGCGAGCCTTCGGCAGTATAGGAAGCGTCCTCTGCGATGTCATCAGCATTAGCCTCAGCCGTCCATACAATTTTAGCCCACTCGTTTGCTACCGGCTCCTCTTCGCCATAAACAGACCATGCACCGTCGCATACACATTCTGCTCCATTCCAACATGCTTCCGCATTCGCAATGGTAAAGAGGTTCTTGCCATCGGTCGGGATAACCTGGTCACCTGTCTTTGCGCCCCAGTCAGCGATGTCGCCTTCGCCGTTGACACGAGTAAAGATACACATGTGATAGATGGCGGTGTCAATGTCAAACGACCATACATCCGCAACACCATCTACCGGAGTCATACGCTCTCCCGGCCATACAACTTTTGCATTGCCGTTGCCATCCCAAGTGTACACACCGACAGCTGCGTCATCAGCTTTCCACCAGTCTTTGTCCATTTGGCAGTAGATGGTAGTAGCGCTTGCCGAGCCAACCAACAGCATCATCGCTGCGAGAAAAGAAAAAATCTTTTTCATAATGTAATTAAATTAAGTTAAATGAGTAATAATTATATATAAGGAGTAAGGGGCAGCTGCAATGCAGCCACCCCTCCACTACTTAACGAACCAATACACCTTGTGCGTTGTAGAGCTTGCCTTCCATCTCAATGAACAGTTGTCCGTTCCGGATGAACTTGACAGCCTTTACCTCTGCGTTGGTGTTGTCGATATCTACGGTACCGGTCGGAACAACGTAAATTACGCCGTAGTGCCAGCCGTTACCACCTTGTCCGTCCGGACGGAAGTAGATGGTAGTTGCACCTGCATGGTTAACATCCACTACGTAGTTGTTCTCCACGCCATCCGGATACCAGGTCGTGATAGCATCGTGAGCTACGCTGACCACCTTGAACTCTTGACCCTCAATCAGCGTTACAGGAATCATGTATTCCGCTGCGTTCTCCGGGTTCACGGTGAGCAGATAGTCCTCCGTGATGTTATCAACAGTCCAATCCGTCATGTCGAGACCGATCAGGTAGTAACCGTCCTCCAGTCTGGTAGCAGGACACTCTGCCTCTTCGATGACGATATCGTAGATCTCAATTACATCACCCATGTGTGCATAACCGAAGTCAAGCACCATGATGCCGTTACCACCGTCGAGACCGGCAACGATCGTGTCGAATACGAACTCAACGTTTGCAGCGAGAGCAGCGTCAGCTACGTAAACCATCTCTACGTTGTCCTGATACTTGATGGTCACGTTGTTGATAGCGTTGTTTGCTTTCATCTTGAGAGCTACGTGGTAGCACTTGCCTGCCTCTGCAACAGGACCGTGGTACTTAGCCTGAGCGCGCCACTGACCATACTTGTCCACATTGATATGAACGAAGGCCTTTTGAAGTTCAGCGTTCCATGTGAGATAGGACTCTGTCTCGGTGTTCCAAGTGTCACCTGTTGCGAACCAAGTCTCCCAAGGATTGGCGTTCTCGGTAGCTGCTACATAGATGCAGCTTGCATGCCAGTCAGTGCCACCCTGATAGTCCGGACGGAAGTAGATGTCCTTCTCACCTGCGTGAGCGTAGTCAACGACGAAGTTACCAGCCTCACCCGGATACCATGCACCGAGTGCGTTGTCGGCTACAGCAACTACCTTGAACTCATTGCCCTCAGCCAGCGTGTAATGGAGAACGAACTCACCTTCGTTATCCGGATTGGCAGCAAACATGTGTTCCGCTGTCAGGTTGTGGATATCCCAATCGTTCATGCTACCAATCATGTAGAAACCGTCAACGAGGTCAACCACTTTCTCCTGGGTCGTGTAGAAGTAAACGTTGTTGAGCCAGAAGGTCAGGAAAGCCGCATTGTCGATCTTGATTTGATATACATTACTCCAGTCGGTAACGCCAGTGAAATCAGAGAGAGCAATATTGATGCTGTTCCACTTCTGACCTTCGAGCATAGCCGTTACACCCACTTCGGTACCGCCATGGATAGGTACGATGCGGATAGAAGCGTCTTCAGCCGACCAAATGTCGAGGTGGAGAGCCTCCATCTCGGAGCAATCCATACCGGTGAACTCAAGACCGAAGTAACCCAAATTGGTAGTTACATACTTCTTACCGTACTCTTCCTGGGTATATACCGTACCGGAACCCCAATCGCCGAAGTTGCAGTCAGCGTTGTAGGTAGCGGAGTAAACCGCGTGTACCTGATAGCCCGCATAGGTGGGAGCAGCCGGAGCTGCATCGGGAGCGTCGAGGACAGCCGGATTCTCACCAATCCAGAAGTAACCGCCGAAGGCAGCCCATGCCTCGTTACCGGCAGGACGGAAGTAGATCGCTTTCTCACCTGCGTGAGCAGCGTCAACGACATAGTTGCCACCTTCAGCAGGATACCACGTGGTGGTCTCGCCATCCACCTTGATGACTTTGATCTCATCGTCTTCAGCAAGAGTGGTATAGAGTACGAATTCACCTTCTGCGCAGGTCTCGTCTTTCCCGAACTTATAAGCATCATCAGCAGTCCACTCGTTGAGTGTACCTACGAGGTAGTAGTCCGGGGTAGCCGGTGCAGGAGCGTTAGCCGCATTGTAAACGGTGATGATATACTCAACGTTCTCGCAAACGACAGAGATTTCATTGTACTCTTGCGTGAGAGCAGACAGGTAAACCAGCATGCCGGCACCTTGCGTCTCGTACTGACCTTCAGCCAGCGAGATTGCACCCCAAGCAGCGCTCGGGAAGGTCATGTAGATACCATCCTCCGTATCCTCGCTCCAGTGCGGATTCTGTACATTGACAACACCAATAGCTTCGCTCTCTTTGCAAACCTTGATCTGGTCATTCGAGCCGCCCAGCCAAGCGATGTTCTCCCAGTCGCAAGTGAACGGAATGGCAGGATAGGTGATAGCAGCGGAGTCGTTCGCGAAGAACCACTCGAAGGTGTACTCACCGTCTACGTCAGCTACGAATACCATGTTGTCGCCGTTGTTCTCGGAAATGCCAGCAGCACCCGGGAAGCCACGATGATAACGGTAGCCGTTCGAACGCCATTCGCCGTTGATGATGAACTTAAAGTTATACTCGCCAGCGCTGATGTTTCCAGTGAGATAAGCATAACTCTTGTCGTCCGAGAGAACGAACGGAATAGCTTCTTCCCAATCGGTCATCGAACCTATGACAGCTGCGGTCGGGTCTTGCGGTTCAGGAGTCTCGCCAGCAGCCTTGAATGCGAATCCATAGAAGTTCATACCTGCGGTATAGCTTACGCGTACAGAGCCGGCTTCAACTGCTACCTCTACATACGGATAAACCTTTACGGTTTGCTCATTTTCCGTTACCTCTACAGCTTGCGACTCTTGAACAATAGCGTTGTACAGATCGGTCTCACCTTGGGTAATTACCAGAGCACGGTCAGTTGCAGAGTTCGAACCGGTACGCGGAGCGATACGAAGGGTACCAGCCGCCGGAATGTTCAGCATGAAGTAGTTCTTTGTGGAAGAAGAAGCACCTCCGGATTTGATGCGGAAATTGTACATCTCATAAGCTTCAGCCGTACCAAAGCGGCAATCGTTAGCGTCGATAGCCATCTTGTTACCGGCATCATAGAGCGTAAGAGCAAAATCGGAGCCATCAGCAGTATAGGAAGCGTCCTCTGCGATGTCATCAGCAGCGGCAGCCTCCATCCAAACAATCTTATCCCACTCGTCAGCTATAGGAGCCGGTTGATTCTCACCCATCCAGATATATCCACCGAATTCAGCCCATGCCTCATTACCAGCAGGACGGAAATAGATATCTTTCTCACCGGCGTGCGCTGCGTCAACGATGTAGTTACCACCTTCAGCAGGATACCACGTGGTGGTTTCACCATCCACTTTAATGACTTTGATCTCGTCATTTTCAGCAAGGGTTGTATGTAGCAGATACTCACCCTCGGTCTCAGCGGCTGAGAACTTGTATGCGTCATCAGCAGTCCATCCGTTGAGTGTACCTACGAGGTAGTAAGCCACCTCAACAGGAGTCGGAGGTTCGGGAGCCTCTTCTCCATAAACGGACCAAACGCCGCTGCATGCACATGCCTCACCTTTCCAGCATCCTGTCGTATTCGTGATGGTAAACAGGTTCTTGCCATCGGTCGGGATAGTCAAGTCACCCGTCTTTGCTCCCCAGTCAGCAATGTCACCACTGCCGTTGACGCGGGTAAAGATGCACATGTGATAAACGGTGGTGTCCAGTTCGAACGACCATACGCCATCCTCACCTTCTACTGCGGTCATACGCTCTCCGGGCCATGCAACCTTTGCGGTACCGTTGTCATCCCAAGTGTAGATACCAACAGCTGCGCCGTCTGCTGCCCACCATGCGGCATCTTGGCAGTAAACAGTCATCGTGTTCGATGCAGCAGGTTCTTCACCGCTGGCCTCATAAACTACGGTAAAGCCTTTAATAATAACTTGACCATTCGTTGCAGTACTGGAGTTTGCTACTACAAACTCGGCAGAAGCAGCATTTACATTAACCGCTACATTGCTCGTCATAGCACTTTCGCCGAAATTAAGGACACCTGTGTTCTTAACAGTAAACTCAAATGCTACCGTTTTAATAGTTGCGTCTGTTGCAGCGACAGTAACCACAGGACTATTGGTCTGATAGAGACGCCATTCAGTTCCTGTGCCATACACCTTTCCATTGTTACCATCAGGATTAACAGAGATGGAGAGATTAGCATCAGAATACAATGTCGCCTCTTGTGTACCATTTGCGTCGTCCGGGAACAAGTCATGAACAGACTTTGTCACTGTTACGTCCGCAGCCATCATGCATGCTGCAAAGAAAATTGCAGCAAATAAAGAAAGAAATTTCTTCATGATACTTTGATTTTTTTTGTTAAACATTAATTAAACCTATTATCTCGTGTGCGCTACGTGCGCACGGAAACATAGTTTTTCAAAAACGCTTGCAAAGGTACAAAAAAAAAATGATGTGTGCAAATTTTTGTGCGTTTTTTTAATGATTTAAATTTTGAACCTGTCTTAACCTTGTCTTAACTCTGTCTCGACTCTGTCTCGATAAAGTCGCGGAATGTACATAGGGAAACACAAAGCCCGCCTCTCAGGGGGACAATGAACGAAAAGGGAAGGGGCGGAAAACGAAGAAAGGGGTTATAAACACATGATGCCAAGTGCGAGGATGGCGCAGAGGACGAGTAATACGCCGATCATGCCCCAGGTGCCGAGATGCGTCTGGAGCAAGTCAAAGAACCACTCATGGTTGGCTAAGAGCCATATGCACATCGCGGTGAAGACAATGACACCGATTGCGTAGATAAATGCCCGCCCTCGGAAACGCATTACCCAGGTGTAATAGACAGCCAGCACGATGCCTGCTCCCAAGAGGAACACGGCACCTTGCCAGCCTTCCGAAATCCGAAGCACCCACGCGTTGATGGACGGAATGAAGATATACAACAGTACCGCTATCGTTACTATCGCTACCGGAAGAAGATATTTCAACAGGTTGTTCTTCATTTCTTCGGAAGAGGTGTAATGCGTACGAGTTTGGCAGGCAAGCCGTCCCCGAAGCAGATACGCGCTTTCTCTTTATCAAGGAAGCCGCCTTGAGGCGGTTGTCGGCGTTCTTCTCATGGCAGACCGCCTTGACACCCACCGGCAGGTCGAAGAGCTCGATGTCCTTATAATAAGTGATTTCACGCACCCGTACACTCGCACCGGTGTAACCGTCCTCGTTTGTATGCACTTGTTCGAACCAGTTGCCTTTGCGGTCGTAACGGATACCGAAATAATTGCTTGTCTCGCCGTCCGGCGTCCATTGCGCATAGCAGAACGTGGTGTCACCGTATTCGTTCTCCGCCTTGTCGCGGAATCCGGCACCTTTGTATTGCGGCGGGGCGCAAAGATACGAAAAAAAACGCACATATGCAAATTTTTGTGCGTTTTTTTAGAAGTCATGCGAGTTTGTGCTTTTAGAGATTCTTAAGCCAGAGACCGAAGAACTTCTCATAGACCATATACGAACCATTGTCGTTTTGGTAAACCAGTTCTTTCTCGACCAGTGTGAGCAGCACACTACGAACGGTGCTATATGCACCGAGTTGGTACTTCTGCAGAAATACATTGCTTCCCGGTTCTTTAACAACCCCTTCTTTCGCTACTGCGCGCAGCACACGCAACTGGGTGTCGGTAATGAGTCTGCAGATCATCTGATAGGAGGGCATTTCTTCCTGTAGTACCTGGTCGAGTGTATGGAGCACGGTGTTGTATTCTATCTGTTCCTCGCCGTTTTGATAGAGACGGTTGAGCAGACTTTGCATATTCCATGTATAACCATCCACTAACGTGTATAGTTCATGAAATGTTTCTTCGCTTATATGTTGTCCATGCGCCGCCAGATGTTTGGCGGAAAAGGTATAATATGCATGTTCATCTATCACGCCGATATGCATTATCTGCGTACTGCGATAGAATGGACGTTTGGCGGAAGAGAACATCTCCGTCATGATATGTTTCTTACTGCCGGCAAAGATGAAATGTACGTTATGTAACTGCTGTATGTATGAACGCAACAATGCCTCCATTTTTACATTTTTATATTCCGCTATCGTCTGAAACTCATCAAACGCCACATAACAAGGTGTTTCTGATTTCTCCAGCCAGGCAAAGATCTGCTGCAAGGTCCATTCTTCGCGTTGAGGCTGTATGTCAACGGTACATTGCGGCATACCGCTGATAGGATCCGCTCCAAAAACCGGACGCAAGGCACCGAAGAAATGCATGATATCCGACCATACTTTTTCGGAGAAAGGCGTAATACGTCCTGTCAGTACTTGTTGCGCAAAGACTTTTGTGAACTCCTGCAAGTTGGACGTGCTGTACAAATCTACATAAAAACACTGCACCTTGTTTGGATCCAGTGACCGGAAGAGATGATTTATTAATCCCGTTTTTCCTACGCGACGAGGGCTGATAAGCGTCACATTGCGTCCGTTAGATAACGCACCTGCCAATTCTTCCGTTTCATGAATACGGTCACAAAAATACTCCGCTCCCATATAGGATGTAATAGAAAACGGATTAAAAATATTCTCTTTACCTTTCATAATAATTTGATTTTATGCGTAATATGTATAGCGAACTTTTCGTCACGAACTTTTCGTCACATAATTTTCGCTGCAAAGGTACAACAAATATTTGGAATATGCAAATTTTTGTGCGTTTTTTTGAGAAGTTTGAGTTTTTTAAGATTGTAACTTCCATGGGACAGCGGGTTGTCTGTGTAAAATAGAACATTTGCCGTACACGAGAGCGTCTCGAGATCATCTCGAGAGCAAACCGAGATCAACACGAGAGCAACTTTATCGAAAAATAAGACATTCTTCCTGTTGTTACTTGCTTTTGGCTGTTTTCTTCATAAAAAAAGCGACCCACCTCGAAATAGAACGGGGTAAATTCCGAAAAATCAAAAAACGGTTCGCACCGATGTTTGTTAGGCAAAATTGCCCGATTCAAGCGAGCTTAATCGGCCAAAATGCCAAATAAACCATGCAAAATGCATTTTTTTTGATTTTTCTTTATAAAAAATTTGGTCATGTGAAAAAAAAGATGTATCTTTGCAAGCTTTTTCGTCCGAACAGTGCCTCGTGCTCGTGTATATACGCGATATAGAACGAGGATAACGGGCGGGAGCATATGGAAACATTTAATTAATTAGTTAGAAAAGGAAGAGCAGAACTGGTGGACAAGTCGAAGAGCCCGGCTCTTGACAGCTGTCCGCAGCGTCGTGGCGTTTGTGTACGTGTTTACACGACGACCCCGAAGAAACCTAACTCCGCGATGCGTAAGGTTGCCCGTGTGCGCCTGACGAACACCAAGGAGGTGAACGCTTACATCCCGGGAGAGGGACACAACTTGCAAGAGCACAGCATCGTAATGGTACGTGGCGGTCGTGTAAAAGACCTGCCGGGTGTACGTTATCACATCGTACGTGGTACGCTTGATACCGCGGGTGTGGCTAACCGTTTGCAGCGCCGCTCCAAATACGGAGCTAAGCGTCCGAAAGCTAAAAAGTGATAACCCCTCCCGACCTCCCCTCAAGGGAGGAGAAAAGGAAAACAGTAAAGCTCTGAATTTTATTAACTAAATGTTCCATAAATGGGACGAAACATGGGTTGAGGGTTGAGTAAGCGGCGAGGCTGAAGTACAAAGTGACAATGTACAATGTACAAAGGACAAAGCTACTGAAGAGACAGACAACCACAAAAAAATTATTTAAGACAATGAGAAAAGCAAAACCACAAAAACGTGTGATCCTTCCGGATCCGGTTTATGGCGAAGTAATGGTGGCTAAGTTTGTAAACCACCTTATGCTGGACGGTAAGAAAAATACCGCATACAGCGTGTTCTACGGTGCCCTCGCAGTTGTAGAGCAGAAAGCAAAGAACGAGGAGAAGGCTGCTCTGGACATCTGGAAGCAGGCTCTCGATAACATCACTCCGTTGGTAGAGGTTAAGTCGAAACGTATCGGTGGTGCGACCTTCCAGGTTCCGACCGAGATCCGTGCTGACCGCAAGGAGAGTATTGCAATGAAGAACATGATCAATTTCGCACGCAAGCGTGGCGGTCACTCGATGGCTGAGAAGCTGGCTGCAGAGATCATGGATGCATACAACAACCAGGGTGGTGCGTTCAAGCGTAAGGAGGATATGCACCGTATGGCTGAGGCTAACCGTGCATTCGCACACTTTAGATTCTAAAAGCCTAACCCCGACCCTTCCCTAAAAGGAAGGGAGGGAGGTAACAAAAAAGATTGAGAAAAAGACAATGGCAAAACATGATTTAAAATTAAACCGTAATATCGGCATCATGGCACACATCGACGCCGGTAAGACTACGACCTCTGAGCGTATCTTGTTCTACACGGGTCTGACTCACAAAATCGGTGAGGTGCACGACGGTGCGGCGACGATGGACTGGATGGTTCAGGAGCAGGAGCGTGGTATCACTATCACGTCTGCTGCTACGACGACCTACTGGAACTACGCCGGCAACAAGTACAAGATCAATTTGATCGACACTCCGGGGCACGTGGACTTTACCGTAGAGGTGGAGCGTTCGCTCCGTATCCTCGATGGTGCTGTGATGGCGCTGTGTTCGGTAGGTGGTGTACAGCCTCAGTCCGAGACCGTTTGGCGTCAGGCTGACAAGTACAACGTACCGCGTCTGTGCTACGTGAACAAGATGGACCGTTCGGGTGCCAACTTCTTCGACGTAGTCCGTCAGATCAAGGAAGTGTTAGGCGCGACTCCGTGTCCTATCCAGATTCCTATCGGTGCCGAGGAGACCTTCAAGGGTGTCGTTGACCTCGTGAAGATGAAAGCGATTCTGTGGCACGACGAGACCATGGGCGCCGAGTACGTGGAGGAAGAGATTCCTGCCAACCTCGTAGCCGAGGCTGAAGAATGGCGCGACAAGATGCTGGAGACGGTGTCGGAGTTCGATGACACCCTCATGGAGAAATACTTCGAGGATCCGAGCACGATCACCGAGGATGAGATCCGCGTAGCTATTCGCAAGGGTACGCTGAGCATGAAGATCTTCCCGGTTATCTGCGGTTCGTCCTTCAAGAACAAGGGTGTACAGACGATGCTCGATGCTGTCTGTGCTTACCTGCCGAGTCCGCTGGATACCCCGGTTATCAACGGTACGAATCCGAACACCGAGGAGCAGGAGGAGCGTCATCCGGACGATACCGATCCGTTGTGCGCACTGGCGTTCAAGATCGCTACTGATCCGTATGTAGGCCGTCTGTGCTACTTCCGTGTGTATTCGGGTCACCTGGATGCCGGTTCATACGTTTACAACCCGCGTTCGGGCAAGAAAGAGCGTATCAGCCGTATCTTCCAGATGCACTCGAACCACCAGAACCCGGTGGAGACCATCCTCGCGGGTGATATAGGCGCGGGCGTAGGATTTAAGGATATACGCACGGGCGATACCCTCTGCGACGAGAACAAGCCTATCGTACTCGAGTCGATTGAGTTCCCGGCACCGGTTATCGGTATCTCCGTAGAGCCGAAGAGCCAGGCTGACCTCGACAAGTTAGGTGTTGGTCTTGCCAAGTTGGCGGAGGAAGACCCGACGTTCACCGTTAAGACGGACGAGCAGACCGGTCAGACCGTTATCAGCGGAATGGGTGAGCTCCACCTGGAGATCATCATCGACCGTCTGAAACGCGAGTTCAAGGTGGAGTGTAACCAGGGTCGTCCGCAGGTGGCATACCGCGAGGCTATCTCTGCTCCGGTTGAGCTGCGTGAGGTTTACAAGAAGCAATCCGGTGGTCGTGGTAAGTTCGCTGACATCATCGTTCGCGTTGAGCCGGCAGACGCTGACTTCCCCGGTGGTCTTCAGTTCGAAGACGTTGTCAAGGGCGGTAACGTGCCTAAGGAGTACATCCCGAGTGTTCAGAAGGGCTTCGAGCTCGCTATGAAGAACGGTGTGCTCGCTGGCTATCCGCTTGACAGCCTGAAAGTGACGCTGCTTGACGGTAGTTTCCACCCGGTTGACTCCGACCAGTTGTCCTTCGAGATCGCTGCACAGATGGCGTTCAAAGAGGCTTCTGCAAAGGCTAAACCGGTGCTCATGGAGCCGATCATGAAGATAGAGGTGGTTACTCCTGAAGAGAGCATGGGTGATGTCATCGGCGACCTGAACAAACGTCGTGGTCAGGTAGAGGGCATGGACACCAGCCGCACCGGCGCACGTATCGTGAAGGCGAAGGTACCATTGGCAGAGATGTTCGGTTATGTAACCGCTCTGCGTACCATCACCTCCGGTCGTGCAACGAGCTCGATGGAGTTCAGCCACTACGAGGCAGTAAGCAGCTCTATCGCGAAAGCCGTGCTGACCGAAGTAGGTGGTCGCGTAGACCTCGTATAATCAATTTATCGCCCATGCATGGTCGATACAAAGACCATGCGGGCGGTAAAATATAAATAAGGAACGTACACGTACACACATGCGTGTGGCTATAAGTACGGTCTGAAAAAGACAAAATTAACCCTGCGGGGCGTGGGTCATCTTAGCAAATGACTCTTAAGGTTATCTGCGCTCTGCAAAATTACTAACAAACAAAAACAATATTATTAAATTATGAGTCAAAAAATCCGTATCAAACTGAAGTCTTTCGACCACAACCTGGTTGACAAGTCTGCAGAGAAGATCGTCAAGACCGTAAAGGCAACGGGTGCTGTAGTAAGTGGTCCTATTCCACTGCCGACGCACAAGCGTATCTTCACGGTTAACCGCTCGACCTTCGTTAACAAAAAGAGCCGTGAGCAATTT
>CAJOEJ010000024.1:94595-102830 GCA_905233375.1 Paludibacteraceae bacterium | reverse complement strand
AAGAACAAAATTGTATAATAAAAATTTTATTGTTAACAATCCAAAAGTGTAAACGATGTTCTGATACAAAAGTGTAAACGATCATCTGATACATGTCAGTTAATTCTTAATTGTTTTCGGCTGTTTGTCCACTACCGGGGAGAGAGGTCTCTTATACGCGCGTATAATAAGGAATACACCCAAGGCGATGAACGGAAAGCTCAGCAGCTGTCCCATATTGAGCAGGTGTCCGGCTTCGAAGGCTTCCTGGTCGTTCTTGATGAACTCCAAAAGGAAACGTGTGACGAAGATGATCAGCAGGAACACGCCCAACAGCAGTCCCTCGCGCCGGCGTGCGTCCGTCTTCCAATAGAGCGGCCAGGTGACCGCCAGCGCCGCGAGGCAGTAGAGCATCTCGTAGATCTGCGTCGGGTGACACGGAACGGTTTGACCGTCACGGACGAAGATGAATCCCCACGGCAGGTCGGTCGGACCGCCGTATATCTCGCTGTTCATCAGGTTGCCCAAACGGATGAGGAACGCCGTGAAGCACACGCCCACGCACAAGCGGTCCAATATCCACAGCCAGCTCGTACCGTACTGCGGGTACTTGCTGAACTTGTATTTGTGAAGCAGAATAGCGGCGATGATGAGACCGATGGCTCCGCCGTGGCTGCTCAAACCGCCTTCCCATATCTTAAGCAGCATGAGCGGGTGCTCGATATAGGGATTGCGGTAGGCGAACTCCCATCCGAACAAATGCCACGGCTGGGTGGAAATACGCATGTACTCGCAATATCCTGTGAGCGCGGGGTTGGTCACGTCGTGCCATTCGTAGAACCAGCAATGACCGATACGTGCGCCAATGATTACACCCGCCGCCATGAAGAAGAACATCTGGTCCGCCCACTCTGCCGGGCAGTTCTCCCGCTTGTACATCCGTTCGTTCACCGCCCAGCATATATACAGACCGATAGCCCACAACAGACCGTACCACCGTATTCCTCCGTCCCCGAAATGAATCAGTATCGGGTCCACATTCCATGTTATAAAATCCAGCATAATATTGAATTTAGAATTCAGAATTTAGAAAGCGTCCTATTGTCTTTTGTGCAAAACTTTAAGAACCGTACGTATCTCCAAAATTTGTACCAAACTCCAAGAGCCCTTTCATAATTCTTATTTCTTAATTGTAAATTGTTACTTCCCCCAATTCAGTTTGGTTCGAAGCGATTTCAAAAAACTGTTATCACCTATCTGCACTACCTTGACGGTGTAGGGCGCCCGTTCTATATGCAGGCTTATGTCCGTGCTCAGACTCTGGCTGCGTCCGTCCACTGACACCATGAACGAGTCGTACCGGCTGCTGACCTGGATATCGAACGTCCAGTCGTCCGGTACTACAATCGGTTTGACGGTCAGGCTGTGTGGCGCGATCGGTGTAAGGATGATGCCCCGGCTCTGTGGTACCATGAGCGGACCGCCGATGGAGAGGTTGTACGCCGTGCTGCCCGTCGGCGTGGCGATGACCAGACCGTCCGAGTGGTAGGTGTGCAGCAACTCGCCGTTCACACGCGTCTCGATGGACAGCATATTGGTCAGACCTTGCTTGAGAATGGCTATCTCGTTGAGCGCATTGGGCGCCATGATGAGGTTGTCCCGCGAGATGCTCTCTTTGTCGGTCACGCTCAGGTGAAGCAGGCTCCGCTGCTCGATCGTGTACTCATGCGAAACCAGTTTCTGCAGGATATCATTCAGATCTTGGGTCTGTACCTCTGCTAAAAATCCCAAGTGCCCGCAGTTGACGCCCAAGATCGGTATATTCTTGTCCCCGATCACGGCGGCAGAAGTGAGGAACGTACCGTCACCGCCGACCGAAAGCGCAAAATCTATCGGTTCACCATAGACGTTCTCCGGCTGCCGGTCGCTGTCCCAGTTCTCCGGAAAACCCGGGTACTCGCGCAGATCCAGCTCCTGACGCAACTCCTGCGACAACAGCACATGCACGCCTTTATCCGTCATGAAATCCAGGATGTGCCGCACTTCAACCAGTGTCTGCGGCTTCATCGCGTTTCCAAATATAGCTATCGTCATATCTCTTTTGCCCTAAGGGCACTATTATTCAATTTCTTAGCCACAAGGGCACTTATAACTTTGTTTTTCGGCTGCAAAGGTACAAAAAAAAACGCACATGTGCAAATTATTTTACATATTTATAGGAAAGAACGCCAATTATGTGTGTAATAATGTTTTTTACTTTTAGGATTTTATCGCTCGCGATGACCCGAATCGGCATCAAAACAAAGAAAAATGACATAAAATTTGCGTATGTCATTTTTTTTGTGTAATTTTGCACCGCAAAATCGAAAGAAAACAATTATGCCAAGTGCTGAAGTACAAGAAATGATTCCGCGAATCAGGGAATATTTGGCAACACAGCCAGTCGAGCGAGCCTATTTGTTCGGCTCTTGTTCCCGCAGACTCCATGGAATGTAATCATCAAGATGCGACATGTTTTGGTGCATGGCTATTATTCCATAGAGATGCCTATTGTATGGGACATCGTGCGAAACGACTTCCCTGTTCTCCGTCCTCAAATAGAGCAATATATTAAGGAGAAAAGCGAACAATAACCATCGCTTCACCGCCAGCGTTAAAAGCGGTCGTCGCTTTCCGCGGAACGTTCTCCCGACAAACGGGAGAAGTGGCCTCCGCCTAAGAGGGTAAAAAAATAATGCTGGCCTTGACAGCATAATAAATAAAGCAAGGACATAATAAAAGGCGCAAGCGAGCGCCTAAAAATAGCGTAATAAACCATAACTTGATTGTTTGAAACAATGCTCCTTCGCGTGACCATGCTCCGCAACAAACGCAAGCTTCCGGTTTCTCGTTTACCGTTACAGGTCTGGAGGAAGGCAAATCGTACAACTTGACCATTACCGCGAAAGACAATAACGGTGCAACCCTTGACGAACAATCCGTTTCGTTTAGGACGAATGGTGAAGGAGAAGAAGAGGAAGAAGGAGAAGGTGAAGGCGGAGAACAAGAAGGTCTCGACCAAATCACCAATGACCATTCACCAATAACCAATAAGATCATCCGCAACGGTCAAATCCTCATCCTCCGCGGCGATAAGACCTCCACCCTCCAAGGACAAGAGGTCAAGTAAAGTACAAAGGGACAAAGTACAATGTACAAAGAAAATCATGTACTAATGAGCAAAAGCGTCAGAAATGGCGCTTTTGCACTTTTGTACAGGTCTTGTCCTGGTCGAGTCGAGGTCGAGACGAGAGCGAGACGAGAGCATCACGTATCCCACCCGACCTTATATATACTATGTATATATCCCGTGATTTTGAAAAAGTGACTCTGCTTGAGAGAAAGATGGAATTTGACAAAAAAACGCACATAAATTTGCACATGTGCGTTTTTTTTTGTATCTTTGTCGCGGATTTTATGTGCTCATAGCATTGGAGGTGTCGGATGATGCGTTATATGGTATTTGACTCGATGGACTTGTGCACGGATGAACAGGTGGAAAGCATGCTCCCGGAGGTAAGTCCACAGCGCCGTGAACAGGCGTTGCGCTACAGGCACACCATGGGACGTTTCTGTTGCCTGAAGAGCTGGATGATGCTGAAGGAGGTATTTAATGTACAATGTACAATGTACAATGTACAAAGGACGTTGGGCGATTTTCAGTACAACGAATACGGGAAACCGTATATAACGGGAGGACCCTGTTTCAGTATCAGTCATTGCAAGGAGGGTATCGCCGTGGCGGTTTCGGACGAACCGGTAGGCATTGACATAGAGGGCATACGGCATGCGGATGAGGAACTGATCCGGCGTGTGATGAATCCCGCCGAGCAGGAACAAATCCGGAGCGACCGCGATTTCACCCGCCTGTGGACGCAAAAAGAGGCGGTGGTCAAAGCTATCGGAACAGGAATCGTGTCGTTTGAACAACTGCAGACGATTTTAGTTGATAGTGGAAAGTTGAAAGATGAAAGAACTGGGGAAGTTGAAAGTGGAGAGTGGAAAGTGGAAACTTTTGAAACGGAGAAATATATATACAGCATAGCATATGGAAAATTACATTGTATCAGCGCGCAAGTACCGCCCGCAGACCTTTGAGTCGGTGGTCGGACAACAGGCGTTGACGCAAACATTGCAAAACGCCATCCGCCAGAATCATCTGGCGCACGCGTATCTGTTCTGTGGTCCGCGCGGAGTAGGTAAGACCACTTGTGCCCGTATTTTTGCGAAGACGATCAACTGTCAGAACCTGCACAACGGTATCGATGCCTGCAACGAGTGCGAGAGTTGCCGTGCGTTCAACGAGCAGCGGTCGTTCAATATCCACGAGCTCGATGCGGCGAGCAACAACTCGGTGGACGATATCCGTTCGCTCATCGACCAGGTGCGTATCCCACCGCAGATAGGCAAGTACTCGGTCTATATTATCGACGAGGTGCATATGTTGTCGCAAGGAGCATTCAATGCGTTGCTTAAGACGCTCGAGGAACCGCCTTCCTATGCTATCTTCATCCTCGCCACCACGGAGAAGCACAAAGTGCTGCCCACTATCCTGAGCCGTTGCCAGGTCTATGATTTCAACCGGATCACAGTGCCCGACATGATCGCTTATCTGCAGTCGGTGGCAGCTAACGAGGGTATCACCGTGAGCGAAGAGGCGCTGAACGTAGTGGCGCAGAAAGCGGACGGAGGTATGCGCGATGCGCTCTCTATCTTCGACCAGTTGGTCGCTTTCTGCGGCGATACGATCACCTACGAGCGGACGATAGAGGTCCTGAACGTGCTGGATACAGACTATTACTTCCGTTTGATCGACGGCGCCTTGCAGCACGATGTCAAATCGATGCTGCTCATCTTCAACGAGGTGCTCAACCACGGTTTTGACGCCGGTTCGTTCGTGACGGGATTTGCGCAGCACGTGCGCGACGTGTTGGTATCCAAGGATGCGGGCACGTTAGTGCTGTTGGAGACGAGCGACGCGATCCGCCAGCGCTATGCGGAGCAGGCGAAACGCTGCCATCCAATGTGGCTTTTCCAAGTGCTGGACGTACTCAATACCTGTGATATTAACTACCGCACGGCGCGTAACAAACGTCTGACGGTCGAGTTGGCGCTGGTCAAGCTGGCGATGTTGGGCGTAAATGCCCCTGCGCCTGCTTCCAAACCGTCCCCGGCTGCCCAACCGGTGGCTCAACCCGCCGCCCAACCCGCCGCTCCGGTCAATACGGCTCCGGCGCAACCCGCCGCACCCGCTACACCGTCTGTTCCCAAGATGCCGTCTATCCCCAAGATGCCCGGCGTGGGTATCAAACCGACGCCGTCCCAACCCTCTGGCACTCCTGCGCCGGCGACAGAGAACCCCTCTCCGGCATCCAATACTCCTTCGGAGGAGTCTAACCGCCCTTTCACGGCTGACCAACTCAGAGACGCGTGGGTTGGTCTTGCACAAACTCACACGGAAGAGTTGCGTCTCAAAGAGCTGATGGAAACTTATTCGCCGGTTCTTATCGATGAACAGACGGCGGAGATCACAATGCCCAACCCTTGGCAGATGAAAGAGATGCGCAAGGCGTTGCCGGCTCTGCTGCGCCAGTTGAGGCAGAAACTGCATAACGACCAGCTTCAGATCCAGTTGATCCAGGCGGAGTACAGCCAGGAGCAGATGGCGTTCACCTCCGAAGAGAAGTATGCCGTAATGGCGGAGCAGAACCCTGTCGTGGGTATCCTCAAAGAGAAACTCGATTTGACGATCGATTGATAATAGACAATTGGCTGACTTGCTGAAATATTTGCCGACGACGCGCAAGGAGACGGATCTGCGTGGCTGGGATGAAGTGGACATCGTCTTCTTCACCGGCGACGCGTATATCGACCACCCGTCTTTCGGAGCGGCTGTCTTGGGACGCGTGCTGGAGGCAAACGGCTACCGTGTGGCGATCGTTCCGCAGCCCGACTGGCACGGCGACTACCGTGATTTCAAGAAGTTCGGTCGTCCCCGGATCTATTTTGCGGTGTCGGCAGGCAGCATGGACTCGATGGTGAACCACTACACCGCCGCCAAACGCCGCCGGTCGGATGACGCCTATACGCCGGAGGGCAAGGCGGGCATGCGACCGGACTACTGCACGATCACCTATTGCCGGATTCTCAAGCAGCTCTATCCCGATGTGCCGGTGATCATAGGCGGCATTGAGGCGTCGATGCGCCGACTGACCCATTATGACTACTGGCAGGACAAGTTGATGCCGTCTATCTTAGTCGATAGCGGCGCAGATCTGTTAGTCTATGGCATGGGCGAGCAGGCAATGACAGCCATCGCTGATGCGATAAGGGACAAAGGACAATGTACAAAGGACAATGTACTATGTACAAAGGAGTATTGCCACCATATTCCGCAGACGGCGTACCTGACGAGTGACAAGAGCGAAGTGCCGCCCGATGCGATTTGGCTGGCGAGCCACGAGGAGGCGCTCAAGGACAAGCGCAAGCATGCGGAGAACTTCCGCCTGATAGAGATAGAGTCGAACAAGATTAACCAGACCACGCTGGTTCAGCCCGTAGGAAAGCAGTACGTGGTGGTTAACCCCTCCTATCCGCCGATGACCACGGAGCAACTGGATGCGATCTTTGACCTGCCGTACCAGTACACGCCGCATCCCAAATACAAGGACAAACATATTCCCGCCTACGAAATGATCAAATGGTCGGTGTGTATGCATCGCGGCTGTTTTGGCGGTTGTTCGTTCTGCACGATCTCCGCGCATCAGGGCAAGCAGATTGTCAGCCGTAGCAAGGAGTCCATCCTGCGCCAGATAGCGCGTTTGAGCCAGCTGCCCGATTGGCACGGCGTCCTCTCCGACCTTGGAGGCCCGTCCGCGAACATGTATCAGATGCACGGAAAGGACCTGTCTGTCTGCGGGAAATGTGCGCGCGCCAGCTGTCTGCAGCCGTCCATATGCAAGAACCTGAATCAGGATTTCGGTCCTTTGATTGATATATACCGCACGGTGGACCAACTGCCGTACGTCAAGCATGCGTTTGTGGGTTCGGGTATCCGCTACGACCTGATGAATGAAGCTTATGCCCGCCAACTGATCACCCGCCATGTGTCCGGACGTCTCAAAGTGGCACCGGAACATTGTTCGGACGCCGTCCTACAGTTGATGCGCAAACCCCAATGGGTGCATTACAAGCAGTTCCGCGAGCTGTTCCTCCGCATCAACGAAGAGGCTGGACTCCATCAGCAGCTCATCCCGTATTTCATCTCGTCGCATCCCGGTTGTACCAACCGCGATATGCAGCTGTTGGCGGAGGAGACGAAGAAAATGCACTACCGTCCCGAGCAAGTGCAGGATTTTACACCGACGCCCATGACGCTCTCCACCACCATGTTCTACACCGGTATAAACCCCTATACGGGACAGCCTATTTACGTGGCACGCACGCCGGAACAGAAAAAGCAGCAGAACGGTTACTTCTTCTGGTGGAAAGACAACAAACCGAAACACAAATAACAACAATTAACATTATATTTTATGAGAAACACTATTCTATGTATGCTGGTAGTAGCATTTGCGGCTTGTACAGCCGTTCAACCCAAGATGGAGGACGAGTGCCTCTACAGTCCCAAACAAACCAAATTCTGTTTCTGGTCCAACGTGGCGGATCAGATGGAAGTCTGCATCTACGAACAAAGTGACGATGTACAATGTGCCAAGGTGGTTCCTTTGAAGAAAGGTGAGAACGATTTTTGGACCGCTACCGTCAAAGGTGACCAGGCAGGCAAGTTCTACACCGTCCGTTCGTTCCAGAACGGCGAGTGGGGATTGGAGTCCCCGGGTATCTTCGCCAAAGCGGTGAGTATCAACGGTCAGAAAGCAGCCGTCATCGACCTGTCCAAGACCAATCCCGAAGGATGGGAGAAAGATGTGCGTCCTGCGATGCCCGACATGACCGACATCGTGGTGTATGAGACCCACCTGCGCGATTTCACGATGTCGCCCAATTCCGGTATCGAGCAAAAAGGAAAATTCCTCGGCATGACCGAAGAGCCGGCAATTAGTCACTTGAAAGAGTTAGGTATCACCCACCTGCAGATCCTGCCGATGTTTGACTATGGCAGCATTGACGAGACCGCGTTGCACACGAACCGCTATAACTGGGGCTATGACCCGGTCAACTACAATGCGCCGGAAGGCGGCTATTCGTCCGCCCCGT
>CAJOEJ010000024.1:0-94582 GCA_905233375.1 Paludibacteraceae bacterium | reverse complement strand
GGCATTGCATAATGCCGGTATCCGTGTGATCATGGACGTTGTGTATAACCATACGTATGACGTCATGGGTTGTGCGCTCGGCAGAGTAGTACCGCAGTATTTCTACCGCCTGAACGAAGACGGCACGTATGCCAACGGTTCGGGTTGCGGCAACGAGACCGCTTCCGATCATGAGATGATGCGTCAGTTTATGGTTGAGTCTGTCTGCTACTGGGCACGCGAGTATCACATTGACGGTTTCCGCTTTGACCTCATGGGAATCCATGACCAGGAGACGATGCGTGCCATCCGTGCGGCATTGGACGAGATCGACCCGACCATTCTCACCTACGGCGAAGGATGGGCAGCCATGAGTCCCGCGTATCCGTATGAAGAGCTGGCGATGAAGCAGTGGACATATAAAATGCCGCGCGTAGGTGCGTTCAGCGATGATATCCGTAATGCGCTGATAGGCAGTCCGTTTGACCACGAGCGCGGTTTTGCATCCGGTAAAGGCGAGTGCAAGGAAGCGTTGATGCGAGGTCTGGTAGCCTGTCCGGAATGGAGCGGCGAACCCATGCAGCATGTGAGCTATATCACCTGCCACGACAACTACTGTCTGCGTGACCGCATCGAGGTGAGTGCCAAAGAGGAGAGCGAGGAGACGAAACTGCGTATGAACAAACTTGCACAGACAGCCGTTCTGGTGTCACAAGGTATGAGTTTCATCTACGGCGGTGAGGAGCTGTTCCGTACCAAGATGGGCATTGACAACAGTTATCAGAGCCCGGACAGCATCAATATCATCCCTTGGGAGAACAAAACGAAATATGCGGATTTGTTTGCGTACTACCAGCAGATGATTGCCATCCGCCGTGCGCACAAAGGTTTCCGTTTAGGCAGCGCCGAGTCGGTAGCTGAGCATTGCGAGTTCATAGAGACGGACAAGGAGCACCTGATTGTTTATCGCATCAAGGATCTTGAGGGTATAGACAACGCCCCATCGCTTGTCGTTCTGCTGAACGGCAGTAACGAAGCGCAACAGGTGGAAATACCCGAAGACACCTATATGCTTCTTGCTTTCAACGGAGAAGCCAACGTGAACGGACTCAAAGAGATGCACGAGTCCAAAGCATTAGTGGCTCCTTATTCCGCAACGATTTTAGCAGAAAAAAGGTAGTGGGTCATCCCACTACCTCTGCATCGTCGAAACGATCGTCTTTGCTTTCCGGTTCCGGCATCAGGAGTGCCATCAGAATGTAGAGTAACAATCCCGGGAAACCGGCGCTGAAAATCGACAGAGCCAGATACGCCAGACGAACAACGGTCGGGTCAATGGAGAAATACTCTGCGATTCCTGCCAATACGCCTGCCAGCTTCTTGTTGGCACTGCGTCTTAATTTCTTTTCTTTTGCCATAGTACTATGTGTTTGTTGCTTGTTTAACTAAAAATGGTCTCTATTTTATACTAACAAAAATTGTGCCATTACAGGCTCAAATGGATCCGAAAACGCATTCCCCATTGTATTTGCGGGGATAATGCCCAAATGGAATACAAGTCGCACACCCGTAATATATTGCCGATACCGATTCCCACTTCGGCATAGAGACCGCCCTTGGGGCTGACGGCAAACAGACCACTCGTTTCACTTGCCGGCAGCGCAGAGACCGATTTGCCCAGATATCCATAGGCTATCTTCGTTTCCACCAATTCTCTCAGATGCAACCAGCGCACACCCGGAATCAGGCTGAACAGGATGCCTTGTCCGTTCCACTCTGTTTGCAGGGTGAGGTATTTGTCCGCCATCAGTTGTCCTCCATGCAGGAAGGTGAAGCGGTACGGGTCGTAGGCGTATCCCTGGTTGGCATTTGCCTGCCAAAGGAGCGTGTGTGGTACTTGCCCGAACAGGGCGCCTGCCTGCAAAGCATAGGTGAGCGTTCCGCCCATTCCCAAGTTTGCATGCTGGGTCAGCATGAGGCGCAGGTGGCAGTAGAGACTATTTTTTATTGCTGATTGGTAATTGGTGATTTGTGATTGTTTGTTGGTCGTTTGCCAATGACCTGTCTCAATACCCAGATAAAGCACTGGATATCGGGATGAATAAGCGTAGCGGCGCATAAAGAAGCCGTCGTACTTGCGTTCGCCCCACGACAAGCGTGCGATTCCCGAAAGCGTCTGATAGGCGTATCCGTCCTGCCATCCGGCACGGATATACGCATGTGTCTCCAGACTCGTCGAGTGTCCCGAACTGCCGGTTCGGTTGAACCAGTCGGCAAACCAGTGCAGTTGAATCTGGCGCTGGCGCAAGGCAGTATTGACGCAGAGCGAGTCACGGTGCAACGCCTCGAAGGCATAGGCGGTGAAATCGAAGTTACCGTAGCCCATCGAGTTCTCCCGCAGCAGGCGGTCGAAATCATCCACCTCAGACCATATATAGCGGTCGTTATATTCCAGTTGCAGCGTGTTTTTGCGGGGAGTAGGCAGGTTAACGGATACGCGTCCCATACCTTTGGCGGAGCGGTCGCGGAAACCGTATCCGACCGAGGCTTCCAGGGACACGACCTTGGAGAAACGTTCGTTCGTGCGCAGCGGAAGTCCGATATGCACGCCCTCGTGCTTGTTGATCTGCAATATCTCCTGCACGTGTCCGAAATCGACCGGCGTACCGGTGGGTATATATCCGGTGGTGGCGATTGTAGCAAACCATTTGGCGGCAAGGACGATGGGAAGGCTGTCCAAAGCCATGAAAGCGCTGTCGGTAGCAAGACCTGCCTCCGCGGTAATGGTACTGTCGTTGTAGGGATGCAAGGTAGAATGTGTGTCCGTGTTGTGCGGCTGTCGGGAGGAAAGGCTCGTTGTCAGCAACAACGTGGGAAAGACCGTTCCGGCTTTCTCGCTCTTTATCGTGAAGTCCAGCAGCGCCGATATACGTTCGTCAAAAAGCGAACCGTCTTCGTTGAGCGTTTGGGAGACATGCAGGGTGTTGACATAATTGACCGCTACTTCGGCGGGCACATAGGCGGACAGCCATTGCAAGGCATAGGTGGTCGTATCTATCCACATCGACCCGTTGAACGTGGCGTAGAACGGGTTGCGGGTACGGAAGTCGATTTGCACGATGTGCTCGTTATCGGACACTTTCTCCTCGTGCAGGTAGTAACGGTAATACAGGTTTCCGCCGCTTGCGAGGGGTGACAGGAAGGCGTGCCCCATGAGCGAAACGCTGTTGGCGTAGAAATTGAGGTTTCCTTCTCCTCCCAGCAGGGATGAGTAGTCGGTGGAACTGAGAATCAATGCTTGCGTCATCCGGTCATTGGCGGGTATCATCTCCTGCCCCTGCAGGCGGAACGACTGCGTCTCGCGGTATAGCGGGAGGACGTAGGTCGAGTCGTCTTGGGCGATCATGCCGTTTTGCAAACTGTGCCACAACGCGCGCCTGAGATGCCGTTTCTGAATATGGGACACGTACAGGGTCTGCGCCCGTTGCAGGGTCGCGCTGTTCTCCGGGTGCATCGTTCGGTCATTCTCCGCCCGCCGGGCACGCACCTGGCGGAGCAGCTCCAATGCCGGGTTCTCGTTCGGCGCTACGACCACTTCCATCAGCGTTGTCGCTTTCTCGCGCATCGTCACCTGCAGTCCCGCCATCGTTCCCGGTTCGATCTCAAAGCGCTGGGTATGGTATCCGACGGCGGAGAAGACCAGTTGGGCTTTGCCGGTCATATCGACACGCAGGGCGTAGGAACCGTTTTCGTCCGAGGTGGTACCGATCTTGGTGCCGCGGAAATGAATATTCACATTCGGGATGGCTTCGCCCGTCATCTCGTTCAGTATTTCGCCGACAACTATTGTTTCTATTGCTGAGCACATAGCAGCACTCAGCAACATTAGAAACAATATTAATTTACGATTAGACAATTTACGATTTACGATTTGTTTGCCGGGTGGCATTGGAGGATGGCTTGTCGCAGATCCTGCACGTCCAGATGGGTGTAAATCTCTGTGGTCGCGAGGTCTTCGTGTCCGAGCAGTTGCTGAATGACGCGCAGATCCGCTCCGTTCTGGAGCAGGTGGGTCGCAAACGAATGCCGTAAGGTGTGCGGCGAGACGGTCTTGGTGATGCCTGCCGCTTCGCACAGGCGGCGTACGATAGTGAAAACCATCGCCCGTGTCAAAGGACGACCGTACCGGTTAACAAACGCCAGGTCGCGTGCTTCGGGTTTGATCTGCCATGTGCTGCGCTCCTGCAGCCAATACCCGAACCACTCTTCCGCCACCGGCGAAACCGGCACGAGGCGTTGCTTGGAACCCTTGCCCTCAATGAGCATATAGTGTTCGTCCAGGTATATCCTGCTCAGTTTCAGGTTAACCAGTTCGCTCACCCGCAGTCCGCTGCCGTATAGCATCTCCATTATCGCCCGGTTGCGGTGCCCTTCGTTGCTGCTGAGGTCGATGGCTGCCATCATGGCGTTGACCTCGTCTAAAGACAATACCGTCGGCAGGTGTTTGGATTTCTTGGGCGATTCGAGCAGTTCGGAAGGGTCTTGCTCAATGTAGTCCTTGTACAGCAGGAACTTGTACCAGGCATGCACCCCGGCTAAAATTCGTGCCTGGGTGGCTTCCGATTTGACGGTCTTGAACTGCTCGAAGACGAATGCCTCCAAGTCTTCAAACGCCATGTGTACAAAATCCAGTTGATGCTCGTCCGCATAGGCACGCAGTTTGTCGAGATCCATCTCGTACGCCTCGACCGTATTGGGCGAGTAGTTGCGCTCCAGCCGCAGGTAGCCGTGGTACTCGCGCAACAAGGCTTCATCGGATTTTACTGCTTTGCCCATGGTGTGAGTTCGCCTTGAAAATGAGTGGTATAGGTGGTCGTATATCCGTACGCGTTCTTGTAATAGAGCGTGAACTGCAAGTCCCGGAGTCCGTCCGTCGTGTCCCGGACGACCATATAACCCGAGTCAATGACCTGAATGCCGGTGATCTTGTCCTCCTCTATATGCAGGATATACATGCCGTGGGGATATCCTTCGTAGTCTTTGCCGGGAAGGAAAGTGTAGGGGAGAGCGGTCGTGTCGCTGTGATACTTGCCGGCAGGTAATTGTGACGAACCGCTTGCGGCGTCTGTGTCCACGAAGATGTCCGACAGAAACAGATTATAGCCTGTCCCCTGCATAAGGTGTTTGGCATTGAGCGTCAGCCCGTCGGAATACAGATCCACCGCTACTACGTTGTAGGGGACGGAGTCGTAGCATCGACCGTATTGGTTCTCCCAGCAGAGCGTGTATTCCTTCGGAAAACCCTGATAGACATAGGGTGTCCGGTTGCGGCATGAACCGAGTCCGACCAGAACCATCAGGCTCATACACCATATGATATAAATTGTTGACTTTTTCACTTTTCGATTTCGCTTTTCAGTTTCCTTGCGGGAATCCATGCCGTGAGTCCTCCCAGCGCCAATACGATGAGTGCGACCGCCAGGACATCCGTCCATTGTACCGTCACCGGATAGGCGGAGATGACATAGTCGGTTCCCGAACCTAATTTGAGCCATCTGAAATGCTGCTGTCCGAGGCATACTGCCACGCCTATACAGAGTCCCGTCACCGCACCCAATGCGGAGATCAGCCATCCTTCCAGAAGGAAGATACGCCGGATGGTGAGTTCGTTGGCGCCCAGATGCGAGAGAATCCGGATATCTTCGCGTTTGTCAATGATGAGCATTGAGAGCGAACCGATACAGTTGAAGCAGGCGATAAGCAGAATAAACACCAGTAGCAGCATGGTGAGCAGTTTCTCGATGCGCAGGATGCGGAAGAAATCCTGTTGCTGTTCGTAGCGGTCAAGCACTTTGTATCCCGAACCGAGCGTTTGCGAGAGCCGTTTTTTGAGGCTTTGCGTCTTTGCCTGTGTCTTGGGCTGAACCCGCAGCGCCGTGACCGTCCGGTCATCGTAGTCGAACAAGCGCTGCGCCAGCGGAAGGGACACTAACATGAGCTGGTCGTCGTACTCGATCTGGTTTACGGCGAAAGTACCGGCGATGAACGCGTGCTCGTGGCGGAGCGACTTGTCCGGACGGAGCATATTCAGCCGTCCTTTGCGCTCGGGCGCGTAGAGATGCAGTGCCCCGGTGAAATGTGCGTTCATGCCTATCTGCGCCGCCAGCCCGCGTCCCAGAACCGCCCGGTCGAACGCTCCGTCCCAGACCGAATAGAAACCGTCGCAAATGATCGAATCCATATGCGCCGTACGGGCGAAGAGGCTGTCCACGCCCATCACGCGTGCCGGCAACTGGTGTTCCTTGTACCGGACCAGCGCCGTTTGCTCCAGTTGCATGGAGACGGCTTCGATCTCTTCGTCTTCAAAGAGTTGCATGACAGGCAGCGAATCCGTCCGGAAGGTCTGTCCTTCGGCGGGCAGGATCATTAGGGCGGGGTCGAACTCGGAGAACATATGCTCCACGAGCGTACCGAACCCGTTCATCACGCTGAGCACGCAGATCATCGCCGCCGTGACGACAGCCACGGCGCCTGAGCTGACGCCCGAAACGATATTGATGGCATTATGTCCCTTCTTGGAGAACAGATAACGCCACGCTATGTGCGGTTCCAGCTTCATGCAGAGACGGGTTCCTTACTTGCCCAGCAGCTGGTCGATACGCTCCATGCGGTCCAGCGTCTCGTCCAGATGAAAACTGATCTCCGGGATCACGCGTAACTGGTGGCGTTCGAGGGAACCTAACTCGCCGCGGAAGTGCGAGCTGTTCTCCTCAATGGACTGCATGGTCTCCGCCACCTTGTCCTGCGGAAAAACCGAAAGATAGATATGCGCGATGCTCAAGTCGGGCGACACGCGTACCTCGCTCACCGAGATAAGCACGCCGTGCAGCGTGCGCGCGTAGCGCAAGAGGATATCGCTCATATCTTTCTGGATAAGACGTGCAATTTTGTGTTGTCTCGTTGTTTCCATGTGTGTTTGTTTTTGAATGTTACCAAAATAAGGGAAAGGAGACGAATCTCTTTTCCCTATTTGTTAATTGTCAATTGTCAATTGTCAATTAAAATTTGTGGCGTCCTTCGTCAGCAACAGTCAGTTTCTTGCGACCTTTTGCACGACGAGCAGCCAAAACGCGACGACCGTTAGCCGTTGCCATTCTCTCAAGGAAGCCGTGTTTGTTACGGCGCTTGCGTTGCGAGGGTTGAAATGTACGTTTCATTGTCTTTATTGGTTTTATGTCCTCTCACGAGGACGGGTTTACACAAATTGGACTGCAAAATTACTACTTTTTTTTGACATGACCAAAAAAAAAGGCAACTTTTTTCAAAAAAAGTGTGTTTTTTATGTCTTTTGAGCCTTTTTGGTCTTTAAACTATCCACTTTCAACTACTTCAATCGGATATCCACGATGATCGGGTCGTGGTCCGAGTAGCGGTGCAGTGTTTGGTCTTTGAGTTTGTATGCTCCGTGCTGGTAGTACCAGTCGGCGTTGACGTGCCACGGTTGCACATGGATGATCTGTGCCGCCATCGAGGGGTTGGCAAAACAGCGGTCCAGATAGCCGGCTTCCCCTTTGAACGAGTAGGAGTAGTTTCCGCTGTGTCCCAAAGGCAGCATGTCCATATATCCCGCGTTGACGATGTGTACGAGGGGTTGCTCCTGCGTATAGCAGTTATAGTCCCCCAACAGCAACAGATCCTCGTCGCCGAAATGCGTGACGGCGTGTGGAAGCATCGCGAGCAAGGAGTCCGTGTTCTCCACACGCTTTTGGTTGGTGTCGTATTGGTTGCGTCCCGCGCGTTTGGATTTGAGGTGGTTAAGACTGATAACGAGACGTTTGCCGCTTTGGGTCTCTTCGAATCCTTGCGCGAACATGCGGGCGTAATAATGACTGGTGGTGTCCGAATAGGCGGAGACAGGGGAGGCGAGGGGCTTCACGCGGTCGGTGCGGTACAGGAAACAGCCGCCTATACGGTCGGCATCCTGAACGGGCATCGTGACGAAGGCATACTTGGGTCCGCGCCGGTTGAGGGTCTTCAGTAACATCTGCGGAGCTTTGTTACCGACCTGCATCTCACACAGGGCATAGATGTCCGCATTCATCGCCCGCAGCGCCTGTACCACTTTGTCGGTCTTGAGTGTCTGCTGCTCGGGCGTGGTCTTTTTGGTGGCGTACCCGCCCAGGTCCGCGAAGTAATTCTCTATGTTCGCTCCGACCACCCGCAGGCAGTCTTTCTTTTGCGGGTGCGTACGGGACGGCCTGTCACCATCTGCCGCTCGCCTGTTACCCGTGCCGTCAGACCATGTACGATGTCGCCGGAGCGTACCTGATAATACGCGTTACGGCAATGCACGCAGATACTCGTTTGCCGGTTGTGCTGCTCCAGACTGTAGTACATCGTGCTGTCCCCGTCCGACAAACCAATGGCACGCTCTTCCGGACAGAAGAGCCGCTCGGGTGCCAGGACCAAACTGTCGTAGAAACTCCCGCAAACGACCAGCGGCGTGGTGATCGTTACGGATTTGCCGATGTAGCTGTTCCACTCGGATTGAAGCTGCTCTAACGAAACACGCTCAACCGCGTGAACGGAGAGCGTGGTTAGCAGAAAAAAAAATAAAAACTGCTTTTTCATGTTGTTGCGGAGGATGGGATCGAACCACCGACCTTCAGGTTATGAGCCTGACGAGCTACCACTGCTCTACTCCGCGATATAATCTCCCGTTTGAAACGAAAGCGACTGCAAAGATACTGCTTTTTTTTGACATGACCAAATTTTTTAACAAAAAAGTGACAAAAAAATGCATTTTGTGCCATTTTCTGCCACTTTAACGAGACGTTTGCCTGAAATTGTTACAACAATACCCGGTTGAACTCTTTGGGTACGGGACTCTCAAACCGCACGTTTTTCTCCGTTACGGGATGAATGAATGCGAGGACTTTTGCATGGAGACAGAGGCGGTCGATGGGCGAATGCTCGTTGCCGTGCCCGTACTTGCGATCCCCGACCACCGGGCAGCCTTTGGAGGCAAGATGAACGCGGATCTGGTTCGTGCGACCGGTCTCAAGATGGAGTTCAACGAGCGAATAACCCCTCTCCGGCTCTCCCCTCAAGGGAGAGTGTTCCCTCTCTTGAGGAGAGGAGTAGGGAGAGGTCTTCAGTACTTTGTAGTTGGTGATGGCAATGTCTCCGCCGTCATCTACGGGCGAGGAGTAAACGACCGCATTCCGTTTGTCTTCGGTGAGCCAGGTCGTTATCTTGCCTTCCCGCGGTTCGGGCACGCCTTCCGCCAGCGCGATATAAGTCCGTTCGGTCACTAAATCGCGCCAATATTGCCGCATATAATGCTGGAGCTCTTCGGAGCGTGCGAAGACGAGCAGTCCGGAGGTCTCGCGGTCCAGACGGTGTACCACGTATATACCCGCGCGCGCGTTCTGTTTTTTTACGTACGCGCGCAGGATAGAGTAGGCGGTCGTCTCGCTGCTACCCGGCGTAGCGGCTACGGTCAGCAAGCCCGGTTGTTTGTTCACCACGATGAGGTCATCGTCCTCATAGACGATTTTCAGTTTCGGATGGTTGAGCTGCGAGTTGCCGCGACCGGAAGAAACGGTCACTATATCGCCGGCTTTGAGGGCGAAATCATGTCGGGTCTGTACGGCGCTTCCTACTTTGACACGCCGTTGACCGAGGAGTTGTTTGACGGATGAACGCGCCATGCCTCCCATCTTGGAGATGAGGAAATCCATGAGCGGAGCAGGTTCCGCCACACGCAATACTGTATCTTGTTTTCTAACCATTTAACAATTTAACGTTTTAACAATTTAACCCAGCCGAGGTTTTCGGCTGTTGTCGCCTTAATCCATGTTACACCTGCCGCCGAGTTGATCACCAGGAAGAAGATGAATAGCACGAGCGAGAATACATTACCTAAAATAATGAACAGACCTATTCCGGCTACGCTGTAGATGAACCAGTAGATCCAGCTGTCCGTCTTGCGGTAAATCAACCAGTAGTTCGCGAGGAACGACGATGAGATCAACAAGCCGTTGAGGATCTTAACCATCATATTGTCTGTGAGTCCGTCGTGCATCAACGCAAAAGTGGACAGCACGTAATCGCCCACAGTAATAATAACTAACATCGCGACAGACATAAGCATACGCGGCGTCTCTAAGAATTTGGGTTCGAAGCTGGCTCCTCCTTCTTCTCGCTTGCGGCTCCATTTATAGATGGATAACATCTGGAAAGGAATGAAAACGCAGAAGAAAAGAAAAGCGCTATCGTAGCCTCCTTGCAGAATAAACTGTATGCCGAGCAAGACCGACATGACAATACCGGCATAGAAACCCGTGTAGTTCTTCGGATCCCGGATCGTAAGAATATATGCGACACCGATGACGGAAGCCGGGATGCCGACTACCCATGCGGGATCGTACCATTTTAAAAGTGTAAGGGACGGGAAGATGATCTCCGCCAACCATAGAAGACCCAATAAGGCTCCAAAGAGGATAATTGAAATGATAAAATTGCGACCTAACGCCTTCCAAAGAGCTGTGTTGTTCATAGTGTATATTGATTTGTCGAGATTTCGATATTTCGATATGTCGATACTTCGATATGTCGATATCCCGATTTTTCGAAATGAAAATTTTAAAAAAACAATAAGGGGCAGGCGCGTGCCTGCCCCTTGCCCTCGCAAGATTACTTGCGCGTACGGTTTCCGTAGCGGGACATAAATTTGTCCACACGACCTGCGGTGTCCACGAGTTTGGACTTACCGGTGTAGAACGGGTGACTCGTGTTCGAGATCTCGAGCTTGATCAGCGGATACTGAACGCCGTCGATTTCGATGGTGTCCTTGGTAGCGGCTGTAGAGCGGCTGAAGAACTGAGTACCGTCAGACATATCTTTGAAAACTACAACGCGGTAGTTCTCCGGATGAATTCCTTTTTTCATAAGACGTTTTAATTTAGAATTTAGAATTACTTTCGTTTACTCAGCAACAACATTCAGTTTAATCTCAGCCTTTACCTCGCGATGGAGACGAGCCTGTGCGGTGTACTCACCCAATTGCTTGATCGGCTCAAGGATCGTGATGACCTTTTTGTCGATTTGGATACCCTGTGCAGCAAGTGCGTCAGAGATATTCTGGGTGGTTACAGTACCGAAGATCTTACCGTCCTCGTTAGCTTTAACTTTTACCTCGATTACAGTTTCTGCGAGTTTTGCCTCGAGTGCCTGTGCGTCCGCCAGAATCTTAGCGGCTTTGTGCGCCTGTTGTCTCTGGTTCTCTGCCAACTGCTTGCGGTTGCTCTCGTTTGCGATGATAGCAATCTTCTGCGGGAGCAGATAGTTGCGTCCGTAGCCGTCACGTACTTTTACGATGTCGCCTTTGAAACCCAGATTAGCCAGGTCTTGAATAAGAATTACTTCCATGTTCTTTCCTTTCTTGTTAAGTGGGTTACTAAATTACTTCATCATATCGGTTACGTAAGGCAGCAGAGCCAGGTGGCGTGCTTTCTTAACAGCCTGAGCAACTTTGCGTTGGAACTTCAGCGAAGTACCGGTGATACGGCGCGGCAGGATCTTGCCTTGCTCGTTGAGGAACTTCTTGAGGAACTCAGGATCTTTGTAATCGATGTACTTGATACCGCTCTTCTTGAAACGGCAGTACTTTTTCTTCTTTTGCTCCGAGCCTTGCGGAGTCAAATAGCGGATTTCGTCATTCTGTGCCATGATTAAGCCTCCTCTTCATTTTGGGGTTTGTGACCTTTGTTACGACGCTTCTCGGCGTACTCAAATGCGTACTTGTCAAGACGGGTCGTCAGGAAGCGGATTACACGCTCGTCACGACGGAACTCGGTCTCGAGGGTAGCGATTACTGCGGGCTCGGCATCAAACTGAAGGATGAAATAGAAGCCCGAATTTTTACCTTGGATAGGGTAAGCAAGTTGCTTGAGACCCCACTCCTCACGGTTCAGGATGGAACCACCGTTCTGCGTGAGAAGATTCTCGAATTTTTCTACTGCCTCCTTTGTCTGCGGCTCAGACAAAACGGGAGTCAAAACGAAGGCAGTTTCATAATGATTTACCATTGTTTAGTAAATGTAAATTTAGTTTGTTAATAAAAGTTTGTTCTGCTTTATTACGGGAAGGTTCAGCCATGTGCCGAGCCTCTCGACCGAAAAAAGCATGCAAAGGTACAACAATTTTTTGACATGAGCAAATATTTTTGCGTTTTTCTATGAAAAAATGCGTTTTTGTCACCTAAAATTTGCATAATTCAATAATTTTTAGTAATTTTGCAGCGAATAAAGGATAAATCTTATGGCAGGAAGACGAATCAGGATGTCTGCCGCCTTTGCAAGTTACACGGGCGAGTTAGATGACGAGTTTTACGTTCGGACTTTGGTGAAGAACAAGGGCAAGGAGTTAGCTGTTTGTCGTAAGCCTCGTTATACGAAGGAGCAGCGGAAGAAGATGGCTAAACGTCCTCAGATTAAGCGTTTTAATAGTGTGAATGCGGAGGCGCAGGTGATTTATCATGATCCGGTTTTGCGTGCGGAGTGGGAACGTTGTCATGAGGAGTTTAAGCGCGAAGCGCGGAAGAAAGGCGAGTACACGTATCCGCGTTTATGGGATTTTATCCGTCATGAGCTGAATTTAGCGAAAAAAGCAGCCGAGAAATAGACTCGTTCTATATTTTCCAGAGATAGCAATTTTTATCGTTTAGTTCGTATGAATCTTGTATGAGGTTTATATGAGCTTTATATGAGTTATATAGTTTATCGGTTAATTATTATAGAGCGATCCGTAGGCGGGTAGGAGAAGAGTAGAGTAAAGAAAATGGCGGCAACGTTGCCGCCATTTTCTTGTTTCTTCTGTTTTTATGGTAAATAGTTGCTTACCTATTGCTTTGAGGTAATTTTGAGGTGATTATAACTCGTAGGAATATATGGTTATATCAAATTTATGTCCTGAATTAGAGCCGATAAACCTTATTATCAAATTATAATTAGCATCTTTTATCATTTTTGAAAATTCAATAGCCTCTGAGTCTTGAGTGAACAAAGATTTATACTCTTTTTTTAAGAGCTTCTTTATCTCTACATTATCTAAAACTGAGATATCAGATCCGGCAATATCTTCGTCAATCACACATTCATAAACCACATTTTTGTCTTCTGTCTTAATATCTACAACTTTTGTTGCTTCATCTAGCACTATAGGACATTCAGCGGAAGCTGCAGCAACGGCAACTTCAAGTTTACCAACCGAGGTACATGAAGTAATCATTAGTGATGCGATTAACGCAAATAAATAAAAAAACTTTTTCATAATAGTTTGCCTATTCCCTTAGGCGAGGCTTAAAAATAAATTAGTAGTTTATTAAATCCAAGTTATGCATCTGCTGAGTCATCAGGATTGTCGACGGACTCGTTGTCATTACTTTTCATCAACAGTTCAATGATTTTTTCTTGATTTTCAATAATTTTATCCATTTGATTTTTGCGGTCATTGATTTTAAAATACCAACAATTCAACTCCCGACATAAAAAAAAGATTAAAATTAGAGCAACGATTGCCAAAATTTCATTTGACGACATATACTATATTATTTTTTTTACTTTGCGCAGCCACAACAAAGTAGTTATTATTAAAAAGCGTGAGGCTGCTATGCCGCACACTCTGCTTGAGGTAATTAGGAAAACCATGGAACAAGTATACAGATAGTAACTTCACGCCAACGCGCGAAGCCTATTTGCGATTCTCTCTTGTTCCGAAAAGTTCCTAATTTTTCAAGCAAAGAGCGAAAGCAAACGCTTCGTTATATTTCAATATGTCTGCGCAACGCTTTGCGCTATTGGTTGATCGGTCAAGTTTGGCCGATCAAAAACCATTGCGGCTGCAAAGGTACAAAAAAATCTCTATATATGCAAATATTTTCTAAGGAAAATGTAAAAAAATATGGAACAGAGGGGTTCTGTTCCATATTTTTGGAAAGGGAAGAATCGTTTTGTGAGAATCGTTTCTTCCGTCGGGCGCGGAATCTTACAAAGTCTTAGCGACTTGGATCTCTTCGAAGGACTCGAGGATGTCACCTACCTGGAGGTCGTCGTACGCCTTGAGGCTCAGACCGCACTCGGTGTTGACACCGGCTTCCTTGATATCATCCTTGATATGCTTGAGCGATGCGAGTTCGGCGGTCTTGATCACGATACCGTCGCGGATGACGCGTACCTTGTTACCGCGTTTGATCTTGCCTTCACGCACGATACAACCGGCGATGGTACCGACCTTCGAGATGTGGAAGGTCTGGAGCACTTCGAGCGTTGCCGTCACCTCTTCCTTCACATCCGGCGAGAGCATACCGGCCATCGCGTCCTTGAGTTCGTTGATGGCATCGTAGATAATGGAGTAGATACGGATATCCACCTCTTCTGTCTCCGCCATCTTGCGTGCGGTAGCTGTCGGACGGACGTTGAAGCCGACGATCATGGCGTCGGAAGCTGCAGCCAGCATGACATCGCTGTCGCTGATAGCACCTACGGCTCCGTGGATGACGTTGACCTGGATGTTCTCCGTCGAGAGTTTGATCAAGCTGTCTTTGATAGCCTCTACAGAACCGTCCACATCGGCTTTGACGATGACGTTCAGTTCCTTGAAGTCGCCGATCGCGAGACGGCGTCCGATCTCCTCCAGACCGATATGCTTCTTGGTCCGGATCGATTGTTCGCGTTGTAACTGCTCGCGTTTGTTGGCTATCTCGCGTGCCTCCTGCTCTGTCGGGAGTACGTTGAACTCGTCACCCGCCTGGGGTGCTCCGTTCAGACCGAGGATCGAACAAGGCTCACCGGGATGCACCTCCTGGATCTTTTGTCCGCGCTCGTTGAACATCGCTTTGATACGACCGTGGAAGGTACCTGCGAGCACGATGTCACCCATATGGAGCGTACCGTCCTGCACGAGCAGGGTAGCGACGTATCCGCGTCCTTTGTCGAGCGACGACTCGATGATGGAACCCTTGGCACGACGTTTGGGGTTGGCTTTGAGTTCGAGCATCTCGGCTTCGAGGAGCACTTTCTCCAGTAGCTCATAGACACCCGTTCCTTTCTTGGCGGATATCTCCTGGCACTGGTACTTGCCTCCCCAATCCTCAACGAGAATGTTCATGTTGGACAGCTGCTCGCGAATCTTGTCGGGGTTGGCACCAGGTTTGTCCACCTTATTGATGGCGAAGATCATCGGTACACCCGCTGCTTGTGCGTGGTTGATCGCCTCGATGGTCTGCGGCATGACGGCATCGTCCGCAGCGATGATGATGATGGCTATATCCGTCACCTTGGCTCCACGGGCACGCATGGCGGTGAACGCCGCGTGACCCGGAGTATCGAGGAAGGTGATATGTTGTCCGTTCTTGAGCTTGACGTTGTACGCACCGATATGCTGCGTGATACCACCCGCCTCTCCGGCGATGACGTTCGCGTTACGGATGTGGTCGAGGAGCGAGGTCTTACCGTGATCGACGTGTCCCATGACGGTCACTACCGGGCAGCGGGACTCGATATCCTCCTCGTTGATCACCTCGTCGGCGTTGATCTCTTCCGTCACATGCGCCGCAACGTACTCGGTCGTGAACCCAAACTCCTCCGCAACGAGGTTGATGGTCTCGGCATCCAGACGCTGGTTGATGGAGACGAACAGACCGAGTGACATACAGGTACCGATGATCTTGTTCACCGGGACGCTCATCATGTTCGCCAGGTCGTTTGCTGTCACGAACTCGGTGAGTTTGAGCACTTTGGACTGCTCCTGTGCCTCCATTGCTTCGAGCTCGTGGCGTTCGCGTTCCTGCTCACGGCGTTCGCGTTTGTATTTGGCGGTATTGGTCTTGCCTTTGGGTTGCGAGAGGCGTGCGAGCGTCTCTTTCAGTGCCTTTTCGACCTCCTCCTGCGTTGCTTCGCGAGGTTGGTTTTTCTTGCTTTTCTTTCCGCCCTGGTTGCGTTTGTCGTTGGGGTCCACCTTCGCCGCTCCGCTGCGGATACGTTCGCGTTTGCGACGCTCAGCCGCTGCGGCTTGTTGCTGTGCCTGTTGTGCCTGCTGGCGCTCCTCACGCTCTTTGCGTTTCTGCTCCTTGGTCTTCTTCGCCGGGCGCGTGGACGTGTCTATCGAATCGAGGTCGATGCGACCGACCACTTTGGGTCCGTCTTTGAGCTGGGGCTTGCCGAGTGTGAAGATCTCCTGCTTGGGTTTGGGCTCAGGAGCGGGTTCTTTGGCAGCTTTGGCTTCCTCCTCGGCTTTGGCTTTTGCTTCTTCTTCGGCTTTTGCCTTTGCTTTGGCTTCTTCCTCGGCTTTTGCTTTCGCCTTGGCTTCTTCTTCGGCTTTGGCTTTTGCCTCTTCTTCGGCTTTCGCTCTGGCTTCCTCTTCGGCTTTGGCTTTTGCTTTGGCTTCTTCCTCGGCTTTTGCTTTCGCTTTGGCCGCTTCCTCCGCCTCTCTCTCTGCGTCCTCTCGTGCTTTGCGCTCGGCAGCCTGACGATCCGCCTCTATCTTGGTCGCCATGTCTTTGTTGAACTCCTTGGCGAGCAGCAGGTAGAGGTCATCGTCAATGCGCACATTGGGATCGGACTCAATAGGATGACCGTTTTTGGCACACCAGGCGGTGAGCGTAGCCATACCGATATTCAGTTCTTTACATGCTTTTATCAGTTTTATTGCCATGTCGCGTGAACTATGGCTTGATACGACTCGCGACCTCGTCGCTCGTGTGAATCTACGCCATGTTCCCGCTCTTCGGTCGGCAAAACTATGTTTTACCTCCCGAGGGGGAACCCTCCTAGTTCAGGGAGGGGTTATGGTAAATTTTTAATCGTTTTCGAATTCCGCGGAGAGGATACGGAAGACTTCGTCTATGGTCTCCTCCTCGAGGTCAGTCTGGCGTAGCAGGTCTTGCTTGCTTGTGCCCAATACATCCTTGGCGGTATCGAGTCCGATCGCCTTGAATGCGTCAATTACCCACTGGTCGATTTCGTCGTTGAACTCGTCCAGATAGATGTCATCCATGTCTTCTGCTATCTCGCGATAAACCTCGATCTCGTATCCGGTAAGCTGGTTGGCGAGTTTAATGTTGTAACCTCCCTTACCGATGGCGAGGGATACCTCGTCGGGATGCAGATATACTTTTGCGGTCTTGGCTTCCTCATCGACCTCCATCGAGGATATTTTAGCGGGCGAGAGCGCACGCTGTATATAGAGGTTGATGTTCGGCGTATAGTTGATGACGTCGATGTTCTCGTTACGCAACTCGCGCACGATACCATGAATACGCGCACCTTTCACGCCCACGCACGCGCCAACCGGGTCGATGCGGTCGTCAAAAGTCTCGACAGCCACTTTGGCACGCTCACCGGGAATACGTGCGATCTTTTTGATGGCGATCAGACCTTCTTTAACCTCGGGCACCTCCTGCTCGAAGAGACGTTGCAGGAAGAGGGGCGCCGTACGGCTGAGGATGATTTTGGGATTCTGGTTCTTGTTCTCCACCTGGATAACGACGGCACGAACCATCTCACCCTTGCGGTAGAAATCGGTAGGAATCTGGTTCTGCTTAGGCAGGTAGAGTTCGTTTCCGTCCTCGTCGAGGAGCAGCATCTCTTTCTTCCATACCTGGTACAGCTCACCGGTGACGATTTGTCCTACCATCTCTTTGTATTTCTGGTAAATGGACTCTTTCTGCAACTCGAGGATTTTTGAAGCCAGTGTCTGGCGCAGGTTGAGGATCATGCGTCGTCCGAACGAGCTCATTTCCACCTTGTCCGTTACCTCTTCGCCTATCTCCGCTTCGTCATCGAGCAGCAGGGCTTCCGTGATACCGATTTGGGTATCAGGGTTCGCCACGTCGTCGTCCTCCATGACCAGACGGTTGCGGTAGATTTCCAAGTCACCCTTGTCCGGGTTAACGATCACGTCGTAATGTGCGGCAGTACCGTACATCTTGGTGATCACACTGGTGAATGAGTCTTTCAGTACGTTGATAAACGTCTGTTTATCAATCCGTTTGAAGTCTTTAAACTCCGAAAAGATGTCAATTAAATTGACTGTTTCGTTTTGTTTTGCCATTTTTATAGATATTTGTAGTTTTCGTAATTTACGTGTTTTGCGTAGTTAGAATTTTAGATCATAGCGCACGTATTTGGGCTCATCGTAACGCCAAGTGCGGGTAACAGTCTGGAGCTCTTTGCGTTTTTTTCCTTCCACTGCCATGCGTTCCTCCATATCGACGCTGAAGGTCTGCTCGTCCACACTGACCAGCTGTCCGTGTATTTTCTTGCCCTCTACCAGCAGTTCGACATCATGCCCGAGGTGCTTCTCGAATTGCATTTTGGTCTTGAACGGGTCGGTGAGCGAGACGGATCCCACTTCCAGCGAGTAGTCCGCATCGCCGAGTTTCTCCACCAGATACCGGTTCAGACCAGCGCAGAAATCCATGTCCACGCCGGAGAAACTGTCCACCTCCACGAGAATGTCGTCGGAAGAGGAGCACTCCAAGGTGATTAATGCATAGTCGGTACCGTCCAGGTACTGCTCAATCCATGCTTGTAATTGCTGTTTGTCTATCATAGTTGCTATGTATGTTCGCGGGTGAGTGATACATTATTTTATAAAAGTGAGAAGGCTTTTTCAGCCCTCTCACTCAATCACGGTGCAAAGGTACGACTTTTTTTTGAAATATCCAAATAATTTTGCGAAAAAATGCGAAAAATAATTATTTTGTCCATAATTCCGCTTAAAAAGCACTTTTTTCCAAAAATTTTGGAATGGTACCTTCGAGGACACCGACACGGCTAAGCCGTCCCACCTCGAAGCTACTATCGCTCTTTCGAGCGAATAACATGCCTTTACAACGTAAAAACTCAAATAAATTTGTTTTTTCCGCCGCAAAGGCTTGTATATTCCAAAATTTTGTTGTACCTTTGCAGCGAAAAACACAATAACCATATATCTTATGTTAACGTATATAGACAGAAAAGGTTCCGACTGCTATAAATGGGATAGCGATCAGGCGTGCGGCACGTTGCCGTTATGGGTGGCGGATATGGATTTTGCCGCGGCGGAACCGATACGCCAAGCCATGCAGCGCCGTCTTGACCACGGTGTTTTCGGCTATTCAATCGTTCCCCAAGCCAATTACGATGCGGTTGCATCCTGGTTCAGCCGGCGTCATAACTGGGATGGTATAGACCGTTCCAACCTTCTTTATACGACCGCCGTGGTACCTGCGGTATCGGCGATCTTCAAGGCGTTGCAGCTGCGTTTCAACCGTTGCCGGCTTCGTATTCTGACGTTTACGCCCGCTTACAACTGTTTCTTCGCGTGTATAGAGAACATGGGTTGCGAGTTGGTGGCATCGCCGTTGGTGTTGCGTAACAACCGTTACGAGATCAACTGGGACGAGATGGAGTCGAAGGCGCAGGAGGCGGATGTGTTCCTGCTGTGTAACCCTCATAATCCGACCGGTCGTGTGTGGAGCAGGGAGGAGTTGGAGCGTCTCGCGGACATCATGCGCAGGCATCATCTGTTCGTGTTGTCGGATGAGATTCACTGCGAGTTCGCGTTCCCGGGGCACGTCTATACGCCTTTTGCTACCATCGTCCGGGACGATACGGATTTCTGCGTGTGTACCTCGGCGTCGAAGGCGTTCAATATAGCCGGTTTGCTGTGCGCCAATATCTTCGTTCCCAACCCGGAGCTGCATGAGCAGATCAACCACGCGCTGGAGATTCACGAGGTGAACGGACTCAATCCGTTCGGTCTCGTAGCCCAGGTGGCAGCGTACAACGAGAGCGAAGGGTGGCTGGACGAGTTGAACAAGCAGGTCTATGACAATTTCTGCTATCTGCGTGATTTTCTGCATCAACGCTTGCCGCAATTCGTGCTGCACGAGACGGAAGGAACGTATCTGGCATGGGTGAACATAGAAGCGTCCGGGATGAGTTCGGAGAGTTTCTGCGAGCAACTTGCCGCGCGGTATCATGTGTTACTCAACCCCTCGGGCATGTATGGCGGGACGGGATACGTGCGTATCAACCTCGCTACTTCGCATGAGGTGCTTTGCGAAGCGCTCGAACGGATAGAGAAGTTTGTGAAAGAAGTCGTCTAGTTGATAGTTTAAAGTTGAAAGTTTCAGATATGAAAAAAGTATTCGTTTGTTTATTTCTGCTGTGTGCGATGACGATGCATGCCGTTAACTACTGCGCCTCGCAGAGTTGGGGGTACGCCGGTTCATTGACCGGAGGAGGAAACGCGACTCCGACGCTCGTTTCGTCCGTGAGTGAACTGCAATCGGCGTTGGGGAACCGCGCCAAGAACAAAGTGGTCATCATCACTGCGAACCTCACGTTCACCTCGATGACCACTATTCAGGATGCGGAGAATATCACGCTCATGGCGTTGCCGGGAGTCAAACTGACCAGCAACAAACAGTCCAAGAACGAGTCCGGTATCCTCTTTATCAAGCGCTCGACGAATGTTATTCTCCGAAATCTCACGTTTATTGGTCCGGGTGCGTACGACGTGGACGGCAATGACAACTTGTGCTTCGAAGATGTGACGAACACGTGGGTGGATCACTGTGATTTTCAGGATGGAATGGACGGTAACTTTGATATCAAAGGCGAGTCGGATAATATTACCGTGACCTGGTGTCTTTTCCGTTACCTCAAAGAGCCGCGAGCAGGCGGAACGGGCGGTGCGGATGACCACCGTTTTACCAATTTGATGGGGTCCGGATCATCGGACAAACCTGCGGACAACTGGTATAACGTTACCTATGGTTATTGCTGGTGGGATGACGGGTGCAAAGAGCGAATGGTCCGTTGCCGTAATGCGGAGTTGCATTTCCTCAATTGTTACTGGAATAGTTCAGTAGCCAATTACTACGTCGGTCCGGAGAATGTGAAAGCTTATTTCGAAGGTTGCACGTTTGAAGGCAATGCGAATAGTGCTTCCAAGATCTGGAAAACGTTTGGCAACACGATCAATTACTGCACGTTTGTCAACTGTAGCGGAAACCTGCCGTCCAACTCCTCCACGCCGGTGTCCGCTCCAAGTTATAGTTATGACCAGCTGAGTGCCTCTGTTGCGAAGGGCTATGTGACAAACAGCACGTGCGGCGCGGGAGCCACATTGACGGTGACCAATAGTGCGGAGGTGTCTTCTGCGTGCGATGACGATGAACCGATAGACCCGCAACCCGGAACGACATCCAACTGGTGGAATTTCTCCGATGAAGATTTCTCCTCACTCGGTAATATCACGTCGGAGACCACGGTGCGCGGTTTGCATATTGTAGCCACAGAGGAAAAGTACATCACTGTGGAGACACTTTCCGCGGAGCAGGTGTTGGGTGACGAGACGTTTACCTACCGCTTTAAGTTCAACGGTAGCGGTAGCGCCGACTACCGGCATGTATGGTTTGGTGTCAGCGGAGAGTGTACCGTGGAGATCTATCTGATCAGTGCCAAGAATACAGAGACCCGTACGCTCAATATCGCTACCGGTTCGTTTGCCAACGTGCAGAGCACGCTCTCCGCCGAACCTACGCTGACCAAAAAGACCTACCATTATACCGGCGATGCCACCACGATCTATCTCTATTCCGCCAACAGCGGTATCAACCTGTACGGAATACGGTTGGTTTATCCGGGTAGTCAGACTGCCGTTACTCCGGTCTTTGAAGAAACCCCCGCGCAGAAAGTGCTGCACGATGGGCAGGTACTTATTCAGCGCGAGGGTAAGACTTATAATTTATTGGGTACGCGCGTCCATTAACGCACGCGTTGACCGGTGACGGTATATTCTACTCCGCTGCGGATGATGATGAGTTGTCCATGGCGGAGTATTTTATAGGTTTGTTTTTGATCGTTTATATTCTCTATATCGGTTGCAGAATCCGCGCATTGAGCGGTGATATGCAGGTTCTTGATTTCCCACGTAGCATAATGATCTGTGGCACTCATATACTTGAAAGCAAATACCGTATTTGCTCCTATATACTCCGTCGGCACATCGATTGCGACATCCACAAAAGTCCAGTTGGTATTAGCGGCATAGGGATCGATCGTCAGTTGATACCAAGTAGATGATTCGAAGTCTCCTTGGAAATCCGGCGTTACCCAGAGCGTCAACTCCTCCGAAGGCGTACCGGCGAACTTATGGGTGTGCTGGAAACTGATGGAAGCAGAATCCATGCCATTCATATTCAAGACAGGCGTTAACATGTAATCCGAAAATCCGCCTTGCTTGCTTGCTTTGGCATAACTTCCATACTGATCGTTGGAATACCAAAACCAGATATTATTCACCGAAGTCATTGGCGCCAGACCATTCGTCAGATAAGTCGCATCGATATCTTCGCATGGGTCGTCAGGAGTCTCCGTATTGAGATTGATCTCCACTACATACGGATCATGATCCGACCATGAATCCCAAGAATTCACCGCGATGTTGCACGCAGATGCGCTCACATGCTTCACGTAAGCATTGACGATCTGCGATGCCATCGTGGTGTTAGCCAGCACGTGATCAATCAGCTCTCCACCATTGAAGCAGTGTGACCAGGCAGACGAGTTGTACTTAAGCAACTGCTCCTCATAGCCGGCATCGACAAGCATCGTGACAGGTGTCTCGCCGACTTGGCAGTTGAGGTCGCCGAGTATTAAAATATCCGGATCTGCATTTACTTGGCTGAGCGCTGACAAGAGGTTTGATGCATTGGTTTGACGTTGTGATTCTCCTTGGTCCGCCGACGAATCTTTCGCTTTGAAGTGGTTCATACTAATCACCAGTCTCTCCCCGTCGGAGAGTTGGCGGAATGCCTGAATACGCATCGTGTGCGCATAATATCCGTAGCCCACGGCGCCGGCGTTGCTGCCAACCGTAGTCACTTTGTCGGTTCGATAGATAAAACCGGATTTGATATTGTTGTCATATGTCTCATTCCAATCTTCATCAATGTCGTCACTGACCGCCACATAACGTCCTGCAACACCGGCTTGTGCGCTCATCGAATCGGCTAACTGCTGGAGCACAACAGGCTTTGCCTCCACTTCGCAGAACGCAAAAATATCGGCGTCGATATCCAGCATCGCGTTGACGATCTTGTGTGTCTTGGCAGCAATCTCCTCCTGCGTGTAGTTACCCCGACCTGTATTGGGGTTGAAATAGTAGTTCTTCAGGTTCTGCGCGCACACGCGGAGCGAACCTGTCACGATTTCGGGTTCCGGCTCATCGGGCGCGGATTCCAACCATGTAACGGGTGAATTAGCCTGTCCTGTTTCTACGGTCTCAAAAAAACGCTTCAAAGGAGCCTCTACACGCACTTTGTCTCCGATCTGCAGTTCGCGATCCGGTCGACAACGATAACATTGCAGCGCTCCCGAAGCGGTACTGGCAGCATTACCGCGGGTGTCGGCGATCCAGAAGGTCATGTTGTTATACGAGGTATTGAAACTATTCTCGTCAATGACATTGACGTAGCCTTCAAACGTGTACGTTTCCGTGGAGATTGTTTTGTTTGCCAACGCCTGACCGATCTCGATGGCTTGGGCTACCGTTAAGGTTTCAGCCGATGCGCTTACTACAAGGAGTAAGGCAATGATGACAGAAGTAAACTTTTTCATATGCATTTTTTTATAATTAGCGCAACGAGGGCGGTAGTCAGCCGCCCTCGTGCTATTGCTCCGCCTATCGTGGCGGTTTCGGTTAGTCTTGGAACTTCGCGCAGAGGAACTCGCGGTTGAGACGAGCGATATTGGCCAGACTGACGCTCTTCGGGCACTCAGCGGCACACGCACCGGTGTTGGTACAGTTACCGAATCCGAGTTCGTCCATCTTGGCAACCATCGCTTTCGCACGAGCAGCAGCCTCAATCTTACCTTGCGGGAGCAGGGCGAGTTGCGAAACCTTAGCAGCGACGAAGAGCATAGCCGAGCCGTTCTTACAAGCCGCAGCACAAGCACCGCAACCGATACAGCTCGCAGCGTCCATCGCCTCGTCAGCAACGGGCTTGGGGATAGGAATTGCGTTTGCGTCAGGTACACCACCGGTGTTAACGGAAACGAAACCACCTGCCTGCATGATCTTGTCGTACGCACCGCGGTCCACCATCAAGTCTTTGATTACAGGGAACGCACGGCTACGCCACGGCTCTACGGTGATGGTCTCACCATCTTTGAACTTACGCATGTGGAGCTGGCAGGTCGTGATGGCGCTGTCAGGTCCGTGCGGGTGACCGTTGACGTACATGGAGCACATACCGCAGATACCCTCACGGCAGTCGTGATCGTAGGTAACGGGGTCTTTGTGCTGAGCAACGAGTTGCTCGTTGAGAATATCGATCATCTCCAAGAACGAAGCACCTTGGAAGACGTGCTTGAGCTCATAAGTCTCAAAATGGCCTTGAGCCTTCGGGCCGGCTTGACGCCAAACCCGTACTTTGATATCAATATACTGATCCATTGTTCTATGTATTATTGATTAATTAAATTATTCTCCAGAAAGTACAATACTAAAAACACTATACCAACTAATAAAGGAGCCACAACATATCCAATAATATGGATTGCTTTACCCAGTTTTTCTCCAAAAGTTTTTTTCATAGATTCCAGTTTTCCAAACTTTTCAGTTTTACCTGCAACCCATAGATATAAGGAGTAACAACCAAAGCAGAGGGCAAATATTCCTATTATCAAGTTAAACATATCCTTTAGTTTTTATAATTTCTGGTTTTTCTTTCCGTGAACTCGTAGTCAAGCGGCTCTTTGATGAGTTGCGGTTCTGCATCCTCACCCATGTATTTCCAGCAGCCGACATACGCGAACTTGTCATCCTGACGGAGAGCCTCACCTTCCGGTGTCTGGTATTCCTCGCGGAAGTGACCACCGCAAGACTCCTCACGATGAAGAGCATCTACGGCCATCAGACGACCGATCTCGATGAAGTCAGCCAAACGCAACGCTTTCTCGAGCTCGTTATTGAGAGCATTTGCCTCACCCGGGATATAGACGTTGGTCCAGAACTCTTTCTTGATGGCATCGATCTTCTTGATGCCCTCTTTGAGTCCTTCAGCCGTACGACCCATGCCGACGAAGTCCCACATGATGAGACCCAGCTCTTTGTGAATTGAGTCCACCGAACGCTTGCCCTGGATAGCCATGAGTTTGTCGATCTTGTCTTGCACGGCTTTCTCTGCGGCTGCAAATTCCGGCAGGTCGGTACTCATACGCGGTACACCGATCTGGTCGCTCAGGTAGTTCTGAATAGTGTAGGGGAGAACGAAGTAACCATCTGCAAGACCTTGCATGAGGGCGGACGCACCGAGACGGTTTGCACCGTGGTCGGAGAAGTTCGCCTCACCGATACAGAACAGACCCTTAACGGTCGTCTGGAGTTCGTAGTCCACCCAGATACCACCCATCGTGTAGTGGATAGCGGGGAAGATCATCATCGGGTTCTCGTACGGGTTCTCGTCCACAATCTTCTCGTACATCTGGAAGAGGTTACCGTATTTCTGTGCTACTACATCCTTGCCGAGACGCTGGATAGCGTCAGAGAAATCGAGGAAGACAGCCAAACCGGTGTTGTTCACTCCGTAGCCCTTGTCGCAACGCTCCTTCGCAGCACGCGAAGCTACGTCACGCGGAACGAGGTTTCCGAATGCCGGATAACGACGCTCGAGGTAGTAGTCACGATCCTCTTCGGGGATGTCACGACCTTTGATTTCACCTGCCTGGAGACGTTTTGCGTCTTCGAGTTTCTTCGGAACCCAGATACGACCGTCGTTACGGAGCGTCACCGTGCTTCGGAATACAGGTCGGGTGGATCTGTGCGTAGCAGGGGTTAGCGAACAACGCTCCGTGGCGGTACATCTGCATAGCAGCCGAACCGTTGGAAGCCATGGCGTTAGTGGAGAGGAAGAACGTGTTTCCGTATCCACCCGAACCTACTACCACTGCGTGCGCGAAGAAGCGCTCGATGCGACCGGTAACAAGGTTGCGGGCGATGATACCACGCGCACGCTTCTCACCGTTCTCATCTGCCACGAGGACGATGTCCAGCATCTCGTAGCGGGTGTACATCTTCACTTTTCCCTTACCGATCTGGCGGCTCAATGCGCTGTAGGCGCCGAGGAGCAACTGCTGACCGGTCTGACCTTTTGCGTAGAAAGTACGGCTCACCTGTGCGCCACCGAAGGAGCGGTTGTCCAGCAGACCTCCGTATTCACGTGCGAAAGGAACGCCCTGTGCTACACACTGGTCGATGATATTGTTCGATACCTCGGCGAGACGGTACACGTTCGCTTCACGGGCACGGTAGTCACCACCCTTGATAGTATCGTAGTACAAGCGGTAAACGGAGTCACCGTCGTTCTGGTAGTTCTTCGCCGCATTGATACCGCCCTGTGCAGCAATCGAGTGCGCACGACGGGGGCTATCCTGAATACAGAAGTTGAGTACGTTAAAGCCCATCTCAGCCAGAGAAGCCGCTGCCGACGCTCCTGCCAGACCCGTACCTACCACGATGACGTCGAGACGACGTTTGTTGGCAGGGTTAACCAGTTTCTGATGGTTCTTGTAGTTCGTCCATTTGAGCTCCAGCGGACCAGCCGGAATCTTTGCCATCTCCGGCGTGATGATCGGAGTAGTAGCTTCTTGAACGGCTTCCTGAATAGCTTCTTCCACCTTACCCGCTACTTTCTCAACTACTTTCTCAACAGTTCGAATAACTGTTTCCTTTATCTCTTCTTTCTTAGTTGCCATAATGTCATTTACCATTTAGTCGTTATTAACCATTTAGCAAAGCATGCTAATACCCATGCCGAGGTAATACAAAACAACGATCGCGAACGGAGCTACAGCGAGCGAAGCGATGATGACACCGATCACTTTGATGCGTTTCATCCAAACGAGGTTGTTCCAACCCAAGGTGTGCAGTGCCGACCAAACGCCGTGACGCAAATGTAACCAGAGTGCAGCGAGCCAGATGAGGTAGAGTGCGCAGTAGATCTGTCCGCATACCGGAGCGGTGAACAGGGCTTTGACGTAAGCTGCACCGTCCTGCGGGTCAAACGCACCTGTCTCAATACCGGTCAGTTCAGCGAATTGCATCTTGAACCAGAAGTTGTACAAGTGTAATACCAAGAAACCGAGTACGCAGAAACCGAGAACGAGCATGTTCTCCGACTCCCACTCGACACCCTCTTTCTTTCCCGTAACAGCATAGCGGTCATTGCCGCGTGCAGCCCGGTTCTGAATGGTGAGGTAAATCGCGTAGCAGAAATGAACCAGCACGAGGAATGCCAAGCCCAGTGTACCCACTACGGCGTACCAGTTAGCTCCCAGAATATGGCAAATGAAATTGTAGGCGTCCTCCGAGAAGACCACCGCCAAGTTCATACAACCATGGAAGAGCAAGAATAAAACTAAGGCCAGTCCGCTCAAACTCATCACGAACTTACGACCAATAGAAGAATCTTTAAGCCACATAGATTAGAATGTTTTAATGATATAATATTTTAATGTTTTGGATATTTCGTGTTTCTTAAATCGAGCGCAAAGGTACAAAATTTTCTGCAAATATGCAAGTATTTGCGGATTAAAATGTGTCCAATGTGAAAATTTTAACGAAAACCGTGTACTTTTTGTTATTTGCGGGTGTCTTTGAAGGCATTTTTGCCTATTTCGACCGAAGCATCGAAGACCGGAGCACGCAGGTATTTGCACTCCAGGAAGGCATCTGTACCAATGTAGCGGAGTGAATCGTTCCACTGTACTTCCCGCAACATGCGGCATTGGAAGAACGCTCCGTCTTCGATCTTTTTCAAGCGTGCGTTGAGGATCACTTTCTGCAAATTGATACATTGCGAAAACGCGCCTTTCTGCAATACCTGTAGCGATTCGGGAAGGCTCACCTCCTCCAGCATTTTGCACTCCATGAATGCCCCTTCCTCGATCATATGTATATGGTCCACGAGGGCGATGCCCCGCAGTTGCTGGCAATTACGGAACGCATGTACGCCGATACGGAACGTTGATTTGGGGATGTTGATTTTCTCCAATGCCAGACAGCCTTCCAGTGCTTCGTCTCCGATAGCGTACAATCCGTCCGGCAGATCGAGACGATAGAGTCGCGTACATCCCTTAAACGCCTCTTTGGGAATCTGGTTGATACCGGCAGGAATGACCACTTTGCGCAGCACGGCGCAGCCAGCAAACGCCTGTTCTCCCAGATGGGTCAGGGTCGCGGGCAGGTCAATCTCCTCCAATGCCGAACAGCCGGCGAAGACCCCGTTGTCCAATCGGCGCAGGTGAGCCGGCAAGGTGATATGCTTGATGGCGCGGCACATGTAGAATGTCGCCGGTTCCAATATCTCTATGCGGTCGCCCAACACCTGTTCCTGCAGGTTGGTACAGCCGTAGAACGCTCCCATACCGAGCCGCTCCAACTGAGCCGGCAAGGTGGCTTTCTTGAGCAGCGGGCAGTTGTAGAACGCGAAGTTGCCGACTTCCCGAACCGTTTCGGGGATGATGACTTCTGTCAGGTTCTCGCATTTCAAGAACGCGGCTGCAGGAATCGCCGTGACGGTAGGAGGCACCGTGACCGATTTGAGGTTCTTGCGGTTAGCGAACGCCCGTTCCGCAATCAGGCGGATGGGGATCTTGTTCTTGAAGATATATTTGGCGGGCAGGTCATTGTTGGTGGCGACCAGACAGTCATCAATAATCAGTGCCCCTTTCTTCCATTTCTTGTCGTTGAGGTATATACCGCTGCCCGTGAACGCCTCTTCTCCGATGGACGTAATGGTAGGCGGAATGACTACCTTTTGCAGGTTCTTGCAATCGCGGAAGGTCTCATGGTCGATGCGGTTGATACAGGACGGCAGTTCCACCCGTTGGATGGTTTTGTTGCCCTGGAATGCTCCTGCCGCGATCAGACGCGTGCCTTCGGGAACGACAAAACGGGGTTTGACGGTTTTGTCGGTAGCAATCAGAATGGAGTCTATCCACAGACATCCGTCCCTCCAGTTCGTTTTGTTGAGGTAGATACCGGTTCCCTCGAATGCCGAACGATAGACGCGCTCGATCGATTTGGGTAATACGACCGCCGTCAGATTCTTGCATCCTTTGAACGCTTTGTCCCCTACCGCGGTCACGGTGTATTGGTTCTGCCCGACGCTGATCGTCTGGGGAATGAGCAGTTCCCCGGACACTTTGGGATTCGAGGCTACTTCCGCCGTGAGATGATTCTCGTCGAGCGTGTAGTTGACATCCTGATACTGGGCGTTCTGCGCGTTAGAGAACAACGCGATGCCCGTTAACGTCATACACAATGCCGTTACTTTGAAGATAGAGTGTGCCATTATTAATGAATTTGTGATGGATTATTGGTGTTTGCTGATTTTCTATGCCTTGGGGCATGGTAATGCCGAGCTGGTACAGAATCGCATTCTCGATCAGTTTTTTGCCCTCGTCCGTGAGATAGATGGTCGAGTATTCCGACACGCCGATCATAATCAGCGGTTGTGTCAGGATCGTTCCGTTGCAGCTGGTTCCTGTGGGAAATTCCGCGATGACGGTCAGCCCTTCTTTTGAGGTACCCAACACTTCAAACCCCTCCGTGTTTACCCATTCGGAGATGCCGGTGACGGCATTCGTGTTGCAGGCGCTGAAGACGTTCAAGTGTCCGTTGGTAACAGTAAGTCCCTGAAACAGCGGATGTTCCGGTCGCGTGACGGTGATGTCCAGTTCAGTAGTGTTGACCGGTGTTCCCCAGTTCCATACATTGGGCTTGAAAAGGAAAGGTTTGAGTACGACCATCGGTTTGTTGTACCCTTTGAGATCCGCCAGACCAGCCGCGCCGCTATTGGGTTTGCTGCTAATCACGATGATGTCATACACGCTATAGTCGATGTCCGGTACCAATGCATTCGTCTGCGTGACCCACAGCGAATCGTTCTCGAACAGATGTGCCAGCAGTGTCTGGTCTTCATCGCTATCGAAAACCGTCACATACGCCACGCTATATTTGCCGTCGGGTTTTGGCATCTCATCTTCCGCTTCCGGTTCGGGCTCATGATGCTCTCCGTCCGTCTCGTAGCATCCCAAATCGGGTGCGTTGCCGTTATAACCCAGGTTCACATTGATACCGGCATCGATGAGAGACGAACCGGACGCCAGCCGCATGAACATCCCGTCGGGTAACGAACCATCCGCCTGGCGCGGGGCAAGTATCTGCGTGGTATCCAACGAAAGGAAGTCCGATGCCGAACAGCTGTACCCGTTGTTCCAACTGTTATGGTTGATGCTCACTGCCGTTTGGGAACGATAGGAATCATCGTGCCGTGAACGGAAACTGATACAGTTCTGTATGGTATTGGTACCGCAGGCGGTTGTGAAACCGTAATTGGTATGGTTGTCATATGCCGTGTTGTTATACACCCACATGGAACCTCCGTTGTTGTTCTGGTCGAAGCCCCGGGCATAATTGCCGACCGCCAGACAATGGTGAATGAGCAGCTTGTGATTCGTGCCGTCTCCTCCCATCTTGAATCCGTTGCCGTTGCCTTGACAGGGGAATTTAGCCAGCGAGATGGTAATGGTGTTGCCGTACCGATCGGTCATTTGCGTACCAACCTTACCGTCGAACCACGTCTTATCCACGCCTGTTACACGCGGGTGCGCGCTCATGTCATAGTAAGGTGCACCATTGACGTAGCAAACGCAGTTCTCGATGATCGTATTGGACGTACTGACGCGCTGGAAGAAATCCCAACCGTCGTCGGAGTTATTCCATGCCCGGCAGCCTATGTAGTGGTTTCCGTCACCGGTAAACTGCTTGTCCGCAAAGCCGTCTGCGTTACCACCGAAGTTAGCCGTGCCATTACTGAGCGTCTCATAGTCAAAATTATCGTGTGAATCGACGTTCTTAATGATATTATTGCCTCCATTCTTCATCTGACATCCCGTATCGGCCGATCCGTAGATGTCGAGGTTTTCAAAGAGGTTATTACTGCCGTAGTTGATCAAATTGTTCTTACCTGAATAGCGCAACGTGAGGTTCTTGACATGCACGTACGAGCAGGTGTTTTTGATTTGCAGTCCTCGTCCTGTGCCGTAAGCGGTTTGGCGGAAGTCGAGGATGGCATCGTACGAACCTTGTGCATTCATTCCGTCGTATCCGGAAATGACGATGCGGCGGGAAGAGGAACCGTTGAGGTTATTGACATCCGTGGTCATCAGGTCGTATTGGCCGCTGAACAGGTACAGCGTGTCACCGGGCGCACTCAGTTTGCCCAAGCCGGCTTTGAAGGAACAGGGATCATTGAACGAGCCGGACCCTGTGCCATTCGGCGAGGCGTAATACGTAGCAGCTTGTAATGTACAAAGGGACAATGTACAAAGGATAAAGGAGCAGATAGATTTTTTCATAACTTTCTAAAATGAAGTTTTAATCGTATAAGGGTATAGTCAATCAGCATTTTGCCTCGTAGGTCCGCCTGACGGTGTTTGGCTTTGAGTGCCTCGAACAGTTTGCGTTGCGCCTCCGGCCGTTTGGAAGAAGTGGTACTGTGCGGTGTGTCCCGATAGACATAGCCGGCATAGTCGATCATGCGGCACGAAGCGCGGCGAAGCCATAAATCCACGGAGAACAGCACGTCCTCATAAATCATTCCTTCCGGAAAACGGAGTCCTTCGATCACCTGGCGGCGGTATAAGCGCATACAGGGCGATGTGAACTGATAGCGGTGTTTGGGCAAAGAGGGGCTTTCTCTAACATAGCCGCTTTGCACATAGTCCACACCCAGGATGGCCTCCAAATGGGTTTGACACCAGTCCTCTTTGATGCAATCATCGGCATCAACGAAAGCGATGTATTCCCCTTGGGCGTGACGTAAGCCTTCATTGCGTGCAGCGGACTGTCCCGCGTGCGGCTGCTGATAGACCTCGATGTGGGCATGCTGTTGCGCATAGGCTTGCAGTATGGACCAACTATCGTCGGTACTGCCGTCATCCACCAGGATGAGTTGGATCGGCTCGTCGGTCGTTTGCATCAGCATACTCTCTATGCATGAAACCAGATACGGCTGCGCGTTATATACAGGGACAATGATACTGATCATGGCATAAGGAGTTTTTGAATGAGAGCTTCTATTTGTTCGCACTGATGCGCACGAGTAAACTGTTCGCGATGCTGTGTCTGCTGGCGGGTGAAGCCGTTTTGTTGCCAGATGTTGTATTGCGCCGTGATGAATTGTTTTATCTGTCCGATATCATCGGTGGCTATACCGGCATTTGTGTAGGCGATCAGTTCGGCTAACGAACCCTTGTCTGAAGGCACGCACAAGACCGGTTTCTCACAGCCGAGTGCTTCATAGAACTTGGTGGTGAGCATGCCGTGGGTGTGCTCGTTGGTGAACACCAGCATGATGCTGCTTCGGCGAATGGTGTCTCCTAACGCGTCATGCGGGATGGGGTTGTGTCGCGGAGTATGGATATCCAATATACCATTCATCTGTCCAATGACCTGTTTCACTTTCTCCAAGGCGGGTTTTTGCCATTCGAACAAACTGCCGATATACGTTATCTTGAACTCGTCGGTGCGTATATCCTCGGGGTAGAACTGCCGGTCGTCGAAACCGTTATAGACAACGGTTATGGGTGAATGGTTACTAGTTATAGTTTTGATAAAATCCGCGTGCCAGGGAGAGACCGTAGTGATAGCATTTGCAACCCGTAATACCTTGTTCCTACGGCGGATATGTACCGCCCGATAGAGACGCCGGAAGGGCATGAGCCACGGCGATTGGTGGCGGTACTGATAACGTGAGTCGTCCACCTGTTCGTCCAAGTCGCGTATGTCGCATAGGAGCGGCACGTGGAGTGCTTGGGCTATCCGTTGTGCGGCTCCCAAAGGGAAGTCCGAGAACGCAGTACAGAGGACGAGGTCGTATGGGTGATTGGTGATTGGTGATTGGTGATTGGAGAGGGCTTTTCTTGCAAAGGCTCTGTTGTGCCAATCGGAGATCAGGGTCCAGACTGTTTTGATGAACCAATCCACCTTCCCGCCGCTATACATCCGAATGGTATGAACCGGGTATGAGTGCTCAAATGTCAACGGCTGGTATTCCTCCGTCAGAAGCGTTACCTCATGTCCTTGCCGTACGAGGTAGTCGCATAGAAAACGCAGCCTCGGTAAAAATCCAGGCGCTGCGGGCGGATCGGAGATCACCAATATATGTCGCGGACCTTTGGTCATTTGAGCAACTCTAATATCTTGGGATAGAGCGATTTATGATACGAGTTGTCTCCTATCGAATTATTGTGCCAGAGCAGACACAGGTCTCCGTGATGCATTTTGACTTTTGCTATCAGGCGTTCGCATAGGAAGTACGCTTCGTCTTCACTGAGGTGCATATAATTGCTGTTGCTGAGCGTGACATCCATGACGATCAACGGGTGAAGTGTCAGGTTCGTCAGGCGCAGCGTATAGGGGTTGATCCATCGTACGGCACGGGTGGTCTGCAAGCGGAATCCGGCTTCGTCGGCGTATCCCATGGTGAAATCATCCGTATAACCGGCGTTTTCCAATTGTTGCATATGCGACAGGGAACTGCGCAGGAAATGTGCGCGGAACATCTTGCTGTATTCAATTTTTGGGATGTAACCGTAATAACTGCCGTGAACACCCAGATAGGCATTGTTGTGCCGCAACAGTTTCTTTACCCGTTTGAAATCTTTGCCGTGCAAGGAATACTGCGGGTAGTCAAACCCTTCTCCCTGCGTGTGCTTGACGAAATAGATCATATCGGCTCCGGGAACCTGTCCGTCCTGCTCCAACAACCACGGGAAGGTGAAATGCGGGTCGTTATGAATATCGCGCAGCGCCGCCCATACCTCTTTGCCTTCCCCGCGTTTGAGACCTCCGATGATTCCCCGCAGCGAGCGGTATTGGGAAATGGAGTCTATGTCGTGGGTGAGGTATATATGCCCGAAACCCGGTGCAGGCACAGGGCAGTCGAGCAGTTTGAGCAAGAGTCGTGCGTGTTCGTCGAGCAAAGGAATCTGCAAGCGGTTGTTCTCCCCCAAGATGGAATAATTCGCCATGAAACGGTTGTGCCTGTCGCGCTGGGTGTTATAGGTCTCCTCGGCACGTGACACGAAGAAAAAGGCGTTATACACGATATCCGTCCGGATGATGGCTTTGCCTTTTTGCGGTTGTTCCACCACCACGCGGTCCATCTCCGGCAGAACGATGTAGTTTCCCAACTGCCGGTTCGGTACGATAATGACATCATGGTCTTCCAGCGCCTTCTCGTCCGCCGTGTACGCCACGCGCGATGCCGCTTGCTCGTCTCCGTAGCAAAGCCATGTGATCAAATAATCAACAACTTCTTTAATTTTTTCCGGTTTTGTCATATTTCTGTAGTTTAGCGTATTAATCTTCGTTTAGTATCTCCCACTCGTATAGTTTCTGCTCTATCTGGTGTTTGACGGATTCATAGCGCTGGAAATTCTCCGGCGTCTGGTTTTCCGGCTGAGAGAGGAGTTGCTCCAGTTCCGCCTGTTGCGCTTCGAGTGCGGCGATTGCTTCTTCCGTTTCGGCGATCTGTCTCTCTTTTTTGCGTCTCTCCGCCGCTGCGGCTTTCTGTGCGGCGTAGTCAGCCTTGGAGGATGTCGGCGCATTGTCAGCAGATGGTCTTGAGGAAAGTCTGGGATTCTCCCGTGTCGCTCTCGTGTTGAGCTCGTTCAGAGACTGTATCTTCTTCGTGCGGAGGAAGTCGTAAATGCCTCCGAGGTGTTCTTTGACTTTCCCTCCGCCGAATTCATACACCTTGCTGACGAGTCCGTTGAGGAAATCGCGGTCGTGGCTGACACAGATGACCGTTCCGTCGAATGCCTGCAGTGCAGTCTTGAGCACATCTTTGGACGACATGTCCAGATGGTTGGTCGGCTCATCGAGAATGAGCAGGTTGCAGGGTTCCAGCAGCAGTTTGATCATCGCCAGACGGCTTCGTTCGCCTCCGGAGAGCACTTTCACTTTTTTCTCGCTCGCCTCGCCGCCGAACATGAATGCGCCCAATATGTCGCGTATCTTGGTCCGGATATCTCCCACGGCGACATAGTCGATGGTCTCAAACACCGTTCTGTTCTCATCCAGCAACGCCGCCTGGTTCTGGGCGAAGTAGCCTATCTTGACGTTATGCCCGATTTTGAGCGTACCCAGGTAGTCGAGTTGCCCCATGATACATTTGACCAGCGTCGTTTTGCCTTCTCCGTTCTTGCCCACGAACGCCACTTTCTCTCCGCGGCGGATAGTGAAAGTGACGTCATGAAACACGTTGTGCTCGCCGAAATCCTTTCTCAGGTCCTCCACAATCAGCGGAAAATCGCCGCTTCTGGGAGCGGGCGGAAAGCGCAGGTTCAGACGGCTGGTATCCTCCAGATCCACTTCGAGCCGTTCCAGTTTCTCAAGTTGCTTGATGCGGCTCTGCACCTGTACGGCTTTGGTCGCTTTGTAGCGGAACCGCTCGATGAACTCTTCCGTCTCCTGAATCATCTTCTGCTGGTTCTGGTAGGCGCGTACCTGCTGGTCATGCCGCTCCTTCCTCAGTTCGACAAAACGGCTGTAGTTGACGTTATAATCGTATATGCGTCCGAGCGTTATTTCGATGGTTCGTCCGCACACATTGTCAATGAACGCGCGGTCGTGGCTGACCATGAGCACTGCACTCGGGCTCGTTTTGAGAAACTCCTCCAACCATTGGATGGACTCGATATCCAGGTGGTTCGTCGGCTCGTCGAGCAGTAGCAGATCGGGGTGACGGAGCAGTATTTTCGCCAGCTCGATACGCATTCTCCAACCGCCGGAGAACTCGGAGCAGGGACGGTCGAAATCCCGGCGTTCGAATCCCAAGCCGATGATCGTTTTGTCCATCTCGGCAATGAAATGCGCTTCGTCTGTATGTTCCTTCTGGCTCTCGTACACCGTCATTACTTCGTCGCGGAGCGTCCTGCCGTCCTGATGCAGCATGATCTGTGGCAGGTATCCGATGGTCATGCCCGCCTCGCGTGCTATCCGTCCGGAGGTAGGCTGGTATTCACCGGCGATGAGACGCAGGAGTGTGGTCTTGCCGGCTCCGTTCTTTCCGACCAGCGCAATCCGTTCCTTCCGGTTGATCAGGAAGGTGATATCATCCAGCACGGGGCGGGATGAGAACTCCATACTGAGGTGGTCAACGGTGAGCATCGGATTTGCTGTTTTGACGGTTGATAATATGCCATAACAGGAGTGTGAGGGCTGTAGCGAGCGCAAAATCAGCGATTAACAACAGCCATATATTCCAGTTCCTGCCAATGATAGCCAATACGATAAAGAGCACACTCACCGCGAGAAGCACGCAGGTCGTCTGGATATGATTAAGTCCGGTGCGCAATAGCAGATGGTGAATGTGGTTCTTGTCGGGATGGAAGGGCGAGCGATGCTGTTTGATGCGGGTCAGGCTGACACGGAGCGTATCGAACAAAGGCACAGTCAGCACGCAAATGGCAACAGCCGGCGCGGCGTTCATCTGGTACGCCTCCGGAACGAGATGGTAGGCATTCTGCTCGCAGAAACGGAAGATGAACGCTGTCAGCAGATAGCCCAACAGCAGACTTCCCGAATCGCCCATGAAGATTTTTCCGCGCTTCCCGAACACATTGTAGAGGAAGAATACCGCGAGTGCCCCGATCATACAAACCGCCAGTACGGACCAGCTCGTCGAACCGACCAGATGAAAATAGACCGCGAAGAAAAGGCAGTAGAGCATTCCCAAACCGCTTGCCAGACCGTCCACGCCGTCGATGAGGTTGATCGCATTGATGATAGCGACTAACACGAAGAGCGAAAGGAGGTAACTCGGTATAATGCCGATCTCCTGTATCCCGAACAAGCCGTGCAGGTGGGTGAGCCGGAGATCACCGAACCCGATCAGCGCGATACCGGCGAGCGCTTCGCCTAACAGTTTGGCGATCGGGCTGAGAACCAGCACGTCGTCAATGAATCCGATGGTCATGATCGCCGCCACACCCAAGAGGAAGAACTGGTTGTTGCTGATCTGACCGTAGTCGAACAGCAGGTACGACAACATGATGCTGAAATAAATATCGAGTCCGCCTATATTGGGTACTTCTCCGGTATGGCTCATCCGCTTGTTGGGACGAACGACAAATCCTTTCGCCCGTGCGATGCGAACGACGACGGGCATTCCCAGCCAGCCTAAAGTGAAGCTGACCAAACCGATCAAATAACTATGTTCCAGAAAAAACGCTTGCATCATTGCGGGTCTAATTGCTCGTAAATGGAGTTATTGCTTATGTATTCGGGTACCAACTGCTTCATCAGTTTGACGGTGGTGAACGGTTTTGCCTGCCGGCTCGTTTCGATCAGCTGGTCAATACGCGTGCTCACCTCGTCGAAATCGAACTCGCGGACGCGCGCAATCATGATCTGGTCGTTGGAGGTAGGCAGGGTGGTCTCTTTCTGGTTAAGCAGCTCTTCGTACAGTTTTTCACCCGGTCGCAAGCCGGTGAAGACGATAGGGATGTCCACCTCCGGCGTGTATCCCGCCAAGCGGATCATGTTGCGTGCCAGATCGACGATGCGCACCGGTTTGCCCATGTTGAAGATGAATATTTCTCCGCCGTTCCCCAGGGTGCTCGCCTCCATGACAAGGCAGCACGCTTCGGGTATCGTCATGAAATAGCGGATGATATCGGGATGGGTCACCGTCACCGGCTCTTTGGCGGCGATCTGTTTGCGGAAATACGGGATGACCGAACCGTTGCTGCCCAATACGTTGCCGAAACGGGTCGTGATGAACTTGGTACAGTTCGGATCTTTGGCGTACAGCTTGCGGAAGAGCGATTGTACGTATATCTCGGCGATACGCTTGCTGGCGCCCATGATATTGGTCGGGTTCACCGCCTTGTCGGTCGAGATCATGACGAAACGCTCCACGTGGTATTTGACGGATATATCCGCCATGTTCTTGGTCCCCAGCACGTTCGCCTGTATCGCCTCGTTAGGGAAACTCTCCATGAGCGGCACATGCTTGTACGCCGCGGCATGATAGACGACGTCCGGACGCAACTCGTTAAAGATCTGCTCGATACGTTCTCTGTTGCGGACATCCGCTATGACGGGGATAAAGCGTGCGGACGGGTGCTGCTTTTTCAGATCTAACAGCAGGTCATGGAGCGGCGACTCCGCCATCTCCAGCAGGATCGTGGCTTGCGGTTCGTAGCGTTGGATCTGGCGAACAAGTTCGCTTCCGATACTTCCAGCCGCGCCGCTTACCAGTACGACGCGGTGATGCAGGATCTGCCGTACGTTGTCCATGTTGATGTCTATTTTCGGGCGCTCCAGCAAGTCCTCGATACGGATGGAGTCAATGCGACCGATACGCTGGAAATCCAGATCATCCAAGTTGTCCCACTGGGTGAAATACGGCGTTGTGAGGATGCGGATATTATGGTCAATGAAGATCTGCAGGTCTTTCGCAGGGTCTATCTCCTGCATTTTGATCGGCGAAACGATGATATGATGGATATTGCGTTTGGTCATGTAGTCAAACAGCTTGTCGTTGAGGGGATGAACGTGCATTCCTGCCAGGTCGTAGTTGTACCGCTCGTTCGTGTTGGCGATGAATCCCATCGGGCGGTACGGAGTGTTACCCGCCGAACGGAGCATCTTGCATATGGCGATGCCCGCCGATTGCGTGCCGTAAATCATGACGCGCGGACTACCCTGATTGCGCTCCAGGGTTTCGCTGAGCGTCTTGACACCCACGCGCAGCGAGAACAGCAGGACGAACGATGTCGGGGCGTAGATAGCCAGCACCGTGTTCATGAACGGGTGCGTGCCCGTCATATAATCCATCACGATATTGAAGAGCACCAGTACGACAAGCGTACACACATTGGACAGCAGTACGCGCGTCGTATCGATAAACGTCGAGTACCGCAGGATGCCCGAATAAGTATGGAAGATACCGAACGCAATCAGCTGCGTGACCATCACAATGACAAACTGCCAGCCGATCTGGAGCGGTTGCTGGGTCAGATCCGTATAGTGGAACGAACCGCTTCCGATCCACACACTCAGCCAGAAAGCTATGCTGCACAATACCAAATCCAGTAACAGTACGCTCCATCGGGGCATATAACTCAATAACGCCTTATTTTGCATCATAATCCTATTCATGTTTGTTTGCTATAATCTGTGCGAGGTATCTTCCCGTGTAGCTGTCAGGACATTGCGCTACCTGTTCCGGGGTGCCTTCGCAAACTATGTTTCCTCCTTCTTTGCCGCCTTCGCGACCCAGATCGATCACATGGTCGGCAGCCAGTATAACCGCCGGATTGTGCTCGATGATGATGACCGTGTGCCCTTTGCTGATGAGCCGGTTCAGCGCTTTGAGCAGCACTTCGATATCCTTGTGATGCAAGCCCGTCGTCGGTTCGTCAAAAACAAATATCGTCGGGTTGGTCTCCTCTTGCGACAGATAGGACGCCAGCTTGACGCGCTGGCTCTCTCCGCCCGACAGGGTACTGCTGCTCTGACCCAACTGGACATAGCCTATACCGACATCCTGTAGCGGTTTGAGCCGTTTCACGATCTTGCTGCATTCGGGATCTTCGCTAAAGAACTCCACCGCCTGGTTCACCGTCATGCAGAGAATGTCGTAAATGGACTTGCCGCGGTAGTGTACGTCTAGTACATCCTGTTTGAAGCGCTTGCCGTGGCATTGCTCGCATTCCAGGATCAGGTCCGCCATGAACTGCATCTCTATCGTGATCGTTCCTTCGCCCTGACAGGTCTCGCATCGTCCGCCCGGCGTATTGAAACTGAAATGCGCCGGAGTGAAACCCAACTGCTTCGACAGCGCCTGTTCGGCAAACAGCCTGCGTATCTCGTCGTACGCTTTGAGGTAGGTCACGGGGTTACTTCGGCTCGAGCGGCTCAGCGGATTCTGGTCCACGAACTCGATATTGCGCATGAGGTGCATACTGCCGTGCAGGTGTCCGAAATCGCCTGTGTGTTCGGCGAACGTACCTCCGTAATGCTTCTTGAGGGCAGGGTAGAGCACTTTGCTCACCAGACTCGACTTGCCGCTACCGCTGACACCCGTCACGACCGTCATCACGTGCAGCGGGAAACGAACCGTCAGGTTCTTGAGGTTGTTCTCGCACGCTCCTTCGACCTCGATGTAGTTGTTCCAGTGCCGGCGGTAGGAAGGGATGTCAAACCGGAACAGCTCCGGACGCGGTTTGCCTTCATAGACCACTTCTCCGCCGTGACGTCCCGCGGCGGGACCTATCTCGATGATATGATCCGCTGCGGCGATAATGTCTTCGTCATGCTCCACCACCACGATCGTATTGCCCAAGTCGCGCAACTCCCGCAGCACGCGGATGAGCCGCTCCGTATCGCGGGGATGAAGGCCGATGGACGGCTCGTCCAATACGTACAACGAACCAACGAGGCTGCTTCCCAGCGACTTGGCAAGGTTGATACGCTGACTCTCACCGCCGGAAAGGGTGTTGCTCTGACGGTTCAGGGTCAGGTAACTCAAGCCCACATCCTGCATGAACTGCAAGCGGCTGTTGATCTCCGCTAACAGCATCTCCGCCGTCTTCTGTTCCGTCTCTGTCAACTCGATATGCGCGAACCACTCCTGCAACTCCGACAAGGGCATCGTGCATAACTGCTGGATACTTTTACCGTTCACGAGCACGTATTCCGCTTCGGGGCGCAGGTGTAACCCGTGGCATTTGGGGCAGGTCGTGCGTCCCTTGAACCGCGCTAACATGACGCGGTATTGGATCTTGTTGTATTGCTTCTCCTCCAGCTCATGGAAGAAATCGTTCAACCCCCTGAACCACTCGTTGCCGGTCCATATAAGATGTTTCTGCTCCGGGCTCAAGGCATAGAAAGGGGTGTGAATCGGGAAATTGAACTTGGCGGCATTCTGTATCAGCGCGTCCAGCCACGAGTGCATCTGGTCGCTTTGCCAGCACACGATCGCTTCTTCGTAAATGGACTTGGACTTGTCGGGCACGACCAGGTCTGCATCAATACCCATTACGACACCTATACCCTTGCACTCGGGACAAGCACCGATGGGGTTGTTGAAATCGAACAAGTGCTCACTCGGTTCGATGAACTGGATTCCATCCGCCTCAAACCGCTCCGAGAATACTTTCGTGCATCGTATCCGCTCCTTGGTGCCTTGTACATTGTCACTTTGTACATTTACTTGGCATTCGCCTTGCCCCTCAAAGAACGTCGTCTGGACACTGTCGGCAAAGCGGTTGCTTGTGGCGGGCTCATGATCCACGATGATACGGTCCACTAAAAGGAAAGCATCGTGTCCTTCCGCTTTCTGCCATGTCTCGTTATCCAGCCTTACGGCATCGCCGTCAATGAGCAAGCGGCTGAAACCCTGGCTCTGCCACAATGCCAGCTGCTCCTGCAAGGTACGGCCTTCCGGCACGATGATCGGGCTGAGCAGGTACAGACGTGCCCCGTCCGGCTGGCTCTCCATGTACTGCACGACATCGCGTATAGTGTGCCTGCGTACTTCCATTCCGCTCACGGGCGAGTACGTCTTGCCCACACGCGCGTATAGTAATTTGAGGTAGTCGTATATCTCGGTGACCGTACCCACGGTCGAACGCGGATTGCGGCTGGTCACTTTCTGCTGGATGGCGACAGCAGGAGGAATACCTTCGATCTTCTCGACCTCGGGTTTCTGCATTCGTCCCATGAACTGCCGTGCATAGGCACTCAGGCTCTCGACGTAGCGTCGCTGACCTTCCGCGTACAGCGTATCAAACGCTAACGAACTCTTGCCGCTACCGCTCACACCCGTTATGACCACTAACTTGTTGCGCGGGATATCCACCGTCACATTTTTCAAGTTGTGGGTCTTTGCGCCCTCTATGTGAATAAAATCACCTTTCAACCTCTTTCAACTTTCAACTATCAACTTTCAACTATTTCCTGCACGCTTCCTCCGCCTCGATGCGCAGTTTGTCCAACCGTGCGCGGTTCTCTGTTCCTATCGTATCCAACTGGTCCGCCGTCAGTACGGGTACTTTCACCGGTGTCCCGACCGGAATACGGCTCGGGTTGGGAATCTCCGCTTTGTTGGCATCGTACAGGTACGGCCAGTAGATCTTGCTTCCATAGTGCTTCTTGGCGATCCACGTCAAGCGGCTTCCCGGCGTGATATACTCTATGGTTTTCAACTCGCTGTACGGTTCCGCCTCTTCGACAACGGGTATCTCTTCCGGCTCTTCCGCTGTGGTGGCAACAATCGTGTCGGTGGTCACGACGATTTCCGTTGTTTGCGGTTCCGGCTCCACGAGTGAATCGATCCATTTGCCTATCTGGCTGCGCAGGAAGAAGTATCCGCACAGCAGTAACATCAGCAGAATGACCACACAAATGAGCGTGTCTCGTAAGAAATGATATTTCTTCGGTTCCTTGGGCTCTTCCGGCTCTTTTGGTTCTTCCGGTTCAACCGGCTCGGGTTCGGGCTCCGGTTCTTCCACAACAACGGGTTCAGGCTTCGGTTCGGTTATTTCGGGTTCAGGCTCCGGTTCGGTTATTTCCTGTTCGGTTATTTCCGGTTCTGTTTCCTGTTCAACGGCTTCCGGCTCGGGCTCCGGCTCCTTGTCCATCTGGTCGATCTCTGCCAGAATACCGATGATCTCTACCGCCTGTTCTCCGAGTTTCTTGATGGGGTCTGTCGTCTCGCCTGGCACGTTATCCTCCTTTGTACTTTGTACATTGTCCCTTTGTACATTAGTCGCCTTTGTACCTTGTACATTGTCCCTTTGTACATTAATCGCCTTTGTACTTTGTACATTGTCCCTTTGTACATTAGTCGCCTTTGTACCTTGTACATTGTCCCTTTGTACATTACTTTTCTCCACCATCTCCTTGATACCCGCCTCCGGCGCAAAGACCACTTTGTTATAGCCTTCAATAAGTATCTCCTCGCCTGTTTTGACGTTCACACTCTTACGCGGCGCGACCGATTGTAACTTGAAGGTACCCAAGCCGTTGATTTTCACTTGCTTGTCCTGCTTTAACGCCTCCATCAGCTGCATGACATAAGCGTTCAGGAACGTACCGGCGGTCTTCTCGCTGACTCCTGCACGCTTCGCCAACAGGCGGCGTAACTCGCTCCAACTCAACTTGTTCTCTGCCATGATCAAATCTTTTTAAGGGTATCTTTTAATGCCGCTACAGGCTTGAACACCACTTGGTTCTTTGCCGGAACAACGCTCCGTTCGCCCGTTCGCGGGTGAACAATCGTACGCTCGCTGCGCTCTTTGACCTCGAGCGTACCGATACCTTGCAACTGAATCGTGTTACCTGTCATCAGGTTCTCACGTATAATCGCATTCATCGTACTGAGCAGATGTTCTGTCTCTTTTTTGCTTAATCCCGATGCACCCGAAATCAAGCCTGTGAATTCCTTGGTTAGCATACTATTCCGTATAAATCAAATTCTTCCGCTTTCGTTATTTTTACATCCACAAAATCTCCTGCTTGTACATTGTCCTTTGTACTTTGTACATCCATTAAGACTTCGCAATCCACCTCCGGGCTGTCGTACTGGGTGCGTCCGATCCAGTAGTCCCCTTCCTTCCGGTCGATGATGACACGCTGGATGGTACCTGTCTTCTGCGCCATCAGTTCGGCACTTATCTCCTGCTGGATCGCCATGAGTTCTTCCGCCCGCGCCGCTTTGACCTCTTGCGGCACATCATCCGTATAGTGCTTGTTGGCATAGGTCCCTTCTTCGTCCGAATAGGCAAAACAGCCCATCCGGTCGAACCGCATCGTTTTCACCCACGCTTTCAGCGCCTCAAAATCCTCTTCCGTCTCGCCAGGGTGTCCGACGAGCAGGGTCGTCCGGATACATATTCCCGGCACGCGTTCACGTATTTTCCGTATCAGCGCATCCTGTTCCGCCTGGGTGATATGCCGTCTCATCAGGCGCAGCATGTGGTCCGTACAGTGTTGGAGCGCGATATCCAGGTACTTGCACACGTTCGGGTGCTTTGCCATGACGTCCAACAGCTCCTCCGGAAAATCCGTCGGGTAGGCATAGTGTAACCGTATCCACTCCACGCCTTCTGTCTGCGCCATCTTGTCAATGAGCTCAGGAAGCAAGTGTACCTTTGTACATGGTACATTGTCTCTTTGTACATTCAAATCGAGTCCGTAGCTGCTCAGATCCTGCGCGATGACGTTGATCTCTTTGACGCCTTGCCCCACTAACCATCGTACCTCATCCAGTATCTCCTCCATGGGGTGGCTGGTATGCCGTCCTGTGATGAGCGGTATCGCGCAGTACGAACACATCCGGTTGCAGCCTTCGCTGATCTTCAGATAGGCATAATGGGACGGGGTAGTCAAATGTCGTTCATAGGCTTTGCATATCTCCTTCCCTTTAGGGAGGGTTGGGGTAGGCTTCTTCAGCCGCTCTACCATCCCCTCAAAGTCAAACTTCCCGTAATAGGCATCGACCTCCGGCAGTTCCTCTTCTAATTCGGCGCGGTATCGTTCGCTCAGGCAGCCCATGACGATAAGCTGGCGCAACTGCTTTTTTTTCTTCCGTTCCGCCATCTCGAGGATCATGTTGATACTCTCCTCTTTGGCGTCTCCGATGAAACCGCAGGTGTTGATGACGCATACTTCGCCTTTAGGCTCCTCGGGATCGTGTACACAACGCCATCCTGCCGCCTCCAACTGCGCCATCACCCGCTCGGCATCCACCAGGTTCTTCGAACACCCGAGCGTTATAAAATCAATTACTCCTTTCTGCACAATCGTACAATTATTTCAATCGTCAATCAATCGTCCAATCGTCAATTGTCCAATCGTCAATTCCCGAGGTCGCAATGGAATTTCAACCGCACGAGACGAACGTGCATCTCGTCGTAGTAGTCCTCTCCGAGTTCCTCCATCGCTTTCTTGATACTGTCGTCGTCGGCGTTCTTGAAGTACTCGTATATATCCGCCTCTTCGTCCGGATCGACCACCTCTTTGATGAAGTAGTTGATATTGATTTTGGTTCCGCTGAACACGATCGCCTCCAGCTCGTCCATCATCTCCTCCATCGACATGCCGTTGCTCTCCGCGAGGTCGTCCAGATCGACACGCCGGTCGATCGCCTGGATGATCTGTTTCTTGCGGGTTGATTTCTTGGCTACGGTGCGGATACGCAGGTCTTCCGGACGGATGATCTCGTTCTCATCTACGTATTCCTTTATAACGCGCAGGAACTCCTCGCCGTACCGTTTGGCTTTTGCCACGCCCACACCCGGGATCGTCAGCAGTTCCTCCATCGTGATGGGGTAGGTCGTCGCCATCGCTTCGAGGCTCGGGTCCTGGAAGATCACGAACGGCGGTACGTCGTTCTTCTTTGCCGTCTTGCGGCGGATATCTTTGAGGATGGAGAACAGCACTTCATCCGCGGCTGCGCAGGTCGCACCCATTCCCTCCATGATGTCATCTTCGTCGTTCTGAACCTCAATGGGCACCTCGAACTTGCCCGGCTTGCGGATAAATTTCCTGCCGTCCTTGGTCAGTTTCAGGTCGCCGTACGAATCGACATCTTTGGTGATCATACCCACCAACAGCGCCTGACGGATGATGGCGTGCAAGGTGCTCTCTTCTTCGTCGCTCGCCGAACCGAAACTCTCTAACTCGTCGTGATGGTAACTCATGACCTCCGCGGTCGTGTTGCCGTGCAGAATATCCACCACATGCTCCGCTTTGTGCTTCTCGTTGATCTGCTGGATCGTCTCAAGCGTCAGTTGCAGCAACTCGCTTGCATCCACTTTCTTGTAGGTCTTGCGGCAGTTGTCGCAGTTACCGCATTTCTCCTCGTTGTACTCCTCGCCGAAATAGTGCAGCAGGAGCTTCCGGCGGCAGATGGTACTCTCCGCGTAGCTCTGGGTCTCGAACAGCAACTGGTTCCCGATGCCTATTTCTTTGGGCGTCTTGTCTTTCTGGAAGCGGCGGAGACGCTCGATGTCTTCCGGGGAATAGAAACAGAGACAGTATCCCTCTCCGCCGTCACGACCCGCGCGTCCTGTCTCCTGATAGTAGCCTTCGAGGCTCTTCGGGATGTCGTAGTGTACCACAAATCGCACATCCGGTTTGTCGATACCCATTCCGAAAGCGATCGTCGCCACGATGACCTGGCACTCCTCCATGAGGAATGCATCCTGGTGTGCGCTGCGCGTGGGAGCGTCCAGACCTGCGTGGTACGGTTTGGCGGAGATACCGTTTACCTGCAATACCTGCGCCAGGTCCTCCACCTCCTTGCGGGCAAGGCAATAGACGATACCGCTCTTGCCCTCCATGCTGCGGATGAAACGCACCAGGTCCTTATCTACCTCTTCCGTCTTCGGACGTACTTCGTAATACAGGTTCGGACGGTTGAAACTGCTCTTGAAAACCGTCGCGTCCGGCATGCCGAGGTTCTTCTGGATATCTTTCTGCACTTTGGGTGTCGCCGTCGCGGTCAGAGCGATGATAGGCGCTTTGCCGATTCGCTGAACCATACTGCGTATCTGGCTGTACTCCGGACGGAAATCGTGTCCCCACTCCGAGATACAATGCGCTTCATCCACCGCATAGAAGGAAATCTTCACGCCCTTGAGAAAGTCCACGTTCTCCCCTTTGTTCAAACTCTCCGGCGCCAGGTACAGCAGTTTGGTCTTGCCGGCTAACACGTCTTCCTTGACCGCGTTGATCTCTCCTCTGCTCAGACTCGAGTTGATAAAGTGCGCTACACCCTCCTCCTCCGAGTAATTACGCATTGCATCGACCTGGTTTTTCATCAGGGCGATCAGCGGAGAGATGACGATGGCGACACCGTCCATCACCAGAGACGGCAACTGGTAGCACAAGCTCTTACCGCCGCCTGTCGGCATCAGAACAAAGGTGTCCTTGCCGTCGATCACATTCTGGATGATCGCTTCCTGGTTCCCCTTGAACAGGTTAAAACCGAAATACTCCTGCAATGCCTTAATTAAATCCTCATGTGTAATTTTCATATCGATTGTTTTGTTATTTGCATATCTTAAATCCGGGCTGCTTTTCGCTTTTCACAAAATCAGCGTGCAAAGATACGAATAATTTTTCATATACGCAACACCTGACGCAATTTTTTGTATTTTTTTATGATTTTTGTTTTGAACAGATTCAGGTTCTTCTATCTCTCATTCGGCGTTTCCTCTTGTCTCCGTCCCGCAATTTTATTTGGGTTTCTTCTCTCTCGCCTTCGGTGTTTTCTCTTGTATCCGCTCATACATGGCGGATAGAAAACGCCGCCTTTCCGTCCCATCCCACTCGTTATCCCGATCTCCCGAGCCGTCTACGTCTCCCCGCTTCGTTCATTTTGCCGGATAAGTATCCGGCTTCTATGTCTGTTTCGCGACATGTCATGCCGCCAGTTCGTCCATTGAAATCGGATTCCATCCGATATTTTTTGCAAAAAAATCCCCATTTATTTGCATATGTCAATTATTTGTTGTACCTTTGCACCGAAAATCTACGCTGGAGAGATATGTCTCTTCGAATAGGGTGGATTTTCAGAAACTTCGCAACTTTCAGCTTTAAGTCCGGACAACAGCAATGAATGTCCATGTGGGTATGTTATATATCCACGCCTCGCTATAGGGTGAGGCGGGTTTAGCATATCGGGCGTGGATTTCGGTTGTTTTTCTACTTAAAGCGGGCATGCGAAGGCCTCAAGGAGCGTGAGAACAAATGAAACTCACGCTTTTATTGTGTTTGTACGCAAAAGGACTAACAAGGACTTTGCATATATGAACCCAAAGCAGTAATTTTGCAGACAAAAATACGGAGTATGCCGAAAATCCTTAAGAGAGTAGGCGAAATTTAAAATGATTTAATGCTATGGCGAAATTTAATTTTCATGTCACCAGACAAGAGTTTCAATTCATTCTTAAAACGAGACGACAAATACTCTTTTTATCCGAGATTCAAGAAATGGAATGTCAGCAATGTAAACATGCGCATCCTGCAAACAATATTGAAAGCGATGTTAGAGAGAAAGTAAGGATTCTTAATAAGTATTATCATACCCGAGTGAATGAAACTACAATGACAAATCAAATTGTAGACTATAAATCATTTGATAGTGATATTAGTAACCATCTGCCATGTGCGGTTTCTCTGATTGCATCTACAAATAGCGATGAATTTAGTTTCGCAACAAAATATTGTGCATTATTACAACCTGATTTTTATCCGATATATGATAGATATGTTTGGAAATTTTTCTCACTACTAAATAAATTAGGTTTCTTTGATAAAAAGACAAAGAAAAAGTTCGCAAATGTAAATAGAAATCGAAGTGCTGCTTACAGTGATTATATAGATATTTATAATGAGTTTATAGATAAGGCAGGTATCAAATCTTTCTATAAAAGTTATCGAGAGGTAGATGCATATATTTGGGGCGCTATCCGAATGTATTTGTTGATTGAGAAGAAATCAAAGTACTCTAATATTTCTCCCGCAAAACATTGGTTGACAACATTTGCTGCAACTTTATTGGCGAATCTCATGTCTACGGCAATTTGGGCAATAATATCGCAAATTAAATTCTAAATAATTATGATTATGAAAAAAATTTTTACTCTTTTCCTTGCGCTTGTAGCAAGCGTAGGAACAATCTTCGCCCAAACAAGCGGCACTTGTGGTAACAATCTTACTTGGAATTTATCGAATGGTGTTCTTACCATTTCCGGCACTGGAGCAATGGATGATTTTCCGTATCAAGCTCCTTGGTATTCAGCGCGTGAGAGTATATCCCAAGTGATTATTGACAATGGAGTCATAAGCATTGGAGAAAGGGCTTTCTATAATTGCTCCGGTTTGACCTCTGTAACAATTCCCAATAGCGTCACAAGCATTGGTTATAATCTTTTAGTAAGATGCATATCACTCTCAACGATAGAGGCACCCGCTTTATATTTTAATGAGGCCGTTAGTAAAAACACTTTAGGTGATGGAAATTTACCGCTTCCCACAAAATTGACAAACGTTACCGTTAATGGAGGAGAATTGACTTCGGATGGCTTTGATTATATTCGTTTATCGTATCGTACATTAGTATCATTTGATATGACAGATGCGGAAAATACAACAATGCCGGATGTGGCTTTAAGGGAGTGTTATAACCTGAAAACGCTGAAATTGCACGCAGCCTTGACAAGAATCGGTTATATGTCGGTAGCAGAGTGTAAAAACCTACAGAGCATAGATATTCCGGTCTCAGTGACCGAGATCTCGCAAAGCGCTTTCGAAAACTGCCGTAGTCTCCATACAATCACCTTCGGCGGAGATACTGCAAGGGCTCTAGGACGTTTCAATGCTCCCTCTTCTTCTGAAAGCCAACTCCAACGTATTGGCAATTGGGCGTTCTATAACTGTCACGAACTCCAAAACCTCGAAATACCGGAAGGAGTAACGGAAATAGGTGACGGCGCATTCTACGGCTGTATGTATTTGGAAGAACTTAGCCTGCCTTCGTCCGTTCGATCGATCGGCGACAACACTTTTGCGCTTTGTGCAAAGCTCCAGAGGATAATAGTAAACTCTCCTGTTCCGCCTACCATTCAAGCAAAGACCTTTTTTGACGTAAAACGCCGGATACCTGTCTATGTTCCGGACGAAGCGGTTTCTGCTTATGAGAATGATACTTATTGGGGAGAGTTTGATATCCAAGGTCAATCGGAATCCCCCCAAGGTCTCGACCAAATCACCAATGACCACTCACCAATAACCAATAAGATCCTCCGCAATGGTCAAATCCTCATCCTCCGCGGTGACAAGACCTACACCCTCACCGGTCAAGTAGTGAAGTAACATCTTAGTACGTTCTCTTGGCGGAGTATAAGCTTCGCCGCTAATCCCCCCCTATCTTCCATAGAGTGGGGGATTTTCTTTTCTCCGTCCATTCCCGGCGGACTTCCGCCGCTCAAAAGTTTTGTTTCTTACAGGGCGATATCATCGCCCGCTCTCCTTCCTGTAGCGTTCCTGCGCGCACAAATGTGCGCACTTTTTTTCGTCCTGCTTGCCGCCAGATTCGCTTACAACCTCTCTCCCTTCCCCTTTGTACATTATTTAACATCGTTTGTTGGGGTGAATGCCATTCAACAATTCTCCTCCCTTGAGGGGAGGTCGGGAGGGGTTATTTTTCCCACAATTTTCCCAGACCATAGTATGAAATCAGTATGTTGTTACTAGGTAATTAGTAGGTAATTAGTAGGTGATTAGTAGGTTATTAGTAGGTTATAATTATAATCTCGTACTGGAATTTTGTGTTTTGCTATCCGGCGCTACTTACCGCTCCAATGCACGATGAATTAATTGCATGATTAATCCGACCCAATAAACGATGGCAGATCGTGTTTGGGAGAAAATCAGAATGCGTTTTTGAATGTTTTAGACAGGATTTTACCGAAAAATGCAAAAAAAATAAGAAAAAATGAACCCAACTCTTGCACAATTCAAAAAAAAGTAGTAATTTTGTACCCGATTTGTAAAGTATATATGACAAACACAAATAATTATAATATTTATTGTTGATTGCTAACTGATTAAATTAACCATGCAGAAACGAAATTTATCCTTTGGGCAACTCTTTAATTTGAGTTTCGGATTCTTTGGAGTACAAATCGCTTACGCTCTCCAAAGCGCCAACATCTCCCGTATTTTTGCAACCTTGGGTGCAGACCCGCACACGCTCAGTTTCTTCTGGATCCTTCCTCCGCTGATGGGCATGATCGTCCAGCCGCTGGTAGGCAAGTATTCGGACAAGACGTGGAACCGTCTCGGTCGCCGCAAACCCTACCTGCTGGTGGGTGCTATCATCGCCGTGGCTGTGATGCTGCTCTTGCCGAACGCAGGAGACTTCACGTTCGCGCAATCCGCTTTCTTGGGTCTGAACGCTGCGATGTGGTTCGGTTTGTTCAGCCTCATGTTCCTTGACACCTCTATCAATATCGCGATGCAACCGTTCAAGATGATGGTAGGCGACATGGTCAACGAGGAGCAGAAGGGTACAGCCTATGCCATCCAGTCCGCGCTCTGCAACGCCGGATCGGTCGTTGGATACCTCTTCCCGATCTTCTTCACCTGGATCGGTATCGCCAATATCGCCGAGAAAGAGGGACAGATCCCCGACTCGGTGAAATGGTCTTTCTATGTAGGTGCGGCTATCCTGATTCTTTGCAGCCTTTATACGTTCATGACCGTGAAAGAACTGAATCCGCAGGAGTATGCGGAGTTCCACGGCATCGATCCCAAGAAGAAAGAAGACAAAGAGGAGGAAAAGGGCTTCATCCAGCTGCTCAAAGAGGCTCCTTCCGCATTCTGGACGGTGGGTCTCGTGCAGTTCTTCTGCTGGGCGGCGTTCATGTATATGTGGACCTATTCGAACGGCGCGATCGCAGCCAACTGCTTCGGATGGGACGAGATAGCAGCGAATGCGTCGGAGGAGGCGTTCCAGAATGCCGGTAACTGGGTCGGAGTAGTGTTCTGTATCCAGGCGGTAGGTTCGCTCCTGTGGGCGATGATTCTGCCGAAACTGGAGCACTGGACGGGCAACAAAGGGGCATATGCCATCTCGCTGCTGGTCGGCGCACTCGGTTTCATCTCTGTGTTCTTTGTGACCAACCAGTATGTTCTCTTCCTGAGCTACCTGCTCATCGGAGCCGCCTGGGCAGCTATGCTGGCTCTGCCGTTCACCATCGTGACGAACGCTATCAAGGGCGGTAATATGGGATACTACCTCGGTTTGTTCAACTGCACGATCTGCATCCCGCAAATCGTGGCAGCCCTTTGCGGCGGTTTACTCCTTAAATATGTGTGCGCGCACGTACAAGCCGGAATGCTTATCGTGGCTGGTGTGCTCCTCGTGCTCGGCGCCGCGTCTGTATTCCTGATTAAAGAGAAAGAGTAACCTCGTGGTCACGTGATCACGTAATCTCGGAATCACGAAAAATAAACAACTAACAACAACACAAACAATCAATAAAATTTAATTATTTATGAAAAACAAAACACTTTCCCTCGCTCTGATCGCGATGATGCTGTTCGGCTCATTGGCGCTTCAGGCTCAGATCACGGGTACTGTGTTGGAAGACGCTACGAATGATCCGGTCATCGGTGCCAGCGTTCTCCAAGTCGGTACTACGAATGGTGTAATTACTGATTTTGACGGTAACTTCGAGATTAACGTGCCCGAAGGTGCTGAGCTGCAAATCAGCTACGTGGGTTTCGGAACCCAGACTGTTCCTGCCAAGAAAGGTATGGTGGTCCGTCTTTCCGAAGACACCCAGATCCTTCAGGAGGTGGTAGCCATCGGTTACGGTTCCCAGAAGAAGAAAGAGATCACCGGTTCGGTGGCTTCTCTCAAAGCCGAGGACTTCAACGCGGGTGTTCAGTCGAGCCCTGTCGGATTGCTCCAAGGCAAGGTAGCCGGTTTGAACATCAGCCGTACGACTTCCGACCCGACTTCCACCGGATATAATATCCAGATCCGTGGTTTTTCGACCCTTGGCAAGGGTACCGGTTCGGCGCCTTTGTACATCGTGGACGGTGTACCGACCGACAACATTGACAATATCGCTCCGGACGAGATCGCTTCGATGGACGTCCTCAAGGACGGTTCGGCAGCTGCTATCTACGGTACCCGTGGTACCAACGGTGTCATCCTGATCACCACCAAACGTGGCGCAGCTGCGGGCGGAGACAAGGTAGAGACCCATCTGGAGTACAGCGGTTACATGAACGTGGCTTGGATCAACTCCTCTCTCGGTATGGCGAATGCAGACCAGTTCCGCCAGCTCAAATCGCTGACCGGCGGCAAGCTCGACGTGATGGATCACGGTGAGAGCACGAACTGGACCGCAGCTATCTCCCGCAAAGCGGCTATCACCCACAACCACAACCTCGCTATCTCCGGTGCGCATAAGAACTTCTCGTATCGTGCTTCGGTGAACTTCAAGGACGCACAGGGTATCGCCCTCAAGAACGGCCGTCGTGACATCACCGCCAAGCTGGCAGCAGACCAGAAAGCGCTCAACGGATGGCTTAAACTGCAATACGACGCTACCTACATGCACTACCGCAACGACTACTCGGACGGTGCGTTCTATACCCAGGCAGCGCTGTTGAACCCGACTATGCCGATTTACGACTCTTCGACGAAGAACGGCTATTTCCAGGACTTCCCCAGCGGACAATACAACCCCGTTGAGTACCTGGACTACAAAGAGGCATATCAGGAAGGTAACTACTTCCGCGGCTCGCTGAAGGCTACGGTGGATATCAAGCCGGTTCCCGGACTCAAACTGAACGCTTTTGCTGCATTCGAGGAGGCGGACAACAACTCCTACGGTTATACCGATCCGAAGATCGCTTCTCCGAACTCGGCAAGCGCAGGCGACTGGGCTTACCGCAACGGTGACAAGAACCTCAAACAACTGTATGAGGCTACCATCGACTACGCCAACAACTGGGGTAACCACAACTTCGTGGCTGTGGGCGGTTTCTCGTACCAGTACTTCCTCTATGACGGACAGAACATCTCTAACCGCGGGTTCGTTATGTCCTCCACCAAGTACTACAGCATCGGTGAAGGTGCAGCCGACAAGTCGAACCTGACGGTCAGCTCCTATCGCAACTCGTACGCCCTCGCGGCTGCGTTCGCGCGTATCAATTATAATTATGATGAGAAATACCTCCTCTCTGTTTCGCTGCGTGCTGAGGGTTCGAGCCGTTTCGGTAAGAATAACAAGTGGGGTTTGTTCCCCGCAGTTAGCGCAGGTTGGCGCATCAAGGGTGAGGAGTTCATGAAGGACGCCAACTGGTGTAACGACCTCAAACTGCGTGTCGGCTTCGGTGTAACCGGTAACAACGTAGGATCGAGCCTCCAGTCTGTTGCTCTGCTCGCCAAGTCGGATGTGATCACGTTCGCAGGCAAAGAGATCAACACGTACAAAGTAAACCAGAACGTGAACCCCGACCTGCGTTGGGAGCGTAAGTTCGAGTACAACATCGGTTTGGATTATGCTTTCCTGGATAACCGCCTGACCGGTAGCTTGGACGGATACGTACGTAATACGAAAGACCTGCTCTGGGAGTACGAAGTTCCGACTCCGCCGTACCAGTATGACAAGCTGCTTGCCAACGCAGGTGAGATGCTCTGCTACGGTGTCGAACTCGCTGTAACGGGTGTGCCCGTCAAGACCAAGGACTGGACCTGGAGCTCGGGTCTCACTCTCGCCTGGAACGAGAACAAGATCACCAAACTCTCCGATCCTTCCAAGGGCTTCAACTACTCGTCTTCGCCGCAAGGTAACCTCTATGGTAACAAGTTCAACGGTTCCGACTCCTACACCCAGATTCTCGAAGAGGGTGGTATCGTAGGTATGTTCTACGGATACAAGTTCCTGGGCTTCAACTCCAAAGGACAATGGATCTATGAGGACCAGTACGGAAGCCCGACCGCCAACCCGACGACCGCGGACAAGAAGTACCTCGGTAGCGCACAGCCGATCCTTACCTACGGATGGAACAACACCATCAAATGGCGTGACCTCGACATCACTCTCTTCTTCCGTGGTGTACTGGGTAACAAGGTGCTGAACGCGACCCGCTTCATGTACACGCCGGACGGAACCGACCCCAAGACCGACTACAACTTCTTCATCAAGGATATCATCTCGGGTAACGGCCCTGCAGTCAACGGAGGCGCTGTATATGCCGACTACGAGCATTTCTCCAGCTACTGGCTCGAGGATGGTTCGTACCTCAAACTCGACAACATCACCGTGGGTTACACCTGGAGATTCAAAGACAACAAGTACCTCTCGTCCGTTCGTCTCTACGGTACGGCGCAGAACTTGTTCACCATCACCAGCTACTCCGGTTTGGATCCTGAAATCAATACGAGCAGCATTGACTACTCCGGTATTGACATCAATAACTATTATCCGAAGACCGGTTCATTCCTCTTGGGTATCAACTTGAATCTGTTGTAATTAAGTAAGCAAACACGTATAGTATGAAAAAGTTTATTAAATATGCGCTGATTTGCGCAATAGTGCTGCCTTTCGCCACCTCTTGCAACATGCTGGAGGAGGAGAAGTTCGGTGCAGCAACCGTGGAGGATATGCTCCAAAATGAAGATAACGTTGTTTCGCTCGTCGGACAGGCTTATGCCGACCTGCGTTTCATGCACGACCACTGGGGCTACTGGGGTGTCAACACCCTGACCGCAGACGAAGGTCTCTGCCCCGTTCGCGTCGGCGGTGACTGGAACGACGGTGGATATTGGAAGAACCTCAATACCCACAACTGGAACTCCTATGGTAAGGCGTTTGAGAATATTTGGAACTGTACCGTTTCCGGTTCTGTCCTCTGTAACAATATTCTTGAGACCCTGTATGGCAACGAAGAGAACATGTCGCCGGAGCTCTACAATATGTATGTAGGCGAGATGGAGGTACTCCGTTCCTACTACTATTTCCTGCTCTTCGATTCGTTCGGCCGTATCCCGTACATGGAGGACTACTCCGACCGTAACGAGAAACTGCTGGATGTACCGACCACTTGGGCTCACCTCGTAGCCTGTCTGGAGCGCAATGCGCCGAACATGGCGGTTGTTTCGGACGGAAACCGTACCGACTACAACGGTCGTTGCACCCAGGGTCTGGCTTATGCCCTGCTGGCGAAACTGTACCTCAATGCCGAGTCTTACGGCTGTACGCCGGAGACCGTTATGGCAGCCAAGCGTACCGTGGATTCGCACAACGGCAAGGCAGGTGAGAACCCGCTGGAGGAAGTAGGCATCAACATCACTTCGACCCAGGACTTCTATACCGCAGCTGCACGTTGCTGCAACGAGGTAATTGCTTCCGGCAGCTATGAGATCGAGCCGAACTACTTCAATAACTTCCTCATCGAGAACGGCAAGAGCAAAGAGAACATCTTCACTATCGTGGAGGACGGTTCGGTCAACAACGAGCGTGACGCTTACTCGTGTAAGAACAAACTGCGTATCGAGTTCCTGACGCTGCACTATGCATTCCAGACCCGTTACAACCTTGTGCTGGACTGCTGGAACGGCTTTATCGCCCGTCCGCAGTATATGGATCTGTTTGACGATCACGATGTCCGTGGTGACGGTTACGAAGGTCTCGGTACCAACAATACCAAGCGCTGGGCTTGGTTCGTAGGTCCGGTTTGCGAAAAGGGATCGACCCAGCCGATGCTGGACAAGGACTCGTTGCTTATCATCACCCGCAGCGTGGCTGACCTGTCGCAGGCACTCCGTACTGACGGTGCGCGTATGTTCAAATACGAGCTCGACCAGGAGGGTATCTATAAATATATGGAGAACGACTTCGTCCTCATCCGCTACGCTGATGTAGTGATGATGAAGAAAGAGGCGGTTCTTCGTGGCGGTGTAGATAACAATCCGGGCGTAGAGGACGCTGCTATTGCGGACCTGAAGAAACGTTCGTTCGCTTACTCGAGCGATCCGGTTGCTGCTTTCGATGCCGCCTATCCGGACGCTTTCACGAGTCTGGACGGTGGTCTGACCGGTGGTCTGCTCGCAGAGCGCGGACGTGAGCTCTCTTGGGAGAACTGCCGTCGTCGTGACCTCATCCGTTTCGACCAGTTCGAGAACGTACAGTACGTAACCAATACCGCCAAGACGCGTCGTTGGTTCCCCATTCCGTTTGCTATCCTCCAGAAGTCTGTCCGCGATGAGAACGGTAACGCACTCTGGACACAGAACGAGGGATATTAATGTCAATTCGTTACACAACGAAGATATAATTTAAAAACAACCAATTAACATTATTTAAAATTTAAAAACATTATGAAAAAATTAGGTATTTTTGTAATGAGCCTCGCAGTAGTTGCTTTTGCACTGACTTCCTGTGGTGGTAACAACAACAACCCCGGTTATGACGACATCGTTGAGAACGGTTTCTACATCATTGGTGACGCTGTAGGTATGCCGAATCTGGAAGCTCAAGGACAATTTGCTAACGGTCACAATGAGGCTGACGGCAACAACCTCCGTGAAGGTATGTACGAAAAGTACATCGTTCTCGCAGGTGGTCAGGACTTCTCGTTCGTAGAGAAAGCCGGTAAGGAAATGATTTACTACACCGCTAGTCTCGCAAAGCAGGAACTCGTTTCTGACGGTCAGAACCCGGAAGGTTACTACGGCGAGTTGAAAGACGGTTCCGCTACGATGAAAGTGGAAGAAGGTGGTTTCTATCACATTGTTCTTGACCTGAACAAGGATAAGAAGCTGGATGCTGCCGGTGGTGCACAGGTAGTTATCACTCCGGTTAGCTGGGGTGTATCCGGTGACCTGAACGGTTGGGGAATGACTGTTGGTGAGAAAGAGGCAGACGCTCTCGTTTGGAACTGGTCGAACATTGCTATCACGGCTAACAGCTCCTTCAAGTTCAAAGACGAGCACGGATGGAAGATTTTCCTCGATGGTGAGACCCAGCAGGTATCTGCAAACACCAACCTCGGTGCAAACATGGTTCCGGGTGGTGACAACATCGCTGTTGCTGAAGGTGGCTTGTACAACATCAAGCTGACCTGGGAGCTCGCAAAGGGTGCCATCGAAGATGGTTACAAGTATGAAATGGTTAAGGTTGGTGACCTCGTTCTGGATCCTGCTACTTTCGTAGTTGGTATCTCCGGTTCGATGCAAGGTTGGACCGATCCTACCGGTGTATTCGCTGCAAAATGCACGCAAGCTGACGTAACGGATGCTGCTACCAAGGCTGGTACGTATGTTTACAAGATGGAGAGTGTTACTTTCCCCGCAGGTTCCGAGTTCAAGTTCCGTTTCAACGGTCAATGGCTTGGTGGCGGTGCTGTTGAGATTGAAGGTGCAGAATTCTCCTTTGCAGCTGAAGGTGGGAACTTCACGGCTGCTGAAGAGGGTACTTATAACATCGTTATCACCGCTGTATGGGATGGTGAGAAGACCACTTCGCTGAAGGCTGTATTCTCCGAGGGTACTCCGCTCGATCTCGTTGACATCGAGATTTCTGCTATCGTTCCGGAAGGATGGGAGCACTGCTATCTCTGGGCTTGGGATACCAGCGGCAACATCTTCGCTGAATGGCCTGGTCAGGAGTTGCAAATCACCAATGGTCATGTTGCATACAGCTTCACTCAGGTTGCTGCTCCGCTGAATGTTATCTTCAGCAACGGTGATGGTGCACAGACCAACGACCTCAATGACGTTAAGGACGGTGACGAAATTGATATCCAGGCAAACCTCAAGCAATAATCCGTTTCTGTTATAAACAGACAAAAGGGTGTGCTCCGGCACACCCTTTTGTTCTTTTATAGGATTTAATTACCAATCCCCAATTACCAATCCCCAATTACCAATCCCCAATTACCAATCACCAATTACCAATTACCAATTACCAATTACCAATTACCAATTACCAATTACCAATTACCAATTAATAAACCTATACTCCGTTACTTCGTCCAGTTTCTCACCGGGGCGCAGCACGATATCCGGGAAATTGTCGTGATGGATCGCATCGGGCCATCCTTGCGCCTCCAGACAAACGGCATGATGCATGTCGTACATCGTTCCGCTCTTGCCTTCATGCGGCTCGATATAATTGCCTGTATAGACCTGCAAACCTTTCATCGTTGTCCAGCACTCCATACTCAAACCCTCTGCTTTCAGAGTGGCGGCATGGCGCAGTACTTTCGGTGCCTCCGCCTCGCACAGACACCAGTGGTTGTTAATTCCCCGTTCGGCAGAAAAGAATGCATCGTGAATACGGTCGCCGATACGTACGGGCTGACGAAAATCCATCATCGTCCCTTCCACAGGCAGCACTTCTCCCGTCGGACAAGCGGTCTCGTCAAATGGCGTATAATGGTCAGCGTTGATTTGCAGCACATGGTCATAGACACAACCGCTCGCTTCACCCGCTAAATTGAAATAGGCATGGTTGGTCAGCATGACGATGGTCGGCGCATCGGTCTTGGCTTCATAATGAATACGCAGCGCATTGTCTCTGGTCGCCGTGTAGGTGACCCATACATCCAGGTTCCCGGGAAATCCCTCCTCCCCGTCTTTGGCGCGGTAGTGAAGAGTGACCTCATACCGGCTCTGCGCCGTTACGTCCCATAACCTGGCATTGAACCCTTCGATGCCTCCGTGCAGACAGTTGCCGTTGTTATTGACCGGTAGTTGGTTCTCCTTGCCGTCCAAACGGAAACGTCCGCCTTGAATACGGTTGGCTACTCTGCCGCAAATGGCATTGAACGACAACTCCTGCGTCCTCCATTCCTCTGCGGTTTGGAAACCAAGTACCACATCCCTGCCGCCCACGACCAGACGGGTTATTTTGGCACCCAAATTACTAATTTCCGCCACCAGACCGCTTTTGCTGCGAATCGGGTAAAATTGAATATTCTTCATATGCATGAAATTTATGCACAAAGGTACGCAATTTAATTGAAAAAAGAAAATTGAAATACGAAAATTATGCATATTTTGCATAAAATTGCACATTTTTTAGAAATAATTAGCGTACATACTTGCATATATGAAATAAATTTTGTAACTTTGCAGCCAAAATGTAACAACCCTTAAATTCTATTCTCTATGAGACTTGAAATTGTACTCTATTCGCTTCTGTTCGTGTTGATCGGATTGATGCTGGTGTCTTTCTTCCTTGTATGGCAATGGTTTGATGCCCGTGAACGTCTCAAAGTTGTTCGCGAGGTGACCCGTGAGCAGACCATGCACGCGATTAAGCACGCGCATAACAAGTGCCGCATTCTGCTGTATGTCAGTTTGTTCCTGGCATTTGCGTACATTCCCATCCCCTTTGTACTGCGTGAGTACTATAGTACGTTGGTTTATCCGGGTGTAGTCATCCTGGCGAACCTGCTGATGTTAGTCGGTCTTCGTCTGCGCGCCAAATCGTCTATCGCCAGCATTGACGAGTATGTAGCAGCCAATGAAGAGCATGTCCGTGAAGCGGCCGCGGAGCGTGCGCGTATGCGGGAAGAATGGAAACGTCAGGCTCCCGAACTCAACCCCAAGGCGTTGGCGGTGATCAAGGAAGTGTTTGACGGCAAGTATGAGGTTTGGTACCAGCACGATATCCTGATTGGACGCAATGTGCTCGCCAATACGGAATTGGGTATTCTCTATGTACAGGGAATAGTGATCAAGTTCAGTGAGATCATGGAGGTGCGTCAGGGGCGCAAGGATTTGAAACTCGTGACCAGCAACAGTATGCATCCGTTCATCACCATTGATTTCGGTGCGCTGCCGATCAACCCCGAGACCGGATACCAGTACAAGGATGAGATAGCTGCCAAGATAGAGGAGGTTCTCCACTGATGTCTTCTGAAGAACGGGCAAATACCTGGACGCATCTTATTGCAATAGTGGCTACGCTGATCATCGCGTGGCCGCTGTTGCGTTTAGCCTGTTGCCGCTTGTCCGTTTCCTGCTATCCTTTGTTGGGCACCTCCCTGTTTCTGGCAGGTATGTTCCTTATGTTCACCTCCTCCACGCTCTACCATGCCGTTTCGCATCCTGTCCATAAGGCGCGCCTGCGTATCTTTGACCATATATCCATTTACGTCATGATAGCCGGCTCGTATTCCCTCATCTGCCTGTCTGTAGTCGGCGGCTGGGTAGGGTGGACGTTGTTCGGTTTCCTGTGGGCGTGCGTGATAGCCGGCGCGGTGGGCAAGTTCATCGCCCTGGGCAAATACCCCAAATTGTCCCTTGCGCTTTATCTGGCGATGGGATGGGTCGCATTGCTTATCCTGTATCCGATGTGGTTGCATATGCCGCATACCGCTTTCTGGTGGATCGTAGCCGAAGGCGTATTCTATACCATCGGCGCGTATTTCTTCAAAAAAGATGAAGACCATGCCTATTATCATGCAATATGGCACGTCTTCATCAATCTCGGTGCAACTTCGCACACAATCGCCACGTGGCTGATTCTGAGCTGTCAATAGCTCTCCTCGGCGCTGGGGAACGAACTGTCCTTGACCGCCGTTATATAGTCGCTTGCGGCTCCTTTTACTTCATCCGCCAAACGGGCGAAATGGCGCAGGAACTTCGGCTTGAATCCCTGGTTCAGACCCAACATGTCGTGGAGTACCAGCACCTGTCCGTCACAGGCGTTTCCGGCTCCGATGCCTATCACTGGACAGCTGACAGCCGCCGTGACACGCGCCGCCAATGCCGCAGGGATCTTCTCCAGTACAATGCTGAAACAGCCGGCTTCGTCCAGTAACTGGGCATCGTGAACCAACTTCTCCGCTTCCGTCTCTTCCTTGGCTCGCAGCCCGTATCCGCCGAACTGGTTCACGCTCTGCGGGGTCAGACCCAAGTGACCCATCACCGGCACACCGGCTTGAATCATATGGCGGATTGCCGGAAGTATCTCCTCGCCGCCCTCTAACTTGACCGCATCGCAACCGCTCTCTTTCAGAATCCGGATGGCATTGCGCACGGCTTCCTCTTCACTCACCTGATAGCTGCCGAACGGCATGTCGCATACGACCAGGGCGTGCTGTGCGGCGTGGACGACACCTTTGGTCAGGAAAATCATCTCATCGACCGTAATGGGCAGGGTGTATTGGTTTCCGCACACTACATTGCTCGCGCTGTCGCCGACTAGGAGCATGTCGATACCCGCTTCATCGACCAGCGATGCGAGTGTGAAATCATAACTGGTGAGCATGGCGATCTTCTCGCCGTTTAACTTCATTTGACGTAATTTAGCCGTCGTCATCCGGCTATTTTGTACATGAACTGACATTATACATTGTATTTTTTTAATTCATAATTCAAAAAAAGCGTGCAAAGGTACAACTTTTTTGTCAAATATGCAAAATTTTCAATTTTCAATTTTCAATTTTCAATTATTTTTTGTAACTTTGCAGCGAAAAACAAAGTTAATCGTGCCTTGTGGCTAAGAAAATGAAGAGAAACACCGTCATATTTGCCTGTCTGGGCGTGCTGACCCTCCTCTTCTTCTGTCTGGACGTGTGCAGCGGAAGTATCTGGTTGTCGCCTTTTGCGGACGACCTGTCGTTAATGGAGCAGCAGATCCTTCATGCTATCCGTTTGCCAAAAGCCTTGACGGCGGTGATGGCGGGTGTGGCGTTGTCGGTCTCGGGTCTGATGATGCAAACGCTCTTCCGCAACCCCTTGGCGGGTCCTTATACCTTGGGTGTCTCCTCTGGTGCCAGCCTCGGTGTCGCCTTTTTGACCATGTTGGGAGGACTCCTTTCAACTTTCAACTTTCAACTTTCAACTTTAAGTTTGCCTGTCGCCGCGGTGCTCGGTGCATCGCTGGTGTTGTTGCTGGTGTTGGCGGTCAGCAAGCGTGTGACCAATAACGTGTCGCTGCTCATCGTTGGTCTGATGTTCGGTTCGATCGCCGGCGCACTGGTCAGCCTGTTGCAGAATTTCGCCAACCCCGACGCCCTCAAGTTGTTCATTGTGTGGACGCTCGGTTCGCTCAGCAGTGTGGGGTGGAGCGACATGCAGGCGATGGTTCCGGTGCTGCTAATCGGGTTTGTGCTGGTACTATGCGTGCTCAAACCCCTCAACGGGCTCCTGTTGGGCGAAGACTATGCCCGCGGTCTGGGCATCAACGTGCAGCGCACGCGCCTGCTCATCGTGTTGGCAACGGGTCTGTTGGCGGGCGGCGTGACGGCTTTCTGCGGACCAATCGCGTTCATCGGTGTTGCCGTGCCGCATATGGCGCGGGGTATCTTCCATTCGTCCAACCATCGTATCACCCTTCCGGCGACTGCGCTCATCGGCGCATGCCTGCTGCTCCTGTGCGATGTGCTCTGTTCCCTTTTCACCTATCCGCTTCCTATATCGACCGTTTCCGCCCTCTTCGGCGCACCGATCATTATATGGATCATCCTCAAGAAATAGAAACATAAGTTCAATAACCCATTAAATCAATACGATATGAAAATCCAATTCTTAGGCGCAACGCGCGAAGTGACCGGTAGCAAGCATCTTATCACTACCGATTTGGGGCATACTATTCTGCTTGACTGCGGTATGTATCAGGGTAAAGGCATGGAGACCGATGCCGACAACAGAGATTTGGGTTTTGACCCCAAGACCTTGGACTGTGTGGTTCTTTCTCATGCCCACATTGACCACTCCGGGCTGATTCCATATATCGTCAAGTTAGGATTCAAGGGCGATATCTACTGCACGCCGGCGACGCGGGATCTCTGTGCGCTCATGCTCACCGACACCGCGTTCATCCAGGAGCAGGACGTACGCATGTACAACAAGAAGATAGACAAGCAGCACCCCCATAAGGAGAAGGGAAAGACCTATAAGATCGAACCGCTCTACACCCAGAACGACGTGAACAAAGCCATGCGGCAGTTCGTCACGTACAGTTATGACCGCCGTTTCCGCCTCTTTGACGACGTGCTGCTCACGTTCACCAATTCGGGTCACATGCTCGGCGGTGCCATCTGTAGCCTGGAGATATACGAGGAAGATAAGTATCCGAATGGAGGTTCGTCTCCGGCGACTCGCCGGTGGAAACGCTTGACCTACACCGGCGACGTAGGTCGGGCGTACAGCCATATTCTGCCGCCCCCACAACTCTTCCCGCAATGCGACTACCTCATCTGCGAATCGACGTATGGTGACCGCTTGCACGATGCGGCGGAGGTGACCGAGGAGCAGCTGTTAGGAGTTGTGGACGATACATGCAACTACCGCAAAGGGCAACTGCTCATCCCATCTTTCTCTGTCGGACGAACGCAGGAGATCGTTTATGTGCTCAACCAGCTCTATAACGACGGCCGCCTCCCGCATATACCGGTGTATGTTGACTCGCCTATGAGTACGAATGCCACCCAGATCTTCCGGATGTACCCCGACGAGTTGTCGGAAGAAGTGCGCGATACGATGCAGTTCGATCCCGACCCGTTCGGGTTCAATACGCTGCGCTATATAACGGATATCCGCGAGTCCAAAGCGCTGAACCACAAGGAAGAACCCTGTATCATCATCTCCGCTTCGGGCATGTTGGAGGCGGGACGCATCAAGCATCACGTGGCGAACCATATTTCCGACCCGCGCTGTACCATCCTCATCGTCGGCTATTGTGCCCCGACCACCTTAGGCGCACGCATCCAGGAACCCGGACTGCAGTGGATCTCCATCTTCGGTATGGACCGCCGCATCAAGGCGCAGATAACGAAGATAGAGGGTTTCTCCGGGCACGGCGACTACAAGGAGATGATCGATTATTTCTCCCGCAGCCTGATGGTCGAGCAGGTACGGCGTACGTTTGTCGTCCACGGCGAAGAGCAAGCGGCGGAGGCTTACAAGGACCATTTGTACGAAGCAGGCTTCCGGAATATATCCATTCCGGAGAAGGGGGAGATAGTGGAACTGTAAACTAAAAGAGGTTCAGCCCGTGGAGGAACACGAGCAGAATCATCGCCGGTACGACCCAGCGGAGCACAAATGAAAAGGCTTTGACCATCCATGGTTGGAAGCCTTTTTCGTTGAGGTATGCCGCTTCGTCCGGACGGGAGAGCGTCCATCCTACCAGCACGGACATACACAAAGCGCCCAGCGGCATGAGATAATTGGCGGTCAACTGCTCAAAGACGGAGAACGCCGTTTGTTGCAGCAGGCAAAGAACCACCAGCACGACCGCTATGCCGGTCACGATGCACACGCTCGTACGGCGGTTGAGCGGATGACGGGTCGTGGCGGTCGCCTCGCCGATAAACGCAACCACCACTTCCATCAGCGAGATGGTAGAGGTGATGGCAGCTATACCGAGCAGCAGGAAGAAGAGCACGCCGCTCAGCCACGAGAAGGACATTTGCTCGAAGATCGCCGGCAGGACGACGAATACCAACTGCGGTCCTTCGGCGGGGTTGAAACCGAAGGAGAACACGGCGGGGAAGATAATGACCCCTGCAAGAAACGCTACCAGCGTGTCCAGAATCACCACCTGCACGGAGGCTTGGGACAGACTCTGTTCCTGCGGCATGTAGGAGCCGTAGGTGACCAGCGTCCCCATGCCGATAGACAGACTGAAAAAACATTGCCCCATTGCCTGGATAAAGACATCCGGCGTTATTTTGGAGAAATCGGCATGAAGGAAGAAACGCAGTCCGCTCATACTGCCTTCCAACATCAGCACGCGGATCACCATGATCAGCATGATGAGTAACAGCATGGGCATCAATAACTTGCTCATGCGCTCGATGCCTTTGTTGATGGCAAACCAGGCGACCGCCGAGGTGACGAGTACCGGCAGAATACTGAATACGAGCATACGGGGCGTATTGGCGGTGACGGCGGTGAAATGTTCGGCAAGGGTGTCTGTACTCATGCCCCGGAACCCGCCAATGAGCGCTTCCGACAGGTAACTGAAACACCAGCCGGTGACCACGAAGTAAAAGCCCATTATCAGGACGGCGGTGAGCACGCAGAGCCAGCTCAACCACTGCCATCTGCCCGAACCGCTCAGGGCGCGGAAAGCACCGTAGGGACTCTTGCGGCTGCGTTTGCCTATGTATAGCTCCATCATGATGAGCGGCACGCCGAACACGATCACGCATGCCAGATAGATGAGCAGGAACGCACCGCCCCCGTTCTCTCCGGCTATATACGGGAACTTCCATATATTGCCTAATCCGACGGCGCTACCTGCAGCCGCTAAAATCAAGCCTATTTTCGAAGAAAACGCTTCCCTTTTCATCACCAAATCACCAATTACCAATCACTTGAGTCTCAGGAATCCGATTCCGAACCGCTCCACCGCTGCGCGCTCCAGTTCTTCGCGCACGGACGGGTCGGCAATACGGATGAGTGCCTTTGCCCGGTCGGCGAGCGGCAGGTTGCGCAGATAGACAATTCCGTGTTCGGTGGCAATGTACTGCGCCTGGAAACGGGTCGTCACGACACCAGCACCCGGTGCCAGCCGCGCCACGATCTTGGACTGACCTTTGTTGGTCATACTGGGCAGGGCGATGAAGCATTTGCCGCCTTCCGACAACGCTCCGCCGTACATGAAGTCATGCTGTCCGCCCACGCCGGAGATGACGGTCTCGCCGATCGAGTCGGCGCATATCTGTCCTGTCAGATCTACCTCCACGGCGGAGTTGATCGCCATGACCTTGGGGTTCTGGCGGATGATCTGCGGGTCGTTGGTCCAGGCTACGTCGCGAATGACAAAATCGCGGTTTCCGTCCACGTAGTCGTACAAATGGCGCGAACCTAAGATAAGACTTCCAACCGATTTGCCCGGCAGCACTTTCTTCAGGCTGTTGTCAATTACGCCGCTTTCAATGAGCGGCAACACGCCGTCCGTGATCGCCTCGGTGTGCAGTCCCAAATGCTGATGGTTTCGGAGCGCATTGATGACGGCATTTGGGATACCGCCCACGCCTATCTGCAGCGTGGCGCCGTCCGGAATCTCGGATGCCACAAAATTGCCTATACGGGTCTCTATCTCGTTCGGCACGGGTGTCGGCACTTCGACCAGCGGTACGTCGCCTCGGCACATGGCGGTGATCTTGCTCACGTGGATGACCGGATCGCCGAACGTACGCGGCATGTATTTATTGACTTGCGCAATGACCGCCCGCGAGCACTCGGCGCCGGAGAAAGCGATATCGGCGGAGATACCGAACGAGCAGTAGCCCTCCTCGTCGGGTTCGCTCACGTTGAGGAACGTCACGTCCACGGGGATCTGCCGGCTGCGGAAGAGAAACGGCACTTCGCCCAGGAACGCAGGAATGGTGTCCGCCACTCCTTCGCGCATGGCGCGACGAAGCGTGTTAGGAACAAAGATCGAGAGCGCGCGGAACGAATCCATCAACTCGCGCTTGGCGTAGGGCGCGTCTTCCGGATGGATACCGAAACCGGAGATCAGCTTCACGTCGCGTAACTCGGGTGCCCTTTCGGTCAGGGCGTTGAGCAGTACGGTCGGAATACTGGTACTGCCTTGTACTACTATCGTGTCGCCGGAGCGGACATGACTGACTGCCTCTAAGGGGCTAACATACTTGATAGGCGTCTTTGGGCTCATAGGGGTCGTATTGGCTGAAATCTTCATTGAACTTGCGCAAGCGTTCTTCCAGTGCCTCATACTGGTCTTCACGGATAGAGGAGGCGCAGCCGCGCATGCCGTCCCGTTTGGCACCGGTGCTCTCCAGCGAGATAGCGGACACGCCGTAGTAGATGAGTTTGTTCACCAGTTTCTCTCCTGACCAGTCTTTGTAGCCGAAGGTGAAGAAGAAGCCGTCACCCACCTCTTTTCCGTCCGCATCCTTGTCATAGACGATATGGAATCCGTTGCGCAGCATGATCTCCTTAATCTTATGCGCGCGCCGCGCGTACTCGCGTGTGTTTTCCACGTAGCGCAGTTTGCCTTCGCACGCCGCCTGCAGCATAGCCGCCATGCCGTATTGGACTGAGTGGCACACGCCGCTGGAGAGCGCGTAGAGGAAGACGTAGGCAAAGCTCTGCAGCAGTTCTCCGTTGTTGTGCAGGCGTTTGCCTAAAGCGGGGTAGGTGCGTTTGGCGAGCACCGGATCGATGGCAACGAACGCCGCACGCTGACCGGCATAACTGAAAATCTTCGAGCACGAGATGAGCTGGATGCAGTTATGGGTGTAATGACCTACGGAAGGCTGGTACGGCTCGGCATACGGGTTTCCTCTGTCCGGGTCGCGGAAGTCCATGTTGAGGTACGCCAGATCCTCCAGCACAATCGCGTCGTACTGCGTGGCGAGTTCGCCGATGATCTTGAGTTCCTCTTCCGTCAGGCATGCCCAGGTCGGGTTGTTGGGGTTGCTGAACAGAATGCCGGCTATCCGTCCGGTCTTCAGATGCCGCTCCAGCTCGTCATGCAGTTTCTCGCCGCGGTAGTCCGCTATGTCGAAGGCATCCACACGGCTGCCGATCACGTCACATTGCATCTTTTGCACCGGGAAACAGGGATCCAGAAACAGAATCGTATCTTTGTCCGGATCCAGTTGGATGAGCATGGAGTTGAGGGCGAATGCGGCTTGCATCGAACCGACGGTAGGCAGGATACACTCCGCCGGACGGTTCAGGTTCACGAACGCGCGCACGAACTCCGACCCCCATTTCTTCACTTCCGGAATGCCGATGATGTTGGGGTAGTGGGACGCACAGCCGTTCAGCAGCGCGCGGTGCTCCGCTTCGATGCCGATACGCTCTGCCGGCAGTCCCGGTTCGCCCAATGCCATATTCACATACTCGACGCCGGTTGCCTGCTCGATGTTCTTCACCACGCCTGCCAACTGGCGGATACTCGCGTTGCCCAACTCGTGGAAGTTCCGCAACCCGAACTGACGGCATATGCTGTCAACGATGTGTTTGTCTAATGGAAAAGTCATAGCAATTTACGATTTTACTATTTACGATTTAACGATTGATTTACGAGTGAGTCCAATTGTACAATTTATTAAATCGTCAATAACTTGTACCTCGTCCATCGTCCAATCGTCAATGAGCATTGTAGCCGGCTTCAACGGCTGCAATATTGGTGTTTACAACCGCTTCGCCTTTGCGTGCGAAGACACGCGCCACGCCGGCTATCATCTTGTCATGCTCGATGCCCAGCATCGGGATGGCGGCGCCTAACAGCACCATGTTGGCTGCCTGCGCAGGGGCGCCGGCTTCCTTCGCCAGCGCTTCCACGTCCAACAGCACGTGGTTCTTGTGCGCACGGATACGTGCCAGTACGTTCTCTATATCCGGATAATTGGGGATGTTGAGGTACGGTACGCAGGAGGTGACGATCCACCCGTCGGGTTTGAGATACTCCGAGTAGCGCAGCGCCTCCATCGGCTCTAACGAGATGATGAGGTCTGCTCCGCCTTTCGCTATCAGGTCGCTCATGATGGGTTGGGACGACAGACGCAGGTTGGACTGTACGTCACCGCCGCGTTGCGACATTCCGTGTACTTCCGCCTGCTTGAGGTATAACCCTTCCTGCAAGGCGGCTTCACCTATAACCGTGGCGATCGAGAGGATGCCTTGTCCTCCCACACCTGCCAGAATAATATCTTTTTTCATTTCTTTGCTGCTTTAAGATGACGTTTTAATGTTTGTATGCATTCGCGGCGGGCGATAACGACCGACGTTCCTGAATAATTGATCTCCTCGCGCAGGACGTTCTTTATCTCCTCCATGTTCTTGGGCAGGGGCACGACGACGCGGACATGTTCGGGTGCAACGCCCAACCCGCAGCATATCTGTTCCAGTCGTCCTGTACCGGCGCTGTCCTGTCCGCCGGTCATGCCGGTAGTCAGGTTGTCGGAGATGAGCACCACCACGTTGCTGTTGGCGTTCACGCAGTCGAGCAGACCGGTCATGCCGGAGTGGGTGAACGTGCTGTCACCGATAACGGCTATCGCGGGGTGCTGACCGGCATCTGCTGCTCCTTTCGCCATCGTCACCGACGCACCCATCTCCACGCAGGCGTGGATAGCATGGAACGGCGACAGCGCACCTAATGTATAGCAGCCTATATCGCCGAAGATACGCGGTGCTTCGTATTCGCGGGCTACCTCGTTCAGCGCGGCGTACATATCGCGGTGACCGCAACCCTGACACAGGGCGGGCGGACGACCGACCACGATCGTTTCTTTCTCACGGTTAGGCAGGGGAGCCATACCTAACGCCTGACGCACGCAGTCCGGTGACAACTCACCCATGCGCGGCAGGTCACCCGTCAAGCGACCTTTGATGACCACGTCCGAAGGAACTATCCCGCGGATCAGTTCTTCCACGACGGGCTGTCCCTCTTCGATCACCAGCAGCTCTTTCATGCCGTCTGCTACCATCTGCCCGATCAGTGCCTCCGGCAACGGGTATTGGGTCACGCGCAGGATGGAGCAGCCCATGGACGGGTCGTAGTTCTCCATAAGGTAGTTGTACGCGATACCGGTGGTCAGAATGGCTTTCCCGGGCTTGGCGCCTTTGACATAACTGTTATGTCCTGCCGTGTTGCTCTCTGCCACGAATGTCGGTTGGGCTGCCACCAACTCCGCGTAGTTGCGTTTGGCGAAGGCGGGCAGCAGGATGAAGTGGTTCACGTTCTCCGGCATCGACATCGTGTTCTGTGCGCGGGGGGTGTCCACCGTCTCCACCACCGCACGGCTGTGCGCCATACGCGTTGTGACACGCATGAGGACAGGCGTTTTCAGACGCTCGCTCAGGTCAAAACCGTACGCCATCAGGTCGTACGCCTCCTGCTGGCTGCCCGGCTCCAGACAGGGGATCATTGCAAACTTGGCATAGAACCGGCTGTCCTGCTCGTTCTGGCTGGAATGCATGGACGGGTCGTCCGCTGCCACCACGATCAGTCCGCCGTTCACGCCGGTGATAGCGGCGTTCATGAAAGCGTCGGCGCACACGTTCATGCCCACATGCTTCATGCATACGAGCGCACGTTTGCCCATGTACGACATACCCAATGCCGCCTCCATGGCGGTCTTCTCGTTCGTCGCCCAGCGGCAGCTGATAGCTGAGTGCTGACGGCTGACTGCTAACTGAATGTACTCGGTGATCTCGGTACTCGGCGTGCCCGGATAGGCATAGACACCACTCAAGCCGGCATCTATAGCGCCTTGGGCTATCGCCTCATCGCCTAATAGTAAATGTTTCATGGTATAGAATGTTTTTATCAATTCATCTAAAACGGCTACAAAGGTACAACATTTTTTTGACATATGCAAGTTTTTGTGCATTTTTCTGTCATAACTGTGCGGAAATGCGTATTCGTCCGTGTGCTCCGGGCATCGGTACGCCTCCGTAGTCGTAGTAATGGCGGTTCGTCATGTTGGTGCATTCGAGCGCGATACGCACGTGCTGCCACTCGGCATAAACGCTTCCGTCCAGCAGCAGTACCGCTCCGAACGGATGTCCCGCCGTGCCGTCTATGTCCACATAGGTACCTTCCCGTTGCTGCCAGCGAAGCGACCAGAGGGCACCGACGCAACCCGTTTCCCATACGTAGATACCGTGGTCCAGCGAGACGCACACCTTGTGCCGCAGATAGTCCAGATAACTGCTTTGGATCTTGGCTAAGTCCAGCGACAGGGTGGTGTAGGCATACCGGACGCTGATACTCCGCAGCCAGCGGTTCAGACGGTACACGGCGGCGCAAGAGAGACCGAACGTATTGACCTTGTGCTGGTTGGTGGCGTAGAACAGGCTGTCGGTCTCCTGGTACGTCCAGTCGATGATATCCTGCCCCCAGCGGTAGTACACGTCCGCGGACAGTTGCAGCCGTCCCGCCCGCTCCCATGAACGGCGGTACTGACCGCCCAATGCTATTTGCCAGGCTTTCTCCGCCACGAGAGAGGTGCTGCCCCGTTGAACACCCGCTTTGTAATACATATCCGTCCAGGTCGGCATGCGCAGCGAACGGTTGGCGCTCATATAGACCAGCCCCCGGTGCTGCCAGCGGTATTCGAGTTGGGCGGCACCTGACCCGTACCATCCGCACCAGCTGTTGTAATGCGCTGAGGCGCTCAGCGAACCGTAGAACGAACCGGCTTGGACCAGCTGCCTGGCGCGCAAGGTGGCTTGCCAGTGGTTGTGCTCACCCATGTTCGAGGAGCGGATGTATTCGTTGCGCCCCGCCAGTGGTAACGGGCGTCGAATGAGGCTTGGCTGTTATGCGTCCAGTGACGGTTCGTCGGCGTGCCGCGATGCCACTCGTACCGGTCGTACTGACCCCGGTAGGACACCAGGGCGTTCAGATGCCAGCGTTCACCCGCGGAATGCTCGTACCGCGAGGAGAAGAACAGCGTGCGCGTGGCGTCGAACTGGTCGGTGCTGGCAAACCCGTATCCCGTACCTAAGCCGGCATCTTTGTACTGCGCACCCGTCTGGATATCCAGCCCGCGCCAGCGCGTCTGGAAGAACAGGTTCGCCAACTGATAGTCCGTGTTCTGCTTCGTCGCTTGAATGGGGGAGGGGGTGTAATAGCCTTCGCTGCGTGCGTATTCGACCGAGGAGAGGAACTGCGCGTCATTGCGTCTCCACGTGCCTGCCGCCGACGGATGAACTTCCCCGTCCGTGCCGGCGCTCATCCGGAGCGCGTAGTGATCCTGCTCCGCCTGCCGCGTGACGATATTGACCGCCCCGCACAGCGCACCCGGCATGTCGGCACCGGGACCTTGAAGCACTTCGATGCGTTCTATCAGCGATGGGGAGAGGGGTATATTCATCGTGTAATGACCGGTCTGTACGTCCTGTAACGGCACGCCGTTCAGCATGACCACCACCTGGTCAAACGTGCCGCCCCGCATGCTCAGGTCCGTCTGGGCGTCACTCGTACCGCGCGAACGGAGATCGAGCTGGGGAAGAAGAGCCAGCACGTCCGACACATTGGCAACAGGCATACGGGCTATCTCCTCCTGTCCGATGCGTTCCACCACCGTATAGACGTCGTCGGAGGGCATATCTGCATGTCCGACAACAACCAGTTCGTCCAGGTGAAAAGGCTCTGCACACCATACGTTCAGTACTGCGACTGACAGTATCACCACCCAATAAATCCGTTTCATGCTGCAAAGGTACAACAAAAATTTGATATATGCAAACATTCTGATATTTTTTGCCGAATAAAATGGATACGAGATTGTCTCGTAAACATCTCGTGAATGTCTCGAGCACACTTAATTTTCAAATCTGATGCAAAGATACTGCTTTTTCGGGACATACGCAATAGTTTGTCCCCCAACTAGCGTCATTTGTTCCCGACTTGTTATAGTCCCTATAATTAGTATTAAAAGGTTAAGTTAAAAGTTAATAATTATCGAATTTGTATTTACGTCTTGCGCCTGCGCGATATGACATATATAGAGTTGGACTATTAACGGAAAATGAAAATCGCATGACTTTTAACTTTTAACTCTTAACTTTTAACCGCAAGAGATATCGGAGCTTACGCTCCTCGAAGGGAACGTACTAGGCAACATCAAAGGTTAAGTTAAAAGTTAAAAGTCATGGAAATTGTACTTGATAGTACGCATAGTCTTAGGCGTGAGTTCCTTTTCCCAATTGTTAATCGCCAACGCAGCCATGACGAACGGCTTCGGTTTCCGGCGTTTCAACCTGTCTGCGGTCGGTCACGCGCAGTTGCATCTTATAACATACACCCCCGATAAGCGCGTCATAATCGGGGAAACGGGACATGTCGAACATGCAGTTTTTCTTCTTGAAATCAAGACCGATTTTCTCGAATAATCTGGTGGTGTTCACATAGTAATAATCTCCGGCTTTGTTCACGGGGAAAGCGTTGTCAGCTGGCTCTTGGAGCACACCCATCCACAGGATCCGCTTGCTCTCCGTATCTTCGGCGATACGAATGTGCGTACCCTGCTGAATGTGAAGCGCTTCAAGCGTCTCGGATGTGAACCCTAATTTGCCTGTACGTTGTACGGTTGCTTTGAGCTTTTGTGTCAGCTCTTTTGCGTCAAAGATTTGTCCTATCATATTTCGTGAGTTTTTGTTCGGTTTTTAAACGGGCTGCAAAATTACTACAAATTTTTGAATTGTGCAAGTTTTTTGTGTGAAAAATCGTATTTTTGTCCTGTTTCTGTCATTTTTTGACAACTGCCAAATTTCTTTTGTTTGTGTGTTCTCTTGTGTGACGCATCTGTTAATGGAGTTGTTTTGTGCCAAATTGTCGATTAAAATGCAAAAAAAAATCGCAAAAAGAATGGCATATGCTTGCATATGTCATTTATTTTTTGTAATTTTGCGCGCTAATTTGAAATTTTGGCAAAATGTGGCTATATTACAATTATAGTGTGTGATAATTTTTAGAAAAATATATGAAAACAAAAACAATCTTATTCGTATTGCTCTCTGTTTTGGTCTTTGTTTCCTGTGGAAACATTACCGGTAACGGGGAGAAACAGCAGGAGGTTCAGACCGTTACGGAGACGGAGGAGCAGGAGGTTCAGACCGTTACGGTGACGGAGCAGCAGAAGCCAACCGTTCTTGTTATTCCGAGTGATCAGTTGTTAAACCGTTTCGGTATGTTACAACGGAAAGAGGTTCTTGGCAAAATGATTCAAATCCGCGATTATAACGGCTATTTTCTTGCCGATCCGGATTCGAAATTCGTGATCAGTTCCATTCAGAATGCGTTCATCCGTTACGGCTATCCGTTGAACGATCTGGAGCAGACCTTGAAATCCATCAACGACCAGGAGATGTTAGATGCGGTGACCGGCATTCAGAAAGATGCCAAAACGGTCTTGCTGACCAACGCGCGTCCGGATATTATCTTAGAGGTCGATTACAACTATGCAACCGACCGCTCTACGCGCGCGTACAGTAAGTCGTTTACCTTTACGCTTCGTGCTATCGATGCGTTCTCGAACAAGGTGGTGGCTACTATCCAGGAGACGGCATGCAAGGAAGGGAAAGCGAATACGCCTTCGGCGCTGGCAGAGGCGATATTGGCGCAAGACTCGAAGGCGTTTACCCGGCAGATGGATAATTACTTCACCACGATCATCAAGACGGGCCGCGACATCACGCTACGCGTGACGATAGAGAACGGCGTGAACCTTACGATGTCAGACGAGTGTCTGGACGGCGATACCTATACCGATTTTATCATCGACTGGCTGAAAGTGAATACGGTGCTCGGCGCGTACAACATGAGCCGTAATACGGATACGGAGATGTATTTCGTCAATGTGAAAATCAAGACGTTTAATGACAACGGCACGCAATACAGCGCGTACGATTTTGCGCGTCAGTTATCCAAAGCGCTGAACAAAGGTTGTGGCATCAAGTCAAAGAATACCACACAGGGTTTAGGAGATGCAACGATATCGATAAAAGGAATGTGATTATGAAAAACGTACAATTGATTATACTGTCTGTTCTGGCAGTGGTACTGACAGCCTGTGCCGGCAACGCGAATCAACAAGATCAGCAAGCTCAGCAAACGGAGCAAGAGCCGCAAAAGCCGCAAGGCGTTGTGTTTAATCCGGGTCCGAGTCCGGAGGACAAGGCGGACGCGGATCGTGAAGCCAAGCTTGCGGCGAAACGGGAAGCGTTCAATGCCGTCCAGGATCCGATGGCGAACTTCATGGACTTCGAAGGCAAGATCAAACTGACGGTAATGGTTCCGGATGAGAACCTGAGTGTTGATGCCGCCAAACAGTTGGAGTCCAAGCTGATCCAGATGGTGACGATGAACGGTATCGGCGGTATCGGCGGTAATCCGCGCTATGTGCTGGCGCCGGATGTGAATATATTAAAACACGAAGTGACCTCCACCGCTCCTGTGCGACATCTGGTAACGTACGATATCACGTTCTATGTGGCGGATATCGTTTTGGGAACGGTGTTCTCTTCGAGCAATATCCAGGCAACGGGAGTAGGTGATTCGGAGACATTGGCTTTCATCGCCGCCTTCAATGATCTGAAGCCGACCGATTCCAAGTTCCAGAAGATGTTAGCAGATGCGCAAACGAAGATTACAGAATATTACAAGCAGCACGGGGCAGAGTTCTTACAGGAAGCCAAGATGTTAGCCGCCAAAGGCGAATACGGTCAGGCGATGGTGTTGCTGGGTTCGATACCAACCGAAACGGGAAAGATCTACGAGCAGGCAACCAAAGAAATGGACAGACTGCTTCCGAAATACCTGGAGAAAGAGTGTAATCTTATCTTGTCGCAGTTCCAGGCAGCGCTTGGGCAGCAGATGAACGGAGTGAACAAAGAAGCGATGGCTTATTACGCGATGATTCCGGGCAATTCTCCCTGCAAGTCGGAAGCCAACGCCGCGCTCAATTCGTACAAAGCCAAATTATCGGCGGAAGATGCCCGTCAATGGGATCGGGAGAGCGAACAGATCCGTGCAGACAATGAGTTCCGCAGATTAGAGGCGGAGCTGGAAGCCAAAGTGACGATTGCGTCGAACAAATGTCTCCTGGATGCGTATAAGAAACAAGCCTCTTATAGCAGACTGCCATGGATCCGCAAGGTGATTCATCTGGGCGACATGGATCCGTTTGACGGTTATACCCCGGAGAAAGGTTGTTAAACAGTTATAACTTTTATAATCAATAAGATGACAAAGTACGGAAAAATTTTGATATGGACCGGAGTAATAGGTCTGTCCATATGGGGTATTACGAAATGTTGCGGTTGTTCCAAATCGGACAACCCGGATGATGCCGAATCCATCAATTTAAAATCAGAGGCGTATATCTATTCGGATATAGAAGAGACGCAGAAAGAAGAGGCTCCGGTAAAGGAGTCTCCGGTTAAGACGAAAAAGAGTAAAAAAGAGCAATCCGAATCTCGTCCTTTAAACGATGACCAGCAGCTTGAAAAGGCTCTTTCCAACCGTGAATTTGAAAAAGCCCGTGAGATAGCGATGCGTTTCAGTGATGAAAAAGGTCGGTATGAGTATCACAGTAAAAGAGAAATTCAAACCAACCGAGTCAACAAAGCTCAAATCACGTGGATGATCAGTGAAGGCAATCTGGAGGATGCAGAAACGTTAAGTCGTGAATTAGGTTGCACAGATGTGTTCTGGGAGGAGATAAGTAAAAATATCAGACCGCTCTATGAATCTGATTTTCGTTCGTTGTATTTGCTTCTATGCAACTACCCGTTCACGGCAAGTTATCATTCGCAACTGAAGCGTTACGATGTCAGTTATTTGCCCAAAGCTCAAAATTATGCAGTTAACAAAGACGGCAGTTACTATAAACAATATTACTACAGCTCGAATGTCGGTTATAATGACGAGGTGGCAAAGTTTAACAACATAGTAAACAAAATAATCAATCTGGCTATCTTTGACGAGAAAGCTTCCGATTTGAAGAAATTGGTATCCCTTTTAAAACCGGAGGCGGTTGAAACCAGCCGCAAATGTGTGGATGATTATAACGATTACTATGACATCTATTATAAGTTGGAAAACAGCGCCAAGCAGCAGGCGCTTGCCCAAATCAAAGAAGCAGGAATACGAATATAAAAATTTACGATTATGGGAAAGGTTTTAAAATATATCCTTATCTACGTTTTTGTCATTTGCCCTATAGGAATAGGTATGCTATTCTTGATACCGTATTGTATAGATTATTTTGAACAATCCGGAAGTAAACACTCCCCCAAGTTATCCAAACAAGAGTTGAAGATCGAAGAGGCTATTGCGAATCGGCAATTTGAAGAGGCGCGCATGCTGGTTTTGGGAATGGAAGAGCCCCAAGATGACGGGCAGTATGCGCGTGCGTATGGCGAAAAATCCGAGAAAGAGCAGCTTATGGAAAAAGTCAACCGGGCTCAAATCAGTCTGATGGTTTCGGATGGTGATTTGGAAGATGCGGCTTCACTAAGTAGCGAACTGAATTGTACGGATCTCTTTTGGGAAGAGATTTCAAAGAATGTAAGACAAATCTATGAATCCAGTTTTAGGGAATTGTATATATTACTAACGCGATATCCGATTACAGCGACCTATCATTCTTATTTGCGAGATTTTGACGTAAGTAGGTTTAAAAGTGCGGAGAGTTATGCTCGCGAAAAGAGATATGGTGAAAATGCTTATTATGAGTCCAATGTGGGATACAATGATCAAGTTGGAAAATTCAACAATATAGTGCTTTCAATAATTGATTTAGCCATATTTGACGGCAAAACAACCGATTTGAAGAAATTGGTACTGCTCCTAAAACCGGAAGCAGTCGAAACCCGTCGTAAGAAGTCATATGATTATTACGATGATTATTTTGACATCTATTATAAGCAGGAAAACCGCGCCAAGCAGCAAGCGCTGGCTAAAATCAAAGAAGCAGGATTAAGAATATAACAATCAAATAATATAAAAGTATGAGAATTGGATTTGTGAACCGTTTGCAGTTTATCCGCAAGGCATTCAGTGCGACGAAGCACGAGATGCTCATTTCGTTAGGTATCGTATTGGCGTTAACCGTCATTCTGTCTATCATCTTTTACATCGTGGAGAGTATCGCTCAGCCGGATGTGTATCGCGATTACTGGGACGCGCTCGTGTGGGCGTACACGCGTTATATGGAGGGCGGCGACGGTGTGTTTGAAGGCGGACCGGTCACCGTTACCGGAAAGGCAATCGCTTCGCTGTTAGGTCTGATAGGAATTGCGTTGGTGGCTATTCCTGCCGGCTTGGTCGGTTCGGGATTCATGGATGCCATCGCGGAAGAGAAGCGCGAAGAGGAATTGGCTCAGATGCATCGTCGTATGCTCAAGCAGTACCCGCGTTTCACTTCGGGTGCGCTCAATGACTATTGCCGCGCCTTGCCGGAAGGCTGTCCGGAACAATTTAAGAACGCACGCTTTACTACCCGTGCGGAACTGCTTTCACGTTTCCAGACGCGCTTAGGCATGGATTTCAAGGATATAGCCGATGTGTGCAACACCTATCCGGAACTGCGCATTCGCGATATGGCGGATGAGATCAGCGATGAGCAGAATCCGGTATCGAACTTTGTAGTGGAACTGTTGCCGGTGAATACATCGTACGGCTGTTTTGTCAATCGCGGCTCAGATGTCACGATCATGGTGACGAACGGATTTGAAGAGATGGGCACCTCGTGGTTCGGCTACCATATCGCATTGTTGGGCGGCTTTAACTTCATTTGCAAGAATCAGGAGGTCGATCCCGATGAACGGGATTCGTATTACGCATTGAGTGATAGCGCTACCGAAGAACAACTGCAGATGCGCAGCCTTTTCATGAAAGATTTGCAGTCTGTGAGCGGCAAGGGCAAATGGGTGATCAATATCCAGTCGGCGGTTCGCAGTTCGCGCAACCAGATTGATTTTCATTTTGTCTATGACAACCGCGATCGCAACAATCCTTCTGTCGAGCAGGTGGCAGATGTAGAGAAACTGATAGCCGCTGTCAATGAGGCATTCAGCAAGGCTCCGTTTGACGATGAACCGCATATCGCGCAGCAGTCGGAGTTGTACCGCTTGAGCAAAAACAACATCGCGTACAAGGTACACGAAGAAGGAGCCAACATGTTCCATATCCGTGTAGCAAGCAACCTGATCAATATGGACTTGCGCCGTTCGGTAGTGATGTATATACTCGCCGACCGCATTCATCAAGCGTTCGCACCGCAACAACAGATGCGCGAGGCAGACAAACGGGAAATGCAGAGCAAAGGCTATGGGTATCCGTTTAATGCATAAAAAATGCAAGTTGTTTTGAATTTTGTACTTTTTGTGACTATATAACAGTATGGAACAAGAACAAAAACCGTTATTATTCATCGACATGGATAATGTGCTGGTGGATTTCAAGTCCGGATTAGCGAAAGTGTCGGAAGAAGAAAAGCGCCAGTATGAGTGCGACGAAAAGGGCAAGCCGCATTACGATGATATCCCCGGCATTTTTGCGAAGATGGATCCGATGCCGGGAGCGATTGAGGCGGTACACACATTGAGCACGAAGTACGAGCTCTATATCCTCAGTACGGCGCCCTGGATGAACCCGTCCGCATGGTCGGACAAAGTGAAATGGGTGCAGAAGTATTTTGATTCGGCAAAGAAGGAGGGTGTCTTCTACAAGCGGCTGATCCTATGTCATCACAAGAACCTGCTTATCCGACCGGGTGCGTATCTGATAGACGACCGCTCCAAACACGGCGCAGAGCAGTTCGGAGACCATTGGATTCAGTTGGGGAAGGAACCTTTTCTTACATGGGAGAGTGTGGTTGAATATCTGATGAAATAATAACACTAAAAATAGAATAAATTATGGCAAAAAAAGAACCGGAGCTGTACGATGGCTTGATTGTTATCGAAGCAGCAGATCAAAAAGCGTTGGACAAGAAGTTGGAGAAAATGGCAGAGCGCCCGGAGAAGTTTGCGCTGCGCATTCCTAAGTCCAAGACCATTATCAAGGAGAGTGCCTTTGATTCAAATGAAGAGATCGGTGCGATCATTTTTCATGAAGCATTGGAAGAGATCGGGCATTATGCCTTTCGTGACTGTACAGGCATCACGAGTCTTGAATTCCCCGAATCGCTGGTTAATATCCTGAGTAGCGCCTTCCGTGGTTGTACGGGATTGAAGAGTGTCAAGTTCTCCAACTCACTGAACTTCATTGACACAAGTGCTTTTTACGGATGTACAGGTTTGACGGAATTGTATATACCTGCGTCTCTGACGAAAATCAAATCTGCGTTTACCGGATGCGCCAATTTGTCGCATATAGTAGTTGATGAGAATAATCCTGTTTATGACTCGCGCGAGAACTGCAATGCCATCATCGAGACGTCTACGAATACATTGGTACTTGGCGGTTGTGAAACTATTATCCCGGCATCTGTGTCCATTATCTATTGCGGTGCATTCGATGGGTGTGCAGGACTGAAAAGCATTACTATTCCAGATACGATAAAGAGAATTATGTTTACTGCCTTCCGTGGTTGCTCAGGCCTTACCGAGATTTCCATTCCTGAAGGAATAACCACGATAGAAGGTAATACATTTGCCGATTGCTCCGGACTTACTGGTTTTACTATTCCTGAATCGGTAACCAAAATCGATTGGCAAGCCTTTATGGGATGCACCGGTATCAAGAGTATCGTTATTCCGGCTTCTGTGACCGAAATCGGTAACAAGGCCTTCCCCGAAACGACTGAGATTATCCGTAAATAGCACATACATGAAACTGGCTTTATATCCGGAATCTGCTTATCGTTTGTCCATCTTCCCCATTATTGGTGAAGAAGCAAATGGTATTGTAGATGACGAAGGTTTTGACGCAGGCGTATTGGAGCGTCTTGAAGAATCCTATATTGAAGAGACGGAAAGGCAATACGACATTCTTGTGGACTTCTACGCTTCCGGTAGCGGGATGTATTATTCCGTTGATGATGGAGATCAAGAGGAGTTAGAAGACAATGTGTTGCCTATCGAGAGCAAATATTCGTTGGATGTAAACGAGATGGAGCCTGATGACGATTTCCAACTCGTGGAAGATATGCAGATGGCAGAAGGTTGCAGAAATTGCGATGACGAAGAAATATTCAACGATGTAAAAAATCTTCACAACGATGAAGAAGGCGGTTATGATATTATCGTGGAAGCAATACGTCGCCGTATGAAACAGATCGCGCAACAATTGGTGGAAGAAGGCAAAGCAGAAGATGCGGAGTCTGTTAGGTTTGCACTCCAATTTGGCGAGTTGTACGGTTGTTGGTACGAGTTTGATATTGATGTGGAGGAGTTTGACCTGAATGCTCTGCGCCATATTGATTGCACAGACTGGAACGATTGCTCTCATATTTCCGATGTGTTACAAGAGCATTGGCCGGACAGACTCGTTGGTGACCTCGTTTACAACGGTAAATTCTATACCGGAGAGTGCGTGCAAGTCGATAGCGTTAGCTGGAATTGCGATTTGGTAGATAGTGACTTAAATAGTTTGCTTTGAATATGATCGGAATCGTCGCAGGGTGCAAAGAGCAGGATAACTATACGCGCTGGTTGGAGCATTACCGGTTGCCGTATCGGATTATCCATGACGAGGTTGAGGCTGCCGATGTCCCGGTGATGATCTTCTGTGGCGGTCCGGATTTGGGGCTTGTGCCTGAGCGGGATGCTTTGGACCAACGGATCTTTACGTATTGCAGGGCACGTCAGATACCGATGTGGGGCGGATGCCGGGGAATGCAGGAGATTGCCCATTTCCTCGGCGCTCCGCTGATACAGGACTTGGGCGAGTTGAATGCCGTTCACCGGTCGTATGAAGGCAAGCAGCGGAGGCATATGATTCATCTGTCCGACGGAAGAACTATGGAGGTCAATTCCGCTCATCATCAGGCTGTTGCGGAACCGCCTTTTGCATGCGACCTGTCTGCTCGGGCAGAAGACGGGACATGGGAACTGATGGTGAATCACGCGCAGAAAATCTTCCTTGTGCAGTCTCATCCCGAGCGGGATTTTATGTGGGGCAGCGAGATCGAACAGATGTGTATCGGATGGATAAAATCTCATGCGTAAGTTAGAAAAATCAACGGACGAATATAGTAATGAATATATGAAAAAGCGTGTACTAATTGTTTTAAGCGTGCTGTTTGCATGCATTGAAATGGCATTGGCAAAACCGGTTCCAATAGGACAATTGTATTATGAACTCAATGCATCCAAGAAGACGGCATGTGTGACAAACATTGGAGAGGAAGATCCAAGTTTCGTAAACGGTAATTATAGGCGTTACTTATTTTCATGGCCAATGATTATTGAAATCCCCTCAACGGTTACCTATAAAGGGGTTAAATACACGGTTATTGAGATTGAAGAAAATGCATTCCAATTCTCTAACACAAGATCGGTTACTATTCCTGGCTCCGTCAAAAAAATAGGGGCACATGCTTTTGTTCGGTCGGAATATTTAGAGGAGGTCAAATTGAATCAGGGATTATATTCTATTGAAACAGGTGCCTTTACTGAATGTAAACATTTAAGGCAAATAACTTTTCCGGAAGGTATTAAATACATAGGAAATAGTGCTTTTAGTTATTGTGAAGATCTAAAGGTTATTTCTCTTGGTAAAGGGTTGGAAAGAATAGGTGATTACGCTTTTTCCGGATGTAAATCATTGAAAAGAATCAATCTTCCATATGGTTTGAAAATGATAGGAGACGGTGCTTTTAAAAAGTGCGAATCCTTAACTTCTATTGAAATCCCATCCTCTGTAGCAACTGTTGGTACATTCTATGGTGGTGTATTTTCTATGTGTAAGAATCTGGAGTATGTATCTATGGGAAGAAACCATATGATGCTTATGCCTAACTGTTTTGATGCGTGCGACCAATTGAAAACAGTTGCAATGAATGCGATTATCCCTCCTCCCGTTTCCGATAATTTTTTCAGCGCGTGGAACCAATGTACGCTGTATGTTCCGGTTGAGAGTGTGCAGGCATATCAATCCACCTATCCATGGAGTAGATTCCGGACGATTCTTCCTATGCCCGGCAGTGCTGAAATTCAAAAGCCCTCAATTACTACCACTATTCCCGTCAAAAAAGAGATAACGGATGCAGATATTCTCAGTGTAAATAGTACTTATAGAACATCAGAGCCAAAGATACATGCGATGCAAGCACCTATCGGGTATATGACAATAGGAACAAGAATATCTGTGACGAGTCCTTGGTGCGTCGACATGGCAAATGCACGCGACAAAGCTGCTAAAGAATCAAAATGCACCATTTCCGCCACAAGTACGGAGGTCACTATTTTCTATAAAACAGCCGAGCTTCTAAATAGCGACTGGTATGAAAATTCCGGTAAACTTAAAAGACCGGATGTGACAGGATGTAAGCATGGACACCATGATGTTCCGGCTGTTATGATTTTAGGAGACGGGGTAACCTATACCGGAAAAGCGGATTATGATTGTACCTATACCGGGCATCAGGTTATGTGCGTAAGAGGAGGAACGAGGCTAGTCAGAAACGCAGCCGGTCAAGTTGTGAGTACCTCCGACGCTCAAGGTGACATCGCTTGGTATGTAGAGCACGCAATAACCCAGCATATCAATTTTGCTACATTTGCCAAAAGTGCTAATATTAGCACAAACGAAATGGTAAAGAGGGTTCTCTATTATGGCATTCGTTCCTTCATAGTCGAGGATCATGACTTTGGTGACGGAGGAATCAGAGACGCACTGTTTCGCGGTGCCGGATATAATGCAAAAAATGAAGCTTATGCATCTGCCAAAATGAATGATTGGAATGCCGCTAAAAATGAAATGAAGAAAAAGAAACCGGACTTTGAGAAAGCTTCCCGACTTTTCATTAGCGGCAGCCAACATCTCCATAATGTGAATGATTTCGGATATGAGTATGTGGATGAAGTTGATAATCTGTTTGAGCCCTTCGTAATGCCTTTGGCTCAATTGGAGGATTATGACACGCTTTATATTGGAAAGATGGTTCGTGCTTATCTGAAGACCATGGACGAATTGGAATCCACTCGTCCGGACAAATCCGCCAATGCCCTGATAGCAAGACTGTTGTTCGAAATGCGTGACTATAATCCTGCTTTCTTTGAAACATATAACCGTTTGTATGACATGCAGGCGTTCGTTCCTTCTGTTCAGAAGTTTCTGGAACTCCAGCATAATGCGTTCAGAAGATACATAAAGAATTATGCAACCATTCAGTCGAATAATGTAGAAAGACTAATAGATAACTACATGAATAATCCGTTGAAAGGGGACAGTTGTATAGACACGCTGATTATAGCCAAGACAAAGATTGACAGTATTCGGGCGAAAAGACGACTCCAGGAGGGCGATTTTGATATCCTGTACATGTTCCGCAATGCACCGGATTCGGCGATGTGGAACAGATCCCAAACTACGCACGACGGATATATAATGTATGATTTGTTTGGTGAATATTACTCGATACTGAACAGATCTATTCTGCAAGAGTTTGACACGTTATGCACTATGATTATCAATGGGGATGCCTCCAAAGTTAAGGAGATATGCCACAATCAATTTGATACTGTTTTCGGTGCTTACAATGGAGAACAATTGTATCGGTATGATTTGTTCAATTATTACTATAAATCCTATGATTATGCAAAATATTACGCACAATGTATAGAAGTTGCAGCCGATAGTAACAGCGCGGAATTTGCGAAAGAGGTTCAAGAAGATTTGGTACGAATCGCATATCCCCAAGGAAGAAAATTCGTTGAAGATTGTAAAATGGGGCATGCCGTTAACCGTAAGAAATTTTCAGAAGAAGAAAGGACTGAAATCCGTAACCGGATAGCAAATGTGCAAAAACATGTCGATTTATGTAAAAAAGCAGCTGATTTTGATCAAAAAAATGATTTCTTAGTAGTTGCAGAGACCGGTGACAAACCCCTTGAGAATTTTGAGTTCGGAGTAGGGATGAAAGACAAATTTATTCCAATAAAAGAGGTGTATATAGATGGCAAACTCGTTAAAATAAGACCGAAGAAAATTAACAAGAAATGGACGCCCAAACAATGGGTGTACAAATTTAAAGGTACTCTTCAACCCGTAGAGAACAATAATTTTCATTGTTTCATCTTCAAGGGGAAAGATGGCATATATGGGATAGGGGAAAAACCATTTCTATTCAACAGATATGACATCCCGGAATTTTATTGGCTGGAATATCCTACTTCTGCCGTGGGCAAATCAAGCAATCCGATAGACAAGATATATAAGCAGAACTATCTAAGACTGGTTATACGTTGATACCGGGAATCTTTGAAGGAAGCATAGGATATAGATTTTGAATTTTTATGGTGACAGCACAACAAATACATGATTTGCTTAAACAAGGCGAGCGATTGACACTCGAATGCAAGCGTTGCGAGAATCGGATTCCCAATAGCCTTTGGGATAGTTACTCGTCGTTTGCCAATACCTATGGGGGTTATATCCTATTAGGTATTGAGGAACATCGCGGAGGGAAGGAATTGAATAAGCGTTTTACCATTCAAGGAGTACATTCGTCGCATAGGTGGAGACAAGGGTGGTCATTGGGAGATAATCGAATAAATAGCAAGTTACTATGTTAGAACAATTTGAAAACTTGGAGAATTTTGAGGCGGCGTTCGGAAAAGAACTTGAAGACGCGCCCAAAGGAGAGGTGGTAATCCGTATTATCGAAGGCGGCAATGAGTATATGAAGGTAGGTGATACCAAATGCGGCTATACGCCTGGTATCAAAGTCGGTTATCATGTGTGGATCCAATCCCCTAATAGCAGTTATATGACCTCCGAAGTACAATCTATTGACTTTGAAGCGGAGACATTTACCTGCGTGCAAAGCACCTATCATTTTCATTTTGTGAAGAAATAATATCATCATAAAACCTCACGATGTACAGGTAATCGTTATGAAAACTATGGCACAAGGTAAAGAGAATTTTATTCTTTGGTTCAAGTATCTGTCGGACAACCATGCAGTATTCGATAAGATTCCGACAGAAGAAACGATCCGGTCCTATCAAGAGGAATTGGAGGGCGATTATGAAATTGAACTGACGGACGAACTGTTTGAAAACGGGCAACTCACGCAGGATGGTATGCAAGAACTATTGGATAGCGCGGGGGACTTGATCCGGAATGAATTAGCCGTTAGCAGTGATCTCGTAGTATCCGAAATTCTGGAGTGCAGGGTCATTCCTAATCCGAGCGGTCAAGACGAGTGGTATAATGATGCCGATGGCGAATCGGATAACAGTATGGAATATGATCCGGATGAAATCAGCTTGGAGATAGATGATTATGATGACTCCGAATACAAAGCACATGCTGTTTTCCACATGCATGAAGTGCATCACATGTTCGCTATCCAATTGGACAGCATAGACGACTTTGATCCGTCCAAGGTGGTGGTTCGCAACGGACACGAAAGCGGTGGAGAGTTCGATACCTATTATGATGGCGAGTTGCTGAATTACTTCGGCATGGGAAGCTCCGATGATGAATATGACTATGCGGAAGAGATTGAAATAGTCAAATATGAACAATAATCAACCATGGCAAAAGAATTGATATTTTCTTTATCGGGGGTGAGCTATGGAGCGGCGCCGGTAAAGTTGGAGCGAAAGAAGATCTACGGTTGGAGCGCGATCGTCGCGACCAACAAGAAGGACGAAGTATGTTCGTCTGCGTATCTCTCACCCGATGATGCGCTGGTGATACCTGCCGGTGGTATCAAGCAGGTGATAGTGGATAATGACGGCAAATGGTTGGACAAATCGGAACTGAAGGCCTGCGATGCGGAAGGGAACGAGTTGCCGGTATATCCGTCATCGTTCGATGCTCCGATCGAGTTATCCGCGACAGCGACTGCCGAGCAGTTCCTCGACAACGAGTGGGAAGCCGTTTATCAGATTGCGAACGACGAGCTGGCAAAGGCGGTCGGCGATACGATCTATAAGTTTGAGTTTAACTTCCGCGCCAGCACGAACCATAATGACGGCTATCTGCTGAATACGCCCGGCGGTTTGTTCCTCTTCGCCGGTGACGAACAGGTGTTTGCGCCGGTAGCGCTTGCCGATCAGACCACGATCGACGAGGCGGAAACCGAAGTGGAGGAGATTGATGATTTGGATTTCAGTATGTTCTAACGCTTTACTATCATGAGAAAAATCAATTTATCCAACGATGTGAAACGCGATGCCGAGGTGGGATTCGGCAATACAGTCAAGCGCCTTTCTCCCGTCAACAGAACTGCGGATGGCAAAGAAGGCATCAACGAGCGTGCCCTCAAACTGACTCCGGAGACTTCGGATGCCGTGCTGCTCGCGCAATACGGTGACCAACTGGCAGACACGCTCATCAGTTCCGATCCGGAGATTGATATGGAGAAGTTCGGATTCAAGGTAGGCAGCCTGCGCAAGATCTATCTGTCGCCGGATCAGAAAGTGGCATACGGCGTGACGCTCAAGGAGCATGTCTATCTGCCGGACGGCACAGAGAAAGAGGTGCGCAATGAGCTTACGCTTCCGGCAAACATCTCCGTGGACGGCATGCCGTTGCGGTGGACCGGCAAAATGATGCCCAAAGAGCGTATCATGCGTATGTTCGTATTCAAGAAGAGTTACCAGATTCAGCATGTGAACGGTCTGACCTTCGATTTCCTCTACGATATGGCGAAGAAACTGGCGGATGCCAAGGCGATGATGCTCGTCGGCGGAGGAGAGAAAGGAACGGATCCGCTCGTCATGGCGAACGGAGGTACACCGTATCGTGCCTTCCTCGAAGGACGTATCCGGGGCGACAGCTATGTCCTGATTCTGAGACTTACCAACATGGAGTTAAAACCGATAAATGCTTGAATACTATGAATCCGCAAAATATACAAACAGCCATTAACTACAAGAAGAACGTAGCCGGCAGGTTCATGCTCGTAGAGGGCGCGAAAATCAAATCCCGTTTAGCCGGCGAAGCGTTTTGGGTAACGCGTAAGATAGACGGACACATGCAGTGCCTCTTCTTTGAGGACGGTCAGGCGTTTATGCTCAATGCGAACGGCAAACAGCGTGCAGAACAGTTTCCCTGTCTGGATGCATTCGCTCAGGCGATGCGCAAAGCCGGTTTGAGCAGTGCCGTCCTGGCTGCCGAACTCTATCTGCCGTGTGAAGAAGATCGTCCCCGTTGCGGCGATGTGATGCGTGCCCTCGCTGACAAAGCATTGCAGGAGCAGCTGGCGCTTGCGGCGTTTGACATCATCTCTGTCAACGGTCAGCCTTTTGAGGCGGCTGATTACGGCGTGACACATGCGCAATTGGTACAATGGTTCGGTTCGCATCCGCTTTGCCGGCCGGTCGAGATGCGCAAGGTCGCATCGGTGGAGGAAGTGCAGCAAGTCTATACCGAATGGGTGGAAGACGAAGGCGCAGAAGGTCTGGTAGTGCATACCGAAGGAACGGCGGTACTCAAAATCAAACCCCGTCACACGATTGACGCAGCGGTCATCGGTTATACAGCCGGCGACAACGGCGTACGCGACCTGATGCTCGCTGTCATGCACCCGGACGGCATGACGCAGATGTTTGGTACAGGTTCATCCGGTTTGACGGACGAGCAGCGTAACGCGCTCTTGGCGCGCTTGAGCGGCATGCATGTCGAGTCGCAGTATGTGCTCTCCGATTCGCGCGGAGTCGCTTATCAGATGGTGCGTCCCGAGATAGTGATGGAGATATCGGTGCTCGAACTGGTGGCTTGCGGCAATGACGATGTCATCAAGACGAACCCCTTGCTCCAATATACACCGGATCAAGGATGGCTGTTGCAGGGCATCGTGCCCGGCGTATCGGCATTGGGACTGACAGTAGTCCGCGAACGAGAGGACAAATCGGTCAATCCGACCGACGTGCGCGTCAGCCAGCTGACGGATATATGCCCGTTCGAGCAAAACGACAATGCCGCGCAGAAAGGGGAACCGAGTACGCTGCTGGCACGACGCGTGTTCAAGAAAATATCCGGCGAGAAGATCATGATCCATAAGTTCCTGATCTGGAAAACCAACAAGGAGATGACCGGTCGATTCCCGGCGTATGTGTTCTATCACACCGACTATAGCAGCAGTCGCAGCGAACTGATCAAACGCGATATGGCGTATTCGTCTGACGAACAGCAGATACGCAGCATCTTCGAGGCGGAGATAGCAGGTAATATCAAAAAAGGATGGGAGGAAGTCCTGTCGTAACGGTTTATTATGAAGAAGATTATAAGTTTGTTATTGTTCCTTCCGCTGAGTCTGATGGTAATGGCGGACGAGGACGACTGGATGGCGCCGGACAGACCCGGCGTAGCAACGGGAACGGATGTGATGCCGTTCAAGAAAGTGATGTGGGAATCGGGATTTGAAGGCGGTTGGATCGCCGGAGCGCATGTCGTGACTTTGCCGAACACGATGTTCCGTTTCGGCATAACGCCGTTTGCCGAACTGCGGGTGGAGTACGACGGAATATTGGTGCAGAACGGCAAGCAGTGGGACTATGCCCCTGCGCCGCTCGTGTTGGGCACAAAAGTGCGTATCTTCGACGGAAGCGACAAATACAAATGGATCCCCAACGTCAGTCTGATGGTCAATCTGGACATCCCCTGCACGAAGCAGCTGGCATCCACCATGCATGTGGCGCCGTCCGTGTATGCACTCTTCTCCAATGACGTGACCGATTGGTTCAATATCGGATACAACGTCGGAGCGGAATGGGACGGCATGACCGCTATACCCGCTACGTTCCTGGGCGTTTGTCTCGGATTCAACATTACGGATAATCTGGGGGCGTTCGTCGAGAGTTACAACTATTTCACACGTTACGGCGCAGGAAGCACGAATGCGGATCCCAACATCGACTTCGGGTTTAACTGGATGGTACACAAGAAGGTGCAATTGGATCTGTACGCCGGCTTCAGTTGCTTGAGCCCCAAGGATTTCAGCATGGTCGGTTTAGGCGTTGCATGGCTGATTAACTAACGGTAAAGGATGATTTTATGAGAGAGAAAATATATAATATAATCAAGACCGATCAGAGTTCGAAAGTCAATGATGCGTATGATTGGATCATGTTGTTCTGTATCCTTATCAGCCTTATTCCGCTTGCTTTCCGCGAGCAGAACAGTTGGTTTGAATGGCTGGACAAGGTGTCCGTAACGGTCTTTATCATCGATTATCTGTTCCGCTGGATGACCGCCGACTTCCAAATGCCGAACCGTCCGCGATGGCAGGCGTTTCTGCTGTATCCGTTTACGGGCTTTGCCATCATCGATCTGTTGTCTATTCTGCCGTCGTTCATCGTCATCAACAAGGCGTTCAAACTGTTCCGTATGACCCGTCTGCTCAAGATACTGCGCGTGTTCCGGTTTATACGTTATTCCAAGAACGTGCAGATCCTGCTGAAAGTGCTGCGCAAGGAGCGTCATATACTGTTTGCCGTCTTCTGGATCGCGCTGGCTTATATCCTGACTACTGCGCTGATCATGTTCAACGCCGAGGAATCGGATATGTTCAAGAATTTCTTCGACGCGCTGTATTGGGCTACGACCACATTGACGACGGTCGGATACGGCGATATATGTCCGACCAGCAATATCGGACGTGTCATCAGTATGTTCTCCGCCATCTTCGGTGTCGCAGTCATTGCTCTGCCTTCCGGCGTGATCACCGCCAGCTATCTCGAGGAACTACGCGAAGCAAAAGTGAAAGAAAAATAACAACACTGTTTAACACCTCACGATGTATAGGTAATCGTTATGAAAACTATGGATATCAAAGATTTAAAAGACGGTATTGTTTACGTCTCGTTTACAAGCCAGGATGGCACAAAAAATGCGTATTTGTATTTATTGCATGACCGTAATTTGTATTGGGTGGACGAACAATATGAAATTGTTGCTCCTAAGTCGCAGGAATTCTATGATGATTATGTGAACGATCTTGACAACTATGACAAGTGGGATGATACGCTTGACTCCTACAATTCGATAGACGAATTCCTGCAGGATGTCGGTAACTCCAAGAAAGAGTGTGTAGAAGGAGATTGTGAATGTGATGGTGACTGGAGCTACGCGTCGGAGAATGGTGAGTATGTAGTCACCCTCTTCGTCGGTGACGAGAAGATCATGGAGACAACTGTTTCATAAGATGCAGTACTGATCTTAAATCGGCTCAACCGATGTGAGTCCGTTCTTGCCGCCGATGGCATACCCTTCGTATTCGCCGTCGGTGGTAAGTAATTTATCCACAATAAGTGCCTGCCCTTGTGCCATTTAGCCTATTTTCCGAGGAAATAGGGCATACATATGCGCGGATTAGGCGAAAGGCACTTATATGGGTTCCGCCAATTATATAATGTGTACCCTCAATTGAGTGAGAAAAATTGCAAAAAAATGCACCCTTGATTAAATTTTCAGAATTTTTTACTATATTATAGTGTAATCACACGACAATATAATACAGTAAGAGATATGAAAACCCGGAACAAGACAAAGGATCTGACACAGTACACACAGATCAAACTGATTGATTGCATCCTTCGTGAGATGCGCGACAAGGAGTTGTGCGAAGCGAGTATCGAAGCCGCTAAACCCTATATACAAGCCTTCGCGGAGCGCATCCATGTCTCCGAAGACGCAGCGATGATCTTCGCCGCATTCTTCGACAGATTCACGGACTCACGCATCCGATACAAGGACATCGCCAATTTCTACGACTGCAACCAGGTGACCATTCTCACCTATTGGTCCGCAATCAACGAGATGGTGGAACGCCAATTCCTGAATGAGTTCAAGGACTCCGACGGAGAGCAGTATTATTCCGTGCCGAACGATGTGATTGAGGCGATCCGCGAAAACAAGCCGTTTACGCCCAAGAACTTTGCCGGCATACCGCTGGAACAATGGCTCGGCGAACTATGGATCCTCATGGAGAAGAAAGACCACAGCCGCATCTCGTACGACAAGTTTGAGGAATCTCTGATGCAACTGGTGCATGGCAATCCGCAACTCGTGATCGCCCGCGAAATGGCGATGATCAAAGACAAGAATGATCTGATTATTTTTGCCGCCATGGCGAATCTGTACATCCAGAATCATGACGAACATGTCATGCGTACGGACTTGGAGGATCTGTTTGAACACCGTTGGGTGATGCGCAACCAGGCACAGCTGCTCGAATGTGGCAGCCATCCTTTGCAGAAAGCCGGATTAGTCGAATTCAGTATCAGCGACGGGCAGGCGGAGAAAGATGCGTGGATGCTGACCAAAACAGCCAAAGAGCGGTTCCTCGTCGGCATTGAGACCAGTCATCCCTCGGACGACCATCGGCATGTTCTATCGCCGGACACGATCACTCCGAAACCCCTGTTCTTCAACGCGGCTGTCACACGCCAGATAGAGCAGCTGGAGTCCCTGTTGCAACCCGGGCAGTTTACCAGAGTGCAGGACAACTTGACCCGACACGGAATGCGCCGGGGATTCGCATGCATCTTCTACGGCGCTCCCGGAACAGGCAAGACGGAGACGGTGCTCCAGCTGGCACGCAAGACCGGACGGGGCATCATGACGGTCGATATACCCAACTTGCGCAGCAAATGGGTCGGAGATACGGAGAAGAACACCAAAGCCATCTTCGAGCGCTACCGTAACTACTGCCAGCATGCCGACCTCGCGCCGATTCTGCTCTTCAACGAGGCGGACGCCATACTCTGCAAACGCAAAGAGGGCGCCGAGAGCAGCGTCGACAAGATGGAAAACGCCATGCAGAACATCATCCTGCAGGAACTCGAGACATTGGACGGTATCCTCATCGCCACCACCAACCTCACGGGCAACCTCGATACGGCTTTTGAACGGCGGTTCCTCTATAAGATCGAGTTCCCGAAGCCTGCGCCCGAACAGAGCAAGCATATATGGCACACCATGTTGCCGGAGATATCCGAAGCGCAAGCGTACGAACTCGCCAGACAGTACGCTTTCAGCGGAGGGCAGATCGAGAATATCGCACGCAAGCAGATCGTACAGGCCGTATTGACAGGAAACGACCAGTTGGGCATCGAGGCGATACAGGAAGCCTGCCGGAACGAATTGTTCATGCACTCCGACACGCGGAGAATAGGATTTTGTTAAACCCATACAACCAACCATATGAGAAAGCATTACACCAAAGAAGAACGGGAGGCATACAATGCCGCACAAGCTAAAATCAAAGCCGAACAGAAACGGTTTGATACCTTCATGGAAGCGCATGGATGGACGAAGTATCATCTCTTCATGCGGGGTACCAAATGGGTCAAAGGCGACGAGATCATCATCTATGACCGCAACGGATGGCATCTCAACGGACAAATTGTAACCAAACAAGAATTAAACACCTACCTCCAATATGACTGACGAAGATTTCACCAGAGAGCAGATGGCTGCCCAGCGGCTCGAAGTATCGCGTCTGCGCAGCGAACTCAAAGCCTTCAACAAAGCACGTGCGCAGATGTCCAAGGAAGAGAAAGAGCGGACACGCGAGCAGGCAAAGGAGTTGCAGTACCGCTACAACCGTGCATTGGGTCGGCTCTATACGATGCAGAATTATTTCCGCTGGAATCAATGCGTCGGTCGCGAATACGCTTCCGCCTGCCTGGATGACTGATCCCCTGTGTCCCTTTAAGCAGCGCTATCTGCTGCTCAAACGATAGCGGTTTATCAGTAATTTGCCATATTTATAAAAAAAGACTTACCCTAAGCGCGCTGATCTTGCGGGAAGCGGGGTAAGTTTGTTGGTGTACTAATCCTCCGAGTGGGTACTCGTCGGGTACAATACTCGGAGTGCTATCCGTGGCTACTACCAAAATTGATTACTGCCGGGCTTTGTACCGCTTACAGCATATCGGATGCATTAATATCAATCAATTTGCTTCCGATGCGCAAAGAGCCATCGTCTTTAATAACTTCCAATCCAAATTTAACTTGTCACCCAGCGATTTTTGTAAGGCAAGAGCCACCAAATAAGCGCAGAATTTTGGAACTCCTCGCAGAGGATTCGCAGAGTATTCGCTGAATATTCGCAGAATTGGCAGAGTTTTGGCATCCCTCATACGGGTGCCTTTTTTTATTACTACCTTTGCATCGCTTTTCGGAGCTAACATCCCTCCGAGAACGCGATGCATATGATTCATTCACATTCCAAAACACCTCTCAACCGCATCTGGTTCCTGGCCCGCGGTTACCGCAAGCATCCTTGCTACAACCTCTGGGCGCACGAAGGATGCGCATGGTTCGTCAGTGCCTACGGG
>CAJOEJ010000023.1 GCA_905233375.1 Paludibacteraceae bacterium | reverse complement strand
GTTACAAAAAAATATCCGTTTACTCAAAATTTTCTCATAACTGACTAATTTACAACAATTTCAAAGAACGCTTTTCGATTTTAATGGGACAGCAATGTTTTCGAAACATTACGAAATAGGAAACGAAACCTGTTTTATTTTGTCTAATATGCTGAATATAAGTCATCTACATAACGATATGAGGTAGTATTCGAAATTTATGTTATAAAACATATGCGCCTACGCATGCACGCTCAATATATTTTAGTAATTTTGCACCCGAATTTTGGGTAACACCCCGCAAACAACGAATTTTTGATAACAAACAAACACCACATACACCATGAAAAAATTATTCCTTCTTCTCCCCGCAATGTTGCTGACATTAGCGATGAATGCAGATCCGATTCCTGTATCTCCGGGTAACGGGAATCTGCAGGCTGCCATTTCATCTGCATCGGCAGGTGCCGTATTGGAACTATCTACCGGTATTTATACCGAAGATGGTGGATTCTCCATTAATAAAAACATCACCATTCAAGCAGCAGAAGGTGCGCATCCTGTAATCGCGCAGAAGTACTACATACAAATTGAAGGTGGTGCTGCAGTAACATTCCAAGGTATTAAATTTGATGGAGGTCTTTATCCGGAATGGGTGGAAAGTGAGGAAGTATATCACGCATATAACCATTGCCTTCGCGCTTATGGCTCAACTGCCGGTACAGAGATTGTAACACTTGACAATTGCGAATTTACCCGTTACCCAAGTTATATTATTTATACGCAGAACGATACTCGCAGATGGAATGCGATTACAATTCGTAACTGCTATTTCCATAATAACGTAAGTTATGCAATTTATATGGGTGCAGGCTCAGATCATCAATCTTGTAATTCGTTAACGATTGAGAATTCTACTTTTGCGGATGTTACTGGAAATTATGATGTCATCTATTATGACGCTCCGGATGAAGAACATACTACGTCTTTGACCATGAATCATTGTACGTTCTACAACCATCCTAAACGTGCAGTTTATTGGCAAAAATCCACAAACCTAAACGTTACTAACTGTATTTTCGCACAACCTTCCGCTATTAGCTATAAATCGGTTGAATGTGTCGGGGGTACAATTACTAACTGTCTATCGTATCAAACAGGCGGTTATAGTTCTGCAGCTACTCAAACAGACTGTATTGCCGGCAATCCGTATTTCGTGAATACGAATCTGGACAACTACGACCTCTCTGTGGCATCCTTCTCTCCGGCACACAATGCAGGTACGGATGATGAGACTTTGGGAGACTACCTCCGGTGGACCTCTGATGATTCTGCGCACCCGACTACTATCAATATCTCAGCCGGTACGGATGCTATAAAGGCTGCCGTTGAGGTTGCTTGGCCTGGCGATGAGATAGTTCTGGCGGCTGGTACCTACGAGGAGTCGGATCGCATTCCGTTAGATAAAAATATCACCATCAAAGCTGCAGAAGGCGCTTCCGTAACAATAAAGCCACACAAAGACAACCAAATCACCAACGGTGCAAAAGTTAAATTCATAAACATCAAGTTTGATGGTTCTGAAATGTCCACTTACGAGTACTTTATTCGTTCCTACGATGCAACAGCTGGCAAAGAACTTCGTTTTGAAGGTTGTGAAATGACCGGATTTGCTGGACAATTTTTAATCCACGCAGCAGATGCAGACCGCACACTGGATTCTGTAATTATCAACAATTGCAAATGTATCAATAATGGTAATGATGCAATATACATTGGTGCTGGCTCTAATACTCAAGAGACCGCGAAAGGTGTTATCGTAAAGAACTCTACTTTTGCTTACTTTGCTCATTTGTCTCATAGTGTAATTGAGGTTCGCAATTATAATTCAACTCAAACTCCGAATATTGAAGTTAAGGTTGATCACTGTACATTCTACAATAACCCGACTTCTGCTAGTGGATATGCAGACGTTCGCGTGTACAAATCTACGAAAGTAGCGATTTCCAATTGTATCTTTGCACATCCGGCAGCTTATTCCTATTGTGCTACATATTGTTATGGTGGAACCATAAACAACTGCCTTACTTATAATTATGCAGGTGGCACGAAAGGACATCGTTCAGATGACATAGATCTTAGTACTTGTCTCCCGAATGCTGATCCCCTCTTCATTGATGCAGCCAATAGCGATTTCCACATTCCTTGCAATTGGAGTACGGGTGTCTTCTCTCCGGCTCTTGGTGCTGCTACCGATGGTTCTGACCTCGGTGATCCGCGTTGGTACATGGACGAGGTAATTCCTACTACGAATCTTGCTTCTGCGTATGACCTTCTCCCGACAAAAGCTAAATATGCAGGGACTGTAGAGAAAAACGCAAGTGACAAAATACATTTCACTAATACAGAAACTGTAACGAACGGTGAAGTCAAATGGAAATTAAAAATAACGAGATTATGTCATGTAAGCGCAGTAGTTGATGTAGAGACAGGCAGTACCAGCGGACGTTTACTCACGCTCACCGTGAAAGACGCGGATGGCAACACCGTTGCTACGCTTGCTCAAGCATCTGCAACTTATAATGATAATGACATCAATCTCGGTTCTTTGAATATTTCGGAAGAAGGAGACTATACCTTCATACTCACCAATAGCCATCCCAATTCGGGCGTCGTTTTAGAGAAAATCACTCTCGCTTATTTCGGAGGAGACACACAGACCATTACCAATACCGCTAACTTCGTAACAGACATTGACGATGCGTACTTCTCGTCCAACGGTACTCGTGCAGACGGTAAGATTTCTTTCCCTGGCTCAACCATGGCAAGTGCTTGGGTTCGTTGGAACGTGCATGTGTCCAATAATGACTATTATGATGTGACGGTTAACTTCGATAAGGGTGACGCGGATCATAACTGCGGTGTAAAACTCTACAATGATTTAACCACCGTCTTTGACAAGCACGCCACTACCAGTGAACAAACCGGTGCTGCTTCTCCCATTCGTTTGGGGCGCTTCTATATCCCCGAAGGAGACTATATCATGGAGTTCACAAATCCGGTGACTAACTCGAAAGCTAAACTGATTAGCGTAGAGGCGCAAGCATTCGATGCTCCCGTTATCGCGCTGCCGAATACCTTACCTGCTGCAAGTGCAATCACCAGCGAACTGGCATACGAGGAGGGTGGTGAACTCTATTTCACTCCTGAAGACAAACGCGGACATATCTTGGAGCAATGGGCAAAATGGAAAGTCAGCGTTGCTACGGCAGGCGAATACCTCTTCACCATGAATGTGACCAGCACCAATGAGCAATCCTACGTGATCACTATTCTGGATAGCGAGAATAGTGAACTGCAATCCTTTGCCAAGAATCCGGGAAGTGGAAATCAAACAATCAAGCATTATTTCAATCTCGCCGTAGGCAACTATTTCGTGATGGTTCAGAACACTACAAACCATTCGGATGGTCACATGGTAAGCATAGTGGTTTCACAACCGGAACTGGTGACTCTTGACGAAGCGGCAACAAGCAATAGTGGATGGGCAGACAAAGTAGGTGAGACCACGTACGATGTGCAAATCATCCGTACCATCAAGGCGGGCATGTATAATACTTTCTGTTTGCCGTTTGCCGTTTCATCATCTCAGTGTAAAGAGATCTTTGGTGCAGATGTACAAATTCGTACGTTGGAAAGCGCTACGATTGAGGAAGGTGACTATGTCCTGAATCTGAACTTCCACCAAGCTACAGACATCTATCAAGGAACTCCTGTTTTGATAAGGACTTCGCAAGATATCGTAGACCCTGTCTTTATCGGCGTGCAATTCGCAGTCGCTACCCCGTCTGCTTCAACAGGCACTAACGCCAACTTTGTTGGTAACTTCGTGGCCGGTACTATCCTCGCCAGCGAGAACAATCTCTTTATGGGCGCGAACAACATCCTCTATTTCCCGACCGTGGATACGGAGATTTTAGGCATGCGCGCGTACTTTATTGTACACGACGTGCATGCGCACATGATCAAGCGTGCGCGCATAGTGGAGAACGAACAAACAGCCACCGGTATTGAAGAAACAATCACCAATGACCATTCACCAATGACCAATAAGATTATTCGTGATGGTCAACTCATCATCGTTCGTGATGGAGTGCATTACAATGCCTTGGGCATCAAACTCCAGTAAACCGAAAGACTAATAGACTTGTTAACCTGTAAAATATTTAGTATTATGAAACGTCATTATATTACACCGGCAACAAACGCGCAGCCTATCAGTCAACTCAGTTCGATTTGCATTGGCTCCATTCATGGTTCGGAACCTATCGAGTATGGTGGAGGCGCTGATCCCTCCAACCCCGAGCATAAACCGTTCTAACCAACGGCTTGTAATTTGGAATAGTAAAATTTACTAATAACAAATAACATAACATTTTAAATTTTAGTATTATGAGAAAATTATTCTTATTAATTCCGGCATTGGTGCTTGCAATAGTCACTAACGCTGCCGTGATTAACATTACACCGACATCGCCGCACTCGGCTAACAATTTAATTGCAGCTCTTCAAGGTGCTGCAGATGGTGATGTTATTATTCTTGCTGATGGTACATACAGCGAGAACAACAACTACATTGATTTTAACAAGAGCGTTATTGTTCAGGCTGCTGAAGGTGCTCATCCTATTGTTGAGGTCGAATGTTACATCAAGATTCAAAACAATAAAGATGTAACAATCAAAGGTATTAAGTTCGATGGAAGCAAACAAGATGGCACTGGCATCAATACATCTTCCTATGCTCACTTTATCCGTGTATATTCTGCTGGAACTATTGACGTTGAAGATTGCGAATTCTATGGCTCCGCTAACAAAGTATTTGAAGTGGAAAGTTCGAGCAGTGTTGCTAACTTGATTGTTAAAAATTGCTATTTCCATAACAACAGTAATACTTGTATCTATATCGAAAATACGACGGCATCCAATATGACAGTTACAAACTCTACCTTTGCCAATATTGATGCAACTGCTGTTTCTGCTGGTATTATTGATACAAAGACTGCGGCTGGTACAGTCGTTGTTGACCATTGTACTTTCTATGATTGCAAAGCAAAAAATACTGATTATGGAGTGATTGGTCACAATGGTTCTTTTACTTCCGATTTTACCGTTTCAAACTCTATCTTCGCCTGGGGAACAATGTATGACAAACGAGCAACTTACCTTCCTTCGGGCACAACTGTTACGAACTGTCTGACATGCAATACAAATAAAGACACTGACAAATGGGGACATCACTCTGGTCCGACCTTTATTAATTGCACTTTACAAGATCCTCTCTTCACAGACGCTGCTAATGGCGACTACTCTTTCGCTGGTAACTGGGTAACGATGAATCTTTCTCCGGCACGTGGTGCTGCTACCGATGGTTCTGACCTTGGTGACCCGCGTTGGTATTCCGCAGAGGTGCTGCCTTCTACCGACTTTGCTCCGTCTCATGTATTCTTGGGAGCAAAAGCACAGTTGAACGGTGGTTTTGCACTCAATGGCGACAGCTACATTCAATCGGATGGCACCACGACGGATGGTCTCGCAGTATGGAAAATTCAAGCAGAGCGTAAATGCTTCGTTGACGTAACGCTCAATATCGCTTCTGCAAATACAAGTGGTCACCGTTACGAAGTAGCATTGTATGACGCTAATAAAGCATTGGTAGGCGCTGCTCTTGTTGAGCCATCCAACTCATGGAGCGCAGGCGATAAAGCTTTTGGTTCGTTTGAAATCCCTGCAGCAGGTAACTATACCGTCAAATTAACCAATGACTGCGACTACTCTTCAACAATTATTGAAGGTGTTACATTTACATACGTAGGCGGTGCAGTACAAGCAATGCCGGGCACAACGAACATCGCTGACGCTTGGTTCTCCGCTGAAGGTTCCCGCGCTGATGGTAAGATTGACTTCCCCGATGGTTCTATCCAAGGTGGTTGGGTAAAATGGAATGTAAGTTTTGCTGATGCTGCTAACTACAATGTGACGGTGAATATTGAAAACGAAAATGGTCACAACTATACCGTTGCACTCTATCGAAGCGAGACTGACGAGAACCCGATTATCGTTACCGAAGGTGGTCAGAAGAGTACACTCGCTACGCTTGATTTAGGCATTATGGAGGTTCCGGCAGGTGACTATATTTTGAAAGTAACCAATGCTACCCAGTGGTCAGATGCTAAATTAATCAGTGTTAACTTCGCATACGCAGGCGGTGCTGCTATTAATCTGTCGAAGAACACTCCGGCTTCTCTCCTTGCAAATGCGGATGCTATCCTTTCTGACGATTGGAGCATTGAGGGTGGAAAAATTACCCACGCAGAAAGCAAAGCTACTACCGGTTGGGCGAAATGGAATGTAAATAGTGCTGACTATGGTAACTACAACGTAACCGTAAACATTGCTTCTGACAACGGTCACCTCGTACGCGTTGAAATATTCGAGGACGAAACCGCGGCTCCGATCTACACTTTGGATGAGACTTCTTCCACGAAATGGAACACAGGTGACCAAGCTATCGATCTGGGTAATATCGTTCTGGATGCTCGTGAGTACGTAGTAAAAGTAAGCAACACGCTTCCCAGTTCGCACGTAGAAATCGCAAGCATCGTTATTACCTATCAGAATGGTGCAAAACAGAACATTCCGGGTTCTCTCACCCTGACAGACGCTCTTCTCAGTACTAAGGCTTATGTAGAAAGTGATATGCTTTATTTCGCACCTCACGACTGCGGAACAATTCCTGATGAGTGGGCAAAATGGAACCTGTATGTGGCTGGTGCTAATGTATATCAGTTTACAATTAATGTAACTAGCCCGAACGGTCAGAAATACCAAATCCTGATTGAGGATAACAATGGCAACGAAGTGTACAATCTTGTACAAACATCCAGCCTCGGTTCCGGAGACAAATCTTTCACCACAGGCATGATATATATGGGAAGTGGTAACTATACTCTGGAAATGAGGAATGTATATCCTTACTCTGATGGTCATCTTGTAAGTATCTCTGCTGCTGCGGTAGACAATGTCCTCAATATTGAAGAGAATGCTACGGACAACGATGTTATTCACAACAACTATCGAAATGGACCACATACAATTCACCTCATCCGTACTATGGTTCCGGATATGTACAATACCATCTGCCTGCCGTTTGATGTAAACAGCACACAATTAAAGGCTGTCTTTGGTAGCGATGTAGAGTTGCTCCAGATGAATGGTGCAACGATGAACGGCAATACACTCGACTTGAGCTTTGAGGCAGTTACCAGTATCTATCGCGGTACCCCGTATCTGATCAAGACCACGAAGACCATAACGAATCCTGTCTTCACAGAAGTAGAGATCAAAGCAGAAGAAGGTGACGCTACCGCCGGTACCGCTGCTGACTTTATCGGAAACTTCATCGCAGGTGAAGTTCCGGCAGGTGACCAGAACCTCTTCTTGGGTCGGGACGATATGCTGTACTTCTCGCAGACGGCTACTCCGATCAAAGGTATGCGTGCATACTTCCATGTGAAAGTGCCGGGCGCAGCGAACAACGTCAAAGCTGCTCGTATCGTGAAGGGAGCACAAGTTGTTACCGAAATCAACCTCGTAGGTGCGGAGAGCAATACTGTCAAGATGATAGAAAACGGTCAACTCGTCATCATCCGTGACGGCGTACGCTACAACGTAATGGGTGCTAAAATCCAATAAATGACTAAATGGTTCAATAAATAAATCGTTAAATTGTAAATTTATTTGGTTATGAAAAATTATATTATTCCAACAACACAAAGTATCGCATTCCACGCAGGTTCCATTTGTACTACCAGTGGTGATAGTGGAACGAATGTAGGCGGTGGTACGCTTGGCGGTGGCGGTGAAGTACCCGGTGGTACAACAATCGATCCGCTGTAATGAATCTGAGTGCTTTACGCACTCTCCATACAGGAATGGCGAGTCCGCGTGGCTCGCCATTCTTGGTTTTTGGGCAGTAATTTTTGATCATATCATGAAACACACATTTTTTCCTTTATTCGTTTGTGCGCTGGTGTGCGCGGGTACGCTGCAAGCCGCGACAATTAACGTCGCGCCGGGTTCCGGCACCCTCAGAACAGCTGTCACTAATGCAGCTGCAGGTGATGTCTTTGTGCTGGCAGATGGCGCATACACGGAGTCATCCAATATCAAACCCACTGTTGCATTGACACTCCGGGCGGCTGAGGGAGCGCACCCGGTTCTTGCCATGAGCGGGCGTTTTGAAATAGCAGCGGAGATCACCCTGCAAGGTCTGTCGCTCCAATGCAGCGCCGAAGCATTCCGTCTTGTGCCGGGTTCCGCCCCGTACAACGTCACCCTGCGCGGTTGCGAACTGAGCGGATGTCCGTCGTACTTCCTCCGCATCTATAATACCGATCAGGAATCCCCGTATATCAATGCTTTCACCATTGAAGACTGCCTCTTCCGCATGGGCGGCGAAGCGGCGAACAGCGCACGCGGCTTTTATGCAGAGAAAGCGCCCAAGCAGTTGAAGAGCCTTGTTATCCGCAACAGTACGTTCGACGGCGGACAATACGGCACCGGACGCATGATCTATCTCTATCTGGGAGACGGTAACATAGCGGCGCTGGAAGGGACGGTGACGATTGATCACTGCACCTTCTATAATAGCAATGACAGCCGCGGTGTCTATCCTGCCAATATCGACAACACCCGCATTACCAACTGTATCTTCATGAATCCGGAGGAACGGGAGAATACCAACAGTTTTGCGGTATATGGCTCTAACTCGTACGTACACAACTGCATCGGCTACAATGCGCCGGTCAAAGTGGGAACGGATGGAACACAAGCGGGATGTATAAGCCGCAATCCTTATTTCGTGGATCCTGCGAACGGCAACTTCCAACTCTTTGCCAATAGTCCTGCTGTCCATTCTGGTACGGACAACACTACGCTCGGTGACCCGCGTTGGGGTGTTTCGGAGGATAGTTATGACACCAGCCATGAACCCTATGTGCCGTACAAACAGCCGTATTCGATGGCGCCTACTACCAACTCCGTCAAGATCCTTTGGCAGATGTCCGAAGAGACCCAGCCAGCCGACGCAGTCATCAATTACGGTACGGATCCTGCGAACCTCAATCAAAGTGTCCAGTCTTCCGACGGATGGGTAGTAGCCGATGAAGGCTATATGCATGTTGTCACCCTTACCGGCTTGCAACCCAACACCCGTTATTTCTTTACCGTCGGAGCGAATGCTACCCGCCGCTTCGACAAGGTATGCAGCACCAAGACTGCCCCGGAGCAAGGCACCGCCTTCCGGATCTTCACCATCAGCGATATCCACGGGAACGCCCGAAATAACTGGTCCAACATGCAGGATTTCATCTGCGACCTCAACTGCGACATTTCGCTCATGAACGGCGATTTTGTCAGCAGCAAGGGCAACGACCGCAACTGGAACAACTATTTCTTTACTCCCGGCGCACCATTCCTGAGCCAGGTGCCGCTGATGTCCTCGTCTGGAAACCACGAGACGGGTGATCCGCGCGGCTTACGCTGGTCGTCCTTCTATGACTATTTCCACCAGTTCGCCCATGAGGGCGCGTGCGAAGGAGACACCATCGACCCGCGTAATGAAGCCTATTTCCATTTTGTCTATGGTAACGCCGACGTCATCATGCTCAATCTCAACGGCGACGAGAGTTCACCCTTGTTCCTGCCAGGCAGTCGCCAATACGCATGGGCGGATTCCGTTTTGAGCACCTGTACACGCCCGTGGATTATTATCTGTCACCATGTGGGTGTACATACTACCGGCTACCACGGTCAGTGGGCGGACGAACCGCGTCAGATGGGTGCGCTGTTTGAGAAACATGCAGCACTCGGCAAACGTATCCTCTCCCTCTCCGGCGATGACCACTCGTTCGAGCACCTCTATAAGGACGGTGTACATTATCTCCGCCCGGGCTGCGGACGGGATGCCAACTACGACCAGCAGAAACAACTGCAGGACTACAAATACTCTACGTTCTATAGGAAAGTGTCCTGTTTCTCGACCCTCGATATGTCGGCGGACGCTTCTTCAATAGCTCTCACGGCATATGACTCGGTAGGCAATCCGTTTTATACCTATACGTTCCTGCATGACAACGAAGTGATCACGCCTGCCGTCAACTTCACCGTGCCGGCTACCGAAGTGAGCGCCGAAGATTCCATCCTGCTCCGCTGGTTCACGTTTGACCCTGTCGGTGATGCCACCGTCTCTCTCTACTGCGGACAGAACCCCGATGCGACAGACGTCACCGGCTTGACACCTATCGCCACTAACCTCCCGGGTACGGTAGAGAAATACATGTGGCATACGCGTACTGTCATGCCCAAGGGCAAATACTACCTCTATGCCGTCGTTTCATCCGGCGGACAGACGTATATGTGTACCAACAAACCCGTCGTGAACCTCTTGGAGGATCTCACCCCTCCGCCGGCTCCGACAGCCCTCAGCGGAACGGTGCAGAACGGGTATTATCAGCTCTCCTGGCTCAATCCGACGCACCTCGTACAGTTGGACGAAATGCTGACGGATTTCAGCAACGGCATCGCTCCCATGGAAAGCGCAAATGAAGACGGGGCGACCATGAACCTCCGTGTCGCAGACGGTGCGCTTCAATGTGACTACGCCCTTACCCAGGCGTGGGCTACCGCTGCGGCGGAGTATGTCTTCCCTACCGCTACGGATATGCACCAAACGCCTTTCCTCACGTTCCGGCTCAAGGGCAACGGCTCGTCCACCGACCTCCGTATCGTGGCGAAGAATATGTCTGCGAATCATGAAGACTGGTGGTACACCGAGAGCATCAACCTCTCGCAGAACACATGGCAGGACATCACGCTGGATCTGCGTACCTTGCAGGCGTTCGAATGGTACACCAACACTGATGACCACAACCAATGCGAAGGATTGGTGCGTATCTCGTTCGGCGTCTCTACCGGTACTCCTGTCAACGGCACTTTCTGGATCGATGATCTCCGTCTGACAGGAGAGATTCTCCCCGCACCCGACTATTCCCAAACGGTCATCATCCGCAAGGATAATGCGTTTCCGGCTTCTCCTACCGATGGTATTGAGGTCTATCGCGGCACGGACGAGACCTGCACCGACCCTTCTGCCGTAGTCGGACAACTCTATTACTACGCTGCTTTTGCTGCCGATGACCGTAACAACTGGTCCGCTCCGGCAACTTCTGCCCAATGGAGATCCGATAATATGGAAGGACTCGTGTCCTCTATAACTAATTTACCCGCTCCGCAGAAATTTCTGCGAAACGGGCAACTGTTCATTCAGCGAGGCTCAAAGACCTATACGGTTTTAGGCGCTATAGCAGAGTAATTTCTCCGAAGAACTGCGGACAATGAAAGTCCGGTTTCGGTAAATCAATCGGTCGCCAACTTACAAAGTGCGGCCGTTTGGTTTTATCGGCACATTTGTAGAAATTCGCTTTCAGTACCTGCGGGAAGACAGGTGCTTTGTCGCGGAAGATCAGATCCAACGGAATGCGTTCTTCTATTGTCCATTCGAACATGCCGTCTTTCTCATCGAACGCCTCGCGAGGGTAGGTGCATTTGCGCTCAATACGCGCCATCTCTGCGGGAGAAAACGGCACGACATCTTCAGCTCTGCCTTTGCGGCGGGAGCCTACCATTGCCCCGATGCAGTTGCATTCGAAATTGCAATAATGGTCATCGCCCGGCACTTGGCAGAAGAACTCCACGCACGAGTCTTCCCACACCGGTCCCTGGTCTTCGGTTGTCACCGCACGCAGCTGTTCACCACGGACGTGCCATTTGAGCATGATCGCCTCATGGTCATTACTCACCTCCACCGTTACTTCCGGCTTCTCCGGAAAAGCATATGGCCAATTAACCTGATCTATCTTGTAAATCATAAATCACCAATTATAAATTACCAATTACAAATGAGCAATAATGCTCCGCATTTGCTCTTCAACTTTTTCTTGCTCTTCAACGAGACGGAGTTGGGCACGGGTGCGGACGAGATTGTGTTCCGGGTACGCAATCTTGTAGTAGGTGTCGCCATTCAGCCAGTCGGTGAAGAAACGTACTGTCTGCATGTAACTGAGCAAACGGCAGCCGTAGGGGAGGAGTTCTTTCTCCAGGTCAGTTAGGAACGTCGCCTCTTTAAGGTACCCGCGTGCGTACGCTTCGAAGATCTCCATATCCACATGGATATTATCCATATCGGGGTCATCCTCCAAGCCGGTGTTGGCTGCAGTACGCATGAAATCACCGAAATCGCTGAACACAAAGCCCGGCATGACTGTATCCAGATCGACGATACAGATAGGTCGTCCTTGCTCGTCAAAAAGCACGTTATTGACCTTGGTATCGCAGTGGTTGATATGCTTCTTGAGTTTACCTTCACGGAACAACACCTCCGCCAGACACATCATCTCGCAGCGCTTGTTGATCCAATCGATGATGTCCTGACACTCCGCTTTTCTGCCTGCCTTATCGGCAGCCAAGGCTTCGTCCAGTTCCTGCAAACGGAACTCCATATTATGGAAATTCGGAATGGACTCGCACAGCGCATTGAACGGCAGATCCGCCAGCTGGCGCTGGAAGCGGCCGAAAGCCTCACCGGTCAACTCGGCGGACATAGGGGTCACTTTTTCCTGCGAGGTCGCCGGTTCAACCAACACATACAACCGCCAAAAATCGCCTTCCGGTGACTTGTAGAACAACTTGCCCTTTTTGGTGGGAATCAGATGCAGCACCTTGCGCTCGATATCCTCTTCCCGCGCAATGAGCAACTTCTCGCGAATATGCGATGTAACAATCTCGATGTTCCGCATGAGTCCTTCTACATCCTTGAAGATGCGGTGGTTGATGCGTTGCAGACAATAGGAGGTCTCTCCAATGCGTTTTGCAGGTACAACGAAAGAATCGTTGATGAACCCGATCCGTAGCGGTTGCGGATCTTCCACTTCATTCCAAATGGCAAACTGCTTTAATATCTCTTTCATAATCCTCAAATTATCAATTCTCAATTTTCAATCTTCAATCTTTAATCTTTAATCACCAATTTCAACTCATCAATGGATGCACACGTCTTCCATCCGGCGTATTTCTCTCCGGCGGCGCGGTTCTTCTCCAGATCATCGACATACATTGTGTGCGCGCAGTCTATATGTGCCGCTTGAACCACATGCTCAAAAATCTCCCTGTTCGGCTTAGCCATGTGCAGGTACTGGGAGGCAAAAACCGCATCGAAATAGCGATCCAAATGGTATTGTTCGAAGATTGGCACCCAATGCAACTCGTTCGAGTTGGACAGCAGAACGGTTTTGATGCCTTGCCGGCGGAGACTGGCGATATAGTCCAGACGTTCCTGCGGCAGTTCGCCGAGCATGCTCATCCATGCCTCGTAGATCTGCTCGGTCGTCGTTCCGGGATAGCAGACAGCCTGTAGCGAACGAAGGAAAGTGTCCGGAGAAATATTACCGTACTCGAAATCATGCATCAGTTGTTTGGTTGCTGCGCTTACCGACACGACTCCTTCCCTTTCATCGTCGATGCCGAGAATGTTTCGCACATTCGCTTCGCCCATAAGCTGCTTGAAAGCGCTTACGCAACGGGGGACATTCAGGTCAATGATGACGCCTCCCAAATCAAAAACAACGGTGTTTACTGTCATGGTGATGGTTGTGTTGCTAACGGCGAACCGTTTTATGAAAAAAGCGTCTTCCGACGCTTTTATAACCGGTTGTCGGGTAGGCGAGATTCGAACTCACGACCTCCTGCTCCCAAAGCAGGCATTCTAACCGGGCTGAACTACTACCCGTTTGCGTTGTATGCTTTGCCTTCTCGCATGCGGGTAGTAAATCGACAGAACGAAGTGGCTGAGAACTACTACCCGTTTGTGCGAAAAAGCGTGCAAAGGTACGAAAAAAAACGCACATGTGCAAATTTATGTGCGTTTTTTTTGTTTTTTTTGTTATTTTATCCTTTACAAGATCCTTTGTACTTTCCTTTGTACCTTGTACCTTGTCCCTTTGTACATTATTTTATTCCATCGAATCTTCCATCGAGTCGCCTACAATCTTGCGATACAGTTCCTTCGGATCGGTGGCTTTGCGGATGATCTCGTGCAGGTCTTCGATCTTGACGCGGTCCTGCAGCATGGTGTCGCGGTAACGGACGGTGACGCAGCCGTCTTTCTCGGTGTCATGATCCACGGTGATACAGAACGGCGTACCTACTGCATCCTGACGACGGTAACGCTTGCCGATGGAGTCTTTCTCGTCGTATGCGATCTTGAAATCGAACTTGAGTTCGTTCATGATCTCGCGTGCTTTCTCGGGCAGTCCGTCTTTCTTGACGAGCGGCATGATACATGCCTTGACCGGTGCCAGTACGGGCGGGAGGTGCAGCACTACGCGGGTGTCACCGCCTTCCAATGCCTGCTCCTCGTACGACGAGCACATGACGCTGAGGAACATTCGATCAACGCCGATAGAGGTCTCGATGACATACGGAGTGTACGATTGGTTGAGCTCCGGATCGAAGTATTCAATCTTCTTGCCCGAATATTTCGCGTGGCTGCTCAGGTCGAAGTTCGTACGGCTGTGGATACCCTCCACCTCCTTGAAACCGAATGGCATCTGGAACTCGATATCGGTAGCGGCGTTCGCGTAGTGGGCGAGTTTGTCGTGGTCATGGAAACGATATTTCTCGTCACCGAGCCCCAGCGCTTTGTGCCATTTGAGGCGGAACTGCTTCCAGTGTTCGAACCACTTGAGTTCCTCACCCGGACGAACGAAGAACTGCATCTCCATCTGCTCGAACTCGCGCATACGGAAGATAAACTGGCGGGCTACTATCTCGTTGCGGAACGCCTTGCCGATCTGTGCGATACCGAACGGAATCTTCATACGGCCTGTCTTCTGAACGTTGAGGAAGTTGACGAAGATACCCTGTGCGGTCTCGGGACGGAGGTAAATCTTCATCGCGCCGTCAGCAGTCGAACCCATCTCGGTGGAGAACATCAGGTTGAACTGGCGTACGTCGGTCCAGTTGCGTGTGCCGCTGATGGGGCAAACGATCTCTTCGTCCAAGATGATCTGCTTGAGCTCATCCAAGTCATTGTCATTCATTGCCTTGGCAAAACGCTCATGGAGTGCTTCGCGCTTGGCAATATGCTCTTTCACGCGCTCGTTGGTCGCCTTGAACATCTCTTCGTCAAAACTCTCGCCGAAACGTTTGCGGGCTTTCTCTACTTCTTTGGCGATTTTCTCGTCGTACTTGGCGAGCTGGTCCTCGATGAGCACATCGGCGCGGTAGCGCTTCTTGGAGTCGCGGTTGTCGATCAGCGGATCATTGAACGCGTCCACGTGTCCCGAGGCTTTCCAGGTCGTCGGGTGCATGAAGATAGCGGCATCGATACCCACGATGTTCTCGTGCAAAAGCGTCATCGAATCCCACCAGTAACGCTTGATGTTGTTTTTCAACTCCACGCCGTTCTGACCGTAGTCATACACTGCGCCAAGACCGTCGTATATCTCGCTGGACGGGAATACAAAGCCGTACTCCTTGCAATGTGCTACAATTTTCTTGAATGTTTCTTCTTGTGTTGCCATAAAACTATTTACGATTTAATCATTTACCATGTATCATTAATTGGATCATTTCTTAATCCGGTCAATTTTGCCTGCAAAGGTACTGCTTTTTTTTGATATACGCAAGAGATTGCGATAAAAAAGTATTTCAAACCCTGCTTTTTGCCGTTTGCTGGTAAAAATATTTGCCGGTTGGTGGTACTATGGCATGATATTTGTCCGATATATTTTAAAACGAATGCATATGAAACAGATTTTAACTCTTGCAGCAGGATTGTTGCTGTTTGCCGGCTCGGTGCTGGCATGCCCGAAGAACCGGGTGTCGCTTCCGGAGAAGACGACGATCCTTGTCATGGATACGACGCAGGCGTTGCTGGAAGGCGCTGAGGTGCAGATTGGCTCATCCGTGTTCCACACTTCGTGGGACGGACGGTTGATCGTGGAAGCGGCGCAGTGGAGCGGCGCGAAGAAAGTGAAAGTGTCCTGCGAAGGCTATGAACCCCAAACACTCTCCCTGTCCGATGTACAGGCGCTGACGGTGGTATCGCTCACTCCCAAGAAACGTCCGAAGGGGCAGAGCGGCAAGGAGGAGATGTATTACACCTTGGGCGCTCCGCGTGAGAGAAAAGTGATGTATAAGACGGCGACGGTTGAGGCTGCCGAAGTCTTGGGCGCGGTGGCGGACAAAGAGGGTTCGCCGAGTATTCTGCCGGCACTCGTTGCCAACGATGTGGCGGCAGGCAAACTGACGGCAGGCGAAGTGAATGATTTCGCCAAATGGTCGCTGTGGTCCGATATTCTTGACAAGAGCCACGCGCAGTATATCCAAAACTGGAACATCGTGGCGCGTGACCGCTACACGGTGCAGGTCGTGGACAAACACGGGTATCCCGTAGCCGTTTATCCGGTCAACCTCACGGACGCCAAAGGCAACACGCTCTTCCAGGCGGTGACGGACAATACCGGCAAGGCGGAGCTGTGGAACGGACTCATCGCTCCGGCAGCAGAAGGGGTGCAGGTGCAGGTCGGCGGGCAGCTCCTGGCTGCGCAGAAATGGCTGTCAGTCACAGTCGATGAACCCTGCCGTTTCGATACCGATGACCAATCACCAATCACCAATGACCAATCCGACGTGGACGTCGTCTTCGTTTTCGACGCCACGGGTTCGATGGGTGACGAGTTGCGTTACCTGCAGGCGGAGATGAAAGATGTCATTGCCCGTGCGTCCGCGGCTACGGGCGGTCTGAAGATACGCACCGGTGCGGTGGTCTATCGGGATCACGGTGATGAGTATGTAACGCGTATCTCGCGCTTGACGGAATCAATCGCCACCACCCAGACGTTCATCGACAAGCAGGAAGCCAATGGCGGGGGTGACTACCCGGAAGCCGTTCCCGAAGCACTGATGGCGGCGCTCAACAGCAGCGGCTGGAATGAGCGCGCGCGCGCACGCATCGCGTTCCTTGTGTTAGATGCTCCGTGCCATCAGGACTCGGCGACGCTCGCTTTGCTCCATGACCAGATCCTCAACGCGGCGGCGTTAGGTGTGCGCATCGTCCCCGTTGTATGCAGCGGCTTGGGTGAGAGCGGCGAACTGCTGCTGCGCTCGATGGCGCTGGCTACCAACGGCACCACTTTCTTCCTCACCGACGACTCCGGCATCGGGCACAACCATCTCAAACCGACTACCGACAGCCTCAAGGTCGAGCACCTCAACGACATGCTCGTGCGAACCATCGTCGAGTTCAGCTATATGCCGGATTGCAAAGGCAAATGGCATGAGGATCAGATAGAACAGATCTCCGAACAGTTCATCCCAAATCCCTTTGATGCACCCGAACTGGCGCAGGACGAGACCATCCCGCACGGACCGACAACCTTGTACCTGCTGGATGTAAGCGGCAAACTCATTTGCATTTATCAGGGGGTCTTGGAAGAAGCGTCCGACAGCCAGTTGGCGTCCCTGCATCTCTCGCTATCCACCGGAGTCTATTTCGTCAAGGCGTTCTACGACGGTACATGGCACGTGAAAAAGATTCTGGTACACTAAGAAATACAAAAAAAATCCGAATATATTTGCGTATTTGGATTTTTTTTTGTACCTTTGCACCGCAAATGCTTAAATCTATAATCATATGATACGTGACACGGAAATTTTTGACGTCATCCGCTGTGAGCGGGAGCGTCAGACCAAAGGAATTGAGTTAATTGCCAGTGAGAACTTCGTAAGCGATCAGGTGCTGGAGGCGATGGGCAGCGTGCTGACCAACAAGTACGCCGAGGGTTACCCCGGGCACCGTTATTACGGCGGCTGCGAGGTGGTGGATATCGCGGAGAATATTGCCCGCGAGCGGCTCAAACAGCTGTTCGGTGCGGAGTACGTTAATGTGCAGCCGCATAGCGGTGCGCAGGCGAACATGGCGGTTTTCATGGCTTGTCTCAAAGCCGGAGACACGTTCATGGGACTTAATCTCAGTCACGGCGGACACCTCAGCCACGGTTCGGCGGTCAACTTCTCAGGACTGATGTTCAACGCTATCGGTTATGACTTGGACGAAGTTACCGGTCGGGTGAACTATGATGATCTGGAGCTCAAAGCACGCACCCACAAGCCCAAACTGATCATCGCCGGCGCGAGTGCGTACAGCAGGGAATGGGACTACGCCCGTATCCGCCGTGTGGCGGACGAGATTGGGGCGATCTTCATGGTCGATATGGCGCATCCTGCGGGACTGATAGCTGCGGGCTTGCTGGACAACCCGCTCAAGTACGCGCATATCGTCACCTCGACGACCCACAAGACGCTCCGCGGTCCCCGTGGCGGTGTCATCCTCATGGGCAAGGATTTTGACAACCCGTGGGGCAAGACCACGCCGAAGGGCGAGATCAGGAAGATGAGCGCGCTGCTGGACAGCGCCGTCTTCCCCGGCACGCAAGGCGGTCCCCTCGAACATATTATTGCAGCCAAAGCCGTCTCGTTCGGCGAAGCGCTGACGGAGGAGTTCAAGGTCTATCAGCGTCAGGTGAAGACGAATGCATCCGTCATGGCGCAGGCGTTCATCGACAAGGGATACAAGGTGATATCCGGCGGAACGGACAACCACTCGATGCTCATTGACCTTAGAACCAAGTTCCCCGACCTGACGGGTAAGGTAGCGGAGCAGGCATTGGTCAGCGCGGACATCACGACCAATAAGAACATGGTGCCGTTCGACAGCCGTTCGGCATTCCATACCTCGGGTCTGCGTTTCGGTACGCCGGCTATCACCACCCGCGGACTGAAAGAAGACCGGATGGAATGGATCGTGGAGCTCATTGACCGCGTGCTGAGCAATGTCCAGGGCGATCACGCTGAAAGTACCATTGTGATGGTGCGCGAGGAAGTTAACCGCGAGATGACCCGGCACCCGCTCTTCGCCTGGTAAATTAAATCATTAAAACATTAATACATTAATACATTAAAAAACAGCCGGCATCAAACCGGCTGTTTTTATTACTGCTTCTTTTGTTTTCGGAAATGATTGGGTGTCAGCCCCGTATGTTTCTTGGTGTACTGGCAGAAAAAGCTGGCGTTGGGGAAGTCCATCACGCGTGCGATCTCGCGTATAGGCATCGTTGTCTCGCGCAGGTAATGCTTCAACTCCGCTACGGTCACGTCCGCAATCCATTCGCTGGCGGACTTGCCGCTGCGCTCCTTGCAAATCTCCGATAGGTACTTCGGCGTGATGCCCAGTAATTTGGCGTGCCATTGCACCTCGCGCTCGTGCGGGTACTGGTGAAGCAGGCGCATGAACTCATGGAACGTGTAGTCGCTCGAGTTGACGGACATACGGTTCTTGGGGTCGGTGATGACGGCGAGCTTGTCCAGATAATTGAGCATCTCCATCGTTGCACTGCGCGCAATAAGGCGCAGTATCTGCTCGCGGTACGTGGACATCTTGTCCTGCAACTGCAGGATAAGCAGACGGAAATAGGCGTGGAAGAACTCACGGCTGACCTCGTTGAGCGGGAAGATAGGGTGCTCTTTTACATATTCCTGCTTCCCCCACCAGTTCGGCTCGATGCGCATGTGGTCGTACATGGTTTGCTGGAAGATGGTAGCATCCACTGTGATCTGCTTGAACGCGAAATCCGGCGAGAACTGATACGGACCCAGCCGGTATTTGGTGTCCGGAATACGCACAAACAGTTCGTTCTTGTTGATGCGAATCATCTGATCGTGATAATAGACATCAATGTAGCCTTGCATACACAGAAGGACGGTCATCGTCTTCTCGGACGTGGTGCGCGTCTCGCGGCAAACGCGGAAACCTTCCAGTTCGTCCGTTAGGAAAAGATAGTCTGTTGACAAAGTCATAGTGTATCTAATTTTAAGGTGTTTTGTACGTGTTTTTCCAAATTGGGTGTGCAAAAGTACAAAAAAAATCTCAAATACGCAAATTTTTTCGTATAAATTTGTTAATTTCACGTTTTTTTTGTAATTTTGCACGCCAAAAATAAAAGACAAAATGAAAAAGCAGTTCTTATTGGCGCTTATTGCGCTTGTGTGGATGGGGTGCGGAAACAGTCATGAGCGGTTGCTCACATCCGCCACCGGAAGTATCTATGAGTGTCTGGTGGTAACGCCGGTTAACAGTGCGGCAAAAGAAGCCGTTTGCACCCTGATGGGAGCGGACATGTATGGTCTGCCCCAGATGGAGCCGTACTTCACGGTTTCCAGCGTGACGACGACCCAGTTCGATGACCTGTTCAAATCGTCCCGAAACATCCTCATCGTGGATATCGACGGACATAAATACACCCAGGTCAAGTTGCTCAAGTCGCGCGATATGTGGTCCAAGCCGCAAGCGCTCATCCGTATCCAGGCGCCGAGCGACGAAGCGTTCCTTGATTATTGGCAGGAGTACGGCGAAGCCGTGCGCGAGTGGTTCGTCCGTGAGGAGCTGGCGCGTCAGGGCTCTTTCTATCGTGCCAGCACCAACAAGGAAGCAAGGGCGGTTCTCAACAAAGCGGGATACGATATGCTCATCCCAGAAGACTACGTAGTGGTGGAGAGTAAAAAGGTGAAAGTTACCAATGACCAATCACCAATGACCAATGACAGTGTCTCTGTCCTCTGGTGCTGTAACAACAAGGGTCCGATGCGCAAGGATGTTGTCGTTTGGTGGTATCCTTACACCTCGCAGTCCCAGTTTGACCATGAAGCCATCGTGTCGATGCGCAATGAGGTATTGGGTCTGTTGGTGTCGGCGCAGGTGCCCGGCAGCCATATGGGAACCGAATACAAACATTTCCCGCCTGTAACGCGCAGCGTCTATGCGTTGCGTGACACGACGGGCGGTTTCTACGGCATGGAGACTCGGGGTTTGTGGAAGATGCTCGACGGCGAAGCCATGGGCGGTCCGTTCGTCTCGCTCACGCGTCTCGACCAGGTCAACGCACGCGTCGTGACGGCGGAGACGTTCCTCTTTGCTCCCGGACAGAAAAAGCGTAATGCGACCCGTCAGGCGGAAGCCATCCTCTATACCTTGCAGATGCCAAATGAGAGAAAATAAGCAAAAAACACACAAAAATTTGCATAAATGCCAAAAAAGTTGTACCTTTGCAGGCTGAATAGTTAAAATCATCGATAGCAGTATGTCCAATATTAAAGACAGTGTACAGGAATTATTGAACCAAGTGTCTCAGATGCAGGCGAATACCGCCGAGGAACTGGAGGCACTGCGTATCAAATATCTGAGTAAGAAAGGTCTTATTACGGCCTTGTTCAATGAGTTTCGTTCCGTACCCAATGAGCAGAAACGCGAGTTGGGTCAGTTGCTTAACCAATTGCGTCAGGAGGCGGAGAACCGCATCAACGCCATGCGAGAGCAGATAGCCAACATGCAGGAGCAGGCGGCTGCGCAGTCGGTCGATCTGACCCGTACCCCGGATCCGATTGTTCTGGGAACACGCCATCCGCTCTCGCTCGTCAAGGAGGAGATCATTGACATCTTCTCCCGCATCGGTTTCACCGTAGCGGAAGGACCCGAGGTGGAGGATGACCTTCACGTGTACGGCATGCTCAATTTTGCACCGGAGCACCCTGCACGCGATATGCAGGATACATTCTTTGTGGAGAAAGAGCCGGGTGTTCAGAAACCGACGGATATCCTGCTGCGTTCGCATACTTCGTCCGTGCAGACACGTGTCATGACCAGCCAGAAACCGCCGATCCGCGTGTTGTGTCCCGGACGTGTGTACCGTAACGAAGCCATCTCGGCGCGTGCCCATTGTTTCTTCCATCAGGTCGAAGGACTGTATATCGACAAGAATGTGAGCTTTGCCGATCTGCGCGAAGCGCTGCTCTATTTCTCCAAAGAGATGTTCGGCGCCGAGACACAGATCCGTCTCCGTCCTTCTTATTTCCCGTTCACCGAGCCCAGTGCCGAGATGGATATCAGTTGTAATATCTGCGGCGGCGAAGGATGCTCGTTCTGCAAAGGAACCGGCTGGGTGGAGATCCTCGGTTGCGGCATGGTGGATCCCAACGTGCTCGAAGCATGTGGAATAGACTCGAAGGTCTATAGCGGTTTTGCGTTTGGTATGGGCGTAGAGCGTATCACGAACCTCAAATACCGCGTGAAGGACCTGCGTCTGTTCTCCGAGAACGATGTGCGGTTCCTGCGTCAGTTTGAGAGTTGTTAAGAGGAGACCCGTTCATGGCAAGATATATCATCATGGCGGAAGAGGGCGAGCGCGTGTTGCTGGATAAGGCGCGTGAGACGCTGGGACTGGGCTTGAGTGACGCCACGCTCATCTATACCGGCGTGGGAGCCGTCAATATCATCCGCAGTCTGCAGCACCTCGACCGTGAGGCGGAGCTGTTCAATATAGGCTACGCAGGCAGCGCGAACTTTGATCTTGGTACCTGGGTAGAGGTGACCGAAGCACGGTTGAACCATCCCAACGTGACCTATCCCGAACCCGAGTTGCCGTTGGAACCCGTCTTCAATAACCCATCACCAATCACCAGTCACCAATCAGTGAAACAATCTCTTTGTTTCACCGGTACGGATTTTGTGCTGGCTTCGGATTATAAGGATTGCGTGTTCGATATGGAACTGGCGTTCATCGCCGCCTTGGGTTTCAAGCATCTGCACAGTTTGAAGTATGTGAGCGATAATTTGAGTTTGCATGCTTATCATGATCTTACGCATGGGGTGGAATGACGACCGTTTATCTCAAATCGCATAAAGAAGAGTCGCTCAAGCGTTTTCACCCGTGGGTGTTCAGCGGGGCGATAGCGCGTGTCGTGTTAGACGCCTCGCATAAGGCGTCGGCGCCGGAAGAAGGCGAACTGGTGTGCGTGCGTTCGAGTGCTGGCGAGGTGTTGGGCGTCGGACATTGGCAGGTTGGATCGATCGCTGTGCGTATCCTGGCGTTCGGCGTGGAGCACCTGCCGGACGATTTCTGGAACGAACGGATTCGTGCCGCGTACCGGATGCGCGAAGCATTGGGACTGGTGCGGTGCAACAAGGACAATGACACCTACCGTTTGGTGCATGGCGAAGGCGACTGGCTGCCGGGACTCATCGTGGATGTCTATGCGGACATGGCGGTCGTTCAGGCACATTCGGTCGGCATGCACGTGTGCCGCAGGGCGGTCGCCAAAGCAATCGTGGAAGAGGTGCCGCAGGTGAAAGGAGTCTATTATAAATCCGACGACACCCTGCCGTTCAAAGCGCCGGTAGAAGGAGAGAAAACAGGCTGGCTCCGGTCGGGAGGGGTTCCCAATTCGGATGAGTTCTGGAGCTTGGAAAACGGTCTCTCGTTCCGCATCGACTGGTTGAGAGGACAGAAGACCGGCTTTTTCATTGACCAGCGGGAGAACAGGGCGCTCGTGGAACGCTACGCGAACGGCAAAGAGGTGCTGAATATGTTCTGCTATACCGGCGGGTTCTCGCTGTACGCCTTGCGCGGAGGAGCCAAGTCGGTGGATTCGGTCGATGTGAGTCAGAAAGCGATAGATCTGGTCAATGTCAATGTGGCGCGTAATTTCCCGGACGCAACGAACCATACGGCGGTGACGGCGGATGCGTTTGACTACCTCAGTGCGCAGCGTGCCAAAGGGACGACATACGACCTCATCATATTGGATCCTCCTGCTTTTGCCAAGCATCGCGATGCCGTCAGGAATGCCCTGCGCGGCTATCAGCGCATCAATGCGAAGGCGATCGAGATGATCCGCCCGGGTGGTATCCTGTTTACGTTCTCCTGCTCGCAGGCGGTGGACAAAGAGGCGTTCCGCCTCGCGGTCTTCAGCGCTGCGGCGCAAGTGGGACGAAAGGTGCGCATTCTACACCAGCTGCACCAGCCGCAGGATCATCCTATCAATATCTACCACCCCGAAGGGGAGTATCTGAAAGGGTTGGTGCTTTATGTTGAATAATGTCGTTTGCGCAAACTACGCAAACTACATAAACTACGCAAAATACGTCTATGACTATTGTCGCATTTGATACCGAGACAACGGGTCTCGATGTGCAAAAGGAGCATATTATCCAACTGTCGTTGGTGAAGTTCGAAACGGACAACTGGCAGGTTCTCGACCAGCGCGACTGGTATATCCTGCCGGAAGGTGCGTTTACTATACCTGCCGAGGCGGAAGCGGTTCATCATATCAGCAAGTCGTTCCTGCTGGAGCACGGTGTCAGCCTGCGGAGTGTCTATAACGACCTGATCGCGTTTACCGACGGCTGCGATATACTCAGTTACAACGGAAACGGTTATGATGCGCCTATCCTGCACTATAACCTGGAGCGCCTGGGGCTGCCTTTTGATTTTGAGGGGCGTACCTGGTACGATGCCTTGCTGCTCGAGCGCATACATACTGCCGGGATGGTGGATGCGAACGGCGAGAAGGTGCACAACAACCTGACCGCCGCCTATACGCGCTATTACGGTCATCCGTTTGAGGGTGCCCATAACTCGCTGGACGATGTGCTTGCTACCATTGAAGTGTTCAAGGCGCAGATAGCCGCGCACGGATGGCAGTGGGCACAGATGGACGAGTTCGCGTTTATCTGTTTTGACCGCTGGCTCGTACGAAAAGGCGGCTATTACTACCTCAACCAGGGCGCACACAAAGGGGAGAGTATTGAATCCATGTTGCGGGTGGATCGCTCCTATCTCGAATGGATGGTGGACAAGTGCCAATGGACGGACGACCAGACACGCGGTATCATTGCGCCCTATCTGGGCAGAAAGGCACATGAGGTACAAGAGCCGGAATCAAAGGATGAACAACCCGCACCGGCTCCCAAACCCACGCAAGGCAAAAAACGCACCAAACCGACCATTACAGACGCCGATTTGAGCCTTTTTTGAGGTAAAAATTTTCGCTGATTAATGACATCGTTGCTCTGCAACTCGTGAAATTATCAGGAAATCTCCTCTCCGATTAAAACATCGCTTCGCTAGCGTTTTAATCGGTTCTAATAAATCCTCGGGAGGAATGCTAGTGAAACGATATTCCGACCGAAAACGCAGCACAGAACGTAGCGCTATACGAGTGCAAAGCACGAAGTCGCGCGAGTTCTGATGCAAGTTGGGCCGGTTGGATGAGCGACTTAGTCAGCGGTCTGCAAAACCGTTTAGAGCGGTTTGACTCCGCTACCGGCCTCTCAAAAAAGTCACTCTTCGAGGAGTGACTTTTTTAGTTGAAAGTGGAAAGTTTTATGGACTCTGTCATTAATGATATAACCTCTCAGGACTACAAGTACGGTTTTACCACGGATGTGGAGACCGACGTGGTGCCCGCAGGACTGAATGAAGACATCATCCGGTTCATTTCTGCCAAGAAGCAGGAGCCGGAGTGGTTGTTGGAGTTCCGTCTCAAAGCGTATCGCAAATGGCTCACGATGCCGGTGCCGACATGGGCGCATCTCACTATTCCCGAGATAGATTTCCAGGCGATCTCCTATTATGCCGCGCCCAAAACGAAAAAGGTACAAAGTGACAATGTACAAGGTACAAAGGATGAGATAGATGAGGAGATCATGAAGACCTTCGACAAATTAGGTATCCCGTTGGAGGAGCGTGCCGCGCTGGCGGGCAACATGGCGGTGGATGCGGTCATGGATTCGGTGAGCGTCAAGACTACGTTCCGCGACACCCTGGCGGAGAAAGGTATCATCTTCTGCTCCATCTCCGAAGCCGTGCGCGAGTATCCCGATCTGATTCGGAAATACCTCGGTTCGGTGGTTCCGCCAACGGATAATTTCTATGCGGCGCTCAACTCGGCGGTCTTCACCGACGGTTCGTTCGTCTATGTGCCCAAGGGGGTACGCTGTCCGATGGAGCTGAGCACCTATTTCCGCATCAATGCGGGCAAGACGGGTCAGTTCGAGCGCACGCTGTTAGTGGCGGACGAAGGGGCGTACCTCTCCTATCTGGAGGGCTGCACCGCACCCATGCGCGACGAGAACCAGCTGCATGCTGCCATCGTCGAGATCATCGTGCATAAGGACGCCGAAGTCAAGTACTCCACCGTACAGAACTGGTATCCGGGCGACAAGGACGGGAAGGGCGGTATCTATAATTTCGTGACCAAACGCGGTATCACCTACGAGAATGCCCGTCTGAGCTGGACGCAGGTCGAGACCGGTTCGGCGATCACATGGAAATACCCGAGTTGTATTCTGCGCGGCGACAACTCGACGGCGGAGTTCTACTCGGTTGCTGTCACCAACAACTACCAGCAGGCGGATACGGGAACGAAGATGATTCATATCGGACGCAACACGCGCTCGCGCATTATATCCAAAGGTATCTCTGCCGGTCACAGCCAGAACGCCTACCGCGGTTTGGTCAAGATGGGCAAGAACGCCCTCAATGCCCGTAACTACAGCCAGTGCGACAGCCTCCTGCTGGGTGACCAGTGCGGCGCCCACACTTTCCCCGATATGCAGATAGCCAACCCGACCGCCACCGTGGAGCACGAAGCGACCACCAGCAAGATCAACGAGGACCAGCTCTTCTACTGCCGGCAGCGCGGGATCAGTACCGAGGACGCCGTCGGACTGATCGTCAACGGATACGCCAAAGAGGTAATGGACAAACTGCCGATGGAGTTCGCCGTCGAAGCGCAGAAACTGCTGCAAGTGTCCCTCGAGGGATCCGTCGGCTAAACCCTCAAACGCCCTCAAACAACATAACAAAACCCCAAAAGTTGAACAAGACTTTTGGGGTTCTTTATTTTTCCTGTAACGTGTTATTTCTTTAACTGGAACGGGAACGAACCGATCAGGTTGCCTTCGCAGAAGAAATCGATGGTATAGAATCCTTTCTGAACGGTTTCCGCTTCGCTCAGCGTGCAATAGCAGGTGCCGCTGTACGGTTCGCCGGAGTACTCGATATCCTGCACCATGGAGTAGGGGATCTCTCCGCTCTCAAAGGCAAAGAGCTGTATGTCTCTGCTCCGGTTGCTCAGCACGTTGCCGTCCGGAGTGATGATACGCGCGTACAGCTGTTTGATGCCGGGCTGGCAGGTGATGTTCTTGGCGATGGTGTAGTCGAACTGCAGTTTGCAGATGTGGTTCGCCATGCGGGTCTTGCGGTCGTTCTTGTTGAGCGTGGTCAGCGCGCAGGAGGTCATCTCCAGCATCGACGCACGGTTCACCGTTGCCGTCAGCTGCTCGTTGCTGCGTGTCAACTGCTCGTTGTTACGGTTCAGCTCTTCGTTGTTCAGCGTCAGCTGTTCGTTCTCTACCGTCAGACGCTGGTTCGTCGCATTGAGGCTGTCGATCTGGCGCACGTAGTCCTTCATGATAGAACGGACGGTGGCGAGCTCTTTCTTCAACTCCGCAATCTTGCGGGCGTTGGATGCTTTCGTCTGGCGCAGCTCTTCCAACAGATCCTGCACACGTTGCTGCTCCTGGCTCAACAGATCCTGCAACGAGTCGTTGCGGATATCCATCTGCTGGTAGCCGTCAAACTGGTACGCTAACTCTTCGTACTCTTCTTCCAACTCCTCTTTCTCAATTGTCATCTGTTCTACCATTTCGTTGAGTTCTTTACGCTGGTGAACAAAGAGGAACGCCATCGTGCATAATGCAACCAGCACGACGACAAATGCACCTACAATGAGGTTTTTCGATTCAAATAGTTTATTCATAATAAGGGAATTATTTTTTCTAATTGGTTACTCCTGCTTCCTTTGAGCAGAATATGTGCTCCGGTAACGGGGCGCTCCTGCAGGTAGGCGTATAGCTCCTCCACGTTGTCAAAGACAGGGTAGGGAGCGGTTGTCCCGCGGAACTCTTCTCCGACCAGCAGCACCGTGTCCGCCTTGCGCTCCAGCAGCATGTTGACGATGTTCTGGTGCTCCTGATGCGCATACTCGCCCAACTCGCGCATCGCGCCGAGGATATAGACTTTGGGTGATTGGTGATTGGTAATTGGTGATTGGTAATTGGTGATTGGTGTGTGGTCAAACGCCTCGATGGCAGCCTGCATGGAGGTCGGATTGGCGTTGTACGCATCCACCACCACCGTGTTATGCTCCGTCTCCATCAGCTGCGAGCGGTTGTTGGAGGGGATATAGCTGCCCATCGCCTGGAGAGCGTACGGATACGTACCGGCAAAGCACATACCCATTGCCAGGGCGGCGGCGATGTTCTCGTTGTTATAAGCGCCTACCAGATGCGTGTCCTCCACCTTGATCGGGCATTGGCTCGCGCGGTAACGGAACAGAGCGACGAAAATGTCCGGGTTGTTCGGCATCATGACCCTGTTGTACCAGTACAGTTTGTTGAACTTCATCCGTTTGATCTTGCGACCCTTGGGCAGACGTTTGTCCAGCATCTTGCACAAGATGGAGTTGTCCGCATTGTAGAAGATCGTTCCGCCGTGAGCAATGATCCATTCATACAACTCGCCTTTGGCTGCCATTACGCCCTCGAACGACCCGAAGCCCTGCAGGTGCGCCTTGCCCACGTTCGTGATGAGCGCGTCTGTCGGCTCGGCTATCTCCGCCAGCTCCGTGATATCGCCCGGATGGCTCGCGCCCATCTCGATCACCGCTAAATTGTGTGAACGCGTGATGCGTAACAACGTGAGCGGTACACCGATCTGGTTGTTGAGGTTGCCTTCTGTCCATAGCACGTTGTACCGCTGTTGCAGCACGGCTGCCGCCAGCTCCTTGGTCGTCGTCTTGCCGTTCGTGCCGGTGATGGCGATGACAGGTATGTGAAACCGTCTGCGCCATGCGCGCGCCAGATCCTGCAACTCCTCCAGCGCGTGCTCGCCGTGAATGATATATGCCGCACCGGCTTGACGGGCTTGTTCCACGAAATCATTTCCGTCATAATGTTCGCCTTTGAGCGCCACGAACACGCTTCCCGGTGTCACTTCCCGGCTGTCGGTAGTCACCGTGATAGCATCTTTGCCTTCTATCAAAAAACTCCAATCCATATGTAAAAACCTTTGCGCCTGCAAAGGTACAACAAAAATTTGATATATGCAAACATTCGGGTGTTTTTTGCCGAATAAAATGAAATTTTATGTATTGCATGGGGTCTGCAATCTGTTTAACCTATCGCGCAGCATGGATTTATAGGCATTTTTCTGCTCTATTGTGATAAAAGACCTGTCTATCGTCTCTTCCCATTTCGGTAAACAGGAAGCAAAACGCTCGACCGTTTGACGGATAATCAGCTTTGCGCATGATTCTTTGGTTGTGCAGTTAAACAATAGCCAAACAAATTAAGCAACTGATTGACTGTATCCATACGAGCCGTTGTTTTGCCCTGTTCCAACTCACGAAGGAAAGCAAGACTGACTCCCGCCTTACGTGCTGTTTCCACTTGCGTTAAACCATATTGTTTTCGCAAGGATTTGATGGTATTTGCTATTTCGGTACTCATAAAATTATATATTTCCGTATATACTCCTATATTCTAAACCATAATATACATACGATAGTATATAATTTAAATGAACGAACAACATATTATATACTATGGTAGTTAAAAATCCGCTGCAAAGGTACAACAAAAATTGCATATATGCAAACATTCGGGTGTTTTTTTGCCGAATAAAATGCAGTTTTATGTATCGAATGGGTCTGTAAGGCATCTATGCTTGCGTAAGAATGCCCTATAGCCCCGTTCAATACGAAAGCCTTTGGCTTGGCAAAAAACACCCGCTTTTGTATATATCCCGCAGGACGCGAACGTACTTTCGGTGGGACCCTGCTTATTTATAAGTAGGGAGGACCGAAGGTACAACAAAACACCCCTCCTTTTAGGGAGGGGCTTGGGGTAGGCTTTTTAGCCGTTGTAGCGACCAGATGTAGGAGCGCATGGTCTTCTTGCCGCCCGGCAGGTCTTTCTGCGCGATGAAGGCAGCCTGATCCGCGGAGATCTTGTTCAGATCATGCAGACGGGTGTTGACTGCGCGGCTGACCGCGGAGAAACGCAAGCGGCGGTTCGTCTCGTCCTGACCGACAGGCGTGCTGCGCTGGTACTCGCCGACCATGTAGATACGCGTGCAGGTCGGGTTGGTCGTCGCCGCTACACGGTGGGTTGCCAGCAAAGCGCTCGAGTGACCCGAGTGCGGCTGTCCCGCTTTCGGACGCTTGGATAAGAGTCCCGATACGAAATCAATTCCTTTTGCCCATTGGATTTTTGCCATAGTGAATTAGTGGAAACCTCTCCCCGCCCCTCCCCTCAAGGGAGGGAGAATGTTTCATAGTTTTAAAAGTTAATAATTTGATCTATACCC
>CAJOEJ010000022.1 GCA_905233375.1 Paludibacteraceae bacterium | reverse complement strand
GTCTTTTCCGTACTCTTTGTTGTCGTGTTTTTGTGACAAGCCGTCAGACAGAGACAGGAAAGGAGTATAATAAATAGCCGTTTCATAAATCTGCAATTTTAGAATAATGGTTAATATCCGCCTTTGGTGATGCTTTTGATTATAGATGTTTATTATTTTACTTGATTGATCTTGTTGCAAACTGCTTGTACATGATCAAGACCGTAGAGTAGCGCGTGGCTATCTATTCCCATCCATGCAAAAAGAGTTTGTATCTTTTGATACTCATTGATGATATACGAGGTATCGACCGTTTGTGAAGAGTGTGTAAAACATATTGGCTCATGGTGCGCAATTCGATTGCGTAATGTGTTCACCTTATCCAACTCATTAAAGATATATGTATTGTTACAATTGAACTCTGCAGATGACCTTGGTTTGTTCGGAAATACCTTCAACAAACATTTGCCGCTTGCTCGATACTGCACATTGGCGAACATATACTTCCATGTACCCATATTGAGCGCCGATAGGAGTTTTGAGTGCTTGTATGTGCCATCGTGTAGCAATTTATTATATGCTTTCTGTATTTGTGTGCGCGACTCTGCCATCTTTGGATCATCAAATATACCGCCAGGCATAATCGCATCACGCAGCCAATCGTTGCCGAATAACGCAACCATTCGTTTGTCGATAGCATTGCGGAGCGCAACTTCAAAGCAACTGACAACTGTGAAAACTTCTTGTGAAAGGTGTAAGTTGTTACGATACAGTGTCATGGCCTTGTTTGTATCGCCGTTGCACGCATCGAGGTATCTTCCCATCCTTTCTGCCGACATTATATCCTCAAAATCAGCATATTTCATAAAAAATGTAATTTTTTTGTCAAAATATTTGCACAATTCAAAAAAATGTAGTACTTTTGCATCGGAATTCCCGGTAGTCCCTGACGCAAGTCAAACTATCGGGTGTCGTTTTTATAGTACCCTTGCGTTCAAATTCGGTCGCAAAGGTACTACTTTTTTACAACATATACAAGTTTTCAAGTAAGAATCTTCAGAATTTGTTAAATTTGCATTTAAAATCCTCAATTTTGGAAATTGTATAGGTTTTTTAAACGTTGGAATAATTTTGGAAAAAGTTTGGAAATGGTGTGTACTGATTAAAAATGAAATTATTTTGAAGAAAAGTGTTGAAATATTTGTGTATATCAAAAATTTTTAGTAAATTTGTACCAGATTTCTAAGTGAAGGAATCGTGTCAAAGCCGAGTCAAAATCGGGTCACGATTTTTTCGGCTAAACAAACAAAAAGTATTAATAACTGTCTAAACCAACAGTAGAAACAGTAAAATGCTATAACGGATTGTTTCGGGGGTTCGAATCCCTCACTCTCCGCAGGGTAAATGAAAAGGACATCCGTTCAAGGGTGTCCTTATCTTTTATAGGAGATGAGGGTCTTTCCCGCTAAAATTATAAAGAAATTTAAAATTTTGCCGTAAAACCCTTGCATATTCCAAATAATTGTTGTAACTTTGCAAGCGAAAACGAAATGGAAACGATTTGTGCCATATCAACAGCGTACGGAACAGGCGGCATCGCTGTTATCCGTGTTTCGGGAAGCGAATCCATCTCCGTTGTGGACGGTTTGTTCACGGGGCGGCATCGCTTGTCGGACACCCCGGCAAACAGCATCCGTTACGGTCAGATAGCCCGCGACGGTGAGGTGCTGGACGAGGTGCTTTGCTCCGTTTTTCGTGCGCCGCACTCGTTCACGGGCGAGGACGTGGTGGAGATAGCCTGTCACGGCAGTCTCTATATCCAGCAGACGTTGCTGCAATGGCTGGTGGATGCTGGCGCCCGTATGGCACGAGCGGGTGAGTTCACCCAGCGTGCTTTCCTGAACGGCAAGATGGATTTGGCGCAGTCGGAGGCGGTTGCTGATCTGATAGCGGCGCAGACGAAAGCGGAGAAAGACTTGGCGCTGAGTCAGTTACGCGGTTCGGTGTCGAATGAGCTGGGCGTGTTGCGCGAGCGGTTATTGCATTTCACCTCTCTGGTGGAACTGGAACTGGATTTTGCGGATCATGAGGAACTGGAGTTCGCCGACCGCAGCGAGTTGAAGTCATTAGCCGGTGAGATCGCCCGCAAACTGCAGGCGCTGGTTCATTCCTTCCGCACGGGAAACGCCATCCGCAACGGTATATCGGTGGCTATCATCGGCGCTCCCAATGTGGGCAAATCGACCTTGCTCAATGCGTTGTTAGGTGAGCAGCGTGCCATCGTGAGTGATATACAAGGAACCACGCGCGACACGATAGAGGACACGATCGTGATAGAGGGGATCCTGTTCCGGCTCATTGACACGGCGGGTATCCGGGAGACATCCGACACGATCGAGCAGATGGGCGTGGAGCGTAGCCGCCAAGCCATTGAACGTGCGCAGATTGTTGTGTATGTGAGCGAGCCTAACCCCGTACCTTCCCTTCAAGGAAGGGAGTTAGAGGGGATCAAGGGCACTGTTATTGAGGTGCTTAATAAATGCGACCAATCACCAATCACCAATCACCAATCACCAATCATTCCCATTTCCGCCAAGCACGGCGATATAGAATCGCTCAAGCGTGAGTTGGTGCGTGTGGCGCGGGCGAGTATGACGACCGAAGGCGTGATGCTGTCCAACGCCCGTCACTACGAAGCCGTTTCGCGTGCGCTTGAGGCGATTGTTCGCGTGCAGCAAGGGCTGGAGGACGGCTTGTCCGGTGAATTGTTATCGCTTGATTTGCAAGACTGTCTGGCGGCACTCGGAGAGGTGACGGGACAGATCACGAATCAGGAAGTATTGTCAAACATATTTTCAAAATTCTGTATAGGAAAATGATTTTATCCATGACCGGGTACGGCAAAGCCGAGTGCCCATTGAGAGGACGCAAGCTGGTATGCGAGCTTCGTTCGCTGAACTCCAAATCGATGGACTTGTCTGTCCGTCTTGCACCGCAGGTTCGTGCCCATGAACTGGACTTGCGTACCATCGTCGCGCAGCGTCTGGAGCGCGGAAAAGTGGATCTCCTTATAACGAATGAAGGAGTGAATGATTTAACGAATGAAGCCTTGACGCCTGTTAACTGGGCAGCGGTTGAGAGTTATGCAGCGCAGTATAAAGCGCTGTTTCGCGAAGTACCGGCAGAAGTAATGGCGGCTATTTTGCGTTTTCCAGACGTGCTCAAGCAGCAGGAAGACACCTCGGATCTGACGGACGAAGAGTGGAAAACCGTACAGGCTATGCTCAACGAAGCCATCGACGCTTTTATCGCTTTCCGTACCCAAGAAGGAGCAGCCCTGCATAATATGTTCAACGAGAAACTGGATGGCATAGCCGACTTGCTGGCTCAGGTTGAACCCTTTGAAAAGGGCAGGGTCGCTAAGATCAAAGAACGTCTGGAAGCGAATCTTGCTCAATTATCCGCAGACACCCAGGCGCAGATCGACCGCAACCGACTCGAACAGGAGATGATTTATTACCTCGAGAAACTCGACATCACCGAGGAGAAAGTGCGCCTGACCAACCACATCAAGTATTTCCGCGAGACGATGGACGGCGAGGGAACCGGAGTAGGTAAGAAACTCGGATTCATCGCGCAGGAGATGGGACGCGAGATCAATACCCTCGGATCCAAATCCAACCAGTCCGAGATGCAGATTATTGTCGTCAAGATGAAAGATATCCTGGAGCAAATCAAAGAACAAGTGCTGAATGTGTTGTAATTGACGAATGGACGAATGACGATTGGACGATTGTACCATTTAATTCAATCGTAAATAACTCGTAAACTCGTAAATCGTAAAATCGTAATTAAAAATGATTTATATTTTTTGTGCGCCTTCGGGCAGCGGTAAATCGACCATGGTTAACCACCTGTTGACCAAACATCCGAATCTGTTTGAGTTGTCCGTTTCGTGTACCACGCGTCCTCCGCGAGGCAAGGAGGTGCATGGGCGGGAGTATTATTTCATCTCGATCGATGAGTTCCAGCAACGCATCCAAAACGACGATTTCATCGAATACGAGCAGGTCTATGAAGGCTTGTATTACGGTACGCTCAAGGACGAGATCGCGCGTATCGAGGCGGCAGGAAAACAAGTGCTGTTCGACGTGGATGTGAAAGGCGGCATCAACCTTAAGCGCATCTTAGGTGACAGGGCGGTATCTATCTTCATCTGTCCTCCGTCCATAGACGAGTTGCGCCGCCGGCTGGAAGGACGGGGAGACACATCGCCCGAGATGATAGAGAAACGTCTTGCCAAGGCTTCGACCGAAATGGAGGATATGAAGTATTTTGACCGGGTGGTGGTCAATGACGACCTGCATCACGCATTCGAGCAACTCGATGCGATTATAGAAGTTTATAGTTGATAGTTTAAAGTTTATAGATGAGGGTAGGTATATACGGCGGGAGTTTTAATCCGGTACATTTCGGGCATGTCGGCTTAGCCAGATGGGTGATAGAAAACACCGATCTGGATGAGTTGTGGATGATGGTCAGTCCGAATAACCCGTTGAAATCCGCGAAAATTCTGGCTCCGGAGCAGGAACGTCTGGAAGGCGTACGGGAGGCAGTCAAACATATTCCGGGCGTCAAAGCATCGGATTTCGAGTTCGCGCTTCCCCGGCCGTCCTATACCGCCAATACCTTGCGGGCGTTACAGAAGGCGTATCCCGAGACGGAATTTACATTGGTGATCGGAGAGGATAACCTCCGTATCATCGACCAATGGCGGGAGAAGGATTTTATCCTGTCTCATTTCCGGATCTTTGTCTATCCCCGTCACGGCAGTCAAGCCGACCCCAATGAGCCGGAGCGCGCTTTGCCGCAAGCCAAGAGTATCGTTTATCTGAAAGGTGCGCCGTATTTTGATATATCGTCCACCCAGATTCGTGAAGCACGTTCACCCCAAACGGAATAGCAGTATGCAGATTGATAAGAACATAGTGGTGTTTTGGATAGATGAAGCCCCCCGTAAGGATGTCCTGCAACGTTTGAATCACGCCGGAATGCAGGTCTATACCGCAGACAGTTATGAGGACGGCATCGAATGGCTGTCGAACCCGAATAACTGTTCCATATGCGATGCGGTGCTATTGGATGTCAATTGTAAGACGCGCCATTCGGATACGTGTGAGACGCCGGCTTCGTTCCGCGACAACGCCTATCGGGTGATCAATATCTGCGAAAGCGGACGAAGGTATATCCCGTGGTTCGTGTTCACTTCGGCAGCCGGGTACGACACCTCGTTACTGCAAGCTATCCCGCATCGGGAGTGGACCCGGCAGACGTATTACAACAAAGAGACCGACCAGCAGCGGTTGGTGGATGACATCCGACTGCTGACCAGGGAAACGGACAATATATCGCTTCGTCAGCGTTACGAAGGTTTGTTCCATCTCTGCACTGACGAGACGACACGGATCCGCTTGCAGGATATTCTGGTCAAACTGGAGAGCGGGATGCATTATACCGATGTGACCTTGTTCAACGACATCCGCAAGATGCTGGCTTTCACTATGGTTTACGGCAAAGCGCACGGGTTGTTCTCGGAAGATATCGATACCATCCGGGCGGCATATAAATGCCTGGCTCAGCTCCGCGAGCTTGATCCGCAAGCCGTTCCGTCGTATATTCCGACCAATTATTATGCGTTGATGGACATGGTCAATAACGGCAGTCACAGTGCGCAGGAAGATACTGAGGGCGGTTTGCTGGTCGTGGACAGAGATGTGCTGTCCGGGAATGCGCCGTACCTGACGCGGGTGGCTGTGTATCAGTTGCTTACGATATTGAACTGGCTGCGTACCCTCCCGACGGAGAAGACGCAGATAGAGGCGCTCCGGTCACGCATGAGCACCTTGATAGGAAATCCGTTGGCGTGGTATGAAGGAAGAGAGTGTTACCTGGAATGCGACGATTCCGGTACGTGGCATTACGGTCAATGCGCCATCCGTGTCAGGGAAGGGTTTGAGGTAGACGAGACCACTCTGGTTATTTTGCAGCGGGTACAGGCGAATACCAATCCCTATACAAAAAAACGATATCCGTACTACGCACAATATTTTATTCCGGACAAAGCCGATTAATGAAGACCGGTTATTTCCAGACCTGTAACCGTATAGACACGTCCGTTACGCAGAATGCGTATCTGCCCGTTCTCAAGGACTTTGGTACTTTGTACATGGTCGTTTGGTACATTCTCCACGCCATAGGTGGCAGGAGGAGTACCTTCCCCCCATTGGCTGTATAACCATCGGATGCGCCAGTCGTAACGCCACAGGAAATCACTCAGTTTGGAACTCATCGCGCTGTTGTCGTTATAGTTGCGGGTGTTCTTCCATACTTTGGCATCGTTCTTGGCGGCTTGGGCGATTAGTCCGGCAAGCGTGCTGATCTGCGCACGCACTTCGTCCTTGTGGTCGTGATAGAAAACGTACCAGTTCTCTTGCACCTTTTGATGGAATGCGGGCCATGAAGCCAACTGCCCGATCCAATATTGCGGCCAGATGGGATTCTCATATATCCATTGTTCGGAGTAGCGGTTGTACGCATTTCCGAAATCCCATACAGGACCGAACTTCCACGGATCGGCTATACCCAGACTGTCCCGGTCTTTATAGAGGAAACAACTGCCGTGATAGCTCTCGCAGTCCTCCAGAATCTCCTGTACCAGGTAATACTTGGCGGCTTCGTCCAGGTCCACCAACTGTGCCACTTGGCTTTCGGAGTCGCCATAGAGTGCATCGTTGATGGCATGGAGCTGATTCTCCAGATAGGTCCGTTGCCTGGAGGACAGCACTTCCGGTTCGCGCAACGAGACCATCACAAACTGCCCGTTTCCCTCGTTGAAGGAGATATTGTTCTCCGAGGCGTAGTTGTCTATCTCCACGAGCCATCCGCCGGAGATAGAATCGGTATGCGTCTCGTTGTCCGCCTGCTCGTGTATCTTCACGCGGTGGGAAGCGATGCGCACGTGCTCCGTGAGAAAATACAAACCCATGTATTTGCCGTTGAGCACGAATTCGACCGGAACCATACGGGGTGTCCAGCGCAGTCCCATGGCTTTGCTGACCATGTAACCGGACGGATTTCGCAGAAAGCCCAAATTGTCATCTGCTCCCGCCATCAGACACCAGTGGCGGTTGTTCGGCATTTTGAGGACTTTATGCTTCTCGGCGAACTTGATTTTATACGGTTTCTTGTCAAAATCCCGCCAGGTGTAGTTGCCTCTTCCTTTTATGGTGGCGTCAAAGGGAGCGGCGGGGCTGCCCAAGGACCGGTACTCGGGCAGGATAGAGTCAATATAGACCGTTGCGGGAATCTGGGTGTCGGTACTGGTAACGGCTTGATGGTTCTGCGTGTTGACATACACCACCGGCAAGGTCCCGGAGACCGCGGCTGAACCCGAACCGCTTTGCGATGATTCCCACAGGCTCAGACTCATCCAACTGCCTTGTGCCCAGTTGTCGCCGGACGAAGGGACAAAAATATCCCCTGCCTGCATTTGCGATTCGGAAGTGGCGGTACGGTTGAGATTAGCCTGATGGCTGATACTGTCTTTGAACGTGTTGAAATCTTGGGTGTACAAGCCTTCGCGTATTCCGGCTCCTACGAACGTGAAACGGTACATATTGCTGACCGTCTGCGGTATGTCCGCCCGCCATTTGTTGCCGTCCTGCTGCATGCTGACGGCGTATGTCTCCGTCCTGTTGTCCGAACCATAGACGAACGATACGGCGCTGTATCCCGTTTTGCTGTTGTCGAAATACAGTGTGCCCTGAGGAATCGTCAGCGCAAACGCGCTCAGGCTCAGTAAGCACAGCAAACATCCTATAATAGTTCTGGCAATTTTCAACCTAACGACTTCTTTCGACTATTAACTTTAAACTTTCCACTATCCTACATATTGGCGTTATAATATTGCGGCATGCCGGTCACTTCTTCGCCCAGCCAATCCGGACGTTCGAAGGATTCATTCTCGTCGCCTAACTCCAGTTCTGCCAGAACGCGTCCTTCCAGCCTGCCGTGGAACACATCCACTTCCCATTTGCGACCGTTGGCGCAGGGGATGATGTAGCGCGTTTTGGAAATGACGCCCGGCAGACATAACTGCATCAACTCCTGTGCGTCGGCGACATCGATCTCTTTCTCCCATTCGAACTTGGCGATGCCTTCACGCAGTCGGGACGACTTGATGGTGAGGAATGCCTGTTGGTCACGGATGCGTACGCGGATAGTAGGGGACTTACTGAGATAGCCTTGCTCTATCTGATGGCTCTCGCTCGCTTCGTCCATAAAGGACATCGAGCGAACCAGGAACTTGCGTTCTATTTCTGTGTTTTTCATATTACCTGTATTTGGTTTCCGTACAATCCCCCAATAACGACAGATAGGATTCAAAACGGCTCATGGCGATCCGCCGGTTCTCATCCGCTTCGTCGTTGAATACGGCATCCTGTACGGCGCATCCCGGTTCGCCGGTGTGGGTACAGTTGCTGAAACGGCAGTCATGCCCGATGCGGAAGATCTCACGGAAAAAATGACTTACCTCTTCCCGTTGCATGTCTATTCCTCCAAAACCTTTGATGCCCGGAGTATCTATCAACGCGCCTGAAACGGGTGCGTCGTGATTCGTCATGTCGTGAAGGAAGTACATCTCGGAGAAGGTGGTGGTGTGCATCCCTTTGTCGTGCGCGTCGGAGATCTTTCCTGTGCGCGTCATCTCTTTGCCGAAAAGGGCGTTGAGCAGAGTGCTCTTGCCGACACCCGAGTTGCCGCTCAACAACGTCACCTTGCCGGCTAACTGCTGGAGAAGGTCGGCAGGATGAAGGTTATTGGCGCTGATAGCCATGGTAGGGTAGCCCAAGCGCTCGTATAGCGCACGCAGCGAACCGAGTTGTGCCTGTTCTTCGTCGTTGAGCAAATCGATCTTGTTGAAAATCAATAGTGCGGGTACCCGATACGCTTCGCAGGTAGCCAGATAACGGTCGATAAAAGTCGTTGAGGTGACGGGATGATTGATGGTCACGATGAGCGCCACCTGGTCTATGTTCGCCGCTAAGATATGACTCTCTTTGCTCAGATTGGTGGACCGGCGGATGATGTAATTGCGCCGCTCCTCCACATCTGTGATCCAAAGGGTGTTTGTCCCGTTGTCCTTGGTACATGAAACATTGTCCCCTTGTACTTCCACAAAGTCTCCTACTGCGATGGGGTTGGTACTACGGATACCACGAATGCGGAAATTGCCTTTTATCCGGCATTCCACATCCGTACCATCATCCATCCGGACGATGTAACTGCTACCCGTAGATTTAATGACTAAACCTCTCACCGAATGGCTAAGTTGCTCCGGTTCAAAACCGGTTAAACCGTCATGATCTCTTTCTCCTTGGCGGCATAGAGTGCTTCGACCTTGGCGATATATTTGTCATGCACTTTCTGGATATCCTCTTCGGCATCTTTCTCGATGTCTTCGCTCAGACCGTTTTTGACGAGTTTCTTAAACTCCTCGATGGCGTCACGGCGTGCATTGCGGATGGACATCTTGGCGTTTTCCGCTTCGGCTTTGCATTGCTTGCACAGGTCGCGACGGCGCTCTTCGGTCAATGGCGGCAACACCAGACGGATGGTCTCGCCGTTGTTGGACGGAGTCAGACCGATATTGGAGTTGATGATAGCGCGCTCGATATCACCGATGAGTTTCTTCTCCCACGGCGTGATGGCAATAGTGCGTGCGTCCGGAGTGGTGACCGTGGCGCAGTTTGCCAACGGAGACATCGTTCCGTAATAATCAATCTTGATCGGGTCCAACAAACGTGGGTTGGCTTTGCCTGCGCGGATGTGCTGGAGTACGTCGTCCAGGTGCGCTACGGCGTTCTGCATTTGCTCTTCAGCTGCATTTTGATACAATTCAAGTTCGTCTTCCATAATATCAATTTACAATTTACAATGTACAATGTACAATTTACAATGTTACGGAGTGACCAATGTTCCTATTGGTTCACCGTTAATTACTTTTTCGAGGTTTCCGACTTGGTCCATATTGAACACGTAAATCGGCAGACCGTTCTCTTTGCACATGACGGTAGCGGTCAAATCCATCACTTTGAGTCCGCGACGGATCACTTCGTCATAGGTTATTTCGGAGAACTTGGTGGCTGTCGGATCTTTCTCGGGATCAGCCGTATAGATACCGTCCACGCGGGTTCCTTTTAGCATGACCTCGGCTTTGATCTCCAAGGCGCGGAGCGAAGAACCGGTATCGGTCGTGAAATAGGGGGCTCCTGTTCCTCCGGCAAGAATCACTACATTTCCTTTCTCCAGCAAACGCTGTGCTTTGGCGGGGCTGTAGAAATCGCCGACGGGTTCCATACGAATGGAGGTGAGCACGCGTACCGGCTGATCAATCGCTTCCAGGGCAGACTGCAAAGCCAGTGCATTAATCACGGTAGCTAACATACCCATCTGGTCGCCTTTGACGCGGTCAAAGCCTTTTTGGGCACCGCTCAGACCACGGAAGATGTTTCCTCCGCCGATAACGATACCTATTTGCACACCGCGTTGCGCGATGGCTTTCACTTGCTCGGCGTACTGGTTCAGACGCTCTACATTAATACCTTGTTTCGTTTCTCCGGCGAGGCTTTCTCCGGATAGTTTTAATAATATGCGCTTGTACATAGTGTATTAGCTTTGTTAATGTTCGGGTCCGGAGCCGCTCCGGTACCACGAAGCGTACATGGCGTAGTTATTGGCTATCTTTTTGTTTATCTCCGCCGTCTGTTCCGGGTCGGCTTTCTTAATGAATTTCGCCGGTACGCCTCCCCATATTTCATGCGGACCTATCTGCGTACCTTTGAGTACCAATGCTCCGGCGGCAACGATGGCTCCTTCTCCGACATGCGCGTCGTCGAGCAGGGTAGCCCCCATACCGATCAGCGCGTAGTCATCTACATCGGCTCCATGAATGGTCACGTTGTGTCCTACCGACACGTAGTCACCGAGGGTGATAGTGGATTTCTGGTAGAGGGTATGGAGCACAGCTCCGTCCTGTATGTTGCAATGACGTCCGATGACGATGGTGTTCACGTCTCCGCGCAAAACGGAATTGAACCACAGGCTGGAGCCTTCGCCCACCGTCACATCGCCGACGACGGTGGCGTTCTCCGCCATAAACACGTCGTCAGCAATGTGCGGTGTGAGAATCTCACCGTTGCGATTGATGGTCTTTACTAAAGCCATTGTTCCGAATGGTTAAATTGCTCCGGTTCTAAACCGGTTAGCGCGCAGCGATGATAGCCAGGAATTTATCTGCTACGAGTGCGGCGCCGCCGATCAAACCACCGTCGATATCGGGGCAAGCGAACAACTCGGCTGCGTTCTTCTCGTTGCAACTACCTCCATACAGGATCGTGGTGTCCTCTGCTGCCTCTTTGCCGAATTTGTCAGCTACGAGACTACGGATATAGGCGTGAATCTCCTGCGCCTGTTCCGGCGTTGCGGTCAGACCTGTACCGATCGCCCATACGGGTTCGTATGCCAGCACGATGTTCTTCCATTCCTCTGCGCTCAGACCGAATACGGAGCCTTCGAGTTGAGCTTTTACCACTTCGTTCTGCTTGCCTGCTTCGCGCTCCTCTTTGACCTCGCCGATACAGAAGATGACCTTCAGACCGTTTGCCAGAGCGAGACGCACTTTCTCAGCCAGCATCTCATAGCTCTCTGCGTAGTACTGACGACGCTCCGAGTGACCGAGGATAACGTATTCTGCGCCGGTTGATTTGACCATCTCTGCGCTTACTTCGCCGGTATAGGCTCCTTTCTCGTGGTCTGCGCAGTTCTCGGCTGCTACCTTGATCGGACTGCCTTTGAGCAGCTCGGCTACGGTAGCCAGATGGATGAACGGCGTTCCGATAACAACGGCGCATTTGGGGTCTTTGACTGCTTCTTTCAATTCGGTAGCGAGTGCTACACCTTCTTGCAGGTTCTTGTTCATTTTCCAGTTACCTGCAACCATTCTTGTTCTCATATGTTCAATTGTTTTATGTTGTTTTGTTATTATTTCCTGTAAAGGCACGCGTACGAACTCGCGTTGTTGCCAGAGAGGATGGGGGAGTGTCAGGGTCTCCGTTTCCCATCGTATCTCTTGTCCGTTTCCGTCAAAGGCGCGTATGAGGTCTATATCGATCGTCCTGTCCTCATAGTGCCCGTCGGCTGTTTTGTGGCTGCGTCCCAACCGGCGCTCGACGGCTTGTGTGGCTTGTAACATCTGCAACGGCTGCAAGTTCGTCTCTACGCAGCAACAGAGGTTGCAAAACGGATTCGGACTGTTATATCCCCATGGGGCGGAGTAGAAGAACTCCGACCGCGAGGTGATAACGCCTGCCAGCTCTTCAAGGCACGCAAGCGCGCGGTTTATTGTCTGCTCGCGTTCGCCCAGGTTACTTCCCAGCGACAAGTAATAGGTCATTGGTCAGTTTTACCATTTGCGGATAAACGACCGATGTCTTGACGATAGGGGCGTCATCCAGCCAATGAAAGGCTTCGTTGCTCTTGTTGAGCGCGAACACAGCCACCAGCACGATCAATCCGTATTTGCACAACCCGAACAGACCTCCGCCGAGCCGGTTCGCCCATCCTAAATGAATGGCACGGATCAGTTTGCCTAACATCCGTCCGAAGATGGACAATAAGATGGCGATGGTCAGGAACAGGAGCGTATAGGCTACCACATCGCATACGCCTTGCGGCCAGGCAAAAGAAGCGATCAGCCATTGGGATGCTTGCGGACCGACGTACCGTGCGCCGATGACTCCGAGAATAACCACTATAATAGCGATGATCTCGGATATCAATCCGCGCATCAATCCCCGTACCAGTCCGACTACTAACGGGAGCAGTAATATGCAGTCCAGCCAGTTGAGTTGCATGCGTATGCCGTTTTATTCGCCCTCCGATGCTTCCTTGCGTGCTTGAATCTGGCGATAAACCTCCGGGTCGAACTCTTCGGGAGTCCATTCGAGGGTTGTTGAGCCGTGGTCGTTCTGCATCTTGATATCCGCCACACCTATTCCCGGAATACCGCGCGGCGTTACCGACCACTCGTAGCCCTGTAGGTTCTGCAACGTTCCGGCTTTGGTACCGCTTGCATTATCAACATACCAGCCGAGGATACCCGTTACGGTTCCTTCCCAGTTGGCGCATTTGGCTACGCCCGTGGTATCGGCACCTGGAATGAAGAAGTAAGCGAACTTGCTGTACTCCGAGTTCGAGCAGCAGATCATACGGCCGTTTCCGTCTTCCAGCAGGCGGTTCTGCGGATAGCCCACGTTATTGGTCGTAGGAGCAAACACATTGGCTTTGCTGTCCTTTTTGTCGGGATCGTCGTATTCGCACGTAGCTATCTCGCCCTGGTCGTTGTATTTACCGTTGAAATGCACACCTTTGATAACTACCAGACGACCGTCCGCCTTACGCACTTTGTCCATGCTCTCTTGGGTCACAGCGGGTTTCTGGTCTATCTGCGAGTACAGCTTCTTCAGCGAGACCGTGTCGTATTTGAGTTTGCTCTGATCCGGCATACCGATCATCTTGGTGGCAGCCATGAAGCGGAATGCAGGAATACGTCCCGGACACCAGCCTACTTTCTGAGATGCACTCAGCGCGTAGATGTTGTTGTTATAGGTCGGAATACATAACTGCGGCTGGTTGGCATAACGACCTACCGCCAGACCGTTGCAGCGAATCAGGATCTCCTGGCCCAGCTGGAACATACCTCCGGCGGAACCCAAGTCCACGGAGATACGTAAGTTCTCCTGGTCGATCGTCGCGCCGGTCTCCCAATTGGTAACCTGCTGAATGACAAGGCTCTTGTAGAAATTGCCGCCGAAGTCGTCCGTTGTAACGCGACCGCGGATATAGATTCCCTTTCCGTTGGTCGGGAGGGTATCCACCGTGTAGAGGTAGATACCGTTTCCGTTCGTCGAACGGCTGCGATACTGACTGGTGTCGCTCCAGAAATTACCCTGCTCGGTCATGAACGTGTCCAGGAACTGGTTCAGACCGTAGATGGTGTATTCGCTGTCTCCGAATTCATCCTGAATGATGGCATCTATCTCCGACTCGTCTGTAAAAATCTTGTCGGGACTGATAGCCGCAGGTTCGCAGGAGAAGAGGCAGAATACAACCGCACTAAGTACAGCACAAAAACTATATTTCATCGTTTTCATATTTGCTTAGAATTTATAGGTTACTGTTAAGAAGAAGTTGATACCCCATGCATAGTAGTACTTGGACGGGTATTTCCATGCATTGGCGGTAATGAGCGAGTTCTCGTAGTCATTGTCACCCTGACGTACGGCACGCGGCAGACGGGCCTGTTGGTAACCGCCGGTCTTGAAATGCGTGTTGTTGGTTAGGTTGGTAACGCTGAGGTTGATAGACAACGACTGACGGTTCGGCAGATAGAGCAGACGGCCTACCGACGCATCTACAAGAAAGCGGTTCAGCGGGTTAACGGCTGCGAGGTTCTCCTGCATCGTCATCAGGTTGTACGGGTAACGGAGTACGGGAACGCCATTGGCATCCAGCACGGCGTTGTCATAAACCATGTTTCCTTCTGCGTCATATGATACGGTCGAAGCCTTGCCGTCCGTCGTCTCAATAGCGTTGGCATAACTGTCTCCGAACCAACCGTTTACAGCCGTTCCGTCCAGACGTGTACCGGTGTACAGACCTTGCATGCGACGGCTCGGAGCGACCGACAGGTAGTTCCAGTCGTGGTAGCTGACCGTAATGTCGGCGAACCACATCTTCGGGTGGAAGAACGACAGTTTGAGGCTGGCGTTCACTTGCGGACCCGTGGACAGCTTGACTCCCTTGAGCAGCACTTTGTCCATGGTTTCGAAGACGAGATTTCCGGTAGCCGTGTTCTTGGTCATCGGCATTCCGTTCTCCGCCGAGCTGACAGCGATAGCGTCGCTCGTATAGCGGTAGTCGCCTACGGAAGCCACACCGGTCAGGGTGAAGTACGTACCCATCTTGACCGCGGCAGCCGCCTCGATACCCATGTAGCGTTTGTCAATGCCCGTCATGGCTTGGTTAACGAACGTGCGTGCCTCGTCATCATAGTAACCGTTCAACTCCGTTCCGTTCCAGCTCTGTGTGAAGAATCCGGTGATACGGCCGCGAACAATCGGGTAGTTGAACTCGTAGGTCAGATCCGCCGACGCTATTTTCTCGCTGGCGGCGTAGAACTCTTTCAGGTTCTTTGCGTTGTCATGCGTGTAGATGTTCGATACAACGGCGTCATGTACACGTTGTGAAATATACGCGTCGCGTGCGTACGGAGCGCGTGTCTCTGCCAATGCGTTCAGTTTCAAATGGTTTCGTCCGTTGATCTTGTAGGTCGCACCTAATTTGAATGCCGGGTCAAGGAAGTGGTGTGCTTCGCCGGTATAGGTCGTTCCGGCTTTTAGACTACCGGATGCCTCGGCTGCCTTGATCTGCTTGTACGCGTCCTTGCCGTAGTAGATCCATGCGTCGGTATTGGTCTTCTCGTCCGCTAACTTGGTCAGGTACCAGGCACGGCCGTTGAGCATGTTCGTGCTGCGTTGCATCATCGAGTAGTCCACAGCAAGTGCATAGTACAGATCGACCTCGTTGAAGGTCCATTCGTTCTGGAACCATGCCTTGAAGTTACCCATGTTGATGCGGTAGTCGTATCCGAAATGGCGGTTCGTCGAGTTGATGACGTCGTCATAGTCGCTTGCTACCTCGTTCCGGCGTACGTTCACGATATCGGACTGCATGAAACCGCTGTTGTTGGCGAGCTCCTTGATGTCGCGGTCTGCGAAGGCATCAATGTCAATCCATTGGTTGGCACCCAGCAGGTCGTCAATGGTCTTATAGTGAATACCTTGCGCGAACTTGCCTTCTGCGCCGAGGGTCATCTTGAGGTGGTCGTACTTCGTGTTCACATAGTTGAACGAAGCGGTCGCCTCTTGGATGTCGTTGTGGCGGCGCTCCAGGATGTAGCGTGCCGAACCGTCCGGGCTGTTCACATTGTTCGCATAGTTGGCTGCGTAGATCTTCTCCCAGTTGATCTGCGTCGTGTTGTTGTCACGCTCTTTCCACAGATCCACGAGGGCGTTGTATTGCGCTTCATTCACCGACGGACCAACGAGGTTTCCGTCATGACCGGTGAAACCGCTACCGTAGCTGCGACCCATCATGTCGCATCCCACGAACAGACCCCACGGATAGTGTTGTCCGTTCTCGTCATAGAGCTGGAAGGCCGAATTCTCGTAATTCGGGTTCGCTATCTGACTGTCCCAAAGGAACGAAGGCAAGTTGCGGTAGTAGTCCGGACGCGGGTCGGGAGCGTTGTAGAAATTGAGCGCCGAGTTGGAATACATCGAATAGTGATATCCGGCTGCTATCTTGAACTGCTGGAAATCGTCGATCTTGTATTCGTATGCGGCAATCACGGTCGGGTCGTACGATTTGACGATACGCGAGTTGCGTACCTGACCGTTCTGGTAACCCCAGTAGGGGTTGTAGTTGTTGGAGCCCGTGAGGTCATATACCTCCTGCGTTACCGCTGCGTTCTGACCGCGCTCGGTCGGAGCGCCGAACGTGATGAGTTTGAAACGGGCGTTATCCCATATCTTCTCTGCTGTCAGGAAATAACCCAAGGAATAGTACTTGATACCTTCGCCGATGATACCTTTGTTGTCCACATACGGCGAGAAGCGGTATGCGAGTTGTGCCGTTACAGCCCATCCGTTCGCCATCACGCCGCTCGAGTAGGTGGCGTTCACACGCGCTTTGTAGTTACGGTTCGTACCGGCTGCTCCTACTTTCCATCCTTGTGCATAGCGGCTCGCGCCCATCAGGTAGTTGGTGGACTGACCGATACCGCCGAAGGTGAAGTTCGTTGCCTCCATCGGGTTAAGCACCTCTTTGTAACGGCTTGCGTCGTTCAGACCACCCATCGCCGAGTAGTTGAACTGACCGCGTTCCATCGAATTGAAATGCAGACCCTCGATGTAATAGTTCTCTACACTCGACTGGTAGCCGCGGTTACGGTAACGAGCTGTGGACCAGGCGAAAGAGGTGTTGGAGTTGAATACATCGGTCGAGGCGGACGAGGATGAAGCCTGGGACTGCGAACGACCTTCGTCATCCGTCATCTCCTCTTCCGTCAGGTTCAGAAGAATCTCGTCCTGCGCTTGCGTCACGATGTCTTGCTGCAACGAGACGGCATCCATCTGGTTCGTCTGGTCCGCCTGCAGGTTAATCAACTCGAGTGCGGCAATATAGCCGTCCGCTTCAATAACCACCTCTTCGTCCATCGCTTCCAGATAGAGCAGGGTAAACTCTCCGGAAGCATTCGTCGTCGTTGAGATGTTTTGGTTCGCTAATGTTACCTTTGCGCCTACTACAGGTGTCTGAGTAGCCTCATCAATAACGCGACCCTTGAGTGATGTCTGTGCCATAACTGCTGTACAAAGCATAAGCATAGCCATCAGAGAAAAGAGTTTTTGTCTCATAACGATTGTTTGTTTGTGTGTCTTATATGATATTTTATTTTAATTGTCAATTAGAACTCCGCCGTTTTGGGTGTACGCGGGAACGGGATGACGTCCCGTATATTCTGCATACCTGTCACGAAGAGCATCAGACGCTCGAAACCAAGACCGAAACCGGCATGGGGAGCGCTTCCGAAACGACGGGTGTCGAGATACCACCACATATCTTTCATCGGGATATGACGGCGTTCGATCTCCTGGTTGAGCAGGTCGAGACTCTCCTCGCGCACGCTTCCGCCGATGATCTCGCCTATCTGCGGGAAGAGGACATCCGTTCCCTGAACGGTCTTGCCGTCCTCGTTGATCTTCATGTAGAACGCCTTGATATCTTTCGGATAGTCGGTCATGATGACCGGTTTCTTGAAGTGCTCTTCTACCAGATACCGCTCATGCTCGGAAGCCAGATCATCGCCCCAGTTGCACGGGAACTCGAATTTCTTGCCCTTCTCGATCGCCTCTTGGAGAATACGGATACCCTCTGTATAGGGCAAACGGATAAATTCGGTATCTACCACCGATTTCAGTCGCTCGATAAGTCCCTTGTCCACATACTGGTTCAGGAACTCTAAATCGTCCATACAATGGTCGAGCGCCCAACGGACACAGTACTTGATGAAATCCTCCTCGAGGTCCATCAGTTCGTCTTTCTGGATAAACGCCACTTCGGGCTCGATCATCCAGAACTCCGCCAGGTGGCGCGGGGTGTTGCTGTTCTCCGCGCGGAAAGTCGGACCGAAGGTGTAAATCTTGCCTAATGCCATGGCTCCCAGCTCGCCTTCGAGCTGACCGCTGACGGTCAATGCCGCCTGTTTGCCGAAGAAATCGTCGGAATAGTCGATCTGACCGTTCTCGTCTTTCTTGAGGTGATACAGGTTCTTGGTCGTCACCTGGAACATCTGACCGGCGCCCTCGCAGTCTGAAGCCGTGATGAGCGGGGTATGGAAATAGAAGTATCCGTGCTCGTGGAAATAGGTGTGAATCGCCATTGCCATGTTGTGACGGATGCGGAATACCGCGCCAAACGTGTTGGTACGGGGGCGGAGATGGGCGATGGAACGAAGGAACTCCATGCTCAGTCCTTTTTTTTGCAAGGGGTATTGTTCCGGGTCGGCGGTTCCATAGACCTCTAACTCGGTCAGTTGGATCTCAACCGCCTGACCTGCACCCTGGCTCTCCACCAAAATACCGGTAGCGGAGATACAGGAGCCTGTCGTTACGGGTTTGAGACGTTCCTCGTCAAACGTAGCCAGATCGACTACGATTTGGATGTTTTTGATGGTGGAGCCGTCGTTGAGGGCGATGAACGATACGTTCTTGTTGCCGCGACGACTGCGAACCCATCCGCGCACGTTAATCGGCGAACCGAAATCCGTTCGCTTTAACGCGTCTATAATTACTGTTCTTTCCATTATATATATATTTACGATTTTTTCCTTTGTACTTTGTCCTTTGTCCCTTTGTACATTGTACCTTGTCCCTTTGTACATTGTACCTTGTCCCTTTGTACATTATCTTATAGTTGGTATTGACTCAAATCTTCTCCCAAACTGTTGGCGGGCGGGGTGGCTCCGTTGTTCATGCTGGATGCGATGGAGACGCTCTCGCCGGTGGAAGGAGGTGCTACGTTCGGCAACTCGTCCGGATCGAAGGCTTCATCCTCGTTCTGGAACTTGGCGAACTTGTTCCTGAACCGGAGCCATATCGAGTCGGTCGCGCCGTTACGGTGCTTGGCGACGATGATCTGCGCCAGACCGCGCAGGTCTTTGCCGGTCTTGTCATCGTTATAGATGCGGTAGTATTCGGGACGGTGGATGAAGCATACCATATCGGCATCCTGCTCGATCGCGCCCGATTCACGCAAGTCGCTCAACTGTGGCGTCTTGCCTTCCACGCCCTGACGCGACTCCACGCCGCGGTTCAACTGCGAAAGGGCGATGATCGGTATATCCAGCTCTTTGGCGAGACCTTTGAGTCCGCGGGATATGATACTGACCTCCTGCTCACGGCTGCCGAAGGACGAACCTTGGGCATTCATCAGTTGCAGGTAGTCGATGATGATGATGCGTACGCCGTGCTCGTGTACTAACTTGCGTGCTTTGGAGCGCAGTTCGTAGATGGACAGGGATGGGGTGTCGTCCATGTAGAGCGGTTTGCCCTTCATGATGTTGATTTTGGTGTTCAGACGCTTGGAATCCTCCTTGCTCATCTTGCCGGTCTTGATCTTGTCGCCTTCCAGCTCGCACACGTTCATAATCAGACGGTTCACGAGCTGTACGTTACTCATCTCTAAGGAGAAGATCGCCGTGGGTATCTGGCGATCCACTGCCATATGCTTCGCCATGGACAGCACGAAGGCGGTCTTACCCATGGCGGGACGGGCGGCGATGATGATGAGGTCCGGAGACTGCCAGCCCGATGTAATCTTGTCCAGGGCGTTGAAGCCGGACGGAATACCGCTGATGGAACCGGTGTTCTTCGCGGCTTTCTCCATTCGTTTGAACGCCTCTTCGATGACAGGGTCTATCTGGGTCACGTCGCGTTTCTGGCTCCGCTGGGTGATCTCGAAGATACCGGCCTCGGCTTCCTGCATCAGTTCGTCTATGTCCTGCGTCTCGTCGAACGCTTTCTCTTCTATCTGCGCCGCCATGGCGATCAGGTCGCGTGCCGTCGCTTTCTGGGCTATGATCTGTGCGTGGTAACGCAGGTGTGCCGTAGAGGCGATACGGCGTGTCAGTTCCGCCAGATACACTACGCCGCCGGCTTTGTCCAGGGTGCCCTGACTCTTCAGTTTCTCTCCGACAGACAGAATATCGATCGGTTCGTCTTTGGCGGCTAACGCACGGATAGCTTCGAAGACCAGACGGTTCTGGTCCTTGTAGAACACTTCCGGACGGAGCAGGTCGGCTACCGATCCGTAGGCGTCTTTCTCGATCATGAGTGCTCCTAAAACGGAGTCTTCCAACTCTTGCGCCTGAGGGGGTAACTTGCCCATCTCGTTCGCACCCACCTTGATGATGGTCGTCTGGGGAGTACGTTTGCTATTTCTGCTTGTGCCTGCCATATGCGGTCAATAAATTATGTGCAGCGATGAAACTGCTTATCTCATTGTTCAGTACCTGACGTTCGGCTACTTCTATCTGGTGTTCCATCTGCTCGTTTTTATAGAAACCGTCCAAGAGTGCCTGGTTGATGGTCTCGTACATCCAGTATTTGGCTTGTTCGGTACGGTGTGCGTCGAAAAAGCCGTTTTCCTTGGTGAAGGCGATGTATTGTTCGATGTTCTCCCAAACCTCCATCACGCCCGTATGGTCGATGGACGAGCAGCAGATGGCTTCGGGTTTCCAGCCCGATTCGGAGGGTGGGAAGAGTGCGAGCGCATTCTTGAAGCTTACGCGCGCGGCGCGCGCCCGTTCAATATTATTTCCGTCGCATTTGTTGATGGCGATACCGTCCGCCATCTCCATGATACCGCGTTTGATGCCCTGCAACTCGTCTCCCGTGCCCGTCACTTGCAGCAACAGGAAATAGTCCACCATCGAGTGCGCCGCCGTTTCCGACTGTCCCACTCCGACGGTCTCTAACAGGATAGTGTCGAACCCTGCCGCTTCGCAGAGCACGATCGTCTCACGGGTCTTGCGTGCCACGCCGCCTAACGAACCGGCGGACGGACTCGGACGGATGAACGCGTTCGATTTGACGGACAACTCGTTCATACGCGTCTTGTCGCCGAGGATCGAACCTTTGCTGCGTTCGCTCGACGGGTCGATCGCCAACACGGCTAATTTCTTGCCGTGCTCACACAACTCGCTTCCCAGGGCTTCGATGAAGGTCGATTTGCCCGCACCGGGGACGCCCGTGATACCTACGCGGATGGAATTGCCGGCGTAGGGCAGGCACAGCTCGATCACTTTCTGCGCAATCGCCTGGTCGGCGAGAAGGTTGCTCTCGACGAGCGTGACCGCCTGACTCAGAACGGTCATATCACCACGGCGTATGCCCTCGAAGTACTCTTCGGGGCGTAGCACCGTCTTTTTGCGGCGGAAGGTAGAGTAGGGATTGACGCTCGGCATGCTTTCCACACCCGCGTTGACCGTCAATCCCTTGTACTCGTCACTATTTTCCGGATGCTCTATCATTCAACAACCCATGTAACGGTTACTTTCTGTACAGGACGCTGGTAGTCGTTTGTAATGACCATCACTTGGCGGCTGTATTGACCCGGTTTCATACCTTTGGTATTGATCTCCAGACCGATATGTCCTTTCTTGCCGGACTTGACAGCCTTGCACGGTTTGATGACGAGGTCTTTCTCGGTCGAGTAAGCGCGACGCAACTCGAGCGGATTGACACCCGTGTTCTTTAACTCCAGTTGTCCTTTCAGCACTTTGCCGGCAACTGCCGTTCCCAGATCCACATTGTTTATGGTTTCGAGGATCGGAGCCTGTTGTTTCTGCTCAACGGTCATCTGGCTGAAATCCTCTTCGATATTGGCTTTGACGGTCAGTTTGTATGCGTCTTCAATCACACGCTTGCCATCCACCATGACGTAGAGGTTGGCTTCCACCGGTCCGTACAACTTGGCGGCTTTGGTGTCCATGCTGAAGGCGAACTTGCCCGTTTCGTTGGCTTTCATCTTAGGAAGCGTCACCTGCGAACCCAAATAGGCATCTACGAGTGCGTTGCTCAGCAGGTCCACGCTGTGCTCGTCCTGGGTGAGGTTGGCGTATTCCAGTTCACCGCCCTTGGCTTCACCTTTCTTGATCGTACCGAGATCCAGCGTCAGGCTCTTCATGCTCAGGTCGCCTACCTTCACCGTATATTTGTTCACGGGTTTGGCTTGCTTGGGAATAACCTCGCCTTTGATGAACACTTTCGTCGTCGGTTCGCTGGCATTCGACGTGATCGTCACGGTCTTCTGGAAACGTCCCGGACGTCCGTTCGGGTTATAGGTGACGGTGATACTGCCGGTCTGACCCGGTTCTACCGGTTCTTTCGTCCAGGTCGGAGTCGTACAACCGCAGCTGGCGCGCACGTTGCTCAGTACCAGCGGAGCCATACCTTCGTTCTTGAAGTTGAAGACTACCGATACACGGCCGTCACCTTCGTTGATCTTGCCGAAGTCATGTTCTGTCTTTTCGAATGTAATTACAGGCTGTTGAGCCATCATGGCTACTCCAAACAGAGCCATGCAGAGAGTACTCAAAATCTTTTTCATAATTTACCCTAAATTATCAATTTTCAATTATCAATTCTCATCCTATCTCCTCCCTTGAGGGGAGGTCGGGAGGGGTTCTCAATTCTCTATCCTCCTAATTTCTTTTATATCTTCGATCTTTCGGATGGCTTTGAATAGGTCTTCCAGTTCCGAGCGGTCATAGACGTATATCTCCATCGTGCATTTGAATATTCCGTCGTCACTCAAGGCGTTGATTGCACGCACATTGATGTTGAATTCGGTTGATATCTTTTGCAGCACTTGGATGAACACGCCGAGTTTGTCTATACCTTTGAGCTCGATCGTCTCCACGAAGGACTGCACGCGATGGGTATTCCATGTAGCGGCGTAGATACGCTTGCCGTGACTTGTCTTGAGCAGCCTTGCCTCCTCGCAGTCGATCTTGTGGATGTGCATGATGCCCGTCTCGTCCATGTATCCCAGTACCTCGTCTCCGGGAATTGGATGGCAGCAGTCGCTCAGGAGGATGTTCTTGCCCAGATTCGCGTCCGTCAGTACTATCTCATTCGCTTTCTTTTTCTTGGGCTTCTCCTTTGTACTTTGTCCTTCTTCCTTTGTACCTTGTACATTGTCCCTTTGTACATCCCCATTGTCCCTTTGTACATCTCCATTGTCCTTTGTACTTTGTACATTGTCCCTTTGTACATCCCCATTGTCCTTTGTACCTTGTACGTTGTCCCTTTGTACATCTCCGTCTTCCTTGCCTCCTATGAACGGCACTCTACGCCACCAGGGCTTTTTCGGGAACACGATCTCGCGCAGGTTATCCAGACGGATTGCGCCCTGTCCCACTTGCAGGTACAGCTCTTCAGGCTGCGTGATACTGTAGTACGACAATAATCGTGCCAGAGTCATATCGCGGTTCGCCGCAAGATCTGCGTCCATGGTAATGGCATCTCCCACTAGACGCTCGCCGCGCTTGGTATATTGGGTTTTCTCATGGCGGAAATACTGCGCCAGTCCGTTCTTTGCTTTGGCGGTCGTGACCATCTTCTCCCATTCCGGCAGAGGATGCTGGCTGTTGGAGGTCAGAATCTCGATCTGGTCTCCTCCGCGTAACTGGTATGACAGCGGAACGAGGGAATGGTTAACTTTGGCGCCGATACAATGTTCTCCCAACTCGGAGTGCAGCATGAACGCGAAGTCGAGTACGGTCGAACCCAACGGCATCGTCTTGATCTCCCCTTTGGGCGTGAACACGAACACCTCCTGCGCGTACAGGTTCAGCTTGATCATGCCGAGGACGTCCATCGCGTCTCTGTCGGGATGGGAAAGGATTTCTTTTATCTCCCGCAGCCACTTGTCGAGCTCGCCGTCGTCCGAGTCGCCGGTCTTGTATTTCCAATGCGCGGCATAACCGTGTTCGGCGATCTCGTGCATGCGGTCGGTACGGATCTGTACCTCTATCCACTCGCCGTTGTTGCCCATGACCGTCACATGCAGCGCCTCGTAACCGTTCGTCTTGGGCGTCGAGATCCAGTCGCGGATACGCTCCGGGTGCGGACGGTAGATCTCCGTGATAGCCGAGTAGATCATCCAGCATTGGTCCTTCTCGCTCATCGACTCGTTCGGAGTGAAGATGATACGGACCGCCATCAGGTCATACACGTCCTCGAACGCACATTGCTTCGCCATCATCTTCTTCCATATCGAATAGACGGTCTTGATGCGTGCTTTGAGCGTGAAGGTGTAACCCATGCTCGTCAGACGTTCGCGGATAGGCGCGGCAAAATGTTCGAAACTCTCGAACTGGCTCGTACGGATGGCATTCAGCTTGTCGTTGATCTCGTTCCATGTCTCAGGATGCTCGTATCTGAAACTGAGATCCTCCAGCTCTGTCTTGATGGGGAACAGACCCAGACGGTGCGCCAACGGCGCGTATATATACTGCGTCTCGCCGGCGATCTTGTACCGCTTGTTCTTGGGCTGCGCACCGAGCGTACGCATGTTATGGAGACGGTCGGCGATCTTGATGAGCACGACACGTATATCGTCGTTGATGGTGAGCAGCAGACGACGGAAGTTCTCCGCCTGCTCGCTGGCATGTTCGCCGAACACACCTCCGCTGATCTTCGTCAGACCGCCTACGATCTGGGCTATCTTGTCCCCGAACAGACCCGCTATGTCCTCTACCGTATAATCGGTATCCTCCACCACGTCGTGCATCAGCGCCGCACAGATACTCGTGCTGCCCAGACCGATCTCACGTACGCAGATACGAGCGACCGCCAGCGGGTGCATAATATAAGGTTCGCCACTCAGACGGCGAACGCCATAATGAGCCTTGTACGCAAAGTTGAATGCATGCGTGATCAGCTCCACTTTCTGGCGATGCGGCGTATGCGCATAATCGTCCAACAACGCCTCAAACTCGCGTTGGATCGTCAGATCTTCTTCCGGTGTAAATTCACTCTTTTGCATAATAAGCCAAAATGACGCGCAAAATTACAAAAAATTTTTCAAATATACAAATTTTTGACGATAAAAATTCATTATGCTTGCATAAATTGATATTTTAGCGGCTAAATTTGAGATTTGCATGTATTTTTTCTTTGTCCATTGTCCCGGCATCTGAAATCTCCATGTCAATTTCGCCGGAATGGATTCCGGCATGAAAAATCTTTACATCATTTTTTTCTGCCACACTATCGAGACATTCGCAAGAAATTGAACCGACATTCGCCTGACAAACGACAGCTTTCGTATCGAACGCGTCTATAGCGCATTTTTATGCGGGCATAAATGCCTTATAGCCTCATTCCATACGTAAAATTTCATTTTATTCAGCAAAAAACACCCGAATATTTGCATATTCCAAATTTTTGTAGTAAATTTGCAGGCGAAATCAATAGGAGACTATTATAATGAAAAAGACATTACTTATTCTACTATGTCTGGCGAACTTATGCTTTGCCTGGGCGGGAACTATCATTTACGGTGTACCTCAAACCGATGAGGGGGCGAAACATTTCGGCATGTCTGCCACGTTTGAAGCAATGGAGGAATGGGACATGGCTATCGAAGAAATGCAGGCTGTCGTCAAGTATGAGCCGTATTTTGCCGCCGGATACATGAAATTAGGAGAACTATGCGGCAAATCGAAGCAATACAAGTTCCGCAAACTGGCAAATGACTATTTGGACAAAGCGGAGGAACTGGATCCCGAGCTGGCTTCCATGGCGCAGACCTTCCGCGTCCAGAACGAAGCGCGGGAGAAAATCTTCAACAAACGTTTCTGGGACAAAATGATCGGAGACTGGGTGCTTTGGAACGGAGACGAACTGGTCGATGAATACTATCTGAAAATTCATCGGGACCATAACGGGGATCTCCACGCCCAGGTGCCCAAAATAATCTATAGTTCGGATGATTCCAGTGACTTCATTTCGGAAACGCAAGATGTATATATCAAGTTCTCCCCGGAAGATAACTGTTTCTATTTCCAAGGCAAAGACTGGAATGTGGTGAAAGGTTACCGTGTATATTACAATAACGGGAATTACCATATTGCGTTGGCTATTTTTGTTCCGTACGAGGAAGATGTTATTCAGGACGGCAAAATGCGGGTAACACTCTATATGAACGGAAATCCTATGTATGACAGATATTTACTTAAAAGATAATTTGCTATGAAAAAGATTTTACTTATTGGTATGCTATGCTTTCTGACGATATGCGGAAATGCACAGCAAGTGATTGATCTTGAGGCTTTTTCCGCATTTGCGGACTCTGTGTCGGATGCGGAAGAAAAGAACGACAAGGTACTGTTGCAGCAACTCCGTGCGCAGCACGAAGATTATGTATGGAAAAACCTCAAAAGCAAAGCCGACAAAGGTGATGTAGAGGCAGCCGCATTCGCTGCATGTGTAATGAATAACCTGTTGGAATCAAAAACATTCGGATACAAATTCGGCGACGGCCTGTCTTATAAGGACGCGCGTAAGATGGAGAAATATTTTGCAACCGCTATTGACAATGCCGGAAAACAGGGCAAGAACAGCGGTCAGGTGAGTCTCTATAGAGCCGGTTTCCGGTATAGTAATTTGCACAACAGTTATGAGATCTGGGACGTAAGCGAGAAGGAACTGCTGGCTATGATCGGAAGAGACGTGCAGGAGTCCGCTTATGACCGGTACAAACCCGGAGAATATATGTACGCACGTATCCTGGCGGTCAAGGAACCGTGGAGATTTCATGAATATCTGTACAACAAATGGGCGATTCATGAATATTTTGAATATCAGGATTACAAAGGGGATTACAAGCTCCGCGAAGAAGGATATTTCAAGGATGCGGTCAAATACTACACCCGCGCAGCCACGCACGGAACGCCGGCGATGCAGGTCGAACTGGCGCAATATCTGTTGCAGAGTGTAGTACAGATCAAGAATTGCGGGGATGTCCGTTCCACCTATACCGACCGGCATCAGTATGTTTACCACGACAGTTCGGACGAATGGGATCCGAGTGACGTGGATGTGTATATGCATCAGGCAGCCTACTGGTACAAACAGGCGGCTTTGCAAGGAGATACCATTGGCATGGTCAATTATGCCTTTTGTCTGATGGCGGAAATAGAGGACTGGTCGATGTTCGCCAATGAGAAAGGGACCATCGATGCGCAGGCATTGGGCGATACGGCGGTTGCATGGCTGGAGAAAGCGGCAGAGAAAGGATCGCTGATGGCTATGTATGACCTGTGCGCCTTGTCAATGCCGGATGGATACAGTTGCTCGACCTATACGCAAAGAGACAATAACCGCTTTTTCAAATACGCCAAAATGGGAGCGGAGAAAGGAAGCCGTGAATGTGCCCAGGCGCTGGGGTATTGCTATCATTTCGGATATGGAACGCCGGTTAACATGACCGAGGCGTACCGCTGGTACAAAGTGGCGGCAGACCAAGGCATGTACTGGTCCGCATGGCAAACCGGCAACTACTATGAGAGCAAGGAATTAGGCAACGACATGGAGCTGGCAATTGCCTACTGGGAGGAAGCTATGTATATCAAAGAGGCGTACGGTAAACTGGCGAATTGCTACGGAAAGGGAATAGGCGTGGTAATGGATCGGGCTAAAGCACGGCGTTACCAGGAATGGTACGACGGGAGTGACCAGATGAAGCGTCTCAAATACCCCATTACGATGTATTCCGTCAAAATGGCCGAAGGAATGAAGTACGTAACCCGCTTCATCCACAGAATGACGCTTCCATATGAAGTGACCAAATGGCGTTAACAAAAAGGGGATGAAAACAAACAGGGGATGCCGAAAACCTTTCAGAGTAGGCGCAATATTTACTCAAAATGTGTATGAAAAAGAAAATTTTAATTGTGATTGTTTGTATCACATGTATTGTAACGGCAGTATGGGCGGCATCGAAAGTAACCTTGCATGACACCTGCGAAAAGGGTTGCACTATTACTGCCACCGAACATAAATGCGGCGTGTGTGGAACCAGCATGAGCCACTCCAACGAGTATAAGAACGGATATTTGATCACCACCTACAAGTGCAAAAATTCCAAGTGCAACCATACTTGTTACACGGAAGAAAAACGCTAAAAGTCTATATTCTCAAAATAGTACTGGTGCGTTAACTTTCGCACGTTTTATCAAATAAAGTTAATTGATCTTTGGAATTTTGATTTAACACATCTATTTGAGCATTTAGTAGTT
>CAJOEJ010000021.1 GCA_905233375.1 Paludibacteraceae bacterium | reverse complement strand
CAAAATTACTACATTTTTGCGAACTGACCAAATTTCCGCCGCTGCGTCATTCAAAAAACTGAATAATTCAACTCTCAACTCTCACCAGTTCGTATCCCACGTAGTCGGAGAAAGCTTTGGCGTCGTCTATCGACAGCCATCCTTTGGCACCGGTGTACCAGGACTTATGCGCATACTCGCGCCAGGCGCCCAACAGTTCGCCGAACGCATAATCCGGATCCTCGTAGTGCTCGATTGCCTGCAGGCGCTCACGCAAGACGCTCAGTTCAATCTTGTTGCTCTGTTTCATTTTTAAATCTTCAATTTTCAATCTTCAATCAGCCGGGAACTCGATTTCCAGTTGTCCTTTCATGGTTCGTGCGACAAACTCGCGGTGCCGCTCCTTGCCGAACACGATACCGAAGGATGCGCGGTTGGCGCTTTCGGCAGGCGTGGCGGTGTGTCCGGAGCGGTCGGGACGACCCTGAACGATATGCATGACCTCGCCGTTCCTACCCGGATACCGGCGGATATAGAACGGATCGGTCCCGATCAGGATGCCTCGTACGGACTCTATTCCCGGATCAAAAAATACTTTTCCCATTTTCTCATTGCGTTGTTCTTAGGTTGTTGTCGGAACATGGTCGCGTGATGGTCATGTGCTTGTTTCGACGGAATCAGGACGCAACCACTACGCGACCATCTTATAAGAACGGCTTACCCGCGACCGGGGAACTTCCTTTTCGGGCAGGTCGTTCGTTTGTAGATCGTGCCTTTTTTCGTGGCAACAAGGGTTTCCACCCGTCCGTCGGGATACCGTTTGCGGCTGATCGTTCCAGAAATGGATTCAAACAGCGGATTGAGTTTGTAATGCAGTGCCATAGTGATTTTAGTTGGTTTGTTTAACATAAATGACTTTGTTTCCCGTCGGGTTCGCCATCTGCCACCCGTCGCGGGGTTCGGTCGTGTGATACCGAGCATAGTACTCATCGAAGGAAAGGGTCTGCGAACGGGGTTTGTGCTGCATTTGAAGAACAATGTCCTCCATGGCAAAATACGGATTGGGGTTGATCCGGAGCCCCTTCTGTTGAGCCGCACTGATTGTGTCATACACGTGCTGCCGTGTTGCTTCGTCATACCCTGCCCACAGTCTTTCGCATCCGCGCCGCCGCCGTTTGTACTCGCCTTGCGGATTGAGCAATGCCCAAATACTGAAAAATGAATAACTCATAACCATTAAATTTTTACCAAGCCTTGCCTCGCATGCATTGACATGACCATTTATTGGCATGGCAAGGCATGGCTTTCTTTTTGTTAATTTTCTTTTGCTTCTTTTCTTTTATCGGCTTTTTCTTTCGCTAAATCCGCTGCAAAGGTAATGGTTCTATAGAAAACGAAGGAGGACATTGTGAGACATGCCCGCAAAGTCCTCCACATGTGTAGTTATAAGTAGTTATTGAGAGATATCAATATCGTACTTTTCACACAAATAGCGCACGGCAACAGGCGGCAGAAGTTGTTGTCTGGGTGTTATTCCCATTGTCTCCAGAGCCTGTTTGTCTGACTTGAGCCAGGTTCGGAAGGTTGCCGTTGAAACCCCTGCCGCACGCGCTATTTCGTTTTTATACATAGATTTATATGCCATTGTTTTGCTTGTTTTTAAGATTCTTCTTTTGCGCCGACTATTAGTCGGCATTGTCTTCGTCCGTTAGTCCGGCATCACATGCCGGTTTCAAAACAAGCAAAAAAGGCGGTCCTCTCGCCTTATTCATCCGATAAACATACACACAAAAAAAGCGACCCTCTTCGGGTCGCCGGCTTGATAGTCGCTGGATGTATCACAGGTGTATCTCTACTTGCTCGTATTCGCCTGTGAGCGTGTATATACCGGACGGCAGGGGGACGGACTGCGGTTGACCGGGCTCCACCGTCCGCTGCCAGATCCCATTGCCTCCGGCATCGTCAATGCGGATGGTCTGCGGGGTGCTGACATGAATCTGCACGCCGGTGATATCCTCCGGACAGGTGATATATACGGTGGCGTGCCGCACCTCCGGGGCGGGCTCTTCCGGATCGGTTTCTTCGGGAGCTGCCGAACCGAGGGTTATTTTACCGCCTGTAGCCGAGGTCGTATAGAACCGCATGTAGAAATAGCCGTCCGCACCGACATCACTTGCCCATTGGTCGATCGTGGACGCAGGAATGACGAGCGGTGTTCCGTTCAACGCATGATAGTAAAACACTCCGGATGCGTTTGCACTCGTGCCGATGTTGCAATCTCCGGAGACCAGCATCTTGCACTGCGAGGTCTTGTTCCATTCGACGGTCATGTCGCCGCCTTTCCAGTCGTTGTAGTAGAACCGGTATATCACTTTCGACCGGGAGGCTATATCCAGCGAACTGTTACGGACAACCGCTGTCGTCTTGCCGATACATACCGATGGCTCCCAAAGCGCGGGAGTGACCGTTGTGGACCGGCTGCACGCAAAACGGACATACAGGTATTTCTGACTCGTCTGCCGCCATAGTACCTCCATCTCCGCTTGCGTAAAACCGAACCAGTGTCCCGAATCGGTTCTGTTGAACGGACATGCCGCAATGGCATCGTCCAAAAGGAAATCCGCCGTTGTACCAACATACATCTGAAACACACGGTCTGTAGGCGTTTCAAAACGCGTAGCGGATGTCCATGTCTGCGGGATGGCGTATAACGACGACGTGTCACCCGTGACGGGTGCTGGTCGGTTGTATTCCAACACCGTCGCTCCTCCTTGAGGAGGGGTTACCGGGATCCGCTCCACTTTCAGCGTTCCCTCCTCTTCACTGAGCACTTTCACATAGAAGATGCCTCCTTTGGCGGTGTTGGACGGGTTGCTCATATAGCTCATGTAGTACTGGATGTCGGCATTGGTATGATTGACCGTATCCTGTCCGGCATGCATCTGCATCACATCGATGCGGCGGTCATCCATTGCATCCAGCGGGTCGAAGTCGCATGTGGTCCCGATGACAACGGTGGCTGGTTGGGAGCCGCTCCATACATACCGTACCGATTCATGCTGCCAGTTGGCATACGGAGCGACGAAGAACGTCTCGTTATCGTTCGCTTCCACCGGAAGGGTGCGACCCAGCAGCAGCCATTGGTCGGTCTCCATACACTGCGAGAACTCCGCATCCGGCGTCAGGGTGATGCTTCCGCGACCAGGGTAGCTCACTTTGATATACACATCCACATCATAACTGAGTCCCGAACTCAACAGCATGTTTCGATGACTCTCACCCATTGCCACTTCATAATACACACGCCCTTCCCCGTCCGTTTTACGGGTCGGCATCACGATGTGCGGTAACGCAATATAGGTGCCGGTCCGGCAGAAAAGACTGCACAAGATAGAGTCTTCATACACGCCCGAGGTGCAACTGAAATCCATTTCTATCTCGGGAGCAGCCGCATCGCTGTTGTCGGGATAGAACTTCACCGTCAGCGGCAAGTCGAACGTGTTGGCTACGTACCATTTCACACCTGCACCCGAGATAGTGGCGCTATAGTCACTGCCAAGCGGAATAGGGGCGGAACAAACCGCCCCTGTCTGCGCGGACACCTCCATAACCTGCATACAGCATGTCAGCAGACAAACGGACACCGCTGCGCAAAGAACGTGGTTTCTCATCTCAGAATGACGGCATGCGCTCCTTCGGGGCACTCGAACCCGGTCCCGGCAAAAGACTGGACTCGCCCGTCTTGGACATCAACTCCGTATTGACCTGCATCACCTCCGTAAATGGGCATACATACTTTCTCTTTTCCATATTTCGTCCTCCTTATTGAACTTCCTGACCGGTAAGCGTATATACTTTCCCGCCACGAATAATGAATACATTATTGTTAATCAGCATTTTGCGCGTCCCGCCGTCCGCATCCACGACTGCCGAATCGGTGCCGGTGGTAACCGACGGAATATTGCTCTTCACGATACGCAGACCATAACCGCCCGTCGTCCCATGACCCAGCGTCAGCGTATATTCTCCATTGCTCAGGTTCCAGATAGCATGACCGTTCAGAGTCAGATACAAGTCATACCCCTCGTATGCGTTGTCCGTATAGATCGTGTACGCACCTGCAGCCGGCGCATAAAGACCCAGCGGATAATCGGCACGGTTGTTGGCAAACGTCCGCGTACTGACACTCAGCTTGGTGTTATAGCCGTCCACCCATAACTGAGGCGCTCGCTTCGCTACACCGCCTTTGGCAAGATCCTCACCGATGACATACATATCCGCTTTCTCCTCCTCGGTCGCTTGAACATACAGGTTGTCACTTGCCGCTCGACCTTCCGACGCAATATGGATACCGAAGACCGTCTTTCCCGCATCGGTGCCGGCTCTCGCCCGTCCCGGAGCAGCCAATGCACCACTGATAGCCGGATTGACTACCACCGGTTCAGCAGCTGTCGCTTGAACGAAGACTGGTTTACCGACTACAAACTTGTAACTGTTCATAGCGATGGTGCTATATACAGGTGCTCCTTCCTGATTAAAATAATCATCCAGATTACCATTGTTAAGCACTTGTCCGTAAGTTGCTCCGGTCTCTAAGTACGCATGACAAACACTCGGGTTGGCGATACCATTCCAGTTCGCATCTGTCGCAATGCCGTTACCGCTATGCAGTTCCATAGTGATCTCACCGTCAAAGAAGAGGTCTGCTCCGGCTTTCTTCTTGAAACGGATAGTGGTCCATCCCGGGTCGAAATACATCATATAGAGTTGACCTGCATGCATGGATTTATCGGATTGGTATTCTACATATTTCCAACAAGCCGGACTGTCTCCATTGGTGGCGCGCTCCGATGCATCATACCAGATCAAGTCAAAGTCACGTCCCAGCGTCAGATGACGACCATTGTCTTTGAGGTAGATACCTTCCTCCGCATCCACTTCCCATGGAACGGCTACAGCATACCAAGTTCTTGCCTGCGTGTTGAGCGTCACATCGAAATAAGCATTGGTTGCAGTCAGTCGTTTCCCGCCAATGAGTTGTCCCGACTGGTTGGTATTCGATTCTAAAATTAATTCTTCTACCGTCAATGATGTACCGGCAGGGATATTTACCGTTCCTTCTTTCTCAATAATCAGAGCGGCAGCTTCTGTTCCCATCTGTGTTATTACAATATCCTTCGCCGAAGCATCTTCGCTGTTACCGGCTATGAGGTTGGTAATGACTGTCTCATACTGCGCATAGTAAATCTCATTATTGGTCACATTCGGCAAAGTTGCACCAACAGTATAGTCGTTACCCTTGCTATCCTTCCAGCCGATGAAGTTATATCCAATACCGTTCTGCGTTGCTTTAACCGGATTACCTATCGACACCTCATCGCCATAATGGCACTCGCTGCGCACCACGTCCGCCAGACCATTGTTGAGCACGAAGCGGATGGTGTAAGTCAGTTGCGTGGATGTATAAGTTGCCTTATAGGTCGCGTTTTCCGTTGCAGCAACGACAGCCGGTGTCCATGCGTCAAAGATGTAACTCGTTCCTTCCGACGTTGCCCGTGCCGGAACAGCGTGTGTCGGGGTTTCGCCGTAGTTCACAGTAGTCGTACCGAGAGAGCTGTCATCGTAATCCAGCCAAGTGATGGTATAACTGCTGACCGCAAACTCCGCCTTCAAGGTGATGGCTGCATTCACAGTAACCGTACGCGGGTTCTGCGTGTTTCCGTCACTCCAACGCTTGAAGTAATAGCCGGCAGTTGTAGCGGTAGCTGTAACCGTGGCAGTCGTTCCATACTCATACACAGCGCTCAACGTCTCTTCGCTTCCGTCCAGTGCCACCTTTCCGTTAGCTCCTGCGCTGACGGTCACACGGCAGGTATTCTTATGCGCCGCAAAACCGATGGCGGTATAAGTGGCATTTTCCGTCACAGCTCCGATTGTCGGTGACCATACGACTGTATAATACTCAGCCTCGGTGGATGCCTTGGTCGGAATATCCGCAGACGTACAAACAGGCATTTCTCCGTAAGGTACGTCCTCCAAAACCTGAATCGTCTCTGCCGGCTCAATAGCAACTCCTTCATCTCCTACCGAGCGTTTGAAGGTAATGGTATAGGTAGCCGGTTTCTCGCGGAACTTGGCTGTATAAACAACCGCTTCGCTTACAGCGGCGATGTCCGGTGTCCAACCGTCAAATTCAAAGGCTCTGTCCGCGATAGCCGGTTTGGTCGGATCTTCACCTTCGTAAACAGGTATGCTGCCGACATCTACCGAACCTGTCTGTAATTCCGAGCCGTCCCAGTTAACAAAGGTAATCTCGTAAGACGACGGTTCTTCGTCCGTATAGGTAGCTGTATAGGTTGCATCGCCTGTCACGGCGCGGATCGTCGGTTCCCAAGTAAGTATCTTGCCTGCCGGTGTCGGTTGGTTCTTGCATACCGGCACTTCGCCCATCTTCCACAAAGCCTCTTCCAGTATCGAACCATCGGCATCCAGGAAAGTAACCATGTACTTGCGATCGTTCTGCTGGAACACTGCCGTATAGATGGCGTCGTCCATAACCGGTTCCAACTCCGGAGTCCAACCCACGAAGTCATAGGTATAGTAATCATTCATCGGACGGCTCGGGTTGGTGCCGAGGTATTTCGGAACAGACTTGTAATCCACGTTGTCATATACCACGAGTCCTTTGTCCTCGTCGTCATAAGGCTTGGTTACCCAAGTGATAGAGAATTGCTTCTCCCGCCATTCCTGGTATGCCGGATCCGGATTACTATCATCCCAATAATAGTATTTGTCATTATCCTGATGCGTACAATGTACCAGTGCGTCATTCTCCTCGACGGACTCCACTTCCCACCATTCGCAATCGCCGAAACAGATAAACTTGCGCCCGCTTACTTTGCCTCCTGTTTTGGAGTAATACAGATGTGTTTCGTTGTCTTCCTCGTTAGTAAGCAGTTCCACATAGTCTTTCGGTTTGGCAAAATACTTCCAGTTCTCCGGATCTGCTTTGTCCACCACGAAACAACCATCCATATCCAGATTCCGCCATGCACCGTTGATGTAGCAATAGGAAGTGCCGGCAGCTATACCGGACGTACTAACGGTTGTTCCGTTTCCGTTGAGCAGTGTCGCAGGATTAGTAGCTATCCCTGTAAAAGCAGTCGTGTTGGGCGTGAAATATACGGTATATGGTGCGGTTGGTGCTGTTGCAGCGAAAGAGATAGTACCGGCATCGGCATTGGTAGAATAGATACTTGCTCCGCTTGTCGATGTATATATCGCTCCATTCACCTCAAATTCACCATGAATATTCAGTTTGGCATCCCCTATAGCCGCTGCGCTGCTGATGTCACGGTTGGCATTTGTCGGCGCACCGTCCGGACGGAACTTGATACGCGTACCAAATACATCGGGATAGAGGTACGCTCCCCATTCGTCCGAGTCGATAAAAAACAGGCGGGCATCCTCATTAACCGATACTATCGATTTCTTGTTCACTTCTATCTCCGAGCCGGGAAGCATCAGAATATCCTGCGTGATGCCCATATATCCGCTGAGCAAATGAATCTTCATATTGCTGGTAATAGGCAGAATAAAGAGTTTAGAATCCAGTGTCAAGCCCATTTCGGTGAATTGCAGTCCTCCCAGATTCGCGGCATTATTGACTTCATACACCTGTTGGTCATGCTCCGCATCATAGTATTTGCACACCCATGTATCTTCGCTGTCATCTTCATCATCCATCAGGAACATGGCTGCATCTGCTCCTTCTACACCGATCAGTTTTATTTCGTCCGTGACTACGCTTCCGAATCCTGTATTCGTACGCAACATAGCCCCCGGATGGTATTTGGTTTTTACTTCGATATTCTGGATAAAGTATGTCATCACAGGGAAAGTAAGGAACTGCTCCTGCCAATCTGCTGTTCCACGGTTCATTACATTCCAGAATATCATCTGAAGTGTGAGATTTCCACCTTTTACGTCGCCTACTTGGAACTGCTCCAGTATTTCCGAGCCTCGGCTTGCATCGCCCGAAGCGACCGTGACGGTGCTACCGGCATTCATGTCTATCTGGCAGAAATACGGTCCTGTCGGGCATCCGGAATGGGGCTGTCCGTACGAATGCTGGCGGCCGCCCACTTCGATTGCGCCAAAGACATCAATATGCACGCCGTTTTGCAGCGTCAGTTTCTGGAAAAGAGCAGGATCGGTATATCCGTTCGTCGTTGTGAGTCGGTCAATGATGGTTAACGGCTCCGTCTGGTCAGGGTCTTTCGGAAGCAGCAACGTGGCATTGGCAGGAATGGTATAGTTACCAGCAGGCAATGTATATTCCGGCACTTCCATGCGAATCGTCATCGTTGTTTTCGCATTGTTGTTGGCATAGAGAATAGCATCCTCCAAGGAACTGAATTTCTTTCCGTTGGCGGTTGCCACTACATAGTTGGGGTTGTTGCCGTCAGAGAGAATATAGCGATAACCTTCGTTATAGAATTTGGTACCGCTTTTCAATTCGCCTTGTGTCACACCGGCTTGAATGTATGTGTCCAGTGCTGTACTATGCACATAGTAACCGCCGTATAGTTTGAGGTTGACTGGATTAGCAGCGGTGATATCCTGCGTGTTGTTGGATTGGAAGCGACCGGTAGCTATATTAACCGCCACTCCGTTCTCTTTCACAGCAAAGGCAGTGGTTGCCGTCCCTGCTTGCGCTCCGGCAGCCATGTTACCGCCTATGGTGACAGCCGTTGATGCATTCTTTGCCCATACGCCGTATGCATTGCTTCCGGCAGCCGTGGCGTTTATCACACCGCCGTCTATGGAAGCAACGGCACTGGCATTGTCAATCAGCACACCGACTGCGTTATTGCCGGTTGTTGCAGTAACATTGACTGCCACGCTCCAAGTGATGTTGGTTGCCGCATTGGCAAGCACACCATACGCATCGGAGGCAGCCATGGCGGAAACAGCACCTGTCGTGAGGTTCGCCGTACCGTTATTCATGACACCAAACGCATTGCTGTTGGCTTGAGCTTCGACAGAGCCTCCGCGAAGATTCAGAACCGCACCGTTCGCGACCGTAATACCCGTTGCCTGTGCTAATGCATCTTCCGAAGTGTTCTCACAACGAACCACACCTTTTAAGAAAGTCAGACTACCATTCACCAACACCGCATTCACTTCGCTTGCAGCCTCTGCCGTAACACGGATACCACCGGCTGCTTCCGGAGAGTTATCCACAAAAGTGACGGTATTGCCGCTATGAACCGTAACGAGGTTGGATGCCGTACCTGTAAACGAATGATTATTAAAATCGATATGGATGTTTTTCGCGATATCCAGAGGCGCTGCACCCAGGTCTATATTCCTATGCAGCACTATGGTATAGTTGGATTGTGCTGCGCTGTACATGGCATCAAACGTACCTGTAGTAGCGTTTCCATTCTCATCCAGCAGTTCCGCTTCATACGCTGCTTCTTTCTCAAAATAGGCATACATGGTGTATGTCATCGGAGAAGTGAGAGTGATACTGGAGGTCTCAAATGTCTCCTCATAATCTATATTATAGGAAACGTATGCGCCCGCGGGCGATTTCTTCCATCCCACAAACACATAACCGTCGTCAGGCACCGCCTTGTAATAAGCTGTTACCTGCGCAGACTCCACAAAGGCTTTTGCTGTAGAATCCATGGCATAACCTGCGGTTCCCGGATGCTCGTTGGTGATGGGAGTACCACATGATACCTGTACCGAACCGCCTCTGCTGCTCTCCGCTTGTGCTGCATAATAGAGCGAGAAATTCTTCTGGAAACGCGCCTCAAGGACACGGTCTGTACCCGTCGTACCGAAGTTAGACCAGTCTTCTTGTGCTCTCTTCCACACTCCGTCCTCGTACCATCCCAAGAAACGATGGTTTTCGGCTGTAGAAGCTACTAATTTAAGACGGTCTGTCCTATATACGGTAAATGATTTCTCTGTTTCCTCGGTAGAGGCGGTTCCTAACGCAACGGTTTGTTTGGTTAAAGCGTCATGCCCTGCGTTCTCAAACCAGTTCTCGACAGAGAAGGAGATTGAGCCGCCTTCTTGTATGTGCTGCACAGTAACCGTAAAAGGCGGTAAGGGTTCATATTCTGCACTGATGGTATTGACAGTAGGGTTGTTTTCATCCGTTGATGAGGCTGTAAAATAATACCGGAACCCCTGGTTTTTTGTTTCACTCGCAGGGTCGTCAAAACCCATATCGCCACCCGTCAGTACCCACTTGCTGAATGCCCATCCACGCGCAGGCTGCGAAACGTAATTCGAGTTCATATTGGTGTACGTAACCGGTCCGCGTGCAGCTTTGTTTAGCGATGTGGCTGCCGGAGGGGTGAAACTGAATGTATTATTGTTACTCTTGTTAATGGCACCTCGTCTTTCCGGATCCACTGCATATTGACAGACGGAGTAGTATTTCTTTGTAGTGAACAAAGCATAGAAAGTTGCTACAGGTGCATCCGCTTCTGTTTCCGACAGACTATTCTCTGGCATGTACTTCCAGACAGAACTCCAGTTTAGAGAAGCAGTGTACAATGCTGGTTCCGTGCATGCCGCATCGCTGTACCACCCCAAGAAATACGTCCCTTCCGGTGCTTTCGCACATACGTTTGGATACGGATCATTATTAGTGCCCGGTTTGTAGTATATCTGCGAACCGGTCACGGTATAATCCGTAGTGAATTCCGTGCTGTTCTGCAGTGCCTCGCTGTCCTTGTTTTCTCCGGCGATAACGGTTCCAGCAGTTGCGCCTCCGTCGGCATCCACAGCTACCACACGTACCTTCCAGAATTTCTTGGGTTTGGAGAACAAGGCATAGATAGTCGTGACCGATACATCCGCTTCTGTCGTCGAAGTAGTAACAAAACTACTACTTTGTGTCAAATAGTTATTCGGGGACAACTGCTGTGTACATTCACTGTCTGTATACCAGCCCAAGAAATTGGCATCCGCCGGTTCTTTTGCACAAAGACAATAATTCGCAAGGTTTCTTTGAACCTGTGTTCCCACCGTTGGCATGGTGTAGTCGCCAGAATAAGCATTGCTGTTTATGAGCGAGTTTTTTTCGTTTGCCTGTCCGGCGATAACGGTTCCCGCTGTTTCGCCTCCATCGGCATCTACCGCCACAACGCGTATTTTCCAATATGCTGCAGACCATACAGCATTAGTACCCGCCATCAAAGCGAATACAATCATTAAAAATCGTAGCCCTAAAGGCATCATTGACTTAGTTTTTCTCATAATCATATTTGTATTTAATAATTTTATGTTTATTCATTGATATAAACACAAAAAGCGGTCACGTGGCGGCATAGGTGTGGACATTAAAAAGATACAAAAACAAAAAGATACAAAAAAAACCACACCTATGCACGCTGCCACCAACTATTTATCCCATAGGAGATTTTGCAAAATAGTGTGCAAAAATAGTACGTTTTTTTTGTTCAATTTATAGCAAGAAATAGGTGGGGTGATTTTGCAATGTCAAGTTAGCAAAATTCACAAAATATGCATTTTTTTATTTGAAAATTTTGTAGTATCAAAAAAAGGTACGTTTATGTTGAACTACCATAAAGGCATTACGAAGCCTCGCAAAGTGAATGGGTTTCAATGAAATGGACATAGTATCTTTTTACCGTATGCGGATGGACACCAAGCGTTTTGCCAATCCGATAGAAAGAGTGTCCTTCCCTTCTCATCTGCCGGATAAGTTTCTCCTTACTATGCAGTTTATAATGCTGTCTATCAGAGCGCTTCCCGGAAGGTCGCCCCAACTGTTTACCCTCGGCTTTTAGTCGCGACAGAGCTTCTTTCGTGCGCTGCGAAATCAGGTTGCGCTCTATCTCGGCAGAGAGGCCGAAAGCGAAAGCAAGGACTTTGGACTGGATGTCTTCACCCAAACGGTAACCCTCCTTGATCGTCCATATACGGCACTCTTTTTGCATGCAGACACTCAGTATCTCCATGATCATAAACAGAGAACGCCCCAGACGAGACAGCTCCGAACAGATGACCGTGTCACCCTTCTGCAGCTGCTTCAACAGTCTTCCCAGACGACGCTTGCCGTATGCTTTCGTCCCGCTGATCGTCTCCTCGATCCAACCGTCTATTTGCACATTATTCACTCTGCAGAACTCCCTGATCTCATAACGCTGGTTCGCAACCGTCTGCTTGTCCGAACTTACGCGTATATATCCGTATATCATGCTCAAAAACAAAACACCATCTCTCAAGAGATGATGCTGTAATTTCCATTATTCCGCCATCCGTCGCCTGCAAACGCTGTGCCAAGGCGTACCGGGAGAGTTGTGCCCGTTAGAGAAGGTATCTTTTGCGCAACAGATGTATGTCGTCCGTTGTGAGGAGCAGCTGGTTCTGCAGGTAACTCGTCATCCCTCCGAACTCGCGGTCGATGAGATCCAGCGTGCGGCGGAAATTCTTTGTACTGACTCCCATAAACGCCTGAACCACATCCATTTCGGCTTCCCCTCCGCCTCGGGAGACGATTTCTTCGTCCAGGCGTGCCACCAGCGAGCGGTAGGCATCGTTGGAGCGGTCAAAATCCTCAATGATAACTTCGCGATCCACGCCGATAGCGGAGAGAATGAACGCGGCTCCCCATCCCGTACGATCCTTGCCCTGGAAACAATGCCATAGCACTCCTCCGTCCGGCGTCTCGATGATGAGGCGCATGAATGCGGCGTACTGGAGTTGCGAGTACTCGCTTCGGATGAGCGACGGGTACATGTCCGCCGCCATCGCCTGCACTTCGGGGTAGAACGAGTAGTTGACGATATGATTCTCGAGATCAAGAAACGCCTCCTGTGGAATTGCCTGACCGGTGAGCCGCTCCTCGCTCATGTCTATCGTCGGGAGCAGATGATGCGTCGCTCCTTCCACCTCCCGATCGGGCAGAAACTGCGCCTCTCCGAGCGAGCGGAAGTCAAACACGCGGCGCAGGCGGTACTCCTCCTGCAAGCGGCGTATATCAGCGTCGGTGGCGTCATGCAGATGGGCGGAACGGATGAGCATGCCGCTCCGCACCGTCCGTCCCTCATGCCCCGTCATGCCGCCGAGGTCACGCGCATTGACGATGTTGTCAAAAAGAATATCCATGCTAAAAGACCTCGTTGATGAGCCGGACGAACTCCTGATAGGCAAAGGTATCGCTGAGTTCGGACAGAGATTGCGCCAAGCCGCGGTAATGCCATTCGTGCGAGGCTTTGTCCTTGACGTGGAAGATGTTCCACAGCTCGTCGCCTTTCACCCGGTAGTCGCGCCAAATCGCCCTCATGTTGCTCAGTTTGTCCCCCATTGCGACGATCTTGGCGTCATGCGAAGCGGCAGCCAGCCGGTCTATCGCCGCCTGTTTGCGGTCGTGCCAGCTGTCTTCCTCGCTCACGCCTTCGGTGAATTGGTCGCTCTCGTCATGCACCAGTGCGGCTACGCGTTCGCCGAACTCGCGGCGGAGGTCCTCCACCGTCACATCGGTATCTTCAATAGTGTCGTGCAGTGCCGCAGCGGCTAACAGCTCCTGGTCGGACGTGATCGTTGCCACGATCTCCACCGCCTCCATCGGGTGCACGATATACGGAAAACCTTTGCCGCGGCGCTCCGTGTTGTGATGCGCTTTTACCGCATAGATTATAGCGCGGTCCAGCAAGTCTGAATCCAAATATTTGTTTGCCATAGTCAGTATGTCAGTTGTCAGTGTTCAGTAAATGGTTCCTTCGAGGCAGGCTCTGAACTGGGGCATGGGGCAATGGGTGTCGCGCTCGACGATGAGCGTTTTGAGTCCGGCGTATATGCGCACCGTCTTCTCCACTTCCTCCAGATCCGCCTCGGGACCGAAGTACTCCCGTGCAAAACCGTTCCAGAAGACTCTTGCTGTGGCGTTGCTCATATGGTTCACCTCCTGCGTCCATGCCTCGTCGTTGAGACAACAGCACAAATATACCATCCCGAGGTCGAACATCGGATATCCGTAACAGAAATCACCCAAGTCAATGAAATACTGCGTTTTGACGCCGTCTTTCTCGGTGAAGATCCCGTTTCCGAACTGCAAGTCGCCGTGGATGGCGGTGTCGGTATCCGGGGCTCCGGCAATGAACGCGCGGATTTTCTCTTTCTGCTCGGGCGTGAAATCGGGATTAGCGTCCAACATCCGGTACAAACGGTCTTTGACGTTCTCGAACTGGGTGGTGTCCACATGCACGCTGTGCAGTTTCAGGCACATCCGTGCGAACTCGCGTCCGAACTCCTCCGCTTTCTCCGGCTCGTCTCCGCAGGCACGCGAGTAGGATTTCTTGCCGTCAATGCGGCGGAAACGGATTCCCACCTGCTTGCCGTCCGTTACCAGGTCGCCCGGTTCGGGCGTAGGGATGCCCATTGCATACACTTTCTGCGCCAGCTCCAGCTCCAGCTGTGCGGCTTCGAAATTGCGGAAGTACATCTTGAGCATGATGCCCGGATCCGTCTTGTGGTTATAACTTGCACCGTTCGCTCCTTCGCCGGTGCGTACATAGTCGTTCAAATCAATTAAAATAGGTTCCATAAGATGACATAAACGGCAGATTGACAGCTTGTTTGAACGTCAGTTCTGCCAGTTCTTCGTTTTGATTGTTATGCCCGTTGAGCGCATTGAAAAAGCGCAGGAGTCCGATCTTGCCTCCCCCTTGTTTCAAAATGCTCACGATGCAGATGTTCTGTAGCCCGACGGCGGATGATATGATATCGAGGTCGGTGTTTCCCAACTGGTGGCGAGCGAGGGCGTAGGCGTCCTCTTCGCACTCGTTACGCAGGCGGTTCACATCGCCCAGCGTGTTGCAGCCCAGCTCTTTGAGCACGCGCAGGTAGCGGATGAGCGGCACTTCCTCTATCTCTGCCTGGTTGATGGCGGCGATACGCTGGTTGAGCCGGTCGAACGGACGTGCGTTGAGGTAGCTGCGGAACGTGTCTCCGTCCAGCAGCACATCGTCCAGTTTGCCGTTCTGTACCAGTTGCTGCACGCGCCGGCGGTAGTCGTTGATCTCCATACGGATACGGCTGAACTCGTCATCCGCCATTTCCAGCATGCCCGCCAGACGGTTCATCCGCCGCAGGTACTCGCGCGGGATCTCCACGCCGGACTTGTAGCCGGTGTCGTGGTTGATGGACGCCCAGGCATGTTGCAGCGTAGTCCGGAGTTGCAGTTCAAAGCGGTACTCGTACCCCGGCAAACGGCAGATATAATGCAGCGAGTTGTAGCCGAAACTGTCCAGCTGGTGCAACTTGCGTTTGTCCACGGAGTTGGTCCAGTCGATGTCAAACAGCTGCTCCGCCATGGCGGCTATACGGTCCACGTCGTCGGTGTAGAACGTGATGATACGCGCCCCCAGGATATCCGTTATATCGCGGAGCGAGGCGTACTTGCCGCCTTTTAGCGCCAGCTTGCCCGCCAGACTCTCTTCGGTCTTGATACGCGATCCTACCGCCGTGACAATGAGTCCGTTACGCTCCAATGCCTCGTTCAGGACACGCTCCACCTCCGCCTGCATTTTTTCGAATACAGGCTTCGCCGCGCGGTACTCCTCCAATATGAGTTCGCTGTGCAGATCCATCACTCGATGATTTCAAACAGACTGATGAAGCCCGTCATCATGAATACCTGACGGATGTCGGCATTGATGGCACGCACCTGCAACTTGCCGCCCTTGGCTGCGGATTCCTTGCGGAGGGTGAGAAAAAGACGCAGACCCGACGAAGATATATACTCCAACTCGCCGCAATCCAGTACGATATGCTGGTCCGCACGCTCCGCCAGTGCCTGAATGTCCGGCGTGATCTCTACGGCTGCCGCTGTGTCCAGACGACCTGACAGCCGTGCCACGCATACATTTCCTTCGTTTTCAATGTGAATAGTCATATATGTTTAAATTTATTGGTTCTTACTTTTTACATCTCTTTGACCAGGGTCAGGATATTCTTCCCGTCCTTGCGCTCGTAGTGTACCTCGTTCATGATCTGCTTGACGAGGAAGATCCCGAGCCCTCCGATGGGACGTTCTTCCGCACTCTGGGTCACATCCGGTTCCTCCTGCTGCGTCGGGTCAAACGGGATGCCGCTGTCGGTGATGGTAAACACGAGTTTGTCGGTTTTGGTACATTCCACGAGCACTTGTCCGCTCTTGCCCGGATAGGCATAGAGCATCACGTTGCTCACCGCCTCCTCCAATGCCAGATTGATCGGCATGTTCAGTTCCTCCGGCAAGCCGATCATATCGACCCATTCCGCCAGAGTGGGAATCTGCTGGATGTCATTGCGCATGACCAAGGAGAAATGTTTTGCGCCTTTCACAGATACCTGTTCCCCTTTCCATTGGATGGCAAAGAGGGTGAGGTCATCGCTCTGCTCGGCTTCTCCGACGAACGCCGTTACCGCCGCCTGCATCGCCTCCACCGTTTCGTGCGGGCTCCGTTCGCCGCCATCCGTTGCCGTCGCGTTCATCCGCGCTTCACCGAACTGCTCGTGCGTGTTGTTCTCCGCTTCCGTCAAGCCGTCCGTATAGAGGAACACCGTCCCGCCTTCCGACAGCGCCGTCTCCTGCTCCTCGTAACCGAAATCGGCAATGACTCCGAGCGGCAGGTTCGCCTTGCAATCGAGCATCGCACAATGTGCCCCGTCCCGTTGGATATGAAGGGGCTGGTTATGTCCCGCGTTGCAGTACAGCAGGTCGCCGGTCGTCAGATCCAGCACGCCCAGGAACAAGGTGACGAACATATCCTGGTTGTTGCTCTCCCCCGTCAGGGCATTGTTCATCTGGCTCACGATCTGCGCCGGGCGGTCGAGGTACGAGGTGTAGCTGCGGAACAGCGAACGGGTCATCGCCATCACGATGGCTGCCGGAACACCCTTGCCGCTCACGTCACCGATACAGAAATACAACTTGTCCTCGCGGATGTAGAAATCGAACAGGTCACCTCCCACCTCCTTGGCGGGAACGACTATGCCATAGGCATACAGGTTCGGGTAGTCCTCAAACGGCGGGAAACGAGTGGGTAACATCGCCATCTGGATGCGGCGGGCGATCGTCAGTTCGCTCGCAATACGGTCCTGCTGGTTCCGCAGGTTGATCAGTTTGGCGAAATTCTTGCCCGAAGCGTAAATGATCACCACCAGCACCAGCAAACCGAGGAGCATGAGTATACCCACGATCTTGCCGACATGATTCAGGCCGCGGAAAAGCTCCTCGTCGGGAATAATGATTTCTATATGCCAGCCCGTCGCGTCTATCTCCTCCTCGAAGATATTGTATCTTCTGCCCGCTACGGTATCGGGTGTCGGTACAATCTCCATTCCCGCCCCGGAGCGGATGGAGTAATAACTATTGGGATAGACCTGCAGGTACTCCGACAGGTTCTTGAGCGCATCGAGCGACATGTCGATGCAAACGACCGCCACGACCTTCCCGTTCCGGTCATGCACCGGGCACGAGCAGCTCACCACCATCGTCTTCGAACCCGAGTCGTCCATGTACGGCTCGCACCACCAGCAGCTGTCGTGGACAAAACCGTTCTGCCACCACTCCATCTGCGTGTAGTCATGCTCCGCGCTGCCTATCTGGCGCGTATAGATACTATCCTCCGTTATACGACTGCTGCAAACCTCGAAGAAACGCCCTTTACCGGGGAAATAGTCCGGCACGTACGCTATCGCCATGCTCGTGTTGCTGCGCAGCGTGCTCACCGCCATGCGTGTGGCACCGAACATGTATTCCGGCTCATTGACATGCCTCTCTGCCAGCAACGCCAGCGTCTTGGCTGCCGTCTCCATCTCGATGGCATGCACGTCGATCTCCAGTTCCGCCTTGCGCAGCTCCGTCTTGGCACGCTGCTCCGCCTCATGACGGATCGCCGAACGGCTCGTGAAATACATGATACACGAGATCGCTTCCAGCAGCACGGCCGCCATAATAAGGATCCATAGTCCCGACCGCGCGTTCGCACGTATGTTACGATTCTCTTTCAAAACGCTTCCTTTCTGAGTTCTTACTTGCAACGCTGCATATAATTGAGAATGATCTCGACCGCGTCGTCCTCCGTCAGCTCGTCCATACTGAGTACAAGCTGATAGTTGCGGGTGTCATAACGCGACGTGCGCGCGTATTTGTTAATGTAGTTCTCGCGCATCTTGTCGATCTTGTCGATCGTCATCCGGGCTTCCTCCTTCGACATGTTCTGCTCGCGTGCCACACGTGCAACACGGCTCAGCATGGATGCCTGAATCAGAATACTCAGATGGTTCGGATGGTCACGGAACACATAGAAACCGCTTCGACCGGTAATGACGCAGGACTCTTCCTTGGCAATGTTTTTCAGGAACTCCGTCTCCGTACGGAACACATCTTCCGTCTCGATCAACTCCGGCTCGCTGCCCATCTTCGAGATATAGAACGCATCGTCCGCCACCGAACCTGCCATCTTGCGTTTGAAATCCGCCCACCAGCCTTGCTCACGACCCTTCAACCGCTCTATTTCCTCCACCGTCAGGTGGTATTTCTCCTGCAGCGCCTTAATCAGGGCTTTGTCGTAAAACTCAACGCCTAATTTCTCTGCTAACTTGCGACCTACCGTGCGACCACCGCTGCCTAACTCACGATTAATCGTGATCACAAATTTCTCGTTCTGATTCATATTTTTATTCGTTTGGTTTCTTTTACAATCCTTCCAGCAATCCCTCTAACATGCCTTTGTACTGGTGGAGGTTCTGCATGAAATCATCCACTCCGTTTTCTACGGCATGGCGCACGAAGACGGCTTGGCAGCGACCTTTCAGGCGGTCTATCTCCTCCAACTGCTCCGGGCTATAGTCGCGCTTGTACTGCTCGATCGTTTCGCATATCTCACTGTAATGCGCCAACGCGTCGTCCCAGTCGGCTTCCGAATAGGACGAATAACTCGTTTCCAGACGTTCCGTGAACGAACGGAGATCCTCCACCGCACGCTCTTGCGGATTGCATGCCGACAGCATAATGCCCGCTACCAGCAACACCACATACTTCATCTTACTGAATGCTTTCATAATCGTATCGTTTTGTGTTTATATCCATTTCAACAGGTCGTCTGCTTTGTCGAAGACGAACTCGATGGCTTTGCCGAAGAAACGGTCACGCTTCGCCTCTTTTTCCGTCATGAAATAGTAGGACAGGTCATCCATCTTCTTGAACCGGACAACTTTCTTCCCGGTTTGCGGATCATCCACCGTTTCCGTTGTTTTTGCCAGAATCCCCTTCGCCGCCGGATTTCCCAAATAACTTGCCCATTGCAGGATCCATATGGCATCCTCGTTGCTCGCCTTGAACCGTCCGTACCCGAAATAGGCGAAACTGGCGAGCCATGTGACAGCCGGCAGACTACCGCGTTTGGCGGCATTGATCATCCATTCACATGCCTCGTTGCGGTTCCGGCGGACACCTTCGCCGTCCCGGTACAGGATAGACACCTCGATCATCGCATCTACGTTGCCCAAGCGTGCAGCGCCTAATATATGTGCAAACGCTTCTTTTTTGCTCTTCTTGAACCCGTTAGTCCCTTCCCGGTAGTTCTTCGCCATCGCTACCAGTTCGCTTGCGGCGTAGTTGTTGACCGGCTGGTTCATGTCTATATTTGCAATCATCAGCAGTAACTCCCGGTTGGGACTCCCTCCGTTGGACGAGTTGCCGGGATGGCGCAGGTAATAGATGAAGAACGGGATGAACACCAGGGCGGCGATACTATACATAGCCACCATGATCTGCTCCCCTTCCCACCATAACAGCGGTATCGCGAGCCACAAGAGAATCAGCAGGATGACGAATGCCGGACTCTCGCGGAACATAGGGGTACTGAAAGCGGCGATCCAGCAGGCTGCAATCCATCCGAGCAGGAATGCCAGCGTGAGCACAAGACCCAATTTGAGCGACATGATCTTGAACTGCGTCCAGCAGTCCCACGGCTCAGGTCGTGCCGAGCGCGCAATAACCAATTTCGCATCGCTGTGCTCGTCATGCACCGTGCGGAAACAATATGCTGTCTTGGGGAAAATACGGTAGTACTCATCGATCTGCTGTCCGTTCTGCTCGTAGGTGCGGGTGACATAGTGCTTGTAAAACGTCATCCACCAGCCTCGGTGTACCTTGATGTGCTCCATGCCCTCATCGCCTTTTTTGAGGTTGCGGCTCGCATCGTTGGGAGAGAACGTCTCGCCACGCTCCGCCTGCAAAACGGACATCGTCATGACATCGCTTTCGGAGCGGAAGACATAAATGTCCCCTTGCTTGGTCACGTCCCAACCATCCGGCAGATCAATCGAGAACTGCGCAGCCAAATCCACGTACCGCTCCGCACGTAAACCCGTTGCCGTCAGCAGGCTCAGCACAAGAAAAATGATGGTTTTCCGTCTCATGATGGAGTGTGTTTCTATTTTGCGGCTGCAAAATTACGAAAAAAAAATGACCTGAGCAAATTTCACGCCATTTTTTTTCATTAAAGTGTAAAAAAGCCGTCAGTTTTCTTCCAAGACTTTATCGAGACATTCACGAGATGTGAACGAGACATGCACGAGACAATTACGGGACATTCCCCTCCCGAATGCAAGTTACTTCGCACGTTGTATCTCGTCATAACGAAAACCGCGTTGCAGCAGGAAACGGATCCGTTTGTCGGGAGAATCACTACGTCGCTGCTCCATCAGTTTACGTAGATTGGCGGCGTACTGCTCCTCATCGATCTCCTCCATTGCCGAACGGATGGCGGAGGAAGGCAGACCCAACGACTGCAGTCCGGCTTGAATCTTCATCCGTCCCCAGGACTGGTACGCCACTTTGTCATGCACATATGCACGGCAGAAACGGTCGTCGTCAATATACCCATCCGAACGAAGATTATTCTCGATGAAATCGAAGAAATCTTCACTTACCTGCCATTCCGCCAACTTGCGACGGACGTCCGCCGCACAATGCTCCGCGCGGGCACAATAACCCTGCGCTTTAGAGAGCGCTTCTTGCTTCGATAATGCGTGGTTTGCCATAAATATCACGGGTGGTTTGTATATCGGTATAACCGAGGTTTTGAAGCATTACCGCCAACTCATCCGGATACGCTTCGTTGATCTCAAAAAACAAGAAGACACCTGCCTGATGACGGAACAGGGAGGCGATACGGCGATAGAACAGCAACGGATCTTCGTCCGGCACAAACAGGGCGGAAGACGGCTCGTAGTCCAATACGTTCCGGCGCATGCCGTTTCGCTCTTTCTCGCATATATACGGCGGATTGGAGACGATGATGTCATAAGGGACGCCGGAGCCGGGCAACGGGGCGTCGGAGAAGATATCCGCTACATGAAACGACACGTCCGCTTTGTTCCGCTCCGCATTCGTCCGGGCGACCTCAACCGCCTCCGGGGACAGGTCGATTCCCGTAACCTGCCATTCCGGATGAGCTTTCTTCAGGGCGAGGGCGATACAGCCCGAACCTGTTCCTATATCCAGAACACGCACTGGCGAAGAGGTATATGGAAAAGGAAATGCGGACACCCGACCCGCCAGTTCGGCGGTCTCGGGACGAGGAATAAGCGTCGCAGGAGTGACCTTCAAGTCCAATCCGCACCACAAAACATGCCCGAAAATGTACTGAATAGGCTCAAAATGCAACAATCTTTCGATAATATCTTGCGTATTTGAAAAAAAAGTTGTATCTTTGCAGCCCGTAAGGATTTGTGTGCGCGTCAGACCACTTTGCTCCTCTGCGATCCACCATGCCAGCTCCTCCGCTTCATCACCGGGATAAACGGACTCCAACTGGCGGCGGATGATGCCTATTTGCTCTCGCAGACTGGACATATGGGACGGGTCGTTATTGATTTGCGCTGCAAAATTACAAAAAAAAAATGAATTACGCAAATTATATTGCATATTGTATTCAAATTGCCCGGCGGGGAGAGTATTTTGTTGCGCCGAACCCGATGGTAGGGGCGGTATTGGTACGGAATGCCGATGAAGCGGTTCTTGCCGAGGGATGGCATGAGCAGTACGGCGGGCCTCATGCCGAGGTCAATTGTTTCAGGCATCTCGAAGTATCCGTCACCAATCACCAATCACCAATAACCAATCTCAAAGATTGTACTCTCTTTGTCTCGCTGGAACCCTGCAGTCATTACGGCAAGACACCACCCTGCGCGAAACTGATCATCGAGAAAGGCGTGGGACGCGTGGTCGTCGGAATGACGGATCCGAACCCATTGGTGGCGGGCAAAGGCATCGCCATGCTGCGCGAAGCCGGGATAGAGGTCATCGTCGGGGTACTGGAGAACGAATGCCGCGAACTGAACAAACGCTTTATATGCCTCCACGAGCAACACCGTCCCTACGTGGTGCTCAAATGGGCGCAGACTGCCGATGGATTCGTCGATTCGCTCCGGGACATACGCGCCGCCAATGACCCGTCACCAATAACCAATCTCCATCTGAACGGAGCACTCGCCATTTCGACACCCGAGACAAAGAAACTGGTTCATAAGATGCGGGCGGAGAATATGGCGATCATGGTCGGCACACGCACCGTGTTGTTGGACGACCCGCGGTTGCTCAATACCCATTGGGAGGGACGCAACCCTATCCGCGTGACGATGGACCGGCATGGTGTCATTCCGCCCGATGCACGTATTTTTTCCGATGAAAACGGAGTAATCGGTCCCAATGGCGGCGGAGAATCCGGGACAATTGTGTATCGCGACCGTACGGATTGGTCGTATATCTTGTCGGATCTGGCACAACGGAACATCCATTCCATACTGGTCGAAGGAGGACCCACCCTGCTCACACATATCCTGGAGACCGGCATATGGGATGAGATACACGTGGAGACCAACCCGCGACTGTTTATCGGCAACGGAGTGCCGGCGCCCGAAATCGAATTGCCTGACACCTTCGAAGAAGTGGATGGCAACAGGCTGTATCAAATTGTAAAATCATAAATATCAAAATTGTAAATACTAAAATTGTAAATAACTATGTCTTTACAGTGTGGAATAGTGGGGTTGCCCAACGTGGGCAAAAGTACCCTTTTCAATTGTTTGAGTAACGCAAAGGCGCAGAGTGCCAATTTCCCGTTTTGTACCATCGAACCCAACGTGGGGGTCATCACCGTCCCCGATGAGCGCCTGATCAAACTGGGCGAGTTATGCAAACCCGAGCGTGGCGTCATTCCGACGACCGTTGAAATCGTCGATATCGCCGGTTTGGTCAAAGGTGCCAGCCAGGGAGAAGGTCTGGGAAACAAGTTCCTTGCCAATATACGCGAGACGGATGCCATTATCCATGTGCTCCGTTGTTTCGATGACGAGAACGTGGTGCATGTCGACGGTACGGTGAACCCCGTGCGCGACAAAGAGATCATTGATGCCGAATTGCAACTCAAAGACCTTGAGACGGTTGAGGCGCGTATTCAGAAATGTGAGAAAGCAGCCAAAGCCGGAGGGGACAAACAAGCCAAACTGGCGCTGGAGGTACTGGTCAAGTACCGTGAAGCGCTGTCGCAAGGCCGCAACGCACGCACCGTGGAACTGGACAACAAGGATCAGGAAGCGGCTGCAAAAGACTTGTTCCTGCTTACCAACAAACCCGTCATGTATGTTTGTAACGTCGATGAAGCCTCTGCCGTCAGCGGCAATGCCTATGTGGAGCAGGTCAAAGAAGCCGTCAAGGACGAAGATGCACAGGTCTTGGTGCTCGCTGCCAAGATTGAAAGCGAAATAGCCGAACTGGAGACCTATGAGGAACGACAGATGTTCCTCGAAGAGATCGGGTTGCAGGAGAGTGGCGTAAACCGTCTCATCAAAGCCGCCTACGCCCTGCTGAACCTGCGTACCTTCCTCACGGCGGGTAGCGACGAAGTGAGAGCGTGGACGTTCAAAGCCGGATCAAAAGCACCCCAATGCGCAGGCGTCATACATACTGATTTTGAACGCGGGTTCATCCGTGCCGAAGTGATCAAATACGACGATTTCATCGCATTGGGCGGAGAAGCGGCTTGCCGCGCTGCCGGTAAACTCGCTACGGAGGGAAAGGACTATCTCGTGCAGGATGGTGATATCATGCACTTCCTTTTCAATGTATAAAGGACAAAAGCTGAAAGGCAATAGATAATTATGATGGAGCAATTGTTTTCTTATGGCATATGGGTGCCGGTCGTACTGATTATTGTCGGTTTCGTGGCACTGGTGAAAGGCGCGGACTGGCTTGTGGACGGAGCGTCCGCCATCGCCAAACGGTTCGGCATTGACGATCTGGTCATCGGACTGACCGTAGTCGCTTTCGGAACGTCCATGCCCGAGTTTGTGGTGAACATGGTGTCGGTGGGGCATGGTACGACCGAGTTGGCTATCACCAATATACTGGGTTCGAACATCATCAATACTTTCGTTATCATCGGCTTGACCGCACTGGTGGCGCCCATCGTTTCGCACCGCAGTACGCGTAATTTCGATGTGCCTATGTCCTTGTTGGGTTGTGTGGGCATCTATTTCGCGGTGACCCTGCCTCACGTGCTGGGTCGTCAGACAGCATGTATCGACCGTTTCTGCGGAGGTGCATTATTGGCATTCTTTATCTATTTTCTGTTCATCACCTTCCGCAATGCGCTGGCGCACAAAGGACAGTCCATCGAAGAGCAAGTAGGCGTCAAACCTATCACGCTCCCTTGGGCGATAGGTCTGATCATAGGTGGTTTGGCGGGATTGATGATCGGCGGAGAACTGATTGTGGACAGCGCCGTTAATCTGGCGCAGCGTTGGGGTGTATCCGAAGCCGTGATCGGTTTGACGGTAGTCGCTCTGGGTACCTCTCTGCCTGAATTGGCAACCTCCGTCATGGCGGCGTTCAAGAAAAACACCGATCTGGCGATTGGAAACGTGATAGGAAGCAATATTTTCAATGTATTCTTTATTTTGGGAACGAGCGCCCTTATCCGTCCGCTGCCTGCCTACAAAGGGATCGAGATAGACGCCTTTGTTGCCGCATTGGGCAGTCTGGTCATCTGGCTGGCGTTAAAGACACGAAAAGAGCACAAACTCGGACGCCTGACAGGTATCATTCTGCTCATCATCTATGCGCTGTACCTGACGTTCCGCTTGATGAATCCGTACTAAATATTTCCGTTGAAAAGGGTGCGTTCGCGGTCAATGAACCACCCCCACTTGTTGAAATAACGGCACATGTTCCGGATATGAACCCGGAGCATGTGGCTGTTTTTATAGGATGCCTGTGCGTGCGCATGGATAATAGACCATTCGGGATAATACAGTGTCAGCCACTTGCGATGAATGGTACGCGTGAGGTCAATATCCTCCGGGTACATGAAATAACGCTCGTCGAACAGACCCACCTCTACGGCTGCGCGGGTTCGGAGCAACATGAAACAGCCGCTCAGATAGGGGGCGTTCACCGGACGATCCAGATCCTTGTCCCGCAACTCATACCGCGCATTGCGCTTCGCTATCATCCATGACGGCAGAAAACGGCGACCGAACACATCCAACGGCGTCGGAAGCCGTTTGGCAAGGTACTGCTGCGTGCCATCCGGGTTGAGTACACGCGGCATGAGTTGCCCTACCTCCGGATGAACCGTCATCCAGTCGTGCATCGCATCGATATCTTCCGCCTTGACGCGTATGTCGCTGTTCATCACCAGATGCAACTCCGTCTTGTAATATGCACTCTCCCGCAAGGCGATGTTATGCGCTTTGCCGTACCCCAGGTTCGTCGGCATAACCATATAGCGGAGCTTCTTCGAGGAAGGAGGAGCTTGCTGCATATCAACATGCTCTTTGAGCCATTCCTTCTCGCTATTATCCAGCAGGTATATTTTCCGCAGGTTTTTTACACGCAGCAGTTCATTCACAAGGGGCAGTACCTCTTGTTCCCAAGCCGGATGATATAAGACGATGGAGATGTTGAGCATTGGTGATTGGTTATTGGTGGTTGGTGATTGGTCATTAAATGACCCTTTATCGTAAGAACTGGCGGATCTTGCGGAGTTGCTTGCAGGCTACGGTGAGCAGTCCGGCGCCCACATGATTCTTCTTGAGCACCAAATAGTCCTCCTGCGTTTTGGTCAGCCGCGCCTTGGGGTTCCTGTTGCTCGCCCCCCCTGTCTCCATCGAAACCAGCACTTCGGGGATATAATGGGTCTTGTATCCTGCTTTGAAGATTCGGAGCATCATGTCGTAGTCTGCAGAAATTCGGAACCAGTCGTCGTATGGTCCTACCTGCTCATATACTTCGCGCCGTACATAAACGGTAGGATGGGGAGGCATCCAGCCGAAAGCGAGACTACAAGGTTTGAACGCATTGCTTTGCCACCTGCGCACCACCTTGCCCCCCCGGCAATACTGCAAATTGCCATAGACTACTTCGGCTTTCGTTTGCTCGAATGCCATGGCAATATGTCCGATGGAATCGGAGGAATACAGCACATCGTCCGAGTGCAGGAAACCAATCACGTCGCCCGTCGCCATACGGATACCTTTGTTCAAGGCATCATAGATGCCGTTGTCGGGTTCACTGATCCATCGTACTTCCTTTGTCCCTTGTCCTTTGTCCCTTTGTACCTTATTGGCATATGTCTTGATCAGTTCGAGGGTACCATCCGTCGAAGCCCCGTCAACGAGGATGTGCTCGATGTCGGCATAATGCTGGCTCTGAACGCTCTCCAAGGCTCGTTGCAGGGTCTTGGCACTGTTATAGGTGATGGTGATAATGGATATTTTCATACGTTAATACTTCTTCTTTTCTACCGCCGGGTTTCCTTGCCATACGCTGCGGGGAGAGGTGCTCCGCGTCAATACGGAATGGGCGGTCAAGATACTGTCCTCTCCCATTCTGACACCCGGACACACCACCGCTTTGGCACCCACCCATGCGCCGTCCTCTAATACGACAGGAGCCACTTGCAAATCGAAGCTCTCTTTGGTGTAGTCATGGTTCCCGCATAGTAACAATGCTCCCTGGCTGATACAGCAGTTATTACCGATGTTCACTTCAACCAAATTGTCAATCCATACATTCTCTCCTATCCATGCGTGATGACCGATGGACAGCCTCCACGGATATTTGATGTTTACGCAGGGTTTGATAATGACTCCGTTGCCTATCCGGGCACCAAAGCAGCGCAACAACGCCCGTTTGAACCCGTAGTACGGCCACCAGGCACTCTTGAAAAACAGTACATTCGCGCAGTACCACAAACCCCGTACAAGACGGTTCTTTCCCGGTTCATACGGCGTATGCCTGTATTTCGACAAATCATGCAAACTCATATACAAAAGTCGGTTTTGATTGGTTGTTGAGTATCCAGTTATATAATTCATTCATCTGTTGCGCAACGATGTCCACAGCGAATTGTTCTGCTACTATCTGACGCCCGACAAGCCCCATTTCATCGAGCTTTTCCGGCTTCATGGCGATGATCTGCCGCATGGTAGAAACGATGTTTTCCACCTTGGGTTCCTGCCACCATCCGCACCCCCGTTCATTTAACAGTTGCCAGGGCGTTCCCGTACTTGCCCATACGGGGGTTCCGCAATGAAGAGCCTCCGGTATAATCATTCCGAAGTTCTCAAAATCGCTCGGAACGAACAAAGCGGACAAGGAAGCCAACAGTTGCTGTTTTTCTTCTCCTTCCACAAAACCCGCAAACCGGATATTGGTCAGTTGCAGGCGCTTCGCCTGTTCCCGCAGGAACGCTTCGTATGCCGGTTTTCCTGAACCGATGATGACCAGTTCGCAACGCGCCTGCTCGTCTCGGGACAACTGTGCCAAGGCGTCTATCAGCCGCTCGATATGTTTGCGCGGATGGAGTCGTCCAAGATAGCCGAATTTCACGCTATCGTCTCGATAGATTGGCAGAATGAAGGGAGTCGGAACGGGGTTTCCGATAACGGCTACCGGATTCGTAAACCCTAATGCACGCACCACACGCATCTCCTCTTCGCAGGTCACATGAATGCATGCCGCGTCACGGATGTCCCGGTCAAACAGTACCAGGCGTAACAGTTCTTTCTGCCATTTGGATTGCTTGAGAGCTTGGGGATACAGCATGCCGTGGGGTGTGAGCACAAACGGTTTGCCTTTCCGGCGCGCCACGGTGGCTGTCACATGATTGCAATAGCGCCACAAGCCGTTGGTGTGATAGATGTCGGCATTCGTTTGAAGCAGGGCATGACGCAAATTGGCGGACACACAGAACGGTGTCTTTTCGTCGTTTTCAACGGGAATGATCCAGGGTTCGCTATGCCCCATAAGCGGCTGGGAGGGACGGGTGACGAGGAGTTCCGCATGCACATCCTTGCGATTGTTCAGTGCTGCCAACAGATCATACGTACACGTAGCCGTACCGCCTGTAGTGGCGGTAAATGCATGAAGGGTATGTAGCACGTTTGTCATGGTTCTATCAATTGGATCCACAGCGGCATGATGACTGCTTCGCTGTAGGTGGCTTGGGCATAATCTTGCGCTTTGCCGGCACGCACCGCCGCTTCGTCGGGATGGTTCATTACGTATGCTATCTGTGTGCTTAATGCACGAATATCTCCGTTGGAAACGAGCCATCCCCGCCCGTCGGCTAACAGTTCCGCCGGTCCTTGCGGGCAGTCGAATGCGACACACGGCACGCCGCACCACATAGCTTCGATAAGTGCTAACGGCAGCCCTTCATAGCGGGAACTGAGCACAAAGAGCGAAGCCGATGAGTACTCGTTCTGCATATCCGTCGAACAACCTGCCAGTTCCACGTTGCCCAACCCCAACTCCTTCATCTGCGTCTCCAATGCCGCCCGTTTGGGACCTTCACCCACAATCCGAAATTTCCATCCCTTTGTACCTTGTACCTTGTCCCTTTGCACATCCTTCCAAGCTTGCAGCAACAAGTCAAATCCTTTCTGCTCATGCAACCTTCCCACAGCCAAAACTGTCTTGCTTCTTTGTGCATTGTCCCTTGTCCCTTTGTCTTTTATCGCACAGGGATTAGGGATGACTACCACATTGGTACAGCCTGCCTGCTGCCAGTCGCTCTTGTCCGTCTCCGTCAGCACTACGAGTCGCTCCAACGGTTTTACAGCACGCACCAACTGCCATGTGCGGATACGTCCCAACAGCGACCAGAACCATCCGCTATGATTAGCCATCAATAACTGCTGCCTCTGGTTCTTGGCAAAATGCAGTTCGGCGATCGTGCGGCAGGGTAGATGACGCAGGAAGGCTATTTCTTTGCCGCAAAGGGAGATGCAAAGGTCAATATGGTGTGTGCGGATATAGTCCGTCAGCGCCTTCCGGTAGGTGCGCATACGCCGCATGTGTCCGAACCATTTGGACCATAGCGGTTTGGTATAGTCCGCATTGAAATCAATATGCAGGTGTGCCACCTGCACGCGCGGGTTCAAAGGGAAGCAAACCGGCGGACCTCCTTCCGGTACGCGCTCGGTCGTAAGGATGGTGTATTGGTGTTGTGTGTGTGTCGCCAGCCAGTTCACTTTCTGGGTCAGCACACGCTCCATGCCTCCGGCATTGTAGAGCGAAGGAATGCAATAAAGGATGTTCATTGCGTTTCCTCCTTTCTCTGACCAAGGCTGTTGAGCCATTGGACAATTTGGTTCTGGTGGCTGGTGATGCCCATAATGATCGCCAGAAGCAACAGGCTCCATGTGACCAGACGCGGGTCGAAGAGGAGCGGGGCACGCGGATAGATGAGGGCGTGACCGACTAAAAGGAAATACATCAGATACCAATAGACACTGTTGGCGGCACGGTAGTAACTCTCCTTCACCCACAGACCAATGAGGAACATCGCTATCGCAGTACCGATGATACCGAACGAACGGTAGGCTTCGCCGACCATGTTCGTACCGGTTCCCCAAGTGGCATCCGGTCCCAGGAACAAGTAAGACGGCAGGTCTCCGCCGTGTAGCATCTGCGGAGGAAGGTCGGAGTGCTCAATGATATATCCCGCAAGACCGGGAACAGGCGAACTGAGATCCAGTGACATGCCGGTGAACCATGTAAGATCGTTTTCCTGCGCCCAACCGAACAGACGGAAGAGATTGACGTCATTGACGATAAGGTCTTCGTATATATCCCAAAACTCCTGTAGTTTGGTATGTGCCAGTTTGGCTTGCCATGCGCCTGTATCCAACCCTTCTTTGCGCAGGGTCATGACGAGGAAAAGGGCAAGTGAACCGCCTGCTACCACCGCAGCCACCTGCCACCATTTGAGATGATAGACATACATGCTGAATCCGACAACGAGGATAAGCGCCAGGGCGACTGCCATCTGGCGGCTGCCTGCCGACAACAGGATAAGCATAAAACTGGCAATAACCAGCAGGTAAAACCACCATTTCTGCTTGGGCAGACGGAAGATGAAGATAGCCATCAGGTAACAGCCGATGGTGAAGATATTGTTGAAATAGCTGTATATGCCTACTGCGCGCAGGTTGGCTCCTTCAGCATAGACGCTCTGCAAAGCCGCCAGTCCGCCTGTGGCAATGAATAACATCCATGCCGCCATCGTGATGCCGAAGAACCACAGGTACTGCCGCATGGAGATGGTGAAGGCGGGCTCGGATGGTTCTTCCCGTTTCAGTTGCAGGATACGGGCCGCACCGAGCATATACCACGCATAGCCGAAATAAGCCAGCGCCGTGGCTCGCGTGACGTAGTTGTCGTTGAACGAGAAACTGAAAAATGACCAGTAGATACGTTCCGTCGGCGCGTAGAAGACGGGATAAACGAAATTGACGAGAAAGAACGAGAGGGCGAAGAAGAACTCAAAGCCCAACCAGTGCTGTCGCTTGTTGGTAGCAAAAAAGAGCACGTTCTGCGCGATGAACACCGACATCAGCATGACGCAGTAGTCGTAACTGTAAGTCCACGGCGCGTGGATGTACAGCACCGTAGCTGCGATGGCGAAGCCTATGTTCAGCAGATAGGTCAGCATCTCTCTTTGGCTCTGTGGAGAAGATAGAAAAGGAAGGACAGACGTCCGAATTCGGGTTCCTGGCTCCAGGCGGCGAGGGCGTTCTGCCGTCCTTGCTCCGAGACGGTAGGGCGGTTCATCGCTTTCCAGTGATAGCCGTATATCCAGCGTTTCTCATTGCCGGTAAGGTTCATCGGCGGTGTAACCAGACAGTATATATCATGATCCTGCACGATGTTAAGTCCCATGTATTCCGCTCCTCCCGATACCTTGTTGTTGTGCTGGCGGAACTGATTGAGCGCTTGCGCCACGTATGCCACACGACCCTGCAATGCCATCCGGATCCAGAACAGACGGTCGCCGCTGGCGGTGAACTGCGCTACCTGGGTCATATCAACCGTCTCGGCTGCGTCGCGGCGGAACACCACCGCGGAGGCGTTGCAGATAGTGCAGTACCCCAACAGGTAACGGCGGATGAACGTGTCCCCCGGCATGGAGAAATCCCGCCGCCATCGAGGGTCACGCTTGCGTGCAACAGGTGTACCCGACGCATCGATCCACTGGCTGTGACAGAACGCCAAGGTCGCATGTTTCTGCTCAAGAGCTTCAACGAGAGTGGACAGCAACGTGGGAGCAGCTATATCGTCACTCTCCGCAATCCATACATAGTCACCCGTCGCCTCTTTCAGTCCGCGTTGCCATTGGAGGAACGTGTTGCCCGAATTGGTCTCCGAGCGCAGGAACGCTTTTACCTTCGGATGCTTGGCGTACCCGCTGAGGATGGTCGCACTATCGTCCGTGGACGCATCATCCAGAAGAATCACCTCAAACGCAGGGTAGTCCTGCGCCAGGATACTGTCCATCCGCTCCTTGAGATAAGGGGCGTGGTTGTAATTAGGCATGATGACACTTACTTTTGGAAACGATTGCTTCATACGCAGACAATATTAGATCCGAAAATAGCAGAGTTAAAAATACATCCAATAACAACACGCCTATTGCTCCTACAACAGAAAACGGAGTCAATTTGGATAATAAATCCATAATGATTATATGCTGTAAAAGAAATATAGGGTACGATAGTTTTCCCAAATACGGAAGGGTGTGATTATTCTTTACCCTGTTTTCTATCAAGCGCCCTATATGCACTATTGAAATAAAAACAGCAATACCTCCCAATGACGGATAGATAATTTCTCTAAAGGAAGCAATGTGTTTAAACGGCAATGGCACACATAACAATAAAGCAGCCACTACTATTGCAGAGACAAAAGCATATTTGGATGTAAACACCTGCGGAAATTGAGCAAGCAACATGCCTGAATAAAAAATAGCGGTACACACCCAAATATTATGCCAAGGTTCGACATCAAACCATGTTAAGTACGGAATAAAGCAACAGCCGATGATTAATATTGTTTCTGTCGTGAATGGTATTGTCTTAAGCAGCCAACGTAGCAGAGGATATAGTAAATAGCAACATATCAGCGCACCGATAAACCACTCTCCAATAACCGAAAAGGTCGGCTGTATATAGTAAAAATAGGAGTCCATTCCTATAAGGCTCAACGGAATAGTCCGCAAACTGATATTTTTCCACCAAACTCCATATATCAGCATATGAACTGCAAAAACCGTAACGTATGCCAAAAAGAAGAGAGGAAAAATACTCAGCCAGCGTTTTTTATAGAACTTCCAAATAGAAGTATCTGTATTGGAGCGGACAATGCAAGCGCCGGACATAGCGAAAAACATGGCTACCCATAACTGACCATACGGAAAATTGGCAGTTTCATAGAAGTAGGGGCGCAAGAAATCACAATGGCAAGTAAAGTGAAAAATCACAATACCTATTGCTCCGATTATTCGAGCCAAATCTACACCATTTATATATCCCTTTTGTAAAGTCATTCTTTGTTATCCTAATAAAAAGTGCGCAAAGTTACTGCTTTTTTTTGAGATATGCAATTTTTTTTTGTGTAATTCAAATAAATTTCGTAATTTTGCAGCCTAATTTGAGTTATTTATGTATAATCGTATCCTGAATAATGCCTCTTTTGGAGCTTGGCTTCGTTTCTTGCTGGTGGTAGGTCTGCTGGCTGCCAAATGCTTTTTGTTCGATGCGGTGGTGGATACGGGTCTGTATATATCACCGGCGAATAAAATCAGCAAATGGGCTGCGGCTATCCTGCTGGCGCTACCCGTTGTCTTTACGTCGAAGAGATGGCCTGTCTTTGTGTTGCTCGGTATCACCGATGTATGGCTCATCGCCCAGATTCTCTATTATCGGGTAAACCATCTTTTTATCACCTGGCATCTCTTTACCCTCATGGGAAACATGGATGGATTCTGGCGGAGTCTCCTCCCTTATGTGGATCTGTCTTTGCTGCTCTTTCCGCTCCTGACCTGCATAGCAGCGGTATGTTATCTCTGGAAAGCGGCTCCTTTCCGCTGGTGGGAAGTGCTGATCGTTGTGGTAGTTGGTTTGTGTACCAGTTTTACTGGTTCGTTCCTTCGCTGGCACTATCACCGCCCATACATCAACGGAGCTCCTTTTACATGGGAATGGGTTAACCCGTGCAGTGTACCGCAGGAGTTTTTTGTTGATACAAGCGCGAGTGAACGTAAAGCCACCCACTATATCCACCACCGTTCCGTATTAGCCTATCCGGTGTTTATGATGTCAGATGTGATCCGGTCATACGCCTCGCGGACTACCCCTATGGAACTGACGGAGGAAGAAAAAGCAGAGTTATCCACTCTCCTGCAGCCCTATGCCGAACCTGCTCCGCTGCGGGGAAACCTCGTCATACTACTTTTGGAGAGTTTCGAGTCATGGGTCTTGGAGGCGGTAGATGCTTCCGGCGATCCGATATGTCCCGCCATGAGCGCGTATATCAACTCTCATCCGGTGTTTTTTGTCAAGGATGTGAAATCGCAGATTCAGTATGGTATGTCGGGAGACGGACAACTCATCGTTAACACGGGACTGTTTCCCACGCTGGAGGGAATTGCTTGTAACGATTATGCCTATTGCACCTATCCCAATATTGCCCATTTCTTCCCCTATAGTGCAGTAGTCAACCCCTGCCGCAATGTATGGAACCAACGCACAATGACCCCTGCCTACGGCTACCGGGATTTGGTAGAACCGGACACGGACAATATTTTCGAATGGACAGACAGCACGATGATAGACAGGCTGATAGAGACGATATCCACATTGTCCGTGCCGTCTTGCGGGATGGGTATCTCGATCAACGGTCACCTGCCGTTTGACAGTTCGCCGGATAGAGAGGTCAGTATTCCCGATAGCGTGCCGCCTATTATCCGGAGTTATATGCAAACAGCGCATTTCACGGACCGCCATGTAGGCAGATTCCTTGCCTGGGCGGATACGGCGCAGGTCATGCGTAACAGCACTATCGCTATCACCGGGGATCACCGTATCTTCAACTGTAACATGAGTGATGAGGTGCGTGATTACGGTCTGAAGGCGCATCTTCCGTTCGGTACGGGGCAGGCGATGTGTCCGCTGATCATCGTTTCGCCGGATGTTGATTCTTTGTGTGTCATTGAGCACGCGGAGCAAGTGGATATATTTCCGACTATTCTCGGTTTCATCGGACAAAAATCCTACTTCTGGAAAGGTTTCGGACGAGACTTGCGGGATACCAACGTAGCGGATAGAGACACCCTTTATCCGTTGCGCCGCTCCTTGTCCGACAAACTGATTCGTATGAATTGGTTCAAGACAAAACCGGGATACGAGGGGAAGGATTAGTTGTTGCTACCGGCTGTCACCAAATAGATAATTTCTAACATGGTATCTGTTTGATGACCGAGCCGGGAAGCGGATTTTTTACAGATGTGATTGAACCGACGACTGTCGCTTGCACAGAGGATTTCTCAAAAGCCAAATCGGCATCGGGGGCAAAGGTGCAGTCTTCGAGGATGAGGTTCTGGCAATAACATAGCGGCTGCGTACCGGAGATGCGGCAGCGGACAAGGCGGAGATTGCGGGAGTACCAGCCGAGGTACTCTCCTTTAATCTCAGAGTCATAGACTGTGCAGTTTTCGCTCTCCCAAAAAGCATCTTTGGTATCAAAAATCGCATTATGGATCTCGATGTTTTTAGCGTACTGGAAGATGTATTTGCCTTGCAATTGGATATTTCTGATTTTGAATTGATTCGCATGCATAAAGGCATATAGACCGTTCTCCATTTTGAAGTCAGAGATTTGTCCGTTTCGGCAGTACCAGAAAGTCTCGGCACCATCCGAAATTTGGAGGCGTTCGAGGGTCAGTTTATCGACCTCCCGAAAGGCTTTCGGCGCATCTATCAGGCAATCACACATCCGCAGATTGCGATTATACCAAAGCGGTGCTCTGTCGGAGGCTGCGAAATGGCAATTGCGGCATGTGACATCTTCACATTCCCAGATAACATACATGCCTTCAAACTCGCAATCAACAGCTTCGATACGCCGCGATTCCTTTAATCCGGACTCGCCTTCGCCTATTCGCACGCGTTCCAGCCGCACATCGCAACTCTCATAGAGAGGACGTTCGCCGTCGAAATATTGATTTTGAATGATATTCATTCTCGAGTTATAGATTCTTTTCTATATAATCGTACAGATCTTGGATAGAGACGAGCATTTTTACAGCGCCTCGCTCAGGCTGAAAGCCGAAGGTGCGCTTGATAAAAATGGCAGTCTCTACGGCATCCAGCGATGTCATGCCGAGATCACGTTTGAGTTCTGCTTCGGGTTTAATCGCGCTTGGCTCGTACTCCAGACGATCAATCAAAAAAGCATTTACCTTCTCTTGAATTTCTTGCTTTGTCATATTTTTTTAAATTAGAGATTTTTAACCATCCTCCTTTTTTCCTAAAACTATGGAAACTTTTAAAATTTCCTTCCTTGATTTTAGGAAACTTATCTCAGATTCTTCTACTCCACATCCTTAAACAAGTTGTCCATCGTTACTTGCTGTTGTATTCCTCCGGAGTACATGTTCCGCTTCAATCCGTATGTACACACCAGCACCGGCATCACTCCGTATTTCGTCTCCGTCTCTCGCGTAAAATCCTCCATCCGCGTCCGCATGTTCAAGTCCTCGTCCTTGTCCAATGTGTACAGACCCTTGCTGTATTTCATCTCGCATAGATTGATGATTCTGTCCGCTCTTTCCAGCAGCAAGTCCACTTGCGCTCCTTCCGCACTCTCCTTGCTCCTCCACGAATAATATTCTACTCCTATCCTGTCGATCCCCAGCGCATGCTTGATCTGCGGAATGTGCGCCATACATACCCGTTCAAAACTCAACCCATACCAGTTGTTCAGCAGCGGTGTATGGTTATGAACGCTCCAGTAGTGTGCATCCGTTATTGGCTTCGTCATGTATGTGTTGTAGAAAATCACAAACAGATCCGTCAACTGGTACAACCCGTCCGTCTTCTTTATCTTCTTGTTTTTGATGAAGTAATACCGCACAAAATCGCATTTCTCCAAACTCTTCAGGTATTCCGTCAAATGGCCGTTCTCAGGCACTCCCGCTGCTTTCGCTATCTCCTCTCGCGTCACACCCATCCGTTGCTGCGACAGCACACGTAGTATCTCAAGATACGGCTCCGGCTTACGGAATAACGATGCAAACAACCGTTCATACTCTCGTTTCAGCGGTGCATTTTCCGCAAAGAACAACCTGTCTATCGCTTGGTTCACACTTTCACCTTGCTCCACAAGACTCAGGTAATACGGCACCCCACCCACAACCATGTAATACTGCATGATAGCCAACCGGTCCCACACTATATCCATCGCTCTTAACATCTGCTCCGTCTCGCATAAGTTAAACGGACGCAAGTGCATCTCACGCGTTATCCGGTCGTGTAAACCTCCATGATTGTCAATCAGGTTCTCTATCATCCATGTCGTCGCACTGCCGCATACCACCAGCATCACCTCTTTGTGGCGCTGACCCCAACTGTTCCAGAAATGTCCAAAGGCACGCACAAACCCCGCTTTGGGCGTATCGAAGCATGGCAGTTCATCGATGAACAGCACGCAACGCTCACCTGACTTCATATTCTTCTCCAGCAGCACCGACAGCTCATAGAACGCATCCATCCATGTCTTTGGAGTCGTTCCTGTATAGCCGATATCGCGCAAACCATGCATGAATGCTGCCATCTGTTCGGAGCGTTTACCGTCTATCACGCCTGTGACTGTAAAGCTGTACTGATGATTGAAGAACTCATCTACGAGGAACGTCTTACCTACTCGTCTACGACCATATAATGCCACAAACTCAGCTTTCCCGGAGTGGTAATATGCTTCCATCCGTTCCAGTTCCTTCTTCCGTCCATAGATCCCATCCATACGATTGATTGTGTAAATTCGGCTGCAAAGGTACAAAAAAAATATGACTCATGCAAATATTACCCGGCTTTTTTTTACATTTTTCTTCAAATTTAGCCCACCTATCGCATATTGATCGGCTTTTTTCTGTGTTTTTCTTCAAATTTAGCCCATAGATCAGGCAAACCAAATCTATCTAATCATTCGATTTGTGGGAACTTTCTCTCACTCCTTAATCCACCTTCCTAAACACCAATGCGCTATTCGTACCGCCCATGCCGGAGGAGTTGGAGAGGACGGTACGGATGGGAGTATAGACAGTTTCGGTGACGATATTGAGGTCTTTGGCTTCGTCTATCTTATGCTCCAGATTGATATTGGGTGCTACAAAATTGTTTTGCATCATGAGTATTGAATAGACCGCCTCGCTTGCCCCTGCCATCCAGTTCTCGTGACCGGTCATGGATTTCGTGGAAGAGATGAAGGGTCGATTAGAGCCTAACCCCGCCCCTTCCCTAAAAGGAAGGGGGGACGAAACACCTTGTTCCTCGAACAGACGCGTGAGGGCTTTGGCTTCCTCTATATCGCCGGCAATAGTGGATGTAGCATGAGCATTGACGTAATCGATGTCAGATGGTTGCAATCCGGCATCGTCCAAGGCACGCTTCATAGCGATATATTCAGCCTCAGCGGAAGGCATGGATATTTCTTCTGTACCATTGGACGAAAAGCCATATCCGCATACTTCCGCGAGGATAGTTGCTCCACGTGCGACCGCATGTTCGTATTCCTCCAAAACCAAAGCCGCAGCTCCTCCGGAAGGCACCATTCCATCGCGATTTACATCAAAGGGGCGGGAGGCTTGAGTGGGGAAATTATTGCGCAAAGAAGTAGCTTGTAACGCGTCAAAAGATTCCACAAAAAAGGAATCCATTTCCATTGAACCTCCCGTTAATATCATATTCTCAATCCCTGTTCTTATAAGAAAACATGCTAATCCTATCGCATGAGATCCACTTGCACAAGCCGATGCCACACAAAAATTAGTTCCTCGCAAATTAAATATCTTACTCAAGCATACTTTCGTCCATGAAGTATATATCGGCTGATATATTCCCAATTCCTGAGAGTCTTTTGTTAAACGCATTATCTGAAATATTTTTTTCAATCTACTATTACCGTCATTTGCCCAAACAATTCCTATATCATTAGTTTTTCTATATTTGTCAGACATAATGGCTGCTTGTTCTATTGCCTGTTTAGCAGCCATATACGCATATTCCGTATCCTCGGACATAATCACCCGATTATCACGAGACAATAATTGTTTTAAATCCGGACGGGGCACATTACCTACAAGTCCGGATTGGATTCCATACTCAATACGTTTGGGGTCGTAGATAATTCCCGACAGGCCTTGTTCAAGGCTCTCGGTTACATTCTGTAAGTTTTGCCCGATGCTGGACCATATTCCCATTCCTGTTACTACAACTCGCTTCATAACTTTTTAATTATCAAAGAACCAAATACGTTACCTCCACCAATAGAATTATTGAGAGCTATATTGATTTTTTTCGTCGTTGTTTTAGTAATTATATTAAGATTTTTAGCTTCTTCAATAACTTGTTTAATATTAATATTCGGCGCTACAAAACTATTATTCATCATCAAAATGGTGTATATCGTTTCGCTCGCTCCGGCCATGAAGCATTCGTGTCCTGTCGTTGATTCTGTCGAACTTATACAAGTATGAGTATTTTCAAAAAAATGAGATAGCGCAATCGCTTCTTGCACATCTTCATACTGAGCCGAAAGTGCTGCCGCATTTACATAATCAATCTCTTCAGCAGTAATGCCCGCATCATTCAAGGCTTTATAGATAGCTTTAATTATACCTTCATTAACCAAATGGGACACATCCGTTTCACCTCCATTTGTAGAACCATATCCAATTATCTCTGCTATTATATTTGCACCACGCGCTAACGCGTGTTCATATTCTTCAATCAGTAAAGCAGCTCCGCCATCGCTGAAAATCGTACCGTCACTTTTAGTATCAAAGGGTTTACTTGCATTGCTTGGATTAGTACTTAACGAGAGACCACCAGTAGAATCATAGGCCGCGGCCACATCCAAAGACACGTTACTAACACCTCCTACTAATATACTATCTTGCATCCCTTCACGAATCAACCATGCACCTAATCCAATTGCTGCTAATCCACTCGTACTCATATTCCCAATTGTCAAATTTATGCCTTTTAAATGAAATATCGTGGCAAGATTCATCGTCACAGAGGATGTCTCTTCTTTTAGCAAAGACCATGGCAACAAATTTGTTGTTGAATGCGACATTTCCATTTCCGTAAAATGCTCTTTCATACTGGAATTGTTTACATCATTCCCAAATATAATTCCTACTTCATTTTGTTTTAAATATTCATCCGACATGCCTGCTTGCTCAAAAGCCTGCCGAGCGACCAAATATGCATACTCAGAGTCTTCAGACATCGTTGCTCGGAATTTACGAGGTAATAAAGGCTTTAAATCAGGACGGGGCACATTACCGACAAGACCGGAGTGGAGACCATACTCAATGCGTTTAGGGTCAAAAACAATACCCGAACGACCTTGCTTGAGACTTTCGGTGACAGTCTGCAAATCTTGTCCAATGCAAGACCAGATACCCATTCCTGTTACAACTACTCTTCTCCTCATAACCTAATATATAGTTTGCATTATATCTTCCTGAACACTAAAGCACAATTCGTACCACCCATGCCTAAAGAGTTGGAGAGGACGGTGTTGATGGGCGTATAAATGGTTTCGGTGACGATATTGAGATCCTTGGCTTCATCAATCTTGTGCTCCAAGTTAATGTTCGGAGCCACGAAACCGTTCTGCATCATCAAAATCGAATACACCGCTTCGCTGGCTCCTGCCATCCAGTTCTCGTGTCCGGTCATGGATTTCGTGGAAGAGATGAAGGGTCGATTAGAGCCTAACCCCGACCCTTCCCTAAAAGGAAGGGGGGACGAAACACCTTGTTCCTCGAACAGACGCGTGAGGGCTTTGGCTTCCTCGATATCGCCGGCGATAGTGGATGTAGCATGAGCATTGACGTAATCGATGTCAGATGGTTGCAATCCGGCATCGTCCAAGGCACGCTTCATAGCTATGTATTCCGCATCTGCGGATGGCATGGAAATCTCCTCAATACCATTAGATGAGAAGCCATAACCACAAACTTCTGCGAGGATGGTTGCTCCGCGAGCAACTGCATGCTCGTATTCTTCCAAAACAAGAGCAGCAGCACCTCCGCTGAATACCGTACCGTCCCGCTCCGTATCATACGGACGCATCGCATGATTCGGTGCATCATTGCGGAGAGACAAGATATTGGTTGCATCGAATGTTGCTGCCATCAAGGGATGAAGTTCTGAAGAACCACCTACCAAAATCATATCTTGCTTACCGGTCTGAATCAAAATAGACGCCATTCCTATTGCGTGCGATGAACTGGCACACCCGGCGGCTGTAGTTATTCCACATCCGTGCAAATGAAAAATAGTACTCAGATTCATCACAACGCTAGACGCTCCGCCTTGGAACAAGCAAGAAGGACCTATCATAAACGAATCATGATATTGATTCATAGCATTCATTGCTGCGACCACCGTAGAAGTTCCGCTGTCATTTCCCCATAGAATACCCACTTCGTTTTGTAACAGATAATCTTTCCGAATATGCGCATGCTCAAATGCTTGCCGAGCAGCCATATAAGCATATTCAGAGTCTTCGGACATGGTGGTTCGCAATTTACGTGACAACAACGGCTTTAAATCCGGACGAGGGACATTGCCCACCAAGCCTGATTGGATACCATATTCGATTCGCTTGGGGTCAAACACAATTCCAGAGCGGCCTTGTTGAAGGCTCTCGATGGCGGTTTGCAAGTCTTGCCCAATGCAGGACCAAATGCCCATACCAGTTACTACTACTCGTTTCATTAAGCTCTCGCTATTATGTCTATTAAATTTTTTCCAAGTACTGTTTCCGCTGTGAGCGTTGCAGCAGTTGCTATACCAGCTATTCCTTGATTTTGCACTGCTTGACCAGTCATGAACAAATTAACCACTTTGGTTTTAATCGGAAGGTACAACCCTTGTTGTCCGTACGTAGCACCTTGAGGATTACCATAATAATCGCGTATAGTTAAAGCAGACGCTACGTTTATATCCGTAACGGCATCTGTTATATCCGGATAGAAATTAGAGACCATTTCCAAAGCTTTCCGTGCAACTTGATTCTTATGTTCCTCATATAATCTACCGCGATCCTGTACTTTTGTATTCTCCCATTTGCCCAACTCCTCATAACAAGCCGGTATATATATTTCTGCTGTCTGTGCCCATTGGTTTTGATTTCTGTGCGGGGAAGTCACAAGGACTATTGATTGTGGGAGGAATGATTTATCCGAAGGATGAGGCATATAAACTGCACTATTGATAAATGGGAACCTGTTCTTCTTCAATTTACAAAATACAATATACATCGTAAACGGGTTTACAAACTCTATAATCCTTTGCGTCATCGCAGGTCTAAAAACCGGTGCATTGCATATACCCAATAAGATTTTGGGAGTACAAGCCCATATATACACATCACTCTCCCAACTACGCCCGTTTGTGTCTATAAGTTCTACAACTTGGCCGTTCTCAACATTTATTTTGCAGACTTCTGTTTCATTATGAATCTCTCCTCCTGCATCTTCTATCACATGACAAAATGCATCAACCATTTGTTTTGTTCCTTCCACGAAGCGATGAGAGCCAATTATATACAATGTAAGCATCATACAAAACTCTAACGCAGGCATAGCCTTCAAACTGGGTCCTGTTGTCCAAGATACATATTCAAAGATTGAGATTAATTGTTCGTCTTGGATGTATTGCCGAATGAAATCATAAGCATTCATATAGGCATAAGGGATGTTTTCCTCATGGCGCCGTATTGGGTTAAGAAATAGGTAATCATACGTATGACCTATGCAGAATACAGCCTCGATTAAATCTCTGATACCATTTTCCTCTTGAGGAAACATTTTGATTAGATAAGATTGGTATGCTTTGCGACCTTTAGGAAGACTATAGCATGTTTGATTATCCATCCATACTATCTCCTGCCGGTTCTCATCTGTCGGCATAACATCCAACAAATCTTCCACTCCACAATATTTGCAAAATTGAAGGCTAATCATATCAGGCATATATCCGGCGAAAGATTGCATACCGGTATTAAACACCACATCGCCACGGCGGAAGGATTGGAGTCCTCCGCCGATGATATGGTTCTTTTCCAGAACTGTCACTTTATAGCCGTTCTTGGCAAGGAGTGCGCCGGTAAAGAGTCCGCTCATGCCGCCACCGATGATACAGACCGTATGTGGATTAGATACACTCATTTTGCAGGAGCCGGTTCGTTCAGTTTGCGTTCGATAAAATCATAGAAATCGCCCAGTGTTACCACAAGGTTCATCTCTGCCGGAGCAGGCATGATGTCGAACTCGCGTTTGACTGTTACCATCAGATCCATGTAGTCCAGGCTGTTCAAGTCCAGATCTTCACGGAAACGTGCTTCCGGCTTGAGCATTGCCGGGTCTTTCTCGTATTCATCGACGAGAAAAGCATTGGTTTTTTCAATAATTTCTTGTTTGGTCATATATTGTTTCGATTATTGATTATTGAATTAGGGAATTTTATCCTTCACTTATTTTGTTTAGATACATCCGCAAGAAAATATCATATACCACATATTGTTTCTTCTCATCTTGCGTTACCAAATCCAAATCCAATAAATGCTTGATGGCATTTTGTACAGCACTGGAAGACATCAAGTGATACTTTTTCAAGAACGGCCCACTCATTATCTTTTGTACCCGACCTTCTTTGGCTACAGCAAACAACAAACTCTGCTGACGTTCCGGAACGTGGGATAGTAAACGAGCAAAACGTGGAGTATCTTCCTCAATGATATTATGCACAGCTTGAGTCAATAGTTGTCTATCTGCCGTTCCATTTTCATTTACCAATTCAAATAATTTGTGACTGATACGTTGCATAGCATAGGTATTGCTTTCTGCTATTTGGTAAATCAACCGCGCTAAATCTGCATCAATATGCTTGCTATATTGCTCGAAACAATTGCAAACAAACTCCACGTACTTATCTTGAGGAATAGCCTCTAAGTTCATATGGGAGGCGCTATTATAGAATGGATGGGCGGAAGAGTTAAACATCTCTTCTAACATATGCCGTTCGCTACCAGAGAAAATAAAATGCGCATTGCCCATATGCTGGATATAACTGCGCAGCAAAGCCTCTACGTTCTTTTCCGCGTATTTATTGATTTGCTGAAATTCATCAAAACAAACTATACACGGTTTATCGGCATTTTCCAGATAGCGAAAAATACTCTCAAATGTATATTCGAGTTGCGCATTCGGATTGAGCGATAAGCCAAACTGAGGCATCATACTGAGCGGATCGATACTCATCGTGACTGTCATCGATTGCACGGTAGCCAAAAACTGTCGCGCAAATTTCTCCCCCTTACTTTGTAGGGTATCGAATACACAACGACCGAAGGCAAACGCAAAGTCTCGCAAAGAAGATGTATGAAGCAAATCCACATAGAAGAGGTAATAATTATCGCATATCTCGGATAATTTATAGCAATGTTTCACTAACCGGGACTTGCCCATACGGCGATCCGATACCAGACAGATATTTTCTCCTCTGCTTGCGATCACAAAAGTACTGAGGCGGTATATCTCCTATTAAAACAAACGGATTGTTTAACATAACTATCTGATTTTAAATCATTATCATCATTCCCGCATAAAATTACCAGAAATCAATTACCAAAAACTGGTAAAAACTCAAATCCGCTGCAAAGTTACGGATTTTTTTCGATTTACACAAGTTTTCAACGGATTTTTTTATATTTTTATGGATTTTTCTTCCATTTCGTCACCACATGCATTGAATGAAATAATCATTAACCCTCCTTTCGTAGAATCAGCACATTGAACCTTGTATATCGGTTCTGTTGATTTCTGAATACTAATCAATATTTCTTGATCTGGTGTGATAGGCTGTCGAAACTTGAGATCACGAATAGCCGTAAAACGAACCGGATGTCCGTAAGTTAGCGCTGCGAGTTCCTCGGCAATCTGCACCATACAAGCTCCAGGCACAATCGGATGCTCCGGGAAATGTCCGGAGAAGATAGGATGCTGAGCGTTAAAACGAATCACGTACCCATCCTGATTGTTCTGCAGTATGTCATAAAAACTATTTCGCAGCATTGTTGTCCATTGTAGCAATTTTAAGCGTGGTGGTAGCAATCGTCTCGTTCTGAACTTGGGTCGTACATTCGATGAGCGAGATATTCAGCATTTCTTGTATTACAACCGCCTCCGTGCGCAAGGTCTCCCCTACCTTTGGAAAGCGCTTCACTTCCATTTGCTTGACCGCTCCAAGATATGCAATTTTATTTCCTGCTATTACGGAACAAGTCTGTGCGGCATTTTCCATCAATCCCGATAACGGCAAGACTCCATTCGAAAGTAACGGACAAGCCTCAGGAATAGTATAGCGTGTACATGCGCTATTTTCGCTCATTTCCTCAACCGTATCAATGAATACAAACGGAGGCCGTTGCGGAATATAGGAAAATATGTTGCGCTGTTCGCTCATGCGTTACATTCGTTGTAAAATAATGGCGCTATTTGTTCCGCCAAATCCGAAACTATTGCTTAATACCGTATGAACAGAAGTCTCTATTGTTTGTTGGGCAAGGCGTAATGAAGCAGCACATGGATCGATATGTTCCAGATTGATATTGGGTGCCACGAAACCGTTCTGCATCATCAATATCGAATAAATCGCCTCGCTTGCTCCTGCCATCCAGCACTCATGACCGGTCATGGATTTGGTGCTACTTATCCACGTGCGCGAATTTCCGAACAAGCGAGTTAGCGCTTTTGCTTCTTCCTCATCTCCTTGTTTGGTAGAGGTAGCATGGGCATTAACGTAATCGATAGCATCGGCAGATATCTTTGCTTCATCCAATGCGCGCTGCATAGCAACGAACGAGCCCTCGCTGCTGGGTTGAGACATTCCTACCCCATTACTGGAGAATCCGTATCCACATACTTCGGCAAGTATCGTTGCGCCGCGTGCAATCGCATGCTCATAATCTTCCAAGACCAAAGCAGCAGCGCCTCCGGAAGGAACCAAACCATCGCGATCTGCATCAAACGGACGGCTGGCTTTAGTAGGTTCATCCAAACGAGAAGAAAAAGCCCCAAGCGCGTCAAAGGCGGACATCGCATAATAGTTTACCTCTTGTGCTCCTCCAACCAATACCATATCTTGCAGCCCCTGGCGAATGAACATAGTAGCTAAACCTATCGCATGACTTCCACTGGCGCAAGCGGCACTAACTGTTAGATTGATGCCGCGCAGATGGAAGATGGAAGATAGATTCATATTCACCGTGGAATTCATCGCCTGAAAAATGTATCCGCTCCCCAACAGCGCACTATTATGATGAGCAAGCATCGTTTCGTGAATCTCAATGGTGGCTTGCATGGCGCTATCGTTACCAAAGAGAATGCCCACCTCATTATCCAATAAGTACTGCTCGTCTATTTTTGCTTGCTCGAATGCTTCGCGAGACGCCATATAGGCATACATTGCCTCTTGCGACATACCCACACGCGAGCGACGATCCAGTAAGGCTTTCAAGTCCGGTGTCTCTACGATACCGGTAAGCGGGCTACGATAGCCGTATTCCTTGCGCGCCGGGTCATTACCGATACCGCTACGTCCTGCACGCAACGATCCGCATACCTCCGCTTGGTTCTTGCCGATGCAGGACCAAATGCCCATTCCAGTGACGACTACTCTTTTCATCCTAATCCTCCTGCAACGCTTATTACTTGACCAGTGATATACGATGTTTTATCTGAACAAAGGAAAGACACCAAATGCGCAACCTCTTCCGGAGTTCCTAAACGTCCTGCAGGAATTGTTTTCTTTAGTTCCGCTACATCCAAATCTGCCGTCATATCCGTCGTAATATATCCCGGAGCAACGGCATTGACCGTGATATTACGTGCCGCCATTTCTTTGCTAAGCGCTTTGGTGGCTCCTATGACGGCAGCCTTTGCCGCAGAATAGTTCGCTTGTCCTTGCGTACCATAAATACCGGCGATAGATGTGATATTCACGATACGGCCTCTATGTGCGTACAGCATCCCTTGAAGAACCCGCCGGGTGGTATAGAAGAACCCGTCCGTAGCCGATGACAGCACATCATGCCAATCCTCGTCGGTCATAAAGACCATTAGTCCGTCCTTGCGTATGCCGGCATTGTTCACCAACACGTCGATGTAGTCATTCGGATGGGCAGCGAACCACGCATCCAATGCGGCATTGATGGCATCCGGTTGGCTGACATCAAAAGGCATAAGTTCAGCTTCACCGCCAGCTTCCTCGATGAGGCGTTTCGCCTCCTCTGCCGCGGCGCGATTACTCTTATAATTGAGCAATATAGAGCAGCCGTCTTTCGCCAACTCGATAGCGATTGCTCTTCCTATTCCTCGGCTCGCGCCGGTAACTAATGCGTATCGTTTCATTTTACAATTGATTTATCGATTAATCAGTCACTCAAGTACCTTTGCGGCTACAAAGGTACATAAATTAATTGACATACACAAATTTTCAACGAGATTTTTATGGTTTAGGCAATTTTTTCGCCTACTTTGACGGTTTTGGCGGTAATTTGCGGGGTACGACCGGGTTCAAAGAAGAGTACGACGTCGCTGCCTCCGAAAAGGAATTTACCCAACTCTGTGCCCTGAGGTAATTGGTGATTCTCTGCCACAAGGGCGCGATTAACTTCGTTGTTGGATATTGGTAATTGGTCATTAGCAAACGTCCATTGGACAGAACTAACCTGTTGGACACCGATGGGGACAATGGCGATTTTGCCGAAAGCAGGAGTGTCGATGACGAGAACTCCACGGGTCTCCAACATCTGAAAGTCCGTCACGCCGCATTGGTCATAACGATACCGACCCTGCTCTTCGTCCCAGATAATGACTCCTCCGCCCGCATGAATGCCTTGAATGGTTTTACATTCGAGTACCGTACCATCGCAAGGCATATGGAAACGATGGTAGTCAAAGACATCTAGGACTATGTGGAAGGTCTCACCGCCGACAAATACTTGCCTATATGGGCTATCGCCTAAAAGATTGAGCCAATTGGCGATGGAGGCTGTCTTGACCGGAGCGGAGACAATCGCTCCGTCACAAGGAGCGACAAGTGGTGATTGGTGATTTGTGATTGGTAATTGGTAATTTAATTTGCGAGCAAAGAAGTCATTCCAGCTATGCCAGTTATCAGGCAATTCGTAGCGGTCAGTTTGAAGTTCAAAAAGAGGGTCGGAGAGGGCGAGTTGATAGTATGATTCATTCCAACTCTCTGCGCTATTCAACCTTTCTCCCCAAGCGGTATTGTAAGCTTTGAGCCATTGCGCGACACGGGGTTCGTATTGCAGCGACGGATAGATATAGCCCCTATTTTTTAGTGCCTCCAGCGGTTGATCGATGAGGAAATAGAAATAGCCGATATTCTGGTCTATGCGGCGGAAAAAGGACACATCTTCACCTATATCCATTGCTTGCCAGGGCATCATATGCGCAAAACGCTCCACATACGCGCACCAATCATCCACCGTCCGCACCGGATTGGTCTCCAAATGCGGATTGGCGATGGCTGCATGCGCCAATGATTGCTCTAACAAAGCGCACAATTTTGCATCTGCTTGTAGCATATTCTGCAATTGCACTATTGGTGATTGGTTATTGGTCATTGGTTATTGATAAGCCATTCGACATATTTTCGCACTAAAGTAGCAAATTTTCGTATGGATTCGGGTTTATAATGGGTTGCGGAATAGCGATACACTAATTGTAACGACTCCTCCTTTTCGTGAATCTCAATATCCAACAATGCATACGCATATTTCTGCTCAGGAATTGATTCGACCACTACAGGCAGAGAAATTCTGCGGAATAGTTCTTCGGGAGTTGATGCACGAAGTACATTCACCGCATAGTTCCAACGTTTGGTATATGGATGCGTCAACGTATATGGATAATCACTATGCGCTATTCCTAAACGGATTTGATTGCGAGCAATATGAATTGCCGATTCTCGATCTTCAATCTCTGATTTTCGAATATGAAAAGGCACATCACGATGCAGGCTGCCAAAGACACGTTGCTCTTCCTGGGTTTCACGACCCTCGTATGCCCAAGTAATTGCAGTTGCGTCTGTTCCGCAGTAATCTGCAATGGCTAATGCCGCACACAAAGAGAACACGCCATCCAAATTAAGATGACAGTTGGTTGCTATGCGAATAAACTGCTTTCGTATTGAAAAATAATCATCCTCGTATAATCCAACCTTAGGCGGAAGGAGCGTGGCCACCCATCGTCTGTCTATGGTTGGGCGGACGGGTACGTTGTCATCCGCAAATTCCTTAATCAGCCAACTATGGCTGATGCCATATTGCGGCTCTGATTTGCGTTGCTCATAGTGCGCTACGTATCCCCAATAGTCATCCGATTCTAAGGGCAAACCATTATAGGCACGTTCAACATCTTCTACTAAGATCTCCATGCTTCTCCCATCACCCAATATACGACTTAGCTCTGCTTGAATAAGCACATCTTCACCTTCTTTTGAAAGATTCACATAATGAAATGGACCATGTAATATATCGTTCAACTCCTTAGCATACTGCCTTCCCTTCCAGTCCACTCGTGAGGAAAACACCGGATGATGCTCCAATGCGAAACGAATTGCATGCTCTATACGATCTATTTCTTTCGCACCGTCTTTCCAACGCAAGGTGACTGGAAACCGGTATATACTCGGCATCCACCGTGTCATTTCCCATACCAATTGAGAATATGGAAGAAGCGGATATTTTAATTGGTGAGTGGTCATTGGTGAGTGGTCATTCGAGAGGCAATAAAGCGTTTAACCTCATCCTTGGCAAATAGCACCACATAACTTAATGCCAATACTAAATATGCCGGATCCATTAACATATGAGGCAAGCAGAATAGAACGATTATGCTTATCAATAATAAGACCGCATACGGCAACGCCCAATATCTCCGCCAGTGCCAAAGTAATAGAGGTAACGGATTGAAGACAATCATCAAGATATATGCCGCTTCTCCAAATTCTCGCATGATGAACCACAGGAAAATCAATACACATCCAAAGATTGCCTGTCCTCCTAACAAGAACCAATCCCAATACGGATAACGCGTACATGCAAAGCCTATCGTTACTAACAAGATAAGCCATGCAACTATCATAGGAGTGAACCAAGGCTTGTTATTATTCAATGGCGCTCCTTCTACAACATCTCCCACATAGGTTGCAAATGGTTTTCCGTTTATGGTAGCTTGTTGCCATACCTCAGCCAAGTCTGCCGGGATAATTAATTTTTCATCGATAGGTAAATTTTTATCCGCTTTGTTATCTGTAAAAATCATAGATATCAAACGTAACCAAGGATGATTAGCTAACGATCGATAGCCTATCTCGCGACGGGTCATATACTCCATTTCTTCGTCTGGAGCATAAACAATGGGCGTTCTTTCCAGCGCCTGCTTTACAAACTTCACTATTGTAATAGCACATCCATATTTATTTAGATCGTGGCGGAGTGCTATCCTGTTGGTGGTATGATTATCCATAATCTCCCATAATCGCTGCTCTGCTTCAGGCGGCATATTCAGCCGATATTCATGGACGGAGCGATTCCATTTACGAAAATCTTCCAAATAATCATTGGTTTGGGCACGGAACATCCCCATCTTCGTTTGTCCGCTTAGATATCTATACAGATTATCATTCACTCTTTCACCTTCATAACTGAAACAATGATCCAAACCAAATATAGGACACTGAAGCCGCAAAAAAGCATGCCCCGCCAATCCTAACGCATCGTCATGCCAATCAGTCGGATCCGCTATACACAGACTCACCAACACAAAATCCGGGGCGAGACGGTCTATTGTGTCATTAAAACCTTGCGCAGCATTCCGCTCTGCGACGGACATTTCCTGACACCATGCCAATATAGCACATATCAAAAATAAACCACTGAAAATTAGTCTTTTCATTTTACAAATTCAATTTTTTTTGTTTACGGTAGTAGAAAAACTGCTTTACCAAAACCACAACAAATGATAAAGCTAAAACGATATGCGACCAATCGACCAGAACGTGTCCCCATAGTAATTCGCCGATCATGACAAGGCACCAGATGAGGATGATGCAGGCATAGGGCAATGCCCAATAGCGCCGCCAATACCAGAAAACAGCAGGCAGAACATTAAAGGGTACAATGAGCCAGTTCCAATCCGTACAAGGCAAGTCCGAGAATACAATAAGATAAGTCATTAAGGCTCCTATGAGGGTATAAAGCACCAATAAGAAATAATCCACTCCCTTCCACGGCACAAATGCCAATAGCAATAACAATATACTCATCAGGAACGGCGTACACCATGTGCCTTCATTATGGTTTGTCGCCTCTAGTAACACCCGAGACTCACTATCCAAAACAGGCATCCCATTATCGAAGGTCGCTTTCTGCCATACCTCGACGAGGTCTGTCGGGACAATGAGTTTTTCCTCACATGGATAGTCTTTATCTGCCTCTGATCCAATTAGAAAATACGACACAAACTCATACCACGAAGAGTTATCCACAAAAGAGCATGCCAATTCACGCATAGTATGATCCGTATATTTGTCTGACCATGGCGCATAATGAATCGCATTCTTTCCTATCGCTTCGTGAATGACTTGAATAATCACTTTGGCACATCCGCGGTGGAAATAATCATAGGGGATATTCGCCCCTTCGGCTACATGCTTATCCATCACTCGCCATAGATTCTGCTTTTGCAAGGGAGAGAGGTTGATGGTATATTCTTGCATCCCACGACCCGATTCACGATATATCTCCTGAAATAGCGCTGTCGGAAAGGCAAACATACCCATTTTCAAATCGCCTTTGAGGAAAGTCCAAATCTTATTCCTTACTCCTTCACTTTCGTACGTAAAGACATAATCCAAATCGTATGTATGACATTGTAGATGCAAGGCGGCGTGCCCTAAAGTAGAATACAACACCTCATCCGGATCACAGACTACCAAACTGACGGTAACAAAATCGTCCGCCAGCCGGTCTATCGTGTCGTTCTCTTGTTGAGCCAAAAGACCTAACGGAAAAAGGAGGAACAGACAAAGTATATGTATAAAATGCTTTTTCACAAGTTATTATTTAGTGAAGTGGCGGAGAATCAACTCCGCCACTCCGATAGGTATCGCGATATCGCGAAATCATTACATCATCGCTCGAACAGAGTGAGATTAGAACACGTGCGTACGGCGCTGGGGAGCACCCGGTCCGATAGGGGGTTCCGGATGCGAATCACCAGCCGGACTAACATCCAGCAAGCACTTACTCAAACTGATTGTCTCCACCTCCATAAGAGGGCTAATATATCTTTTCTTTTCCATAATTCGTCCTCCTTATTTTACAAGTTGACCATCAATACTATACGCCTTATCACCACGGATGATAAAGACCTTATCCTCAATGAGCACTTTGCACGTCTGTCCTTGTGCATCGACAACAGCCTCATCGACACCGGTTGTGGTCTGCGGAGCACGTGTGCTTACGCGCAAGCCATACTCATTGGCTGCTCCCTGCTCAAGCGACAAGACGAAGTCGGATTCAGAGAGATTCCAGATTGCTTGTCCGTTGTGCGTGAGGTAAAGCACCTTGTCGCCTCTCTGCTGCGCAGCAGTAAGTACATACTCGCCTGCAACCGGAGCAGAGATACCCAACGAATAATCAGCATGATCGCCGGTCATTTCAACCGTGTTCTTACAGAGTTTAGCATCATAGCGATTCATCCACATCTGAGCCACCTTGGTGCTGACACTCATCTTCGCGAGGTCTTTGCCAATGACGTACTCGTTAACTTTCTCATCTGCTGTCTGAACAATCAGACGATCAGCCAAGTTGCCGTTATGAGTCAATTCAACCACGAAGCGGTTGTCTGCCGTTGACTCTTGCGGTGCGCGGCGATATGCAGGCATACCGGCTCCTCCACCTACAGGTTCTGCAGCCACTGTGCTCGCAGTAGATACCTGTGCAAAGATCGGCTGACCGACAACCATATTGTCCGAACTTGCTACCACATACGAATCATTACCATTGTACTTCAGCACATCGCCATCAGCAGCGCCGGTTTCCATGTTCGCATGGTACAATGCCGGGTTAGCAATCGCATTCCAGTTCTCCTGATTTGTTACGCTACCGCTTGCAGGCTCAACAGAAGTAGAAGTGGTCCAAATCGATGCATCGGCTTTCTTATGGAACTCAAGAGCAGTCGTACCGGATGACAAGTAAACCATATAGAGTTTACCCGGCAGCATATCGTTACCTGTTACATCGAGGAACTTCCAATAATCCGTTCTGCCAGTTTGCCGATTCGCACTTGCGTATGCGCTCGCGTTAAACTCTATTACATATACATTGCCTGTCGGCAGATGAGTTCCTGCAACATTGTAAATACCCGTTGCCGGATCAACCGTCCAAGGTACAGCGACAGCGTACCATGTAGCATCCGCAAAGTCTTGCTCCAGACGGAAGATTGCCTCTCCCGTAATGGTCAGGTTCTCTGCACCTAACAACTGACCGGAAGCATCGATACCATTGGATGTGATAACCAAATTCGTACGCTCAATGACTTCATCGTTCAAATCTTCGCTTTCACCTACGCCAATCTCCAAGTCTGCAGCAGGATTCGGTGCTTCATCGAACTGAGCCGTATAGGTTGCATCTCCGTTAACCGGAACGATACTTGGCGACCAAGTGCCATTGAAAGTATAGATGTAAAGCGCTGAAGGAGACTTGGTCGGAGTCTCACCATCATACGAAGGCATAGCACCGTAAGCGAGTACATCCGTATGAAGCGTATTGCCATCACCATCCAACCATGTAATGG
>CAJOEJ010000020.1 GCA_905233375.1 Paludibacteraceae bacterium | reverse complement strand
GCCGCATCATACCGGGATATGCAGATGAGTTCGAGGACGATAGCATCTACGACGAAAAAACCGGAGACGTAGGATGGCTCAGATGGACCCGCGAGCACAAAGAAGAAATTTTAGACTCGTATCATCGCCGGTACAATCTTTAATGGATTCGAACCCAAAATTTAAAGATTCTTTTAGGAGTTCGAAGTAATGATTTTACAAAACACTGTATTTCAGTAATTTATAAAAACAGAAAACGGATAAATGAATTTCAATTTTACCCGTTTTTTACCCGATTCTTACCCGATTTTATAAAACGAACGCTGTAAACCATTGATGTACAGCGTTTGCGGAGAGTGAGGGATTCGAACCCCCGATACGACGTAATGCGTATACCGCATTTCGAGTGCGGCTCTTTCGACCACTCAGACAACTCTCCTTCGCGTTTTTGCGAAAAGCGGGTGCAAAGGTACTGCTTTTTTCTGACATACGCAAATATTTTGTCATTTTTTTTGAAAAAAAATACGAAAGAGGCTAAAATTTTTGCATAATTCAAAAAATCTTCGTACCTTTGCACGCCGTAATGCTTGCAGACAGCGATGGGCATTGGTCTGCCTTTGACGCTGCATAGCGTTGCTCACATGTGTAAATTTTGCACACATGATACCTGAACGAATATGAAAGACGAAATAGTTTTATATCAGCCGAATGAACAATTCCAATTGGAAGTGCAGTTGAAAGATGAGACCGTTTGGCTTACACAAGATCAAATGGCGCAACTCTTTGAACGAAACAGAACGGTTATTGGACGCCATATACGTAATATTTTCTCCGAAGGAGAATTGGACGAATCCTTGGTATGTGCAAAATTTGCACTACCCAAGAAATATGGTGTTCCACCACGCTTGGCATATCAAATAGCAATGTGGATAATAAAAACTATTAAATAGCACATGCATATCTACATCGCGTCCTCTTGGTCGTCAATTCATCATCGAGCGTAACGGCAAGACCTATACCGCTACCGGCGTAGAGGTCAAGTAAATACATTGGTCATCGTATCTCTCTGAGGCGGAGCACACTAACTATGTGTTCCGCTTTTTTTATACCCATGAATGGAATGGGAGCATTCCAGTACGAGATTATAATTATAACCTACTAATCACCTACTAATTACCTACTAATTACCTACTAATTACCTAGTAATAACATACTGATTTCATACTATGGTCTGGGAAAATTGTGGGAATTTTTTAGTCCAAGGGGGACAGGGTGGAGAGCCCGCCTCTCAGGCGGGACAATAAACGAAAAGACAAAGAGCAAAGCGAGCAAAGATGAGGGACGATGGATGAAACCCGAATAGAATTACGGGAAACGAACGAAGGGTATAATAATGCCGGATATATCCAGCGACAACAGACAAAGCCATTGAAATGCAGGTTTATCAGCCCGCTGGGCTGTCAATACTCTAAATAAAAGCAGTGAAACGGTCTATATATTCAAAAAAATGCACAAAAATTTGCACATGTGCGTTTTTTTTTGTACCTTTGCACAATAATTTGTGCGTATATGATTACATTTTGTATTGCATTAGTGCTTTTAGTGGTCGGATTCCTGACCTACGGCACGCTGGTAGAGAAGATTTTCGGAGTGGAACCGGATCGTCAGACGCCTGCGTTGAGCAAGACGGACGGCGTGGATTTTGTGCCGATGGCTCCATGGCGTATCTTCCTGGTACAGTTCCTCAACATCGCGGGCTTGGGACCTATCTTCGGTGCCATCATGGGTATTTTCTATGGTCCCGCCGCGTTCCTTTGGATTGTGTTCGGTACTATTTTTGCGGGCGGTGTACACGACTACCTGAGCGGTATGCTGTCCATCCGCAAAGGCGGCGCATCGTTGCCGGATATCGTGGGTGACGAGTTGGGGAAAGGCACCAAGACCTTCCTGCGTGTGCTCTCGCTGGTACTCCTTATATTACTGACGACGACCTTCCTCAGCGGTCCTGCGACCCTGCTACAAGGCTTGGCACCTCTCTCAACATTCAACTTCAGACTTTCAACGATCCCCATCACGTGGGTGCTCATCATCTTCGGTTATTACGCTCTGGCGACCGTGTTGCCGATAGATAAGCTGATAGGTCGGTTCTACCCTATTTTCGGCGGTATCCTGCTGTTCATGGGCATCGGCATCATGGTCGTGATGCTCGGCTGGCACAGCGCCGAGATGCCGGAGGTGTTCGACGGTTTGCAGAACCGCCAGACGAACGGTCTGCCGCTCTTCCCGATGATGTTCGTCAGCATCGCCTGCGGTGCCATCTCGGGTTTCCACGGCACGCAGAGTCCGATCATGGCACGTTGCGTGACCAACGAGCGTCAGGGGCGCTGGATCTTCTACGGCGCGATGGTCGCCGAAGGTATCTTAGCACTTATCTGGGCCGCCGCGGCTGGCACATTCTTCGCCGACCCGGAGACCGGTCTGTACGGCATTGACGGTCTGCAGGCGTACGCGGCAGAGCACCCGGGATCGAACATCGCCGCGCTGGTCATTGACAAAGTGAGCCGCACGTGGCTCGGTACAGTAGGCGGTATCTTAGCTATCATCGGTGTCATTGCCGCTCCTATCACCAGCGGCGACACGGCGCTGCGTTCGGCACGACTCATCGTGGCGGATTTCCTTAAATGGGACCAGCGTCCTATCCCGAAACGTCTGATGATCGCTATCCCGCTGTTCCTCTGCGTGTTCGGCATGGTGTTTGTCGATTTCAATATCGTGTGGCGCTATTTTGCATGGACGAACCAGACACTCGCCACCTTCACCCTCTGGGCAGGGGCAGTGTGGCTGTATAAAAAGTTGAAAGTGGATAGTTTAAAGTTGAAAGTTCAACAATGGGGTTATTTGATAGCCTTGATTCCTGCCCTGTTCATGACAATGGTCTGCACGAGTTATATCCTCATTGCGCCGGAAGGCTTGCACTTACCCGCCGAATGGCGCTGGATAGGCTATCTCATCGCCGGTATCGTAACGCTTGCCAGCCTTTGCGGCTTCATCGTTTGGGCTAAAAAACAAAAATGACCAATTCCCATGATCAAATCCGCATCGTATATCATCTCCAGTCCGGACGTTGCGAGTTGTCCTCAGAGCAGTCTGCCGGAGTACGCCTTCATCGGACGCAGTAATGTGGGCAAATCGTCCCTCATCAATATGCTTTGCCACAACCCCAAACTCGCCAAGACGAGTCAGAAACCCGGCAAGACACTGCTCATCAACCATTTCAAGGTACAAAGTGACAATGTACCAGGTACCAAGGAGTGGCACTTGGTCGATCTGCCAGGATACGGGTACGCGCAGGCGGGACAGAAACAGCGGGAGACGCTCCGACGCATGATCGAGCGGTATTGTCTGCTGCGTGAACAACTGGTGTGCCTGTTTGTGCTCATCGACTGCCGGCACGAAGCGCAGAAGATCGACCTCGAGTTCATCAACTGGCTCGGGGAGAACGGCGTTCCGTTCGCGATCGTGTTCACCAAAGGGGACAAACTCGGCAAGATGGTATTAAAGGACAAAGTGACCAAGTACAAAGAACGATTACTGGAAGAATGGGAAGAACTGCCGCCTGTCTTCGTCACCTCGTCCGAAACAGGTCTTGGCGGCGAGGAGTTGACGGCGTATATAGAGGAATTAAATAGCAGCCTATCCCCGACCCTTCCCTGAAAGGAAGGGCTATATACGATGAATAAACGAACCGCCTACATATTACTGCTGATTATGATACTCTTCCCTATAGGGAGGGCAGGGTCTGGCTCTCTGTACGCGCGTAATGCGCGTGTATATGGGTACGTTACGGATCAGGATAATGTCGGCATCGAATTAGCGAACGTGGCAGTCGTCAACAGCGACCGGCCTATCGGTACAGCTACCAACAAAAACGGTTATTACGAACTATTGCTGGACGAAGCGGACACGGTCGTGCTCAATTTCTCGATGGTCGGGTACATCGCCGTGCAACAACGAATCATCGACTTGCGTAACGTACTCAATATCAACGTACAACTGCTGACCGACGAACAACTGCTCTCGGAGATAGAGGTGCGCGGCATCCAGCACACGCAAGGCACGATGGACCGTATAGACGCCCAAGCGACCCGCATCATGCCCGACGCAACAGGCGGCTCGATCGAGAGTCTGCTGATCACGTTTGCCGGTGTCAGCCAGACCAATGAACTGAGTTCGCAGTACAACGTGCGCGGCGGTTCGTTCGACGAGAACTCGGTTTATGTCAACGGCATCGAGATCCATCGTCCCCTGCTCATCCGTTCGGGTCAGCAGGAAGGTCTTTCTTTCGTGAACCCCGAGATGGTGGAGAACGTGCAGTTCTCCGCAGGGGGCTACGGTGCGCAGTACGGCGACAAGATGTCATCCGTCCTGGATATCAGTTACAAGCGTCCCCAGACGTTCGAAGCGAGTCTGAGTGCCAGCCTGTTGGGCGCACAGGTCTATGTCGGACATGGAGACAGTACGTACAGCCAGATGCACGGTTTGCGGTACAAGACCTCCAAATACATGCTCGGAGGGCTGGCGACCACCGGTAACTACCAACCGACGTTCATCGACTACCAGACCTACATAACTTGGAAGGTACAAAGGGACAAAGTACAAAGTACAAAGGGAGAATGGGAGATGTCGTTCCTTGGTAACGTGAGCCAGAATGACTACCGTTTCACGCCGGACTCGTTGAGCGAATCGTTCGGCGGACAGAATGCCAAGAACCTGACCATTTATTACGAAGGGCAGGAGAAAGACCGCTTCCTTACCGCCTTCGCCGCTTTGGGTACGAAAGGAACTTTCAACTCTGAACTTTCAACTTTCAACTTGTCTTTCGATGTGTCGGGTTTCTACACCAACGAGCGGGAGAACTTCGACATCACGGGTGAATATGTCCTCTCCAATGCTCCGATGGGTCAGACTCAAGGCGGCACATCCGTCGGGGAGCAGGTTAATCCGAACGAGGGACAGACGGCGGTTCTCGGAACGGGTATCTTCCACCAGCATGCGCGTAACAACCTCGAAGCAGGTGTGATCACCCTCGCTCACCACGGCGCATGGCAACACAACGCCAATACGCTCCGATGGGGTATAAGCGGTCAGGCGGAACTCATCCGGGACAATATCTCCGAATGGGAATGGCGCGACTCGGCGGGCTACTCGCTGCCCAATGACGGCAAGTCGATGGAACTGTACTACGCCTTGCGGGGCTATAGCGCCATGACTTCCGGTCGCCTGCAAGCCTACATCCAGAACGAACATAAATGGCATACCGCTTCCGGTCAATGGATTCTGACGGTGGGCGGACGTCTCCAGTGGTGGAGCTGGAACAACGAGGTGCTACCCTCCCCCCGCGCCTCGGTCGAATGGATTCCCGGATGGAAAAGGGATGTCACCTTCCGCCTTGCCACGGGTCTGTATTACCAGGCACCGTTCTACAAGGAACTGCGCGATACGGTCACGGATGAGCTCGGTATCACCCGCATCCAACTGAACCGGGATCTCAAAGCCCAACGGTCGGTGCATGTAGTGTTGGGAAGCGATTATTACTTCCGCGCATGGGGACGACCGTTCAAACTGACGGCAGAAGGGTACTACAAATACATCGACCGGATGGAGAGTTATTCAGTGGACAACGTGCGTGTGCGCTATTCGGGCAAGAACGACTCCGAAGGCTACGCCGCGGGTCTCGACCTCAAGCTGTACGGCGAACTTGTGCCGGGAGCGGATTCGTGGATATCGTTCTCCACGATGGTCGCGCGGCAACGACTACTCGGTTCAACCTTGTGGATCCCATCGCCGACGGAGTCAAGGTACAACTTCACCATGCTCTTTCAGGACTACATCCCCCAACTGCCGCAACTCAAGTTCCACATCAAGATGCAGTTCGCGGAAGGACAGCCGTACTACGCGCCGCGTAACAACCAGGCGTGGGGACGCATGCCGACCTACAAACGTATCGACCTCGGTGCCACGTATCTGTTCAACGCCCAGACCGCCAAGTTCATGCGTGCGCCTTCGGCGAAGCATGTCAAACAATGGGCGATCCAGTTCGAGGTCTTCAACCTCGTTGGATGGAACAACGTCAACTCCTATTTCTGGGTAGCCGACGCGTATGGAAACCAATGGGCAAGCCCGAACTACCTGACCGGAAGAAGGTTTAATCTCAAGATCACGGTGGATCTTAGGTAGTTAAGAATTTAGAATTAAGAATTTAGAATTAAGAATTTAGAATTAAGAATTTAGAATATGAATGAGGAACTAACGCCGATGATGCGGCAATTCAGGGAGATCAAAGCGCAGTATCCCGACGCGATGCTGCTATTCCGCTGCGGGGACTTTTACGAGACCTATGCCGAGGATGCCGTCAAAGCCGCAAAGATACTCAATATCACGCTGACCCATCGTTCGAACGGAGCGGGTAACGCTGCGCAGGCATTAGAGATGGCGGGATTTCCTTTCCATGCCCTCGACACCTACCTGCCCAAGCTCGTCCGTGCGGGTCTGCGCGTAGCTATCTGTGACCAGTTGGAGGATCCCAAACTGACGAAGAAACTGGTCAAACGCGGTGTTACCGAACTGGTCACTCCGGGTGTCAGCTATTCGGACACCACCCTCACCCAGAAAGAGAACAACTGGGTGGCTTGCCTGCATTTCGACAAACATGTGATTGGTGTTGCTTTTCTCGATATCTCGACGGGTGAGTTCCTTGCCGGACAAGGCGACAGCGATTATATAGACAAGCTGCTGACCAATTTCGCGCCCAAAGAGGTACTCCACCTGCGTGGACGCAAAGCGGATATGGAGAACCTGTTCGGCTCCAAGTGCTTCACCTTCGAGCTGGAAGACTGGATGTTAGTGGAGTCCACAGCACAAGAGCGGTTAAAGAAGTTATGGGGCGTGAGTTCGCTCAAGGGGTTCGGTCTGGAGAAGATGCCGGCAGGCGTCACCGCCGCAGGAGGTATCCTCATGTATCTGGACATGACGCAACACCTGCAGACAGGACATATCCAGCACCTGAGCCGTATCGAAGAAGACAAATATATCTGGATGGACCGCTTCACGATCCGCAATCTCGAGCTGGTCAAAGGTCAGAGCGAGGACAGCCGTACCCTCTACGATATCCTCGACCGTACCATCACGCCGATGGGGGGACGCATGTTGCACCGCTGGATGGCTTTTCCGCTCAAAGACGTGCGTCCGATACGAAACCGTCAGACGGTCGTCGAGCACCTGTTCAGGCACCCCGAAGCACGTGAGACACTACGCGAGGCGTTGCAACAGGTCGGTGACCTCGAGCGCATCGTGAGCAAGGTCTCCACGGGTCGTATCGGTCCGCGGGAGATGGTGCAGCTCGGACGTGCGCTGCGGGCTGTGAGACCGATCAAAGAGGTGTGTACCGACACCGATGCCCGGGGCAATGCCTACCTGAGCCTGCTCGGCGAGCAGTTGGACCCGTGCTCCGAGATGCGTAGCCGCATCGAACGGGAGATAGTACCTGATCCACCTATCGCCCAAGGCAGACCCAATATCATCGCCCGCGGCGTGGACACGGAGCTGGACGAGTTGCGTGCAATCCAGTCGGACGGCAAAGACTACCTGCTCCAAGTGCAGCAACGCGAGATAGAACGCACCGGTATCACCAGTCTCAAGATCGGGTACAACAACGTCTTCGGCTACTATCTGGAGGTGCGCAACACGTACAAAGACCAGGTGCCTGCGGAATGGATACGCAAGCAGACCCTCGTCAATGCAGAGCGATACATCACGGAAGAACTCAAGACCTACGAAGAGAAAATAACGACCGCCGAGGAGCGGATCCAGATCATCGAGAACAGGCTCTATCAGGAACTAATGCTCGCGCTGTGCGAGTGGGTGCCACAAATGCAACTGAACGCGAACGTGCTGGCACAACTGGACTGCCTGCTGAGTTTTGCGACCGTGGCATCGGACTACCGCTATGTCTGCCCGGATGTAAACGACAGCCTCGTCATCGACATCCGTCAGGGACGCCATCCAGTCATTGAGCAGCAACTGCCACCCGGAGAACAATACATCGCCAACGACGTGCTGCTGGACAACAACGGACAGCAGATCATCATCATCACCGGACCCAACATGGCGGGTAAGTCCGCCCTGCTCCGCCAGACGGCACTCATCGTGCTGCTGGCACAGATGGGATCGTTCGTGCCGGCAGAGAGTGCCTCGATCGGGGTCGTTGACAAGATCTTCACGCGTGTGGGCGCGAGCGATAATATATCATTAGGTGAATCGACCTTCATGGTGGAAATGAACGAAGCGGCGTCCATCCTTAACAACCTCTCGGAACGCAGCCTCGTACTCTTTGACGAACTCGGACGGGGAACAAGCACCTACGACGGAATCTCTATCGCCTGGGCTATCGTCGAATATATCCACGAGAACAAAGGGCACGCCAAGACCCTTTTCGCGACCCATTACCACGAACTGAACGAGATGGAGAAGACGTTCGACCGGATCCGCAACTACAACGTCTCCGTGCGCGAGGTGAACGGCAAGATCATCTTCCTGCGCAAGCTCGTACGCGGCGGATCGGAACACAGCTTCGGTATTCATGTAGCCAAGTTAGCCGGCATGCCCGCCTCTATCGTCGAGCGGGCGAACCATATTCTCGCCGACCTCGAGCGTGCCGCCAAGAACGGTGACATCTCCAAGCCGACCCAGCAGATCGGTCAGAGCCGGGAAGGCATGCAACTGAGTTTCTTCCAACTGGACGACCCGGTGCTGGAACAGATACGGGACGAGGTCAAATCGCTTGACATTAACAACCTCACGCCGCTCGAGGCACTCAACAAGCTCTCGGAGATAAAGAAACTGGTGGGAGGCAAATAAGGCATAAACAACATCGTATTCCGCAATTAATCAACATATTATGCAAATAAAAAAACGCTACATCCTGCGCACAATGCTCATCGTCATCGCCATCCTTATGATAGCGACCTCGGCATTCGTCATGGAGCAGTACTATCGTCTGCAAATCTGTAACCTGAGTGCTTATGACGATCAGGCGCACAGCTACAACATCTATCCGGGTGCGAGCATCGACTCCGTACTGACCCTGATGCAACAAGACTACGAAATCGGCAACATACACGATTTTCGCCTGCATGCACAGTACATGATGTTCAATTATCCTGAACCGGGACACTATGTCTTTCCGGCGCAGATAGGAAACCGCGAACTGATCAACAAACTCAAATACGGTCAACAGACTCCGGTCACTATAACATGGAACAACAGCGCCCGCACACGTGAAGACCTCGCAAGCAAAGTGACGAACAACATCATGATGGACAGCATTACCCTGCTGCAATACCTGGAAGATGAAGAGTTTCTCAAATCCTACGGCTTGAACAAAGAGACCAGCCGGTGCTTGTTCATTCCGAACACGTACGAGGTGTACTGGACCATCACACCCGAAGATCTCTTCGCCAGGATGCAGAAGGAATACAACACGTTCTGGAACGCAGAGCGTCGTGCCCGAGCCGAAGAGATCGGTCTGAACCCGATAGAAGTGGCTATCCTCGCCTCCATCATCGAAGGAGAGAGCCGGAATAAAAACGAACTGCCTGTTATCGCCAGCCTCTACCTGAACCGCGTACACAAAGGGATGCTGCTACAGGCGTGCCCAACGGTCAAGTATGCCGTAGGCGATTTCAAACTGCGCCGCGTGCTGTACCGCCATCTGGAGGTGGATTCGCCGTATAACACCTATAAGTATCCCGGCTTGCCGCCCGGACCAATCCGTTGTCCGGCTCCGCAATCCATTGACTATGTGCTCAATGCACCGAAGACCAATTATCTGTACATGTGCGCTAACCCCGAACTGAACGGCACGCATATCTTCTCGGCGACCTACTCCGGTCATGTCAAGGCGGCAAACCAGTACCACCACATGATGGACACAATTACAGAATAATTCATCTAACCGTACAGGAAGTTATGTTGTGGGATAACAACGAGGACATCAAACTGATCGAATGTGCCAATGACAAACGGGTCATTCAGCGGCATCTGAACGAATGCCGCGAGGAACGGCGTCCCTACGTGTTTGTCACCAACACCATGACAATCAAGCCGTTACGTCGTCTCTTGGTGCCTGTATCCATGTTAGAGGAAGAGACGTACAAGGCGGAGATTTGCACCTATATCGCCCGCAAAACAGGCGCGCATATCATCTTCTTGCAAGCCAATGACTATGGTTCGCACGCGAAGCAGAACGTGAACCGCATCATCACGCATATCCATAAAGTGAACGAGCGTTTGCAGAAACCCGCAGACTCTGAGGATTCATCCACCCTCACCGGTCATCCGATCACCTATGAGATCGTTCTTGCCCGCAAAGACTCGTTTTCGCTCACGCAGGAATCGGCGGAGCGGCAAAGAGATTTTCAGCACGACCTGCTTATTCTGACCGCAAGCCGGGACTACGGGCTGGATGATATTCTCTTCGGTCCACCCGAGCGGAAAGCCATCCAACGCGCCCTCGTTCCCGTGATGCTGGTTAATCCGCGAGAAGATTTATTTTCGCTCTGCGATTAAGCATTTTGAAAGCAAACGCAGCAAATTAGTGTCATTTTGCAAACTAAATTGCGCAATTTATTTGCAAAGTATATTTTACAAAATTTAGTTTTTAAGCACTTTTTTGCAAAAATATTTGGTCATATCGCCAAAAAGCAGTACCTTTGTACCGTGTTTTTCATGGTATTAGATTTTAAGGTTAAATGAAAAGGTTGGGTTGTCGTGAGACAACCTTCTTTTTTATCTTTTGTCGGGAACTTGTTTGCAGAGGGTTCTGGCTCTCTGCTTTCTCCGCAAAATGATTAGGGGCATCCTTGCGGATGTCCCTAATCATTTTGCGGAGAAAGGGGGATTCGAACCCCCGGTACAGTTACCCGTACGACAGTTTAGCAAACTGTTGGTTTAAGCCACTCACCCATCTCTCCTTGTGCGACCTGATCGGTGCGCAGAAACGGCAATTCGTTGCTTAAATTCGAAAAGCGGGTGCAAAGGTACTGCTTTTTTCTGACATATGCAAATTTTTTAGCAAAAAAATGCAAAAAAAGTTATTTTCATCCAATGAAACCTTATACATCCCGACAAAAGCCCCCACGGTCGGGAGTTCTCCTCCACGCACGCACACGCGATTATAATAAGGAGTACGTCATCAGCATTTCAGGACCAGGATATCCTCGATGCGGGTGGTATAAGCGGGACTCTTGGCACCCACATCGTACAGTTCCGCTGCCTGCTCCGTAGGGATATCCGGCGTGAAACCGATAGTCCGTTTGCCCAGACGGTTGTTGATGCCGTCTATCGTCTGTTGCAGGCGCATGTCGCGTTGACGGTCGCGGGTGTCGAAAAGGGACTGCTGCACGCCGGAGTCAGGCGAGACCGAGAGCACGATGACACCCGCACGTTTATACGGCGTATTGGGACACCATTGCGCACGGACGGTCTGCAGCAGAGCTTCCGTCATCTCGTGTGTGTTTGCCGTGGGGGTCTGGAACGTCACGGTTGACTGGATGACGGACTGCTGCTCCTGAAAACGCGACGTGTGCGCAAAAACAATCATTTGCCTGCACACCGAGTGCTGGCGGCGCAGTTTCTCCGCCACGTTCGCACAGAACCGGCACATTGCCTGCTCGAGCAACTCCCGGTCGGTCACACCGTGCGCGAACGTACGGGAACAGGTAATAGACTGCTTCTCAGGCATTTCTCGAACGGAGATACAGTCTTCTCCATTCAGTTCGCGCCATGTATTCAGTCCCGGCTGGTGAAGCACTTTCTTGGCAAACACAGCTGTCTTGTTAGCAAAATCCAACGCCGTCTGAATCCCCGCAGCCTTTAGTTTGGCGGAGGACTGCCGCCCTATCCCCCACACTTCCTCGATGGCATATTGCCCGAGCGCTTTCGTCCGCTGCTCTTCGGTGGAGATGACGCACACACCTTTGTATCCCGCATAGCGCTTGGCGAAATGCGAAGCGACCTTACACAGCGTCTTCGTCGGCGCGATACCGATAGAAACCGGCACACCGATGCCCTTGAGGATCTCTGCGCGGATACGCTCGCAGAGCGTTTTCGCTTCGGACACCTCTTGGATGTAGGACAAGTCCATAAACGCCTCGTCAATCGAATATTGCTGCAGGTCGTCCGTGTAACGGCTCAGGATACGCATGATGCGCGAGGACAAGTCGCCGTACAGGGCAAAGTTAGACGAGAAATGCACGATGCCGTATTTCTCCACCTCGTTCCTGATCTGGTAAAACGGCACCCCCATCTTAATGCCCAACTGCTTGACCTCGTTCGAACGCGCAATGACACATCCGTCATTGCCCGAGAGCACAACAACGGGTTTGTCCCGCAGATCCGGACGGAAGACCCGCTCGCAGGACACAAAGAAATTATTGCAATCGACTAACGCGTACATGCCCTGCTCCTGCACGAATGGATAGTATGCGTAATGACGCCCCAGATAAGGAACGCATTGTCGTCATCCACACGGATCTTACGGTATTTGTCGTTATGCGGAATAAGCCACGCGCATTGACCGGATGGGTCGGAACGGAACTCCTTGACCGTGAACTCACCGTCTATATACGCCGCCACGTAATCGCCATCCGAGGCTTGAAGACTACGGTCAATGACCACCAGGTCGCCGCTGAAGATACCCGCATCCTGCATGCTGTCTCCTTCGATGCGGGCATAGAAAGTCGTCTCGGGATGACGAATCAGTTCCCGCGTGATGTCGATATATTCCGTGCTATCAGAGGCGGGAGAAGGAAAGCCGGCATGCACGTGTTCGGCAAGGAACAGTTCCGGCGAACTCTGCTCCGCCGCCTCGGTGATATTGGTTAGCAATTCAGACATGTTCGTTGATTCGGATGAGTTAAACACGGACAAAAATACTACATTTTTTTGACATATGCAAGAATTGCCGCAAAAAATGACGTTTTTCTTGCATATATGGGATTTTTTTTGTAATTTTGCACGCTTATGCAAGAATTAACGAACTATAATTGAACAAAACCATGAATATCAAGACGACAGAATTGATCCGGACATCGCAGAGTTGGGACGGTGTCGCGCTACCCGATTTTCCGCAGGGACAACCCGAACTGCGCGTCATCCGTTTGGATTTTCCGGTCGGAGCCAAGACCGGGTGGCATCATCATACCGTTGTCAACTACGGCATTGTGCAGCAAGGCGACTTGACGATTGTCTGCGAGAACGGACAGGAGAAAACATTCCATGAAGGCGAAGCGCTGGTCGAGGTCATCGGAACCATCCATCGAGGCGAGAACAGAGGCGATAAACCCGTCATTCTCAATATGTTCTACTTCTCCGAACCCGGAGCGGAAATAACCATTCAAGATAAGAAATAACAAGCAGATATATGAAACGAATCACATGGATCCTGTGTGCTGCCCTGATGATGACGGCTTGTAACAGCACGGAAGAGCAACTGAAAAAACGGGCGGAAGAGTTATGCGCCTATATCCCTGACCATGAGCTGCTGGAGCGCTCGCAGGGATACATGACGGAAGATTTCTACGCCGTATTGGATACGATGTTCTACCGCTTGCCCGAGCACGAGGCGATGGACCATGAATGGCTCTATTACTTCGTCACCGGGAACGGAGGCACGATTGCCGATTACGAAGTCCTGTTGGTGGAAAAGACCGATGCCGACCATGCCGTTGCGACCATTAGCGTACGCGAAGTATGGCCCGAAGGAATCATCGGCGACGAGGATGACGAACCCGAAGAACACCGCTTGTACATGGAGCGGGTCAACGGAAAATGGCTGATGTCCGATTTTGACGAACACAAAGCCGATTGCATCCAATACATAGCCAACAACCGAAAGGAACAAGCGGTGCGTCAAGCGATTAGTGATTACCTGCTTCATGAGATGGCACCGTACTATTTACAAGGCGAACTTTGCATTCCTTCGCTGATGATGGTTCGCGAAGAAGACACTTGTGTATGGGGTGATTTCTGGGTGTTCTGGTATAACATCTCCGGGGATACCCTCAAGACTGTTTCCGGAGGCAATCACAGCGGTTGTATGACCCTTCGTTGGAACGGTAACAAACCGGAAGTAATCTCTTTCGTCCAGACGGAAGATGGCGCCGGAAACGATACCAGCGCGAAGCGCATCTTCGGAGACTATTACGATATCTACATGAACATGCACGCCAACGAACAGGTGCGCGAAGCCGTTCGGCGCGAACAGTTGGGCGACTACGTACGCCGCTATAACATCCCCGTGAAGTATTATCAGGATTACGGCTGGCAACCGGTGGAACTTTAACCATTCAAGACGATGAACTACGAAATCATTTCCGAGCGGCAGGAACGCGTTTTGCGTTATCTGGACGAACACAATATCCCCTTCACGACTTACAACCATCCAGAAGGCAAGACGATCGAGGAAGCCAAACGGTGGTGGCACGATGACGGAAGCCTCCATTGTAAGAATATCTTCATGCGCAATCATAAGGGCAACCAGCATTACCTCATTTGTTTCCCATGCGACGATGACTTGGCGATTCATGACATCGAGCATTGGCTCAAACAGGTACTGACGGCGAAAGGACAGAATGCGCCGGGCAAACTCTCATTCGCATCGCCCGAACGGATGATGAAGTACTTGGGACTCGAACCGGGAAGTGTGAGTCCTTTTGGACTCATCAACGATACGGAACACCATGTCATCCTCTTTCTTGACACCCGTCTCAAGGACGCCGCCTCGCTCAGTTTCCACCCGAACGATTGCCGTGGCACGGTGGTCATCTCTCAATCTGCCTTTCAGCAGTACCTCTCCTCTGTCGGCAACCAAGTGGAGTACCTCCTGACAACTGCCTGAGAGGCGGGTTTTTGTCTATTGCCCATCTTTCTCCTTTCTTCTTTTCCGTCGGATCGTATCCGGCATGCACATCGTTTGTTAGGTCGGATGCCATCCAACAAGCGTTCCTTTCCGCGTGCCTTCTTTCTCTCATTCGGCGTTTTCTCTTGTATCCGTCCAATCTTGGCGGATAGAAAACGCCGCCTTGACCGTACGATCTATTTTCAACCTGCCCTCCCCCTAATACTGGTTACAATACTGGTTATATTCACCAAATCTGACAAATTTCTCCCAAAATATTTGCATATCTCAAAAAAAAGCATTACCTTTGTACCGGTTTACCATATCGACCCAATATGCCCCTAAGAGCAACCCGAGAGAAAGACGAGAGTAAGACGAGAGTAACCCGACGGTCGACCGAAGGTGAATGCTAACGTGAAGCCACTCTCACGCTATAAAGACACATCTATAGTATATACTTTTTAACCCCTTTTTTATGGCAGAAATTGATCCCGCCTCAGGCATTGACCTGATTCATGGCAAACTCAACAAATCCGATCCCGGCTACTTCTATGTCGTTAACGGCAAGCAGTGCTACCGCTTGCGTAACGAGGGCTACCAGCAGAAACAGTCCCGTAGGCAGAAGTACAACTCCGAGGTCTTTGCCTATGCGAACGCCCAGATGGCACAAAACTACGGCACTCCCGAAGGCAAAATCCGCTTGGCGGAGGAATACGAAGCCGCTCACCATAGGGGTCCGAATGGCAAAACCTACGCCACTCCGTGGTCATGGAGATTCTGTAGTTACCAATTCGAATACAGACAAGCTCATCCTTTTGAAAGCTGAACAATTTTAAACCAATCAATATGAAACGAATGATTCTGGCACTTGTATGTGCCGCCATGATGATGCCGATGAACGCAAAAACATTAGTGGCGTATTTCTCCGCTACAGGTACGACCAAGACAGCCGCTACCAAACTCGCCAAACAACATGACGCGGTATTGTGGGAAATTGAACCGGCGGATAAATACACAGCGGAAGATCTCGATTGGCGCAATCCCGAATCCCGCTCTTCTGTAGAGATGAACGACCCCGAAGAACGTCCGACGATCAAGCGCTGCACGAATATCACCCCGTACGACACTATTTATGTCGGCTTCCCGATTTGGTGGGGTATCTGTCCGCGTATCATTAATTCATGGCTGGACAACAACGAACCCCAACTGCAGGGCAAAGTCCTCATCCCCTTCGCCACCAGCGGTTCAAGCGGCATCGAAGAAGCGGAGACTTATCTGAAAAAGACCTATCCCACACTCAACTGGCACAAAGGTCTCCTGATGAACAAACACTGACCCATTATATTTGCGGCGTTATGCAAACGATTTTATTGAACAACGGCGTTGAGATGCCGGTTTTAGGTTATGGATTGTTCAAAGTCCCGCCCGAGGAGGCGGAACGTTGTACCACCGACGCACTCCAGGCAGGATACCGTCTAATCGACACTGCGCAAGCCTACGGGAACGAAGAGGGTGTCGGCAATGCGGTGCGCAAGTCCGGTCTCAAGCGGGAGGACGTTTTTATCGTCACCAAAGTGTGGATCACAAATGCCGGAGAGCAGAAAGCGGCACAGAGTATCGAAGCCAGTTTGAAGAAGCTGCAGACCGACTATGTGGATCTGTTGCTCATCCATCAGGCGTACGGCGATGTGTTCGGCTCGTGGCGTGCCATGGAGAAGGCTTATCAGGCCGGCAAAGCGCGGGCGATAGGTGTAAGCAATTTCCAGGCATGCCGGTTCTATGACTTTGCCTCGGCAGTGGATATCAAACCCGCTGTCAATCAATTACAATGCTGCGTGCTATGCCAGCAGAACGGCATCCTGCCCGAGATGGAACGCTACGACACGAAGATGATGGCCTGGGGACCGTTGGGACAAGGCTCGGACGACCTGTTGAAGAGTCCGGTACTGACGGAGATAGGGGCGCAATACGGCAAGTCACCCGCGCAGGTCGCACTCCGCTGGCTGACACAACGCGGCATCATCGCTATCCCCAAATCGATGCACAAAGAGCGGATGATGCACAACTTCGACATCTTTGATTTCACGCTTTCGGAGACGGACATGGCACGCATTGCGCCACTGAACCAACAGGACACAGGTTTCCGTAATTTTGCAGACCCCGACTATCTCCGTCGTATTCTCGGGATGTTTAACTTGTAAACGAAGAGGCAAGCGCATATCCTGTTAAAATAATCAAAGAGAACACCAAATGACCAAGATCCTTTTTATCTGTCACGGGAACATATGCCGGTCGGTAATGGCGGAATTTATCATGAAGGAACTATGCCGGCAGGCAGGAACGGAGAAGCAGTTTGAGATTGCTTCGGCGGCTGTCTCGACCGAAGAGACAGGTAACGACATCTACCCTCCCGCCAAGCGCAAGTTGCGCGAGAAAGGTATTCCGTTCACCTTTCATGCTGCGCGGCAGATCACCCGTGCGGACTATGCTTATTATGACTATATCATCTGCGCCGACCAATCGAACCTCCGCTGGATGGAGCGGCTCATCGGAGAGGACACGGAGCATAAAGTGTCGCTGATGATGGCTTGGACGATGACCAATGACCCATCCGCAGTAACCGGTATCAGCAATATCCCCAATGTCGCCGATCCGTGGTACACCGGAGATTTCGAGGAAGCCTGGCAGGATATCGAACAATCGTGCAAAGCGATATGCAAACTACTGACAAAATGTTGATTATCTTTGACTTGGACGGCACGCTGCTCAATACCATAGACGACTTGGGATATGCGTGCAACTATGCGCTGGAACAGACGGGATACCCTGTGTTTCCGATTGAGGCGTACCCGGCTAAAGTAGGCAACGGCATCAACAACCTCATCCGCCGTGCCCTGCCGGAAGCGGAACGCACGGAAGAGAACATCCTTCGCGTACGCGCGCATTTCGTTCCTTATTATAATGCGCATATCTGCGACTACACGCGTCCGTACGAAGGCATCCCCGAGGTGCTGGCGGCACTCAAGGCGAGAGGGCATCATCTGGCGGTAGCCAGCAACAAGTACCAGGCTGCCACGGAGAAAATCGTGAACCATTTCTTCCCCGGCATGTTTGATGTCATTCTCGGGGAACGGGAAGGTATCGCACGCAAGCCGGATCCGCAGATTGTCTATGATATCCTACATGCCCAAACGGTCAATGCCCCAACGGTACTGTATATCGGTGACAGCCTGGTGGACGACGAAACAGCGAAGAATGCGAACGTGCCGTTTGCAGCCTGTTCGTGGGGCTTTGTGCCGCGTGAGAAACTGGTGGAAGCCGGAATAACCAATATATTGGATGATCCGAAAAACATCCTGAAAGGAATCCTATGAAACAGTACAAAGCCGTCTTTCTCGACTGGGATGACACGATAGGTGACTGGACGGGAGCCGAGCACAAGGCATTGAAAGACATCTATGCCACCTATCAGCTGGAGGCACTCTACCCTGCTTTCGACGACTATCTGAATGCCTACAAACCGTATAACATGGAGCTATGGACCTTGTACGGACGCGGGGAGGTGACGAAAGAGCATCTGCATTTCCAGCGGTTTTACCACCCATTGCTGAAGGGACAAAGTGACCCTCAACGAACGGAACAACTCGCGCATGAGATGGGTCGGGTGTTCCTGCAACTGACCAACACCTATTTCAGGGTACTGCCCGGAGCGGATGAGATCGTGCGCCAACTGGCTCGCAAATACCCGCTGACCATCATCAGTAACGGGTTTAAGGAGGTGCAGTATTATAAGTTTGCGCACTCGGGTCTGGCGGATTGCTTCACCCACGCGATTATCAGCGAGGAGGTAGGTATCAACAAACCACAGCCGGGCATCTTCTGTATTGCGCTGGAGATGAACGGTGTGACAGCGGACGAAGCCGTAATGATCGGGGACAGTTATTCGTCCGACATCGCTGGAGCAAAGAATGCCGGTATCGACCAGATCTGGCTGCATGAAGGCGACACGGACCAAACGGCAACTTACAGGGTGTCCCGCTTAGCGGATGTACTGCAAATTCTGTAATGGATTACGATACAAGAAACAACGGGTTTGCTGAAAATCCAAAGAAAAATTGACGAAAAGTCCCGCATTGCTTGTGTATGTGGGATTTTTTTTGTATCTTTGCACTCGCAAACGAACAAGCACACTGCAAATACAATATATAAATATTAAAACACTATGATTTCCAAACGTTTAGAGGACGCTATCAACGCCCAAATCAACGCCGAGATGTGGTCGGCTTATCTGTATCTGAGTATGTCGGCATACTGCCAGGACAAAGGTTATGCAGGAATGGCTAACTGGTTCGCTATCCAGTTCAAAGAGGAGCAGGACCATGCGCAGATTTTCTACAACTATCTCATCAGCCGTGGCGGTCGTGTATGGCTCAAAGCGATTGATGCCGTAGAGACCGAATGGGCTTCGCCGTTAGCCGCTTTTGAGGCGACTTATGAGCACGAGCAGCATGTTACTGCGCTCATTAACAACCTTATGCACATTGCCGTAGAGGAGAAAGACTATGCCGCACAGAGCCGTCTCCAATGGTTCATTGACGAGCAGGTTGAGGAGGAAGAGAATGCCGTTGAGATCATCAACAAACTGAAAATGCTGGACGGCAACGGTTACGGCATGTACGTACTGGACCAGGAACTGGCAGCACGCGTCTATACCACTCCGTCCCCGCTGGCTGCAAAGGCGTAAATGCCACTATCAATAAGATGATACGAAGAAGAGAGGTTTGCGCCTCTCTTCTTCATATATGTTCAGCCTTAACGGAATGATTTTCCGTCTATGGTAAATAGACCATTTTCTGTTTGCACCACCGGCACGCCATTTCGGATAACAAGCCGCGCTTTGGCAGCGGAATCAGCCGATTCGATTCCTTGCGCCGAATAGGGGTCTTGACGAATGATATAAAGGGTGACTACGTCGTGGTCATAGCTGACGATGACAAACGTACGCATGGGTACTCCGGTATTGAAACCCGCCAGGTTGAACTTATTCTCCATCGCATACTCCTGTCCGTTGTAGGTCAGGCTGGTCCATCCGTTGACCACTGCGCCATCCAGTACGAGATAGCGACACACATCCGCCGAGTCGATGGTAGCGGGAGCTGGTTCCGGGAGCACTTCGCCATTGGTTCCGACACGGAATTGCTCCGTAGGAGAGATCTCCGGTACGCCGAAATAATTGATGAAACGTCCCGTGACACCGGAAAGCGGATCACCGGCTTTGAGATTGGCGCCATAACGTTTGCCCGTCACACCGTCCCCTCTATCGAAAAGCAGCATGCTTCCCGTTGTATCCCGTACATAGATGTAGTTGTCGTATTTTTGGGTTACCACCACATCGTTGAGAAAAACGACAGCATGGTCATCGGATTGTACCGCCTCAGCTACCGTCAGTTCGCGTTGCAGATTAAGCAGGACAGCAGTCTGAGAGACAATCTCGCCACTGGTCAGAACGAGCGTGTCGCGGTAGTGTCCTGGAGCGGCATTGGCATACGAGATAGTGAGCACATCGCCATCCTTATCCAGCACAGAGGCGGACAAAGAGAACACATTACCCTGCTTGAGCGAAGCGGAGATGTCTGCGGACAGGAGGTTGGCATTCACTTCTATCGTGCGTTCGCCGGAAGGCTCAATCGTCGTTCTGAAATTGACCATCGGTGCCACAATAGCCGGAATATCCCCTATCGCAGGTACCCGCCGATAGAGACAGACGGGAGTCTGCGAACGATCCGCATAACACGCAAAGAGCGTGGGAGTGTTGGAAGCATTGTATTGGATGATTTTCGAACGGCTGTTGCCTAAGTTCGTTATCACAGCTTCACCTCCGTTCTCAATGGCAACAGACCAATAACCGTAGTTGCCGTACGTCTTGGTATCCACCATATCCGTCCATAGCGCCAAACGGTTTTTCGTCTGTCCGCCCGATGCCACCAGATACGCTTCTTCGTAACGCAACTCGTCTTGGAAGATATACGCGGTGTTGCCGTTCAGTTCGGTGATACGCAAGGTATAGATAGCACTCTCGTCTGCCGCTACTTGCGAACGGTCTGCCGAATAACGTCCTTTGATGGCATGGATATTATTCACACTCTCATACTCGTCATAATAGCCCATGATGTAGTTCACTCCGTCCTGATAGACGCCAAAGATAACCTGGTCAGAGTCTTGTAATTGCGCTGGGTCCGTAACCAGTTGGTAGGTATCGGTCGTAAAAACAGAGCTGCCGCCTGAAGCCGAACGGATAGAGACGGTATTGATATAAATGGCATTCTCCGTACAGGTGACCCAGAACTTGATTTGACCTGTCTGCGGTGCGGTAAAGAGGATGACGGAGTCGCGATTCCATACCCCTTCTCCGCTGGCAGCCGGTTTGGTCACCACGATACTATCAGGCATGTTATTTCCCACCTGTACGTATATCGTACCACGTCCCTTGCTGCTGTTCTGGCAGAAATTGACGGTCACACATTGTACATCGGTGAAGGTCTGTACAGAAGTGGCACCGGCTCCGGAAGTGCCGGTCTTGACGCCTACACCGCACGAATAGAGCCGGCCGTCTGCCACATTACGACCGGAAGCATATTCGGTGGCGGGATGGTCACATATCCAACCGTCCGTTGTTCCGTCACAGACAGTTGCGCCCACCTTGCTCGCCCAGTTGAGCGAAGTAAAGGTGTAAGTTGTAATTCCCGCAAAAACGGAACTGATAGAGAGGAATAATGCACTAAGGCAAAACAGTATTTTTTTCATAACTCGTAATCACAAGATTTGTGCGATGTGGTTCTTTGTGTCCACTTTCCCGATGACACGAAAAAGTGTTGTTAGTGTCATAATAACTTTCATTTATCCAGCCCAGCTATTGCGGTCGAGGGAACGATAGGATATGGCTTCGAGGATATGCTGCTTCTGGATATTATCGCAGCCTTCGATGTCGGCAATCGTACGTGCGACCTTCAGGATACGGTCGTAGGCACGCGCGGAAAGGCCCAGCATGCTCATTGAGAACTCCAGCAGTTTGTCACAGTCGGCATCCAACGCGCAATACTGACGCACCATCTTGGCGTTCATCATCGCATTGCAATGGACGAGTCTGCTGTGCTTGAACCGCTCATTCTGAACGGCTCTCGCTTTGAGAACTCGTTCGCGCATGACAGCCGACGACTCGCCGGGCTGCGTGTCTCTCAATTGCTCGTACGGAACGGCTTCTATCTCGCACTGGATATCGATACGATCCAATAGAGGTCCGCTGATCTTGCTCATGTAACGATGCACCTGCGCAGGTGTACAAGTACAGGGATGCGCAGGGTTGTTCTCGCCGTAATGTCCGCACGGACAGGGGTTCATAGCTGCTACCAGCATGAACGAAGCCGGATAATCTACCGTTTCTTTGTTACGTGCGACGGTGATATGACGGTCCTCTAACGGCTGGCGCATCACCTCCAAAGCCGAGCGTTTGTATTCCGGCAGCTCATCCAAGAGGAAAGACTTGTGCCATTTCAATAATCCAGTGAATATCAAACAGATAAACGCCAGAATTAAGCCTATTTTTGCAAACGATTTTTTCATTTTTGTAATCTTAGCCTACTATTTCAGAGCGATTTTCTATTCATCGCAGCCGATTTCGGCTGCAAAGGTACAAAAAAAATCTGACATATACAAATTTAACAGCCTTATTGTGTGCCAAATCTGCATTTTGTCAGATTTAAGATTATATTTCCTTCAATTTTCTCACATATTCTCTAATGAATGCACGCGCGCACATGTACGTTTCACACTTATCTTCTGGGAACGATATGAATATCTGTGTTTGTTTCAAAATCTCGGACAAAACGGAAGATAGTGTGCCAAGATAATTTTGACACTCTCTCAAATTGTTACACGTCAGTTTTAATCAATCATCATAGTCATCATATAAGTCTGCTATTAGGAATTCCATCTCATCAACATCCTTTTGCAATTTCCGCGTCAATCGCAGAAACTCTTTATGCCATTGTATTAACTCCTCTCTAGAATCATTGAGCATCATGCGGTATAATGTCATGAGACGGCAATATAAAAGCAACTTATCTTGCGGTAGGTGATTGGCTACCTCGGAGATGAGGTCTTTAACCGTTTCGCTCTCAGTTATTGCTTCGGGCGAAACATGGATCTTGAAATAGTTTTTGAGGAAGCGGCAAAAATTCTCCGCTTCCTCTATATTTCTCATCAGATTCTCTTCCCACTCTAACGCTTGGGTGTTAATTTCTCGCTTAGCGAGATAGATCTGGAGCAAATCTCTGCTCGTTACTTCATTCGCAATTTGATTCATCGTCAATGTCGTTTTGCATTGCATCAATTAACTCTTGTACACTGTGCCCATCCATCGGGCACGGGTCTTCAAATACAGTCACGTTCATAATACAAATATTTTAGTGGTTTGTTAAATTTGCTGCAAAGATACGCCATTAAACTGCCATTGTGCGGCATACATAACGAAAAAATGCAAAAAAAATTCATTTTTCTTGCTCGACTGCCGCATGATGGCAGAATGAAGCAGTATTTTTGCGGCATCTTATAAAAATCAAGAACAGGAGGTATAACATGTCTGAATCATTATCACAAATCATCGGCAACCTGCCAGCCGAGAGAGCAAAAGAGTTGGCTGAAAAAGCAGTCAAGGAATCATTCGAAGTCGGGACCAAATTGGGCGGAGCGATCTCTGACCTGATAGATACGATTTTTGAATAAGTCATTAACCCTTCAAACAAAACGATTATGGAAGTGATGAAAGGAATTATCAAAGTAGTATTGGCACTGATTGCGTTGGGAACAGGCGCTGAGTTAGGTAAACGCGGTCTGAGTGACCTTAAAAGCAAAACGAAATAACCAAAGGTTCGATTTTTACGACAAACGCAAGAACAAGGTCATAAGTTAACATAGTCAAATAACCATTAAAAGTGCACCCGTACTTACAGGGTAAAAAACAATGAAGAAGTTATTATTTATTCTTGGAATTTCAGTATGCATTATTTCTTGCAAACCATCCATTGACTCGGCTTTAGACAAACTCGAAACCGCCTACATTGAAGGAAACGAGCAAAAAGCAGAGAAAATATGGGAAGGACTTTGGGACAAACAGAACGAAATGTCAATGGCGCAAGTCGATCGCTACGTCAAATTGACTGAGAAATATGACCCCGAATGGCATTACGACGACATTGATGACGGACAGCCTGAAAATCAGATTGATTTTTATTTTGCTCATTATAGGAAAGAAGAACCAAAGCCAGTCAGCAGGAGTTATTCCTATTCATCAGAGGGAAGTTTGTCTTATTATGAATGCAGTAATTGTGGTTTAGTATTAAAATCTTCTTCCCAACCTAAACCGAATTCAGGAACATGCAAATATTCTTATCATAATTGGCACAGGTTATGTAATGTGGGTTCGCAGCATATCGTTCGATGCCAAAAATGCGGGCTGGAACTGCAATGTGATGATGAGACATATCGCATTAATGGAGGAAAATGCTATGATGGAAGCCAGCATAAATGGATTCGTGCATACTGAAACTAAATGTAATTCGGTTAAAAGACAATTATTTTGTAAAAAGTGACATAAATATTTGGTCATTTCAAAAAAAAGTTGTATCTTTGCAGCGATTTCATCGCTGGAAATAAGCATGTTTATCAAATGGACAATGATAAAAGTACAATAGGAGCATGGGTAGGCGCAGCTTTAGCGCTTGCTTACATAGTGTCTCCGCTTGATGTCATTCCAGATGCCTTCCCAACTGTAGGATGGCTGGACGATTTTCTTGCAGCCTTGATTGCAATACTCAACCTCATCCAAATTTATATTGGAAACATTAGCACATCTTTAGCTTCATTAGTCAAACTAATCAAATGGGTTATAATTGTTATCGGGGTGCTTATTCTTGTGATATTAGCACTTATTGCTACGCTTATAATTAAAAGTTAATACAAAAAATGATAAAGAATATCTTGAAGTCGGCTTTATTCGCATTGATGTTGATGACTGTGTGTCTATGCTATGCAGAAGACAACATGGAATTAAAAAAACAACAAGCCATTGCACAAATGAATTATAACATAGGTGCAATAACTTCCATAATTGAAGATCATTCGATTGAAGTTTTAGACTATGAATTAGACCAATTGTTGAACAATTTATCCGTAGCTCAAGTTATTGACTTAAGCGAGATCAAGGATTTCCGAGAAAGCATGTTAGAGAAATGGAGCAATCTCCAAATCACAGCAGAAGAAAGAATTCTAATGCGACAGATTCAGTCTATGCGCAGAGAAAACATGATGTGGCTATCAATGTCTAAAGCATTGAATCCCACGATGATACTAACAAGTGCAAAATCAGCTAAACAAGCGGCTTTTTATATCATTTTAGGGGCTGCACGAACGGCTGTCGAGTATAAATCTGCCCAAGGAGAAGCGGATATAGAAGAATTGCAGGCTATGTGGGAATTAAAAAAGCGTGATTTAGGAGATATTACTCAGCTACGCAAAGATGCGATGGAGGCGACATTCAAACTCTATCAAAGATTTAATTTGAATGAAGAAGACCGATTAACAGAAGAAACGGCAAAACTATTCAATGATATTATAACTGACACAAATACGGAACGCAAAGTCAGACGATTATTGGATTACTATAACACGTATAAAGGTATTCAAGCATACTATTATCATTTAGGGATGGCTTATGTTGATTTGAATCAATACAAAATGGCGAAGTCCTACCTTAATACATATATACACCAAGCGGATAGCATCCGTATGTTTCGGCATGATGCAAAATTAGGATGTGTATACCTTACAGAACTAGCATATAATGAATCGTTAAGCAAAACACAAAAAATTGAATACATACGAAAAGCACTTACGAATTTACCCAACAATGGAGCAGCCATTATCCAATGTGCCATGATATATCATGATGCCGGTTTTCCAAGAGAGGCTTTCAAGTTATTACGCCAAGGTATTGACAACCCATTTGCAAGCGATAAAAATTGCATGGTGATGCTTGTTTCAACATGGATGAAGGAATTAGAGAGGTATCCCGATGTTTTTGCAGAAATAACCCATGCTATTAAAACAAGAGACGACATTTCATTTAATGCATATCTCTCATTTTTGATGAATTCTAAGGATCAAACTATTTGGGAAGAATGCGATAATATTATTTCATATGAAGATGCTTTGGAGCATCGTTTAGGTTGGTTTGGTGATTGGCAAATTTCTCCCTCATTTTATATCAACTTAAAGAAATATCAGTTATCGCTTAATGATATTGCAGTTTATACCGAATTAGTTAAAGATGATGAGATTTATATTAAGCAATTAGCCCAAAAGTATGCAAAAAATATCGTCTCAAAAGAAGAATTGAAAGAAAAGATATATTGTTTTAAGACAGATACAACATTAATATACAATTTCTTTACCTCTGTTAATGGCACCAACGAATTAAGTGTAAAGAATAATATCGAGGTCACTGAAAGTAATATTTACAATTTTAGCGGTATGAGTGGAGTTTCGGAACGTGACGCAAAGAAAATTATTCGCATCATCAAAAAGAACAAACCTGCAGAATACGATTATTCTATAAGATGTGATGAATATAATGGAATTGTCAATACTATTCTTTTTAGCAAGTACAATCCTAAGGGGATTTTAGCTGGTTTTAATAGGATAGAAAAGAGACTGAGTTATGCAGAGGCTTTATATGGTTCACAATTACTTCATAATCAAAATCAAACTATAAAATTTATTGGTGATTCACTACCATACTTTCCTACTCATATTTTTGAAGAGTTCAATCAATGCGTTCGCATCGTATTCTATGGAATGGAGCCTGTTGTGCTAACATATGGTATTGACCAAGAAACAGATCAGTTAATTTTGCAATCAATAGAAAATAGTCATGACATCCATTATCGTGATATGAGCAAGTTGACTCCAATATCCGTAAATGATACTATTGAAGAAGTTGAGTCAGAAGAATCATCTGCTGAAGAGAAGGTGGATTCTACGTCATTTTGGGAAAAAATAAAGTTCTGGGGAAAGTCTGAAGATACCACTCCTGAAAGTGACTTAGAGGAGCCCAAACAACAACCCCAGTTAGAAGAACCATCCGTTGAACTGAGGACGGATTCTACCTCATTCTGGAAGAAACTGAAGTTCTGGAGGAAGTCAGAAGATACTACTCCTGAAATCGACATTGATAATACTAAAGAACAACCTCAAATAGAAGAACCATCCGTTGAACTGAAGACGGATTCTACCTCATTCTGGAAAAAAATAAAATTTTGGGAAAGATGAAAAAATACCTTATTGTTTTACCTTTACTTATTTTCTCCACCATCCTTCATGCTAAAGGCGGTGCAGAACATAGAGAAGATATGCAAAAGGTATACCCCTTTGCAGCAGAGGAGTGCAAACCTGCTTTTGATCTATACGAACTAGTTAATGCTTATCTTGATTATCCTAATTATGATTTAAATTGTAAAGATAATAGTAAACAAAGAAAGAGATGTGAAAAGCCAAAATTCCTCAATGACGATCCTTTTAAAAATACAATATGGGAAAATCACCGCATATGGTATCATTGGGGTTTTAGCCAAGACCCTAAAAAATTTAAGCCTTTGCAAAATAAGGTAAAGCAAAATATTGACGAAGGAAAGTTAAAAGATGAAGATGTTGATTTATTTTGGGAGCAATTAAAGAAGATTCATAGCAAGCGCAATCTTCAATTAATGACAATATCCAAAGACTTTTTGGGTTATCAAAATCAAAATATATCCCAACTTTCCGAGGCTCAACGTAAACAAGTTGGTGGTTTTGTGGCAATATTATATGACATTCATATCTTAGGAGATTGGATGACTGAGAAAACAGACGTAATAGCCGATGTTAATTATATTTATCGCGATATATACACGTCAATCGAAGATATAGCTGGCTATAAAGAAGGGAGTGCTAGTAATAACAACAAAATAGCAGTACGAAAAATAAAAAAAGTGTTGCAACAGCATGAAAATTCTCCTTCTGAATTTCTCGAGGCCTTGGCCACTGATTTTACCCCATTCCTCCTATCCTTAGATGGGGGAATATATAATTACAAAAAAAAATTTGCCGCAATTGGTTATAAACCTAAAGATAAGAGATATTGGTAGCTGCTGCACTATACCAAAAACGAAAGACATTAGTGCCTCTTATTCTTGGAGTATGCCTTAACCGTTTCTTCTGCTTCCCATTTCATTTCTTCTCTAACCCATTCGGGAGAAAGGACTTCCAGTTGACGACCATGCGTGCGAAGTTCCTGAAGAAAATCCTCCGTCGGAACAATCATATATTCAAAGATGGAGTACCCGTCTTTTTTGTCCGGGGCGCTATTCGGAATTAACTCTGTCTCCTTTTGCGAATGATGCAAGGGCAACGAACGCAAGTATTGCGCTTGCCATGCACTCACTTTGACGCGCACTAATTCCGGTCCGTCCAACGGGTCGGTATAAACACCGTAGAAGTCGGCAAAATACAAATCCGCATCAAAATCTTTCGGTAGTTTGAATTTCGTTTTCGTGGGAGACAAGTCCTTTATTCTGTCTAACGCATAGATACGTTCGTCACGTTTGTCCTGGCGATAAGCCAACAGGTACCAACGCTGTTTGAACACCTTGACGCAATACGGGTGCACTTCGACTGTGTAAGGTTCGGCATCGTGAAACCCTTGATATGTAAGAAGAATGGTCACTTCATCACGCATCGCCTCAATAATCGGTGTCAGAAACCGTTGACCGGAAGGAATATTCTCAAAGAGAATTCGGCGTTTTAAATGATGGCTCTCGTTGATGAGGTTATTGACCGCAAACGTATTGACCAGCCATTGACGGACTCCGCCCATCTTCATGTCGTCGGCATTAGCGATATAATAGGCATTACCATGCAGTTTGCTGCATTTGATTTCGATGTCAAATAATTCTTGTATGGCATCCTTATGCCGATGAAACGTACGCTCAGGAATGCGGCTTTCGTGCTCATAGTTATAACCGCATTTACTCCATTTGCTATCAATCTCATCGCGAGTGATATATCCTGCCTGATAAATAACGTCTATCAGCCAGATGTAACGGCGAAAAAGTGTTGTTGGGGTCATAAAGATGCTTTAGGGGAATATGTATTTTTCTTTTCTATCCAGCCCAATTGCTTCTATCAAGAGAACGGTAGGATATTGCTTCTAATAAATGTTGCTTTTGGATGTCCTGTGAGCCTTCAATGTCAGCTATCGTACGCGCGACTTTAAGGATACGATCGTAAGCACGTGCAGAGAGACCGAGCTTGGTCATCGTGTATTCAAGCAATTTGTCCGACTCGGCGTCCAGCGCGCAGTACTGACGAACCATCCTGGCGTTCATCATAGCGTTGCAATGCACTAACCGGCTGTGTTTGAACCGCTCGTTCTGAATGGCACGTGCTTTGAGCACCCGTTCACGCATGACCGCCGACGATTCGCCGGGTTGCGTGTTTTTGAGTTCTTCGTACGGCACCGCTTCTATCTCGCACTGGATATCGATACGGTCCAGCAGAGGTCCGCTGATTTTGCTCATATACCGGTGAATCTGCCCCGGGGTACATATACAGGGGTGAGCCGGATTATTCTCTCCGTAATGCCCGCACGGACAGGGGTTCATCGCGGCAACAAGCATGAACGAGGCGGGAAACTCAACCGTCATCTTGGCGCGGGCAATAGTAATCTTCTTATCCTCGAGCGGCTGGCGGAGTACCTCCAGCGTAGAACGCTTGTATTCAGGCAGCTCATCCAGAAAGAGCACACCGTTATGCGCTAACGAGATTTCTCCCGGATGGGGATTCGTTCCCGCCCCGGCAATAGCGACATCGGTAATAGTATGATGCGGGGAACGGAACGGGCGTTGCACGATCAGCGAACCGTTGGACAGCTTGTCCTTTTTGATGAGCCCCGCCACCGAATGAATCTTGGTGGTCTCCAGCGCCTCTTCCAGGGTCAGCGGAGGCAGGATGGTCGGCAAGCGCTTGGCTATCATCGATTTGCCGGCACCGGGAGGACCTACCATCAGCAGGTTATGCCCGCCAGCAGCAGCTATCTCCACGGCGCGGCGCACCTTGAACTGTCCCCGCACATCCGAAAAATCCAGATCGGACGGGAATGCCAGTTCGTCAAACAAAGCCTGCGTATCCACGTGTACTGGTTCGAACCGCTCATCGGGATTAAGTTCGTTTTTCGGTGTGCCGTTAAAGAATGCCACGACCTCCAGAATATCCTTCAACCCATATACCTCCAATCCATCAACGACAGCCGCTTCCTCGGCATTCGCTTCCGGCACAATCAGTCCTTTGAATCCCTCCTTCCGTGCACAGAGGGCTATAGGCAGCACGCCGCGAACAGGCTGCAACGAACCATCCAGCGACAATTCGCCTATCATCATATAGTGCGCCAGTTCTTTGGATTTGACCTGCTCCGCCCCAGCCAGCATGGCAACGGCTAAAGGCAAATCAAACGAAGCACCTTCTTTCTTCAGGTCGGCGGGCGCCATGTTAATGGTATAACTCCGGTGCAGGTTATCGAGTCCGTTCACCTGCAGCGCTGCCATGATCCGCTCGTGCGACTCTTTCACGGCAACATCAGGAAGACCCACCATAACAAAGTCATACCCCGGGGAGGCATGTACCTCCACCGTCACTAACGCCGCATCAATACCTACAGTAGCTGCACTATATGCCTTGACTAACATATGAATCGGGGAATGGCGGGTTACAATATCTGCGAAGCGTGGTTTTTGGTATCCACCTTTTCAATGACACGCTCCAGGATGCCGTTTTCGTCAAAAACAAAAGTCTTCCGCAGCGTTCCCATCGAGGTCTTGCCATAGAGTTTTTTCTCGCCCCAAGCGCCAAACGCTTGCAGCATCTCGGTAGTCGGGTCACTCAACAGAGGGAAGGGCAATCCGTATTTCTCTTTGAATTTGATATGGGAAGCCTGGCTGTCCTTGCTGACTCCATAAACCTGGTAACCGCGCGCCATAAACGACGAATAATGATCGCGGATGTTGCATGCCTCGGCGGTGCAACCCGGAGTCGAATCCTTCGGATAGAAATAAATGACGGTTTTGCTTCCGACCATATCCTGGTCTGTTACTACCCTGCCCTGCTCATCCACCACACGGAATGACGGCATTTTGTCTCCTGCTTGTAACATAATTATCCTTTTTCAATTTGTATAGCGACGGTTGATCTCGTCCCAGTTGATGATCTGCCAGAGAGCCTGCAGATGCGCAGCACGACGGTTGCGGTAGTCAATGTAATAGGCATGCTCCCACACATCCATTGTCAGCAAGGGTCTGAGCCCTTTGGTGACGGGGTTGCCGGCATTGGTCTCCTGGGTAATAACCAGTTTGCCTTCCTTGTCAGCGGAAAGCCACACCCATCCCGAACCGAAGAGCGTCGTACCTTTCTGCTCAAACTCGGCTTTGAAAGCATCAAACGAACCGAAATCACGGATAATTGCCTTCATGATAGGCAATTTGTCATTGGGCATTGGTGATTGGTCATTGGAGTAAGGACGGAACTGCAGGAAATACAGATTATGGTTGAGAATCTGTCCGGCGTTGTTAAAAATACCGCCTTGCGACTTGCAGACAATCTCTTCGAGCGGCATGGCTTCGAACTCGGTTCCAGCCACCAGTTTGTTGAGGTTATCTACATAGGTCTGCAGGTGCTTTCCGTAGTGAAACTCAATGGTCTCACGGCTGATTACCGGCTCTAACGCCTCCGCGGAATAAGGCAGGGTGATAAGAGAAAAAATGATACCAAGCATAGTCATCTGAATGGAATATGTTTTTAATAATTCTCTGCTAACAATTGGAAATACGCCTTGTCGTGCAAACAAACCGGGCATACTTCGGGAGCCTCTTTGCCAATCATTATATGTCCGCAGTTGGAGCACTGCCAGATACAATCACCGTCACGGGAGAAGACTATTTTGTCCTTGATATTCTGCAGCAACTTGCGGTAACGCTCCTCGTGGTGTTTCTCAATGGCGGCTACCATCTCAAACTTGGCTGCAATCTCGTCAAAGCCCTCTTCACGTGCTTCCGCTGCCATTCGGGCATACATATCCGTCCACTCGGAATGCTCACCCGCTGCAGCATCGGCAAGGTTCGCCTCCGTGTTCGGCATTGCCCCCCCGTGCAGGTACTTGAACCAGATCTCAGCATGCTCTTTCTCATTGGCTGCGGTCTCTTCAAAAATCTTACTGATTTGTACATAACCGTCCTTTTTCGCCTTGGAGGCGTAATAGGTGTACTTGTTACGTGCCATTGACTCACCGGCAAAAGCCTCCTGGAGGTTTTTCTCGGTCTTTGTTCCTTTTAAATCTTTCATAATGCGTATATAATTAAATTATTTATATGGATTATGTTCTTCCTGACTATTTGTTTAATAAGTATCGAAACAGCATTTATCATTCTGTATGTTTCCAATTCGAGCGCAAAGATAAAACTTTTTTTTGAATTATGCAAATTTTTGGAGGGCTTTCTGGTGTAATTCTCGTTTTTGCCCGCAAAACACGCCAATAATACCCTTTCCGCCCTCTCTATAACGTCTCGCCTCTACGAAATAACTATCTTTGCATAAGATTCACCATTGGTGTTTTTCTTCACCTGAATCTGCTTTTCGATGGTTCGCAGTTCCGGCACATGCGAGATGATACCGATCAGGCGATTGCCCTCCAGCGATAACTGCTGCAGGGTGTTACGTGCCTGAATACGGCTGTCTTCGTCCAGCGAGCCGAAGCCTTCGTCCACAAACATCGTATCCAGATGGATGCCTCCTGCCGATGCCTGGATCTCGTCGCTCAAACCCAGTGCCAGCGAAAGGGATGCCATGAAGGACTCACCGCCGGACAGACCCTTCACCGTACGCACCGAACCGCTGTGATGGTCTATCACGTCCAAGTCCAGTCCGGACTGCTGCGTCTTGTTGGACGCCTCTTTCTTGCGGCGTAACTCGTACTGGTTATTGGTCATCTTCAGCAACCGCAGGTTGGCTTTGCGAATGATACGTTCGAAATACATCGCCTGGACATAGGTCTCCAACATGATTTTCTCTTTGCCGCTCAACTGCCCGGACATCGTATCGTCCATATTCTTCAGCCATTGATAGCGCGCCTCGATATCCTTGATAGCCGTTGCCTGCTCGTTCAAACGGCGGATAGCCAGACTGTTGTTGCTGTTGCGCGTCTGGATTGTTTTTATCTGCGGCATCAAATGCGTATTGAGCTCCTGTTCCGCTGCGCTCTTCTTCGCCGTCTCTTCCTCTTTGCTCAGCGTCACGACGTTTGCAAGCGTCTTCTTCAACTCGTTTATCGACGCTTCGACGGCACTGATCTTTTGTATCGTTTCGTTCAGTGCTTTTTGTGCGGCATCGATGGCAGACTGCAGTCTCATTGCCTGCTGCTGAAGGTTCAATATCGCTTTTCGCGCCTCGCTTGCGTTCGCAAAAGTGCATTTTGCCTGCAATGTAGCAATCTGTTCCTTTGCCGATGCGCTGTCCGCTTTCGCACGAGTCAGACGGTTTGCAATATCCAATTTGGCTTGCTCCAACGCCTGACGTTTCTTCTCCAACTGGTCCAACTCATTCGGGATAGCCTGCTTGCGGGTCACCTTGTCCCTCAGTTGTGTAAGCCGTTCTTCGATTGCCTTTATCTGTCCGGGCAAGGTCGCCAAGTCAGCCTCCTCTGCACTCCATCCCATTTCCTGCAAACGACGTGTTTCGGTATCGATATATGTACTGCCGTTACTGCACCGCTTCGCCTGCTCATTAGCCAGGTTCCGCTTGTTCTTAGCCGTTTGTTCCAATTCGTCCAACTCCTCTTTGGTCGGCGCCCCTTCGGTCATCTGCGCCTTGGTTGGATGATGGGTGGCACCGCATACCGGACACGGTTTGCCATCTTCCAAGGTCTGTGCCAACACACCTGCCTGCGCGGCGTAGAACAGATCCCGCTTGGTCATAAACAGGCATTCCGCCTCTTTCGCTTGCGCGTCCAAGGTACGGTATTTGGTTTGCTCTTCGACCAATTGCTTGCGGTATTTCACCAGGTTCGTCAGCTCTTTTTGGTACTGCTCCAACCGTTTTTTCTCCGCTTCCTCTTTGGTACACTCCGCCTCCGGTTCTCCCAATGTCTTCTGCTCGGCGAGCAGACCTTCTTTCTTCTTTTCCAATTGGACGAAAGCGGCATCATTCTGTTTCTGCGCAGTTGTTTGGGTTTGTATATCCTGCTCCGCCTTCTGCAGTTTAGCCCGTTGCGCATCCAACAACTGATAATCACCCAAGTTACCCTCTATCTGCGATGCCTGTTTCTTCAAATCTTCAATCTGCGTCGTGGCTTTTTGGGCTTCGCTCAGCGCCGTTTCCTGTTGAGCCTTTAATGCGGTTAGTCTCTCCTTCTCTTGTTCCTGTTCGGGCAACCGCTTGGCTGCATCTTCGTAATTGGCGATGATTTGCAGATTGGCGGTACAGGCATTGACAATGCCCGTCTGTTCCTCCTGCGCGCGCAACAACTGCTCCAATACTGTTTGGTCTTCCTCCATAATCTGCTGGATAATAGCAATCATACTCTCCACAGAAGTGAAACTTCGGCTGTCCTGCGCCTGTTTTAACGGAGTCAGATGAACGGATTCCTCTGCACACTGGGCACCGTTGACGATGGTTTGTATGGTCGTCTTGGCATTCATGTATTTGACATCCTCCTCTCTGAACAACCGCCGAACCTGCTCCTGAAGCGTCTTGTAAGGACCCGTCTTGAAGATCTTACGGAATATATCCAGCCGGGCGGAAGTGTCCGCCATCAGCAGTTTCATGAAATCGCCTTGCGCGATCATCGCAATCTGGGAGAACTGCTTCTGGTCAATGCCAAGTATCTCGATGATCTTCTTATCCACATCGCTGGTCTTGCTGACAGGCGCTGTGCCGTCTGAAAAAACAAGCGTTGCTTTTCCTGACTCCTGCGTCAAACCGCCTCCGCGCAATGCCGGACGCTTGTAGTCCATGGAGCGGCATACCTCGTATATCTTTCCGGCAAACTCAAAACGCAAGGTCACTTCGGTCTTGTCGGTCTCCTTGGCGAACGAACTGCGCAAAGTGTCTCTACCCCGGTATTCGCCGCTCATCGAACCGTACAAGGCATACAGAATGGCATCGAAGATCGTGGTCTTGCCGCTGCCCGTATCACCCGTGATCAGGTACAAACCGCTCGTTCCCAACAGCTCGAAATCAATCGTTTGCTTCTCGGCATAGGAACCGAAATATTGCATGGTCAGTTGAATAGGTCTCATTGGAAAATGGTATTTATAAGGTCCGACATCATTTGTTCCTGTTCGGCAGTCATGCGCTGACCGTTCTGTTTCTCGAAGAACTCCCGCACAATCTCCATCGGTGTCATCTCTTCCACATGCTCTGCCATGGAGGTGTCCTGCGCGCTGCGGGTGCGCGTGTTATCGTATTGCAGCGTCACCGCAAGAGGATAAACGCTCTGCAGTTTGCGCATCGCGTCCACCACATCGATCTCGTCTGTTAAGGTGATACGCACGTAGTTGTTCGTGTACCCCTTGCCCTGATAGAACGACTCGGACATCAACTCATCGTACGTGCCTTTGATATCCGACCAATCGTGCAACGGGGTCAAAAAGCGCTCACGGATGTCCAGATTGTTTTTCTCACGGCATTCAATGATCGTGACGCTCTTGCAATGGTTCACCTCCGAAAACGAGTATTTGAGCGGAGAACCGGAATAACGGATATGGGGGTACAGAACGGACTGGGGACCGTGCAGGTGACCTAATGCCACATAATCAAAATCCTTCACAATCGCCGCATCCACTTCGTCCAGTCCGCCGACCGTCTCTTCTCCGTCGCAGCGCTCGCCGCCATTGATATACTGGTGAGCCACCAATATGTTACGTTGCGTATAATCGGGTTGCATCGCCTCCACAGCCTTCCGGATAGCGGCATCATAGGTGTCTATCGCTTGCCCGGATTCTTTCAGCTCGTTCGCAAAAGCAGCACGCACATCCATCGGACGGACGAACGGCAACAGATAGATATGCACATCGCCGTACTCATCGTGCAGGGTCATTTGCTGCGGAGTGGAACTGAATACGTGAGAGAAATGCACACCGTTTTTGTTCATAATCTCCGCTCCGAAAGAGATTCGTTCCGCACTGTCATGATTGCCGGACAAGACGAAAATATGCTCGCATAATGCATGCAACCGGTTGATATAGTCATCCAATACACTCACTGCTTCTGCAGCAGGTGTAGATGTGTTGTAAATATCGCCGGCTATGATAATCACATCCGGTTTTTCTTCTTGGACGATTTGGACGATCTCATCCAGGATATACTTCTGATCGTCCAGCATGGGAAAATTATTCACTCGTTTCCCCAAATGCCAATCGCTGGTATGTAATATTTTCATGCTGTTGTTTTGTTAAATCATTCAACTTGATTTGTTGCGCTCAATTGACCCCGATTATTATCTCTATCCTATTAGTTTAAGTATAAGCACAATAAAACCGGAAATCACCTTTTCTTCTTTGGCTGCTCAGTTGGTTGCTCAACTGGCGGCGTCGGCAACTTATGTATGGTTGGTTTAGCCATTTATGAAACTTTATAAGGGCAGATCATCATGATTGATCCACCTCGTCGTATTTCTCATGACTATAACACCAGAATTTTCTAATTTCCGGACTCAGTTTGGCAAATCCTTGCATCGCTTTCTCCTCCCCAAAAGTTTGTTTTGAAGTTCTGCGTTTTCCATAATTCTAATTATTTTAAGTTTTAACCTACATTTTTCGGATTGTCTTATCTCACGTCCGTTAGAACGATTTGTCAGGCATGCTCCGACCTTTGCGCCTGCAAAGGTACAAAAAAAATCTGAAATATGCAAATAAAAGTTAATTTTCTTCGATTATAATCAATTTGACGGCGTTTCAACTTCTTGAATAATGTCCGCAAAATCCTTCAATCCCGCCATGTTACTAAATCGACTTTTTTGTCCGGCAGGGACGAATACATCTTTCAACTTAACGTTATCAAATGCACCGCCACAAATGTCCTTAATACTATCCGGGAAGGTCACAGAGGTCAAATTGTCACATCTAAAGAAAGCATCATATCCAATATACGTAACACTATCGGGGATTGTCAAAGAGGTCAGACTTCTACAAGCAGCGAAAGTGAAAGGTTCAATGATTTTGATACTATTGGAGATAGTTAAAGATTTTAAACTTATGCAACAATAGAAAGCGCTCTTTCCAAGTTCTAAAACACTATCCGGGATTATAACGGAGATCAAGCTACTGCAATAAGCGAAAGTGAAGGATTCTATATTTGTGACACTATCAGGGATAGTTAGAGTTGTTAAACCTTCGCATCCATAGAAAGCCGCATGTTCAATACTTTTGACACTATTAGGAATATTCAAGGAGGTCAAACCGCTGCATTCATAGAATGCACACCCTGAAATAGATTTAATACCATCAGGAATCGTATATGCACCGGAATACGTGTTAGGCAGATATGCAAACACGTGCGCATTATAAATAGGAGAGGTCAACCCGCTGCAACCATAGAACGCGCGATCTCCAATACTTTTGACGCTGTCGGGAATGTCAATAGAGGTCAAACTGCTGCAACCTTCAAATACTTCTGCTCCGATGCTTTTGACGCTGTCCGGTATAGTAATAGAGGTTAAACCGCTACATCCATAGAATGCGCCACTCCCAATTTTTGTTACGCTATTCGGAATAATCACAGATGTTAAACTTTTGCAATTTAGGAAAGCGCTCTCTCCTATGCTTTTGATAGTATTGGGGAGAGTTATAGAGGTAAGGCCCAAACAGTTCGAGAAAATATGTTTAATGCTTGTAATGGAGTCGGGGATACTGACAGATGTCAACGCGCTGCAACCGGAGAAAGCAGCAGTTTTAATTTTTGTTACGCTATCAGGAATACTTACAGAAGATAAACTGCTGCAACCATCGAAAGCTTGTTTTCCAATGGTTGTGACACTATTGGGGATGATTACAGAGGTTAAACCGGCGCAACCAGAGAAAGCAAAATTTGCAATTTCTGTAACGCCATCAGGGATTGCATACTCACATAGAAAATCCTTAGGACATTTTACCAGTGTTTTTTTGTCATCGGAGTACTCTACTCCATATTCGTCTTTATACATAATATATTTGATTTCACTGCTGTCCCATTAAACTCAAAAAATGTTCTTTGAAATAACTGATATTTAGGAATTTAAAGCGAAAATTTGCGCGCGACGATTTCATTTTGTATCT